>JBMZAX010000004.1:0-132731 GCA_049611805.1 Parvibaculales bacterium | reverse complement strand
CTGCCAATCGAAGCCTCGCTTCTGGCGCTGACCCCGATATCGGCCTTTCGTCCGCGGCGTTGGCGGGGCGCATTATTGCCCGAGCGGGCGGATGTCAAAATCGAGGCTCTGGAAGCCGAAAAACGCCCGATCAGTGCGGTGGCCGACCATGCCGAGTTCAGAAATATTGCCGAAGTTGAAATCAAGCAGGACAAAAGCCATCAATTGCTGATGCTGTTTGATGCCGACCACAGCTTGGATGAGCGGATTTTAACCGAGCAGTTCACGCCCTAAGCCCGCCGCAATCTTTTACATTCCGTCGGTAATATCTTCGCGCGGGTCGCCATATCCAGCATTGGCCTGAATACGCAGGAAACGCTTGTCGCCATCGTGCTCGATAAAGGGCTTTACCGTCACCACCCCGCCGCAACTGGCAAGTGCCGCATCGACATTTGCGCTGTTCGCCAGCTTTTCAATATTCATGCGTGTCGGGAAAATAATCGTGCGGGTGCCGGCTTCGGCGTCTTTCAGGGCTTGCTCCGGCGTGATCCACACACTGTCAACGCTTTCGCTGCCGTCATGGACGCCTATATGGTCTTCGGGCGCGCGCGCCAGATAAAAATAGGTGTCAAAACGCTTTTTCATCATGTCGGGCGTCACCCAATGGGCAAAATGGCCCAGCGCGTCGACGGCAAATTCCAGATTTTCCGCTTCGGCAAAGGCACACATGGTGGCATCGCGATTGTTGAACCGGTCACGCCAGCCCGACATTTCCTGCAAACGCGCCGCGGAAACAAACCCGTCGCCGCCTTTTTCGCGCGCCAGCAAAATACCGCACTCCTCATACGCCTCGCGGATAGAGCCCACGCGATAGGCCAATTCATTGTCGGTGAGCCCCTCGGCATCGGCGCAATGCGCGCGCAAGCCTTGGTCGAAATCGGCTGCATCAATCTTGCCGCCGGGAAACACCAGCGCGCCGGAGGCGAAATCAATCTGGTGGTGGCGCACGACCATAAACACTTCAAGGCCCGCTTGCGTGTCGCGGACAATCAAAACCGTTGCCGCAGGAATAAGCTTTGCGTCATTTCCAGCCACATTCTCAGTCACATTGCCAGCCATATTGTCAGTCATGCGTGTCTCCTCCCAATGTGTTCGAGAGTGTATCGCGCCCCGCGGCAAAGGCAAGCAATGCGGCAAGGCTGACAAAACCCACACAGCCAAAGGCGATGGCGTGAAAATCGAAACCGGCATCAATAATTGCACCGAACAAAACCGGCGCGGCGGCTGTGGCGAAAATGGCGATGGGTGATGTCAGCGACCGAATGGCACCCAGATGCCCCGTCCCGAAAAGCTCCGGCCACAAGCCGCCGCTGACGGGTCCGATCATGCCGAGGTTCAATCCGCACAGGCCGAGATAAACAAACGGCGCATAAATGCCGAATGTGTCGGGCGGCAACAGCAGGCTGGCAAAAGCCAGAATAAGCGGTATTGCCGAAAACGGCAGCGCCCGAAGCGCGGTTATGCGATCCACCACAATGCCGGAAACGAGCGACGCGGCGATTTTCATGCCCGCATAAAGACTGAACGCGCCGGCAAGCAAAGCCAGCGACCAGCCGCGCTCATCGGCCAGAACAATCTGGTGGAAAAACATGCCCGTCAGCAGAAATGGCGGCGCAACATAAAGCGGCAACACCAGATAGAAACGCC
Organism: Parvibaculales bacterium; assembly: GCA_049611805.1. Taxonomy (GTDB): domain Bacteria; phylum Pseudomonadota; class Alphaproteobacteria; order RS24; family RS24; genus UBA7378. Next base: position 131,045 of record JBMZAX010000004.1, on the reverse strand, counting down.
GGTCGCGCAGCACCTGCGCGCGGTCAACCGAGGCGGTGGGCACATCACCCGCCGTTTCCTTCGGCAATGGCTCGAACCGGCTCAAAAACATCAAAAGCGGCAAAGCCACCAGCGCCAGAAACACGCCAAAAACCAGCCAGCTTTGCTGCCAGCCAAAAAGCGCCATCAGCGTGATGGCCATAACCGGAAAAAAACCCTCAAAGCCTGCATATCCCAATTGCACCAGCGCCGTCGCGCGGCCGCGGTTTTTTTCATAGGCGCGGCTGGTAGCGGTCATGCCGGTATGCGAACTCAACCCCTGCCCGAAATGGCGCAGCATGACAAGTCCCAGCGCCAGCATCCATAATTCATCGGCCAGAAAGGTGATGAGACATGCCAGTGCCAGCCCGACGAGCGTCGCGCCCGCAAAAGCCGAAAGCCGCCAGCGGTCAATCAGCTTGCCCGAATATAAAAGGCACACCGCGCTTGCCAGCGTCACGCCGGAATATATGCCGCCAAATTGTGTATTGGTCAGCGCAAAAGTGTCGCGAAAATAGGCGCTGTAAAGCGCAATGAAAAAGGTCTGCCCGAAATTCGACAAACCTATCATCAAAAAGCCAAAGAGCAAAAAGCGATATTCGGCGCGAATGAAAGCGAAATAACCCATGCGGGCTTTGTCTATCGCTTCGCCTTGTTCGCGGCAACATCTATTATACGCCCCCCTTATATGCAAAGCCTTCTGCGAAACGCCCCAAGCACATTATCGGGCATGGCGCAAACACAAGGCAATGGCGGGGTCGAGCGCCAGCCGGTCGGCATTTATTTCTTCGCCGCAGGTCACGCAATAGCCGTATTCGCCATCATCAAGGCGCGCCAGTGCCGCATCGATCTGCGCCAGACGCACATGCCGCCGCCTTTGGGTTTCATCCGTCATGGCCTGCTGTTGCATGGCGTCCATGCGCGACAGGCGGCCCTGTTGGGTTTGGTCAAGCTCTACCGGCGCAGTGTTTTCGTCCGCATTTTCCAGCATGTCGCGCAACTCATCGCGCATGCCGAGCAAGGCGGTGCGCACTGCTTCATAGTCCGTTGCATTTAAATCCGGCATCTGTATAGAGTAACGCCATAATAAGGAGAAAGTCATGCTCGAAGGCATAAAAGTTATAGAAATGGCAACCTATATTGCAGCGCCCGCCGCCGGTGGCGTCATGGCCGATTGGGGCGCCGAGGTTATCAAAGTTGAACCTTTGGGCGGCTGCCCGATGCGCAATTTCTTCGCCACGGCCATGACGGACGACTATCCGGACAATCCGATTTTCGCGCTCGACAATCGCGGCAAGCGCGCGCTCGCCGTCAACACATCGACGCATGAAGGCACCGATATTGTGCGCAAGCTGGTGGAAGATGCCGATGTGTTCCTGACCAATGTGCGCCCCGGCCAGTTGGAAAAACAGGGCCTCGATTTCGACACGCTGCACGCCATCAACCCGAAAATGATTTATGCCAGCGTCACCGGCTTCGGCCTTGAAGGTGACGAGCGCGACAAGCCGGGCTTCGACACGGCGGCGTTTTGGGCCAAATCCGGCATTGGCTGGATGATGACCCCCAAAGGGGCCTCGCCTGTGCCGTTGCGCGTTGCCGTGGGCGACCACATTACCGGCATCAGCACGGCAAGCGGCATTCTGGCCGCGCTGTTGCGGGCGCAAAAAACCGGCAAGGGCACGCTGGTCGAAAGTTCGCTCGTGCGGTCGGGGGCCTATGTCGTGGGTTCGGATTTTTCAACCTATATGCGCTATGGGCGCATTGCGCGCTCGCGCCCGCGCGATGAAGCCGTGGTGCCGACAAGCAATTTCTTCCAAACGTCAGACGGGCATTGGCTGTTCATGAATTCGCGCCCCGGTGAACCCGACTGGCCGGAAATTATGCGCGCCACGGAGCTGGAGCATCTGGCCGACGACCCGCGCTTTGACAGTTTCCGCAACCGCCGCAAAAACGGGCCGGCACTGGTCGCCGAATTCGACGCCGTATTTGCGCGTTACACGCTGGATGAATGGCAAAAGCGTCTGGATGCCGAAGGCATTATCTGGTCGCCCGTGCAAAGCTTCGAGCAGGCACTCGAAGACCCGCAAATGCGCGCGGCGGGTGTGTTTGTCGATATGCCGAAAGCCGACGGCACAAGCTATACCGCACCGGCCTCGCCCATTCGGTTTGGCGATGAAAGCACCGACCCCAAAGGCCCGTCGCCGGAAATAGGCGAGCATACGGATGAAATTCTGGAAATGCTTGGCTTCGATGCCGAGGCACGCGCGCACTTACACGCGGAAAAAATCGTCAAAGCAAGCTAAGCCGTTTCCGCCATGTCTTTATGCGTGCGGCGGTGCAGATAGACATAGCGCAGGCCCAGCAGGGTAAACGGTGCCAGCGTGCCCAGAACAATGCCGTCAATGAGGCCCAGCGCACCCCGCCCCATTTCAAAACTCATATACCAGGTCAGCGGTATCATGATGACGATATAGCTCAGAATATGAACAAGCGTCGGATACCATGTGTCGCGCCGTGCCCGTAAAGACATGGCGAAAAGCGACTGGCCGGTGTCAAAAATCAGGGCGATGCTCGCATAGCCGATCATGGTCGCGGCAAGCTTGGCAACGGCGGCGTCTTCAGTGAACAGTCCGGCGGCAAAGCGCGCATAGAAATACATAATCAGCGCACCGACCATCATCACACCGGTTTGCAGGCCAAGCCCGACCCATGCCCAGCGATAGACACGCGCCATATCTCCGGCCCCATAAGCATTGCCGACGCTGACCGCCGTTGCCACGCCGAAGCCCAGCCCCATCATGAAAAACAGCGCGAACACATTAATGGTGATGACATGGGAGGCCAGCACAACCGTGCCGAGCAAGCCGCCAAACAATGCGAGCGCATTAAAGGCCGCGTTTTCAACGCCCATGGACACGCCCGACGCATAGCCGATGCGCCGCATTTCACGCGCGGCGCGCCAGCCCCAGACCGGCCGGTCGATGCCGTATTTTGCGCGGTCGAGAAAAAACCAGACATAAGACAAAATGGCAAAAACCTGCGCCAACCGCACAATAAATGTCGCCCAGATTGAGCCTTCGGCACCCAGCTCGGGAAAGCCGTACATGCCATAGACCAAAACATAATTGGCACCGATATTGATGATATTGGCGACAATCATAATGACCATGCCGGGTCGCGGATTGCGCACGCCTTCCAGAAAAAATCCGGTTGTCATGTGGATGGCGGCAAGCGGCAGGCTCAGCCCAGCAATGAAAGAAATGCGCCCGCCCTTTTCGGCCAGTTCCGGCGTTTGGCCGGAAAGCAGAAGCAATGTCTCGCCAAACGCACAAATGGCAAACCCCACAAGGCCGATGGCAATGCCCCACGGCAGAGACAGCCACCAAATCTCACCTGTTTTTGCCGTTTCGCCCGCCCCGAAACGGTTGGACACAAGCACAGACGTGCCCATCAGCAGGCCGATCATGACCAGAATGAAAATATTGCTCGGCACCATGCCAATACCGACATAGGCGAGATGCTCGGACGCATAATGCCCGACCATCACCGTATCGGTGATCGACAGCGTAAGAATACCTGTGCGGCTGATAACCACCGGCCACGCCAGCGCGAGCAGGTCGCGCATGTCCTGCAATAATTGGCGCATTATGCGGAGCCCATCATGTCGAACTCGTGTCGGGCAGACCGAAACAGGCAATATCCGCAAAGTTGGGACGCGCGCGCTCGGTCGGTTTTTCGTCACAAGAACCGAGATAGATAAAACCGGCAATCTCGTCTTCAGCGCCCCCGCCAAGACGTGCGCGAACATCATCATTATAGGCCGCCGCACCGGTCAGCCATTGGGCGGCAAATCCGGCGGCACGCGCGGCTGTCACCAGCATCATGCACACGGCACCGGCTGAATAAAGCTGTTCGCTGCGGGGAATTTTCGGGTGTGTGCGCGGACACGCCAAAACCGCCACAACACAAGGCGCGCGTAAAAACTGCCCGCGCGCCGCCTCAACGGTTTCGGTCTCGACCTCTTCGGGCCCGGCATTTGCGGCGGCAAGTTCGCGCGCCGCAATCTCGCCCAGCTCTTTCCGGTCATCATTTTGAACAATGACAAGCCGCCACGGGGTCAGCTTGCCGTGATCGGGCACACGCATTGCAATCGACAAAAGCGTCTTGAGCGTGTCGCGGTCGGGGCCGGGCTCCGACATATTGCGCGCCAGCACCGAGCGCCGCTCGGCCAGAAAATTCAGAACAGGATTATCTTGCATTGGCCTGCGACCGCATGGTGAGGTTCGCCATCGGCATCAATGGCAAAAAAAAAGCCGTGGCGCCCGGTGAAAAAGGAAAAAGAAAACAAAACATGCCTGTGCTTATCACAATCGCCGCTCTGTTCGCAGTTCAAATTTATGCACCGGCCTTTGCGGGTGCTTGGCCGCGCGCATCGGGCAGTGGCTATGTCGCGCTCAAGCGTGGCGGTGCGGCCGGAAATGCCGGCGTTTACATTCCCCACCAAATTGGAGAGCCCAATAGCGGCGGTGACCTTCAAAGCGCGGAAAACAGCCAGACCTTAGAGGCTTATGGCGAATATGCGATTTCCGAAAACATTCTGATTGTCGCCAAGCACCTCGTGCAAAACACGCATTTGGAAACCGACACGCGCCGCACGCATTATCACGAGCTTGGCCTGCAAATACCGGTGCCGTTTCTGGCCTTCGGTCTTTTGCCGCCGGGAAGTTTGCGGGCTTTGCGGCTTGCTTTTCCGGCCGTAAAATTCTCCCGCGACACGGCAGCCGCCGCGCAAATTTTTCATCACCACACGCACATAAAAGCCCTTAATGCCGAAGGCCCTGCCGTGAGCCATCAAGACGGCGGCGGTTTGACCGTCAGCGTCGCCGACCGGCTTTCGTGGAAACGCTATCATCTGACGCAAAATCTCGCCATTACCCAGTTTAACGGTCGGTCTTCGGGCGTGTGGAAGAATGATTATGAAATTCACTTGGGCTATGCCGATCAAATATCGCTCGGCTGGATCAGCGAAATTTATGAAGACCGCGACCAATCCTATGCCAGCCGCAGCAGCTATGTGGCGGTCAGCTTTTCGCCGCCCGACCATAGATTTAACCTGCGGGTTTTGCGCGGCCAAAACGCCGTTGCCGGCAGGCCCGACACATTTCGCGGTTACCGTTTGGAAGTGGGCTGGTCTTTTCCCTAAAGCCGCTTCAGCGCAAATCGGGCGGGCAGGCCTCGTCGGCAAGCATCGTCACAACATCGTCAAGCGCGACGACCTCTTGGTCTTTGCTGCCCAGACGCCGTAGCGAGACGGTTTGTGCCTCGGCCTCGCGCCCGCCAACGGCAAGAATGACCGGCACTTTGGCAACCGAATGCTCGCGCACCTTGTAGTTGATTTTTTCATTGCGCGTATCGGCATCCGCGCGCAAGCCCTGTGCTTTGAGCGCCGCAACAACCTGATGTGCGTAATCATCGGCTTCGGTGGTAATCGGGCAGACCATCACCTGTTGCGGTGCCAACCAGAGCGGCATTTTGCCGGCATAGCTTTCAATCATAATGCCGATAAACCGCTCCAGCGTGCCCAGCACCGCGCGGTGCAACATGACCGGCATGTGCTTTTCGCCATCCTCGCCGACATAACTCGCGCCCAAGCGTTCGGGCAGCACAAAATCCAGTTGCAACGTGCCGCATTGCCAGGTGCGGCCAATGGCATCGCGAAGGTGATATTCGATTTTCGGCCCGTAAAACGCGCCCTCGCCCGGCAGTTCTTCCCAGTCGAGACCGACCGCCGTCAGCGCATCGCGCAGGCCGCTCTCGGCCCGGTCCCACACCGCGTCATCACCGGCGCGTGTGTCGGGCCGCAAGGCCAGCTTGACCGAAACATCGTTAAAACCGAGGTCTTCATAAACTTGCGTAACCAGCCCGCAAAACGCGACCGCTTCATCAATAATCTGGTCTTCGCGGCAGAAAATATGCGCGTCATCCTGAGTCATCTGGCGCACGCGCATCAGCCCGTGCAACGCGCCATGAGCTTCATTGCGGTGGCAACAGCCAAATTCGGCCATACGAATGGGCAGGTCGCGATAGCTTTTAATGCCCTGTTTGAAAATCTGCACATGCGCCGGGCAATTCATCGGCTTCAGCGCCATCAAATCCGCGTCACCGGAAATGACATCGGCATCATCATCGGTGGCCGGCACTTCATCGGGCACCACAAACATGTTTTCGCGGAACTTGTCCCAATGGCCCGATTGTTCCCAAAAGCGCCGGTCGAGCAATTGCGGGGTCTTCACCTCATCATAGCCATTGGCCTCAAGGCGGCGGCGGATATATTGCTCCAGCGCCTGCCAGATAATGTAACCCTTTTTGTGCCAGAACACCGAACCTTGCGCCTCTTCCTGCAAATGGAAGAGATCCATCTCGCGGCCGATTTTGCGGTGGTCGCGCTTTTCGGCTTCCTCAATCATGGTCAAATAGGCTTTGAGCTGTTTGTCATTGGCCCAGCACGTGCCGTAAATGCGTTGCAGCATTTCATTATTGCTGTCGCCGCGCCAATAGGCACCGGCAAGTTTGGTCAGCTTGAACGCCTTGCCCAGCTTGCCGGTCGAGGGCAGATGCGGCCCACGGCACAAATCTTTCCAGTCGCCCTGTCGGTAAACGGTTATTGCCTCATCGCCGGGAATATCGGCAATGATTTCAGCCTTGTAAACTTCGCCAATCTCGCGGAAATGGGCAATCGCTTCGGCCCGATCCCACACTTCGCGGACAAGCGGCTCATTGCGCTCGACAATCTCGCGCATGCGCTTTTCGATGGTTTCCAAATCGTCCAGACTGAACGGGGTCTCGCGGGCAAAATCGTAAAAAAAGCCGTCTTCAATCACCGGCCCAATGGTCACTTGCGTGCCGGGAAATAATTCCTGCACGGCTTGCGCCATCACATGCGCGCAATCGTGCCGCATCAGTTCAACGCCTTCCTCATCATCGGCGGTGATGACGGCCAGTTCGCAATCGCGGTCAATCTCGGTTGCCAAATCGACGACCACGCCGTCAAGTTTCAGCGCCAGCGCCTTTTTTGCCAGACTTTTGGAAATAGACGCCGCAAATTCCGCACCGGTCAAAGGAGCCTCCACATCACGTGTGGAACCGTCAGGCAGGGTCAGCGTAATCATGTGCGTCTTCCGTTTTTTCTGTCACAATCACAAGTCTCCAAGGGGCATACCAAGGTCCGCGCAAAATCTCAACAGGCACGGGGTCAAAACCGTGCCCGGCCCCCAAACTTTCTATCGGGTGGCACCGCGAAATGCGGCGGAGAAAAAGCACGCATCCCGATATCGGGCCGTGATGCCGAACCGCATCCAGCGCATATTCGGAGCAGGTCGGCTGAAACCGGCAGGTCGGCGGCAAAAGCGGCGATATGAACAGGCGATAAAAATAGACGGGCAGTAAAATCGGCAATAACAGCAGTATTTTGAAAAGACGCGACATTGGGGCATACTATACGAGCAAAAAACATGCGCAACCAAAGGTGACGCCATGTCCCTGCTTTCTTGGGCCGAAGAAAAGCTCCGCCGGATAAGCTGGCTTGTGGATTAGGGGTTACGCCTGCGCGTCCCAGTCTTTTTTTGCCTCACGCAAATATGGCCCCACCGCCTTCTCAAGCCGCTTGAACCTGTCAGCCATCCAGCCAACCAATTCCTCCCAACACGCCTCATCAAAGCCGTCTTCAATCTCTTTGATCACGCCGATGACGCTGCGTTTTTTTCCTTCCGGAGATGCCCATTCCAGATCCTCCCCAAATACCGTCTCAATATCCTCGCGGCGATCTTGAAGATACCCAAAAATATGCTCGCTGATTTCCTTTTCACTTTGCATCACAAGTCTGACGCGAATTTCATTTTGTAAAAGATCCAAACTCCAACTAAATCCGGAAATCCCCGCCCCCGCATCCAACCAATTATCCTCTGAAGGTTTTCTGTTTTTAAACATGGTGATCCCTTTTTCAGAGAAACACCCCAAAAGATACTTCCAAAATTTCAGTCTGATTTTCTGTGGGCCGCTCAGTTCGCCTGTTGCCTTTTTCTTCTCCATGCGCGACCAGTCATTCGGACTGCAAACAACCTTGAGTTCCGGTGACAGGTTGTCCCCGAATTTCTGCAAGCTGATTTCAAGACCGAAAAAACTGATGTTTGTGTCGGTATGGGTGTTCAACCAGTCAAGAGCGGCTCTGTGGGCCGGATGAATGTTTTCTGAAATCCAAACCAGATGACAGCCGGGGGCATCCGTCGTCAAGCCGGCCGCATAGGTCAGCAGTTTGCCCAAATGGTCGTGGTCGGTCTGGTTTCGCTGGTTTTCAATGATGACGATTTCGCCGGTGTCATTTTCAGCAACCACATCAGCGGCAAAACTTTCCACCCGATCCTGCTTTTTGATTGTGTCCTTAAGGATTTCTATCCCTGTCGCATCTTCCAGCCAGTCCAGCCCCGCAGATGACAACCAATCATCAAAGTCGCCCTCACTATCCCAACCTTCTGAAAAATCCATTTTTTCGGGCTTGATAAAGCCTTGCCACTTTTTCATCCAGCACATCCTTTTTCTTGTTTTCGGCTGATAGGAAAATTTTAGGTCAGACCCCCAGCTGGTTCAAGCAATCCTCAACCGCATCGAAAGTCAGCAATGTCGAGGCGTGTCGATTGGGAAAGTCACGCACCGGCGTCAGTACTTCCAAATCTTTCCATTTCTCCGGCCGGTCGGGCAGGCTCGGCACCGGCCCGTTTTCCTTGAGCATGGCGCGCATTTGTTCGGCAACCGCGTGCAGGTCTTTGGCCGAACTGCCGATAATTTCGCGCGCCATAACCGAGCTTGACGCCTGACCCAGCGCGCAGGCCTGCAATTCATGGGCAAAATCCGTGACGCGGCCATCAGCGCCGAGGCTTAATTCGACATGCACCCGCGACCCGCACAGGCGCGACACGGCATCGGCTTGCGCGCCCGGTTCGGCCAGACGCCCCAGATGCGGCACTTCCGCGGCAAGCTGCAAAATCCGCTGATTGTATAGCTCGTTCACCATCGGCTTATATTAGCGCGTGCCGCGTGTCGGCGCGAGACGCCATATTGTCCCGTCGGGCGTGTCTTCAATGCTCACCCCCATATCGGCAAGCGCATCGCGCGCGGCATCGGCGGCATCAAAATCGCGCGCCGCGCGGGCTTTGGCGCGCTTGGCAATCAATTCGTCAATGCGCGCGACATCAACCCCTTCCATATCGGCGGCAAACCAGGCCTCAGGCTCGGCCTGCAACAGCCCCAAAATGCGCGCGGCGGCCAGCAATTGCCCCTTGCCATCGGGCGTGTCGGCGTGTTTTGCCAGCGCGAAAAGCTCGGCCATGGCCTTGGGCGTGTTCAGATCATCGCAAACAGCCTGCATAAACGCATCCGGTGCCGCTTGCGGCGCGGCCTCAATATCGCCATGCGTGCGCAGCACCGTATAGAGACGGTCAAGACTGCGCACGGACTGGTCCAGCAGGTCGGTGGTGAAATCAAGCGGCTGTCTGTAATGTCCCTGCAACAGCGCAAGGCGCACCGCCTCGCCCGGATAATCGGCCAGCAATTCGTCCACCAGCTTGATATTGCCGCGCGATTTCGACATTTTCTCGCCGGCCATGTTCAACATGCCATTATGCAGCCAATAGCGCGCCAGCGGCGCATTATGGGCACACCGGCTTTGCGCGCATTCGTTTTCGTGATGGGGAAACTGCAAATCCACGCCGCCGCCATGAATGTCAATCGTCGGCCCGAAATGATGGGCAATCATGGCCGAGCATTCAATATGCCAGCCCGGACGCCCGCGCCCCCACGGGCTGTCCCAGCCGGGCAGATCATCGCTTGAGGGTTTCCACAGCACAAAATCTCCGGCATCGCGCTTGTAAGGGGCAATTTCGACCCGCGCGCCGGCCAGCATGTCTTCGCGGGCACGGCGCGCCAGCGAGCCATATTCTGCGTCTTGGGTAACATCGAACAGCACATGGCCCTCGGCTTCATAAGCGGCGTCGCGGGCAATCAGTTCGTTAATCATAGCGATAATATCGTCAATATGCTCGGTCGCGTGCGGCTCAATATCGGGCGGCGCAACCCCAAGCGCGGCCATATCTTCGTGATATTTGGCCCGATATCGGTCGGTAATGACCTTGATATCGACGCCCTCTTCTGCCGCCGCCGCGTTTATTTTGTCGTCAATATCGGTGATATTGCGGGCATAGCTGACAGCCGGATAAAGCGCGCGCAACAGCCGCACCAACACATCAAACACCACGGCGGGGCGCGCATTGCCGATATGCGCGGGGCCGTAAACCGTTGGCCCGCATACATAAACCGTAACGCGTTCAGCATTTGCAGGCTGAAACGCGCTCTTCTCGCGGGTGAGATTATTATGCAAAAAGAGCCGGTGCATGAAGGTTTCCATTAACGGTGCTTTGGCGCACCATAATTCGCGTCGGAACACGCGGCAAGTTGTGTTTTCGGCACCAAATTTAATCCGACATGCAAATGCTTGCGTAATAGGAAAAGGCTGCGACGGGGGTGCTGCCCATCTGCACCGTTTGCCACTTCGTCTTTTGAGGCAGGTAGGCTATATTGCAAATGGTTTCTGCATAAATGCAAAACCTTATGCAAAATTGATGAGGCGGCGTTTTCAACGTATCATGGCATAAGGCGATGACCTGCAGGGGCTTGAACACATTCGGGTATCTCTGCTGATGCCTGGCGAATACCGGGACGTATTTCCCGCATACGAGGCATGACAATGGATGCAATAGTCGACGGCAGCAAAACGCCGGTAGTTAGAGAACGGGATGTAAAAGTGGAAAAACCTTCACGCGAAGAAGCCGAAGCAGCCGTCCGTACCCTCATTTCATGGGCCGGTGACAATCCGGACCGCGAAGGGCTGGTGGATACGCCCAAGCGCGTTGTCAACGCCTATACCGAGTTTTTCGCCGGTTATGAGGAAGACCCGGAAGAAGTGCTGGGACGCACTTTTGAGGATGTCGAAGGCTATGACGATATGGTCATGTTGCGCGATATCGCGCTGGAAAGCCATTGCGAGCATCACATGGTCGCCATTCTCGGCAAGGTGCATATTGCCTATATGCCGGTCGACAAAGTTGTCGGCATTTCCAAGCTGGCGCGGGTTATTGAAATTTTCGCCAAACGCCTGCAAACGCAGGAAACCATGACCGCGCAAGTGGTGGATTGCATCCAGCGTGTGCTTGAGCCGGCCGGTGTCGCCATTCTGGTTGACGCCAAACACCAGTGCATGACAACGCGCGGTATCAAAAAGCCCGATGTCGCCACCATCACCACGCAGTTTACCGGGGTTTTCGCGGAAGACCCGCGTATGGAAGCGCGCTTCCTTGCCATGATTGGCGGCTAGCACTATAAGGTTTTCTCAAATCACTATCCGAATTTGAGGACGTTATGAGCGGACCCTTTGCAGAGCGCGCCACGGTCGAACAGGTTGAAGAAGGCGTTGAACTTGCCCCGAAATTTGATGATCGCGGCCTGATACCCGCCGTCACCACCGATTTCGAAAGCGGTGAGCTTCTAATGCACGGCTTTATGAATGAAGAAGCCCTGCGCCGCACGATTGAGACGGGCGAAGCGCATTATTTCAGCCGCTCGCGCGAGGCCATTTGGCACAAGGGCGCAACCAGCGGTCTGGTGCAAAACATTGTCGAAATGCGTATTGACGACGATCAGGATTGCGTGTGGTTGCGCGTGCGCGTCGGCGGCAATGGCGCCAGTTGCCATGTCGGCTACAGGTCGTGTTTTTACCGCTCTTTGCCGACAGGCGACCTGCCGGATGCGCCGGTCACATTGACTTTCGAAGAAACAGAGAAAGTCTTTGACCCGCTTGCCGTTTATGGCGACGCGCCCAACCCCACCAAATTATAGTCTTTTTCGCCTATCCGCTACGAATGTAGGATTTCAGCGCCTCGGCTTCGCGCTCGGTCTGGTGAATACGGTAATTCACCAAATCACCGATCGACACAATGCCGCACAGCCGGTCATTTTGCATGACCGGCAAATGTCGAAAACGCCGCTCGGTCATGATTTCCATTGCCTCTTCCACCGGTGTATCGGGGGAGATGCTCTGAGGGCGCTCCGTCATGTGCTTTTCGATCGGATCGTCCAGAATGAGTGCGTCTCTGCTGGCCAGAGCCCGCATTACATCACGCTCGGTGAATATACCATTACACGCCCCCGCAGAGCCCTGAATAACCAGAGCACCGATACGGTGAATATCCATCGTTTTAACGGCATCACGCACAGTGGCCCGCGAGTCTATGGCAATGACACTGGAACCTTTACGCTGCAAAATATTTCTTATTGTCATGTTTAGCCCCTGTTTTTCTTACACCTGACAGTATGCGACAGCTTGACGCAGTTATCAAGAATCGTGAGGGGTCAGGCGCGGTCTTTCCAGTCGCCATAATCAACATTTCCGGGGCCACCGGAGGGCGACAGGGGCGGTTTTTCAATCAAGCCGATCAGCAGAAGACCGGCAAAAAACCCGCCCAAATGCGCCTGCCACGCAATGTTCGCCGACATTGTGCCCGTAGCCAAAGGCCCGGCCAGCCCGAACGCCACATTAATGACAACCCAAACGGCGATAAACATCATAACGGGGCGGCGCTTGGGCACTTGCGAGATTGGCAGGAGACGCCGCCGCTGTGCCGCGGTTGCGGGGTCAAGCCAGCGCGTTTCGGGAAAAGCAAAGCGCGCGGCCGCCCCCATCATGCCGGAAACCCCCGCCGATGCGCCGATAATCGGCACCAGCCAAGCTTCCTCGCCGGCACTGAAAACCTGCACCAGACCGCCAATAACAATACACGCCAGATATAAAACCAGAAACCGCCGCGCGCCCAGACGCCGCGCCACGGGTGCGCCGAAAGCCAGCAACCAGACCAGATTGATCACACAATGCGACCAGCCGCCATGCAAAAACCCGTATGACACCAGCGAGAAAAGGCCCTGCCCCAAACCGCCGGGCAAATTGCCCATATTTTCGGCAAAAAACCGCGCCGGAAACAGCGCCATTTCAACGATAAGCGCCAGTGTCAGCGGCCTGTCGGCAAATTGCATGATGAGCTGGAAGGTCAAAATTATCGCGGCCAGAAAAACAATGACGCGCGGCACGCGAAACGCCGGTTCGCGCGGGGTCGGCGGCATGTCATCCCGGCTCATTGGCTCTGGTTTTCTGCCTGCACCGCGCGGGCAAGCGCAGCTTCCACCAATGGCAGGCGGTCATTGCCGAAATACATATCCGCGCCGTTGATGAACATGGTCGGCGACCCGAAGCCGCCGCGCGCGACAAGTTCTTCCGTATTGGCCCGCAAGCGGCCCTTAATGTCATCGCTGTTGATTTTCTCGGCAATTTCCTTTGGATCCAGCCCGACCTTGGTGCAGATTTGCGCCAATTCTTCCGGCAGGCTGACGTCGCGCAATTCGCCCCAATAGGCGTGAAAGGCCGCGCGTGAAAAATCAGGCAGGCAGCCTGCATCCAGCGCAACCAGCGCGGCGCGCATGAGGTTCACCGCGCGCACGGGAAACACCGGCGGCGCGCCGATTTCAATGCCGCAAAATTGCGCCCAGTCCTGCAAATCCTTGACATAATAGCGGCCTTTGACGGGGTGCGGATTGGCGCGTTGTTCGTAAACGGTTTCGTTCACACTGTTGAACACGCCGCCGACCAAAATGGGCTTCCAGTCAATATCAACGCCGCATTTTTCGGCAATGGCCTCGACCCGCGAAAACGCCAAATACGTCCAAGGGCTTGAAATATCGAAGTAAAATTCAAAGTGAACCATTATTCTGCCGCGATTTGCTGTGGCGACAGGAAATTACGCCCGCGAATGTGATCCGATATCTTCTCGGCCATCATAATGGTCGGCGCATTGGTGTTGCCGCTAATCAGCGTCGGCATGAGCGAGGCGTCAACCACGCGCAAGCCCGCAACCCCATGCACCTGCCCATGCTCATTGGTCACGGCCATTTTGTCATTGCCCATTTTGCATGTGCCGACCGGATGATACAGCGTCTCGCCGGTTGCCCGGATCCACGCATCAAGCTCGTCATCATTGTCGACATTGACATCGCGCGACGGTTTCATCTGCTCGCCGCGATAAGGGTCAAAGGCTTTTTGCAGGAAAATATCGCGCGTCTTGCGGAAACCGTTGCGAATATCAATCACATCCTGCTCGACGGCCAGATAATTCGGATAAATCGCCGGTGCATCGTCAGGGCTGGCCGATTTCAGCCCCAAATGCCCGCGACTTTCGGGGCGGCAGCCATAAACGATTGATGAAAAGCCGTGCGAGGTCGGAATGTCGGAACGCCCGTGCACATCCGGCACGGCGACCGATACATAGTGGATTTGCATGTCGCACACGGCTTTTTCGTCGCTCGATTTGAAAAACGCGCCCGCCGCTGTCGGCGGAAAAGACGCATCGCCCTTGCCAAACAGAAGATATTGCACGCCGGCAAGTTGTGTGCGCCACCATGCCGCCGAGCGGTGCAGGGTTACCGGTTGGGTGCAGGCAAATTGACTGACAACCCCGTAATGGTCTTGCAGATTGCGCCCCACCCCGGCCAGCTCATGCACGACGTCCAGCCCGTGCGGTTTAATCTCATCTGCCGGGCCGACGCCACTGCGCAGCATAATTTGCGGCGAATTGAGCGCACCCGCCGACAAAATAACTTCCCTGTTCGCCCTTACCGTGACGCTTTTGCCCTTCAGTGAGAAGGTGACGCCGGTGGCTTTTTTGCCTTCAAATTCAATGCGTTCGACCGTCACATCCGTCTGCGTGTGCAGGTTTTTCCGCTTTAGGGCAGGATACAGATAGCCGCGCGCGGCACTGCACCGCTTTGAGCCGCGTATCGTATGCTCATAGCGCGACACACCTTCTTGGCTTTTGCCGTTAAAGTCCTTGGTGAAGGGAATGCCCGCCTGCTGGCCGGCCTCGACAAACACATCGAGCAATTCGTCATTGGTGCGGTTGGATTTTTGAACGCTCAAAGGCCCACCATGGCCGTGATATTCTTCATCGCCGTCGCCGGAAAAATCTTCCGCGCGTTTGAAATAGGGCAACACGCTTTCATACGACCAGCCCTGATTGCCCAGCTGGCTCCAATGGTCGTAATCATAGGCATTGCCGCGAATATAAACCATCGCATTGATCGACGATGAGCCGCCCCAGCCGCGTCCGCGCGGCCAGTACATTTGCCGCCCGCCGAGATTGGGCTCGGCCTCGGTTTCAAACCCGTAATTTTGGTCATTGCTCTCCGGCACAAGCTGCGAATACCCCGCCGGCATATGGATGAACAGATTTTTGTCTTTACCGCCCGCTTCCAGAAGCAATACGGAGGTGTTTTCGTCTTCGCTCAACCGCCCCGCAAGCACACAGCCCGCGCTGCCCGCACCTACGATAATGTAATCTGCCTGCTCTATCATTTTTATATTTCCTTCAGAGTTTCTTTAAACCGTTTCCAGTTTTCGACATAAATATTGGCGGATGCGAGCATCATTTTTTCATTTTCTTCGCCAAGCTCACGCACAACTTTGCCGGGCATGCCCAGCACCATGGAATTATCAGGGATTTCCTTGCCCTCGCCGACCAGCGCATGCGCACCAATCAGGCAGTTTCGGCCGATTTTCGCCCCGTTCAGCACCGTCGCACCGATCCCGATCAGGCTGTTATCGCTGACCGTACAGCCGTGCAACATGGCCTGATGGCCGACGGTCACATTCGCGCCCAACGTCAGCGGGCACCCAATATCGGTATGCAGTACGGCACCGTCCTGAACATTGGAATTTTCGCCGATAATGATCGGGTCATTGTCACCACGCAACACGGCACCGAACCAGACGCTGGCATTTTCGTGCAAGATGATGCGACCCATAACTTGGGCATCCGGTGCCACCCAATAATTGCCACTTTCCGGTAAAACAGGTGCCACATCTCCCAGAGCATAAATCGCCATGTTTCTTCTCTCCCCCCAAAATGCTATCTCTATGGTAGCGGTTAAACTGCCAGTGTCGAGAGTGAAAGAATGTTGATGTCCAAAATGTCGCGCATATTCCCCGAAGGCGAGGGACCGGTCTGGCGTTTGTTTTTTTTCGGCCTTGGTGTGTTCATTGTCGCTATCTTGATCGGCCTGTGGCTGTCGCTCAAACCCAATGCGCTACAGAACAAATACGAAGCCTATCAGCCCACCAATGACTGGCACCGTGTGCGTGTCGAGGTGGGCGGCACGCTGTTTGCTATTCCCGCGCATTACACCCGTTCGGCGCAAACGCGGGCGCAAAAGGCGCAAAATTTTGTCGAATTGCACGCGCTCTTGCCTGACCTCAAACCCTATGCGCGCGAACGCGACAAGGAGTTTCTGCGAGTTGATGCGGCGTCCCCGCTGGTGATTATCACCTTGCGGGCCAGCGAGCGCCCCCTGCCCGAACGGCGCATTTTTGAAGATATGCTCAGCCCGTTTGTTCTTGGGTCAGGCGACGTGCGCGATGACGGGCTTCAGCTTTTCAAATTCCGGCCCGACACACCCTATGCCGGCAAAGAATTGTTTCGCGCCCTGCCCGTGGGCCCGCGCGCCAAGCGGCTCGCGCCGCCCCTGTTTATTTGCGATACCGTCGACACGCCAAGCCCGACATGCGAAAGCAGTTACGACCTTGGCCGCACGGCGCAGGCAAATTACAGCTTCAAGCGCGCTTATTTGTCGGATTGGGAAACCATCGATGGCGGCATTCGCGACATGATAACTTCGTTCCGGGCCGCCGCACGCGCGCGCTAAGGCGCGCGCCAATCAGATGGTCGGCAGGTCAAATTCCAGAATGGCCATGTTGAACGCGTAGGAAATCTCGCCGTCTTCATCGTCGCGGAACAATGTGCCGATAAATTCGTCTTCCATGAAAACTTCGACCATATCGTCCTTGGCGCCGCGTTTCAGCGTCAGCATGTCGTTGGAAAATTTCAGACGCAGATAGGTCTGAACCCGCAACACTTCATCATTATTCATGACTTATCCTTTCAACAAGCTTGCGCAACCTATTGCGCGGTAAACCCGCCGTCAACAACCAGTTCGGCGCCCGTCATCCAGGCGGATTCTTCCGAAGCCAGAAACAAAACCGCATTGGCAATATCGCGCGGCACACCCAGTCGCCCGATCGGTGTTTGCATGGTCAACATCTCAACGGCCTCGTTTTCGCCGGGCATCAGCCCCTTTTCAACCGCTTGGCGCAACCCGTCGCGCACCATATCGGTGCCGACAAACCCCGGATGCACCGAATTCACCCTGATGCCATAGCCAAGCTGGGCCAGCTCAACGGCAAGCGACTTCGTCAACAACCGCACCCCGCCTTTGGCGGCGTGATAAGGGGCTTGGCCCGCCGAGCCGACAATGCCGTAAATCGACGATATGTTGATAATGCTGCCGCCGCCGCTTTCTTTCATCAGCCCGACGCCGTGCTTGCAGCCCAGAAAAACGGCATCCAGATCAATGCCGACAACTTTGCGCCACTGCTCAAGCGTTGTTTCCTCAATCGGCGTGTAATTATGCGCGATACCGGCATTATTCACCAGAATATCCAAACCGCCATAGGCTTCTTTCGTGGCCGCAATCGTGGCGGCCCATTGGTCTTCCTGCAAAACATCATGCGCCATGAAAGTCATGTTTTCATGGTCATTGGCCAGTGCGTGGCCTTCATCTTCCAGAATATCCGTCACCATGACATTGGCGCCCTCGCCATGCAGCAGACGGGCCATTTCAGCCCCCAGCCCACGCGCGCCGCCTGAAATAAAAGCAGTCTTTCCCTTTAACCGTTCCATTGAACTCCCCCCCTTAACGAAACTCCAAAAATGAAAATTACGACCCGTCACCCTCAGGCGTTTCGACACTGTGGTCCATTTGCCTTGAGGGTTGCGCCGATGAAACGCCGTGAATGATTTTGGCCGGCACACCGACAGCCGTCGAATAGGCCGGTACATCCGTCAGCACCACGCTGCCGCCGCCGATTTTCGCGCATTCCCCGACCCTGATATTGCCCAACACTTTGGCACCGACCGAAATAAGCACCCCATCGCCGATTTTCGGGTGGCGGTCGCCATCTTCCTTGCCGCTGCCCCCCAAAGTCACGCTGTGCAGCATCGATACATCGCTGCCGACCACCGCCGTCTCACCAATGACAACACCGGTTGCGTGGTCGATAAACACGCCGCGACCGATTTTCGCGGCCGGATGAATGTCGGCCTGGAACACTTCCGAAGCCCGATTTTGAATGTAAAGCGCGGTTGCGCGGCGGTCATGATTGATCATCCAATGCGCCGCCCGATAGGCCTGCAAAGCCAGAAACCCCTTATAATATAGAACCGGGTCGAGATATGAGCGGCATGCCGGATCGCGGTCATAATGGGCGATGATATCGGCCCGCAAGGTCTCGCCCAAATCCGGATTATTGACGAGGCTTTCCTCGAAAACCTCACCCAGCGCGCGCGCGCCGATTTCCGCATTGCCCATTTTTTCGGCCAGATGCGAGGCAATGACCGTTTCAAGCCGGTCATGGTTCAACACGCTTGCATGCAAAAAACCCGACATGACAGGCTCGCGCTCGGCAATTTCACCGGCCTCTGCCCGTATGCGCGCCCAGACTGGATCCAAGCGTTCCAAATTCTCAGCTTTTTCAGACATTATGCCCCTCATGTTCAGGCTTCAGAAATTGTCTTTACGCCTTTGTGGGCGAAAGGATACCATTGCGCCCCAACCGCAAGCAAGAAAACTATAGCGCCCGCAATGCCCCTCATTCAGACCCGTACGCTGAAAACCTATTATGAAATGGCCGGTTCCGGCGCGCCCGTGCTTGTATTGAGCGGCACAGGCGGCGATTTGCGCAAAAAACCGACCATTATGGACAGCCCGCTGACCGCCGGTTTCACCGTCATCAGCTATGACCAGCGGGGGCTGGGGCAAAGCGAAAAACCTCAAGACGGATATACGATGGCGGCTTATGCCGATGATGCGGCGGCGCTTATGGATGCGCTGGACATAGAAAGCGCGCATGTTTTGGGCATATCATTTGGCGGCATGGTGGCGCAGGAATTTGCCCTCGCCCATCGTGACCGCGTGCAACGACTGGCGCTGTTTTGCACCTCTCCGGGCGGTGCGGGCGGTGCGTCCTACCCGCTTGACGAACTGGAACATCTCGACCTGAAAGCGCGCGCAAAAGCCATGCTGTTGCGGGGCGACACACGAATTGACGATGACACCCTCAAAGCCCGTCCCGAACTGGTGGATATGACCATGGCGCGCCTTGACCGCAGTGAATTTGCCCATGAAGACAACCACGCACGCGGCATATCGGGCCAACTTTGCGCGCGCAAAGCCCATGATTGCTGGGCGCGGCTGGAACACATCACCTGTCCGGTCTGGCTGGCGGGCGGGCGCTTTGATGGCATTGCGCGCGCCCAATCCATGGAGAATATGGCCGCGCGTCTGCCCGATGCCACGCTCAAATTTTATGATGGCGGGCACCTGTTTATGGTGCAAGATCCGGATGTTTATACCGATCTTGCCGGATTTTTCCGTTCCACCCCCGCCGGAGGCGCATCATGACGCAAACAAACCCCGAAACCATTGCCACCGGCGCGGCGCGTCTGCGGGCGGAAATTTCCGGCCATTTGGCATGCGTCACCATCAGCTATCCCGAACGCCATAACATCATCGACCTTGAGGGCTGGCTGGCTTTTCCCGATTTGATGGCACGGCTGGCCGACAATCCGGATGTGCGCCTGATTGTGCTGCGCGGCGCGGGCGGCAAAGCGTTTGTGGCCGGTGCCGATATCGCCCAATTTGCCGAAAAATTTTCCGGCCCCGTCAGCACTGAATACGATGCGGCTACCGTCAATGCTTTTAACGCGGTCACGCAATGTCCGGTGCCGACGCTTGCCGCCATTGAGGGCTATTGCATTGGCGGCGGGCTGGGGCTGGCATTGGCGTGCGATTTGCGGCTGGCGCGCGACGATGCGAGCTTTGCCATTCCCGCCGCGCGTTTGGGGCTTGCCTATCCTGCAAGCGCGACCGAACGCCTGCGCGACACGGTTGGCCCTTCGCGCGCCAAGGATATTTTGTTTACCGCACGCAGGCTTGACGCGCATGAAGCCCTGGCAATCGGGCTGGTCGATTATATTGCGCCGACAGCGGATTTTGAGACCGAGCTTGCGCAGCGCGTTGCCAGCATTTGCGCCAATGCCCCATTGACTTTGCGCGCCGCCAAGGGTGTGCTTGAACGCACCCCCGACACGGATCCGGCAGAGCTTGACCGCAAAATTGCCGCGTGTTTTGCAAGCGCCGATTATGAGGAAGGCCGGCAGGCATTTATGGAAAAACGAACCCCCGAATTTAAAGGCAAATAGGAGACAGAACATGGATTTTTCAGATCAGGTCGCCATCATCACCGGGTCATCTTCCGGCATTGGTGCGGAAGCGGCCATCGCCATGGCACGCGGCGGTGCCAAAGTTGTTGTCAATTATTCGAAAAGCAATGAGGCCGCAAATGCAGTGGTCGCGGCTTGCGAAGAGGCCGGCGGCGAAGCCATTGCCGTGGGGGCCGATGTTTCGGACGATGCCGCCTGCCGCACGCTGGTCGAAGCCGCCATGGACAAATGGGGCCGCCTCGACATTCTGGTCAATAATGCCGGCACCACGAAATTTATGGATCACGCCAATCTGGACGGTCTGGACAAAACCGATTTTGAGACGATTTATGCCCTCAACACCATTGCGCCCTACCAAATGGTGCGCGCCGCCCAGCCGCATCTCAAAAATTGCGGGGCCGGCAGTGTTGTGAATATTTCATCCGTTGCCGGTGTGCGCGGTGTCGGCTCTTCGGTGGCTTATGTGGCCTCCAAGGGGGCCCTGAATTCAATGACGCTGGCTTTGGCGCGCGCGCTGGGCGAGGATAATATTCGCGTCAATGCGGTGTGTCCCGGCTTTGTCGGCACGGACTGGTTCCGCAATGCGCTGGGCGAAGAAATGTTTGACCGCATTGTCGACGGGCAAAAAAAAGCGACCCCCATGCACCGTGCCGGAACGCCGGATGACATTAGCGGCCCGATTTTGTTTTTTGCCAACCGCGCCAGCAAACATGTGACCGGACAATTGCTCGTGGTCGATGCCGGAATGCTTCTAGGCATGCCGGTGAAGATTGGCTAACATCAAAACCGCGCACAAAGGAAACGGGTTATGGATCGAGAAGCTCTGAAAAAACAGGCCTGCGCCACAATTGACGACATGTCGGATACGTTGATTTCCGCCAGCCATGCTATTCATGCCAAACCCGAACTTGCTTTCGAGGAACATTTCGCCCATGGGCTTTTGACCGACCGCGTGGAAGAAGCCGGCCTAACGGTCGAGCGCGGCGCGTGCGGTCTCGACACGGCGTTTATCTCCACCTTTGGCGATACGGGCGTTGAGGTGGGCATTTTATCCGAATATGACGCCCTGCCCGGCATCGGCCATGCCTGCGGGCACAATATCATCGCGACGACCGGCCTTGGCGCGGCACTCGCGCTTTCAAAGCTAGGCGCGGCCCTGCCCGGGCGTGTGCGCTATCTGGGCACACCGGCCGAGGAAGCCGGCGGCGGCAAAGAGATTATGGCGCAACACGGCGCTTTTGACGGGCTCGATGCGGCGATGATGGTGCATCCGGCGGGCATTAATCTGGTGACCATGCCCAGCGTTGCCATGAACGAGGTGCGGGTGACATTTACCGGCAAGGCAGCCCATGCTTCGGCCATGCCGTTTGCCGGCGTCAATGCGCTGGATGCACTGGTGAGCGCGTATCAGTCGATCGCGCAACTGCGCCAGCACATTCGCCAGAATGAGCGCATTCACGGTATTTTCAACGAAGCCGGGCTCGCGCCGAACATTGTGCCCGACCGCGCGGTAGGCACATTTTACGTGCGCGCCGCCGATGGCATGGCACTGGCCGACCTCAAAAAACGGGTGAAAAACTGTTTCGAGGCGGGCGCACTGGCTTCGGGTTGCGAGGTGGAAATTCAGTGGGCGCTGGGCGATTATCTGGAAATCAAGGATAACTGGCCGATTGCCGATCGTTACAAAGCCAATGCCGAAAGCCTTGGCCGGTCGTTTTTTCCGCTTGAGAAAGTGCCGACCACCGGCGCCGGATCGACCGATATGGGTAATGTCAGCCACCGCGTGCCGTCCATTCACCCGATGATTGCCTGCGCGCCGCCGCATGTCGTCATTCACAACCCGGAATTTGCTAAATATGCCGGATCGGAAACCGGCGACGCCGCCGTTCTTGACGGTGCCAAGGCACTGGCCATGACAGCGATCGATGTGATGACGGATGACCAACTCATGACGGATGCGCGCGATCAATTCGCCGAAACAGCTGACTTGTCGGCCAAAGCCGTCGCGCAAGCCTGGCACGGCGACGGCGATGTAACACTTGGCGGTTGCGGGTGTTGCTAGGCACTTGCCGTTCCCGCCTTGAGCCGATATAGACATCAAGGCAGTTAAGGCCAAGTTGAAGTTAAATTATCGAAGCGAGGGCGCGCATGGCACAGGCGGAACTTCTCAAATTCAGCAATGATGAGGGACTGGCGGAAATTTTTGTTCCCGTGCGCGAATTTGAATGCACCGGCGCCTCGGCGCCTTTTGACCATCCGCATGTGTTTCTCGACATGGGCAGCGAGACGGAAATTGTCTGCCCCTATTGCTCGACGCGATACCGGTTTCGCGCACCGGACTGAAAAGCCCTTGCTGTTCGAGCCGAACTCGGACAAGTTTAAAAAAAACAACCTTAAGGGGGGAGTATGGTTCGCGTTCTCGGTTCACTTCTCGCCCTGTTTGTGGCTCTGCTCATTTTGTTTTTGCTGGGCTCAAGCTTTCTGATTTTCTCGGATTTGCGGCGCAGCGAGCTGTACGACAAATATCGCAATGACAAATCCTTTCTCTACCGCATTGAAGGCGGGGCAACCGTGCATATTCGCGACGAAGGCAATCGCGCCGGCCCGCCGCTCATATTGTTGCATGGCGCCTATGCATCGGTTCATGCCTGGGAGCCATGGGTCGGTGAACTGGGCGATAAATTTCGCCTGATCAGCTTCGACCTGCCCGGCTACGGCCTGACCGGAGCCATATCGGACGGCGATTACAGCCGCGCGAATATGGCCCGGACACTCGACCGGATTATGCGCCTGATGAAACTGGAGCGCGCTGTTATCGTCGGGCATTCAATGGGCGGCGTCGTGGCCCTGCAATATGCGCTCGACCATCCGGAAAAAATTCGCGGCCTCATTCTGATAGGCTCAAGCGGCATGCGGCGCACGGCGGATGAAGTAGTGCCCTCGACATTCGGATTGGCCGATATTTCGTGGCTACAGCCCATTTTGCGCTATGTGACGCCGCGCTTCATGGTTGAATCCGCATTGCGCGACAGCGTTGCCGATCCGGATAATTTCGTGACGGATGAAAAAGTTACAAGATATTGGGAGCTTATCCGCATGACCGGATCGCGCGAGGCCATGTTGCAACGGCAAAATTCACGCGACACTGCGCCGCCGCTGGAGGGGCGCTTGGGAGAAATTACGATACCCGCGCTGCTGATATGGGGCGCACAGGACAAGCTCGTGCCGCTGGCCCATGGCGTGCGCATGAACGGTGCCATTTTCAACAGCCGCCTGATCACCTATCCCGATATCGGGCATTTGCCGATGGAAGAAGCCCCCGCGCGAACAGCGGCGGAGGCACGCGCATTTGTGAACGCATTGGGTGCCAATTAAAGGCGGGGCCGTGCCCCATTGAGGTTAGCGCGCAATCGCATTCATGGGCACGGTTTCGCCAATTTTCATTACCAATGCCTGATTTCCCGCCGCCTCGACAAAGCGCTGACGCGGCTCCTCAAACGGCTCGAATGACAGAATAAACGTGCCCCAATGCATTGGCACCATGCGCTTGCAGCCCAGTTCGCGGCCCATATTTACCCCGCCCTCAGGATCCATATGCGCGCCACGCATAAAATCGCGCGGCGCATAGGCACCCACACTCATCAGGCCAAGGTCACAACCGCCATGCGTGTCGGCCATGTGCTGGCCGATCTCTTTAAACAGGCTGGGATGTGTCTCGGTATCGCCGGTGTGAAACACCGAATGGCCGCCCGCCGAAAAGCCATAAGACATCCAAAGCGTGCGGTTAATGTCGAACAGAGACCGGTTGGACCAATGCACCGCCGGATAGGCGGTCAGTTTAAATTCGCCATTGGCAGATGGTAGCGCGACATCGTCAAACCAGTCGACCTCGCGCACATCTTTATAACCCTTGAAATATTTGCCCAGGCCCAGCGGCACGACCGCCGTGATACGCTCCTTATTGGGCATTTTTTCCAGTGTCGCCGTGTCGAGATGGTCGTAATGCGCATGGCTGATAACCACCACATCGATCGGCGGCAGGTCTTCAAGAAGAAGACCGGGCGGCACCAGACGCGCGGGCCCGGCAAAGCTCATGGGACTGGCGCGGCGCGAAAACACCGGATCGGTCAGAATATTGACGCCGTCAAGACGCACCAGAAATGTTGCATGCCCGATCCAGCTGACAAAATCCTTGTCGCCCATGGCGGCCAATTGCGCCTTCGCCTCACTGCGTGTCACGGCGTGGTCGGTCGGGATGGTGGGCGGTTTGCTGACCGCATTGCGCCACACGGCCTCGCTGAAAAATTTCATGCGGCGTTTGAAAGGAATATTGCGTTTCGGGCTGTCGGGTGGATTGCGAAATCCGTTTTTGAGATGGTGGTACGGCGCCTCGCCGCCCTGCGGGGGCCCGACATTGCTGCCACATGACGAGAGCAGAATCCCAAACCCAACCACCAATGCGAGCCCAGCCAATGCCGACATTTTCATTTCCACCTCTTACCTCAGACAAAAAAGCGCCCAGCGGGCTACCGATAGTGATAATAGGTCGAACCCTTTGGTTTTCCATATCCCGTCAAGCAGACAACCTCGTTCAAAAATTCAAATGCGGATTGCAGGATTGGTGGCCTCGGACGGACTCGAACCGTCACGCCCTAAACGGGCCGCAGATTTTAAGTCTGCTGTGTCTACCAATTCCACCACGAGGCCGCGACAAGAACCGCGAAACTAGGTTTTTTTGCCGACCCTGACAAGATAGCAATTTTCAAATAAACCGCCGCTGTCCTAAATAACCGGTCGATAAGTCGTAACCAAATTCGGAAGTTATTGTTGATTGGCCGCTTTAAATTTGCTCAGAATTTGAGGTCGGGGTTTGTTTATTGATGCATTGGAACAGGTATATGCGACGCTTGGTTGTGTTCTTTTTTGGGCTCTCTATGGTTTGCGCGCAGGCCGACGAAGCGCCCTCATCCGTCATGTTCTGGCGATATTCGGTTTCGGGGTCGTGTCAGGAACAGGGCATGCCGAAATATTCCTTTCCCACCCAGATTGTGCTGCAGGAGCGCTCGCGCGACAATAAAGCCTTATTGTCCCAAATGCGCTTCAAATTCACCTCCGAGTTCAAATTCTGGAATTCCTATGAACAGCCGCCGGAAATCTGTCACGTCGACAATCCCTTGCAACCCTTGGAAAAGAAAAGCCACCAAACAAGTGCCACCTGCTATCGCGACCTGACGGGAGAAGACCGTGCGGGCTTTACCCACCGGGTCAAGGTCGGCACGCGCGCGCAATGCGAATTTGAGGTGCAGGATGTCTCGGATTGTTTTGTGGACAGCGATGTACCACAATTTTCCGACTTAAAGACGCTTGAGCAATATTACCAGCCCATGCTGTGTTCCAAAGCGCCCGAAGATCGTGACGCCTATCGAAAAGCCGCGATGGAAGACTGGTCGAAGATTCACGAATAGCCGGTGCGTTCGGCTCAGTCTGCACGTCGCTGTCGGATTGCTTTTTCGACCAGGGGTATCGAATGCGCCACCAGTGCGCGCACGCCGGCAGCATTGGGATGCAAGCCGTCTTCCAGTACTAATTCCGCGCGCGGCATCAAAGTTTCAAAATCAATGAGCGGCTTATAAATGAACGGTTCGAACAAAAGCGCATATTCGCGGGCAACCTCTTCAAAAAGGTCTTCAATTTCGGCGCGATAATTCTGCCCGTATTTCGGCGTAAATTTGGTTGCCATGAACACCACCAATTGCCCGCGCTGCTGGAAATTGGTGATCATATAATCGAGATTTTCCCTAATCCTTTCGGGCAATACTCGGTAATTGGCGTCATTGCCACCCAGTTGCAAAAGCACTATATCCGCCGACAATAAAGGCTCTACGAACACCCAGTCGCGCCCCTGCCGTGTCGATTGCCCGGCAATGGCCGCGCTTTTCAAATCGACATTATAACCTTTTGCGCGAAGCTCCCTTTCCAGCACCGGCACATATCCCTCATCGCGACGCAATTCAAAGCCGGATGACAGGCTGTCGCCAAGCACGGCAATAACAAGTTTTTGCGCGGCGTGGGCGGGTGCGCTCCACACCGTCAAAACCAAGAGCAACAAGCGCAGCATAGGGCACCTCAAAAGAAAACGGCAGCGCCCGCGGGGGACGCTGCCGAAAAATCTGAAATCAGGACTGGTTTAGTTTTCCAGACCCTGCCAGACAGGCCAGCAATTTTTGCCGGATTTGGCGGCAAGTGCCAGCTGCGCGGCTTTGGCGTTGTCACCGGATTGCGAAGCGGTGTAATCGTCTTTGCCCGTGCACCAGACATAAAACTGGTGGTTGCCGGATTGTGACATCGCGTCAAAACCCGAGTCCAGAGCAACGGCTGCCTGCGGCAGCGAGAACATAGCAATCACAGCCAAAGTTGATACAGTCTTTTTCATAATCATCTCCCTAAACAGTATCCCATCATGGCCCAAAACCCCGTTTTGCCCAAATTAACATTTGGTAATGTTTGGGCATGTTACTTTTGAGGGCGGGCAACCCGCTCGGCACCGATTTCGTCCAAATAGGCGATTACTCTGGCCTCAACCGCGCCAAGGCGTGCCTGATCGCGGGCACGCGCCACGACACTGACCCCCGCCCCTGCAGGCCCGTAAAACGGATAGAGCCCCAGATTGACGTCTTCATATTCGCCCTGCAATGCGCCCATGGCGGCGGCGATTTGACCTTCGGGCACCTGCGCCGAGACGGTGATGCTGGAAAGCTGCTCGCCGCCTTTCAATGTCGGCAGAATATTTTCCACCATGGCCTGCATGATTTTCGGCACACCGGCCATGACATAGACATTTTCAATGACAAATCCGGGGGCCGTGCTTACCGGATTGTCGATCAACCCGCCGCCTTTGGGAATGCGCGCCATGCGTTGGCGTGCTTCGTTAAACTCGGTGTCCATGGCTTCGTAATGCGCCGTAAGCCGCGCCATGGCTTCGGGATGATATTCAAGCGGTACGCCAAACGCCTCGGCAACACAATCGGCGGTGATGTCATCATGCGTCGGGCCAATGCCGCCGGTGGTGAAAACATAGTCAAAGCGCGCGCGGCAGTTGTTCACCGTGTCGATAATAATGGCCGGATCATCGGGAATAATGCGCGCTTCGCGCATATCGATGCCAATCTCACCCAGCGCGGTGCCCAGAAAAGACAGGTTTTTGTCCTGTGTCCGGCCGGAAAGAACCTCATTGCCGATAATCAGCATGCACGCGGTTACATTAGCCTCGCCCGTGCCGGAAGTTGCATCCTGTGGCGTGGTGGTGTCGTGTGTGCCCATATTTGCCTCCTGATGCATAATTAGGTTTGTTTGTCGCGGTTACAAATGGGCAGTGACAAATGGGCAGTGACAAACCCGCAATTACAAACCCGCAATTACAAACGCCACGCCGCTTATCGACAATGCCGCTTATCGACAATGCTGATGAGAACATGCTATTTCCAAAGTGAGGAGACAAGATGAATTTCATTGCCGCCAATTCCGAGCCGCTCAAAAATACCGGTCAGATCAAGCTTCACACGGGCGAAGATTTTGATGCCATGCGCAAAGTGGGGCAGATGGCGGCGCACACGCTTGATGAATTGAGCCCGTTTGTCGTACCCGGCACAACCACGCAAGCGCTTGATGACAAAGCTCTGGAAATTATCCGCGATCTGGGCGCGGTGCCGGCACCGCTCAATTATCGCGGCTTTAAAAAATCGGTTTGCACCTCGATAAATCACGTTGTCTGCCACGGCATTCCGGGCGACCGCCGCCTGCGCGAGGGCGACATTATGAACGTCGATGTGACCTTGTTTTTTGAAGGCTGGCACGGCGACCACAGCCGCATGTACAGCCTCGGCGATGTGTCGGTGAAAGCCAAACGCCTGATGGATGTGACATATGAGGCGATGATGGCGGGCATCAACGCCGTGCGGCCCGGTGCTGCGCTGGGCGATATCGGCTTTGCCATTCAACAACATGCGGAAGTTAACCGGCTTTCGGTGGTGCGCGATTTTTGCGGGCACGGGCTGGGGCGCGTTTTCCATGACACGCCCAATATTCTCCATTACGGGCGTCCCGGCGAAGGGCTGGTGTTGCGCGAGGGCATGTTTTTTACCATTGAGCCGATGTTGAATCTGGGCAAACCGGCGGTGAAAATTCTGGGCGACGGATGGACCGCCGTCACCCGCGACCGCACACTGTCGGCCCAATATGAGCATTCTGTCGGCGTAACGGCTGACGGTGTTGAAATTTTCACCAAATCGCCGGACGGGTTGGATACGCCTCACCGCATTCAAGACGACTGAACAGAAAGAGGAATTGTGGGACAGGAAAAACAAACACAACCCCGCAAAATTCAAGACACCACCCGCATCGGCCACCGCAAAAGATTGCGCGAACGCCTGTGTCGCGGCGGCCATACGGCGCTGCATGATTATGAACTTCTGGAACTCATTTTGTTTCGCGCTTTGCCGCGGCGCGACGTCAAACCCCTCGCGCGCGACCTGCTTGACCGGTTCGGCGACCTTTCCGGTGTGCTGAGTGCTGCCGAAGCGCGGCTTTTGGAAGTCACCGGCATCGGGCAGGAAGTCATTACCGAATTTCGCCTGATCGAGGCTGTGGCGTTAAATTTCGGGCAGAGCCCCATCATGCACAAACCGGCACTGGCAAACTGGAACCAGATGATCAGCTATTGCCGCATCAAAATAGCCGAGAAAAACAGGGAAGAATTTCATGTGCTGTTTCTCGACAAGAAAAACCAAATTATCGCCGATGAAATGATGGGCTCCGGCACGGTTGATCACGCACCCGTTTATCCGCGCGAGGTTATCAAGCGCGCGCTTGAATTGAGTGCTTCTGCCCTCATTCTCGTGCACAACCACCCCAGCGGCGACCCCACGCCCTCCAAAGCCGATATTGACATGACCAACAAGCTTTATGCGCTGGCCGGTCAGTTCAATATTGGTGTGCACGACCACCTCATTATCGGGCGCGTGGACGAGGTGAGTTTCAAAAATCTGGGTCTTTTGGAACCGCCGGCACCGAATTTTTAGTTCGGTTTGCTTTGCGCGGTGCCGACAATCTGCTAAAGCAAGCGCATAGGAGATTGCCGATGATTCCGCGTTATGCCCGTCCCGAAATGACAAACTTATGGGAAGCCGAAAGCCGCTTTTCGATCTGGCTTGATATCGAGACCCATGCCATGGATGCGATGGTGGAACTTGGCATTGTACCGGCAGACGCCGCCAAGGCCGTGCGGGAACGTGGCGGCTTTGACGTTGCGCGCATTGACGAGATCGAGCGCGAGGTCAAACATGATGTCATCGCGTTTTTGACCTCGCTTGCCGAGCATGTCGGGCCCGAAGCGCGCTTTGTGCATCAGGGCATGACCTCCTCGGATGTGCTGGACACCTGCTTCAATGTGCAACTGGCCCGCGCCGCCGATATTCTCATTGCCGATATGGACGCCCTGCTGTGCGCCCTGAAAAACCGCGCCATGGAAAACAAAATGACGCCGTGCATCGGGCGCAGTCATGCCATTCATGCCGAGCCGACGACATTCGGCCTCAAAATGGCGCAAGCCTATGCCGAATTTGACCGCAATCGCGCGCGGCTGGTTGCGGCGCGCGCAGAAATTGCGACGTGCGCCATTTCCGGCGCGGTCGGCACATTTGCCAATATCGACCCGGCGGTCGAGGCCCATGTTGCCGAAAAAATGGGCCTCGCGGTCGAGCCGGTATCGACACAAGTCATTCCGCGCGACCGCCACGCCATGTTTTTTGCCACGCTGGGCGTTATCGCCTCATCTATTGAGCGGCTGGCCGTTGAGGTGCGCCATCTCCAGCGCACGGAAGTGCTGGAAGCCGAAGAGCATTTCTCCGAAGGCCAAAAAGGTTCATCGGCCATGCCGCATAAGCGCAATCCGGTTCTGACAGAAAATCTCACCGGCCTTGCGCGGCTGGTGCGCGGCATGGCTCTGCCGGCCATGGAAAATGTCGCCCTGTGGCACGAGCGCGATATTTCACACTCATCCGTCGAACGCATGATCGGCCCCGATGCCACCATCACGCTCGATTTCGCACTGGCACGGCTGACTGGCGTGATGGACAATCTTGTTGTCTATCCCGAACGCATGCAGGCCAATTTGGACAAGCTGGGCGGGCTGGTGCATTCCCAGCGCGTGCTTTTGGCCCTGACACAGGCGGGGGTGAACCGCGAAGACGCCTATCGTCTGGTACAGCGCAATGCCATGCCGGTATGGGAGGGCAAGGGCGTTTTCCTCGACCTGCTAAAGGCCGATGCGGAGGTTGTTCTTGACGATGCAACACTCGAAAGCCTGTTCGATCTCAGCTATCACATCAAACATGTGGATACGATATTCAAACGCGTTTTCGGGGAAGGCTGAGTATTTGCCCGAATCGCCCCGATGGTCTAATTTCGCTCTATCGGGGCTGGGTTCAACTGCCGCCGACACCGGAAAAATCACAACCGGAGAAATCACGGATGTCTAAGCGCCGCCGCATATATGAGGGCAAGGCCAAAGTGCTTTATGAAGGCCCCGAACCCGGCACGCTTGTGCAACATTTCAAAGATGATGCCACCGCCTTTAACGCCGAAAAAAAAGAGGTGATTGAAGGCAAAGGCGTTTTGAACAACCGCATCTCCGAATATATTTTCCTTCAACTCGCCCAGATTGGCATTCAGACGCATTTCATCAAAGCGCTGAACATGCGCGAGCAGCTTATTCGCGAAGCCGAGATTGTGCCTTTGGAGGTTGTCATCCGCAATGTTGCGGCCGGTTCGCTGGTCAAGCGCCTCGGCCTGAAAGAGGGCGAGCCATTGCCGCGCCCGCTCATCGAGTTTTATTACAAGGACGACGCGCTGGGCGACCCGCTCATCAGCGAAGACCATATTGCGGTTTTCGGCTGGGCGACGCAGAACGAGCTTGACGAGATTATGACCGTCGCGGTGCGTATCAACGATTTCCTCATCGGTCTGTTTGCCGGTGCGGGCATTCGTCTGGTCGATTTCAAGCTGGAATTTGGCCGCGTCTGGGAGGGTGACGTGCAACGCATTATTCTCGCCGATGAAATCAGCCCGGATAATTGCCGCCTGTGGGACGTCAACAGCAATGAAAAACTTGATAAAGACCGGTTCCGGCAAGATCTGGGCGGGCTGGTGGATGCCTATCAGGAAGTCGCCCGACGGCTGGGCATTTTTTCGTCAAACGGGCATGACGGTAAAAAAGGGCCGGTGCTCGTAAGTTGAGGCAAGCATGAAAGCAACAATTTATATTTCCTTAAAAAACGGTGTGCTGGACCCACAAGGCAAGGCCATTGAAAATGCGCTTGGCCAGCTTGGGTTTGACGGCGTTGACAATGTGCGGCAGGGCAAAATGATCGAGCTTGAACTGGCCGACACAGATGCGACCCAAGCCCGCGACCGGTTGCAGGAAATGTGCGAAAAGCTGCTTGCCAATACGGTGATTGAAAATTACGACATTCGCCTCAACGACGCGGAGTAACCATTCATGCGTGCAGCGGTAATTGTGTTTCCCGGGTCAAATTGCGATCGCGATGTTTCCGTGTGCCTGAAAGCCGCCGGCGCGCAGGTGGATATGGTTTGGCATGGCGACACGCAATTGCCGGCCTGCGATTTGATTGTATTGCCCGGCGGGTTTTCCTATGGCGATTATCTGCGTTGCGGTTCCATGGCCGCCAACAGCCCCATCATGCGCGAAGTTGTGGCGCGCGCGGGCACCGGCACCGCCGTTTTGGGCATCTGCAACGGCTTTCAGGTGTTGACCGAATGCGGCCTGTTGCCGGGCATTTTGATGCGCAACCGCGACCTGAATTTCGTTTGCCGCAACACGCGCCTTAATGTGGCGCGCACCGACACGCCGTTCACCCATCTTTATGCGGAGGCGGAAGAAATCATCATTCCGGTGGCGCATAATGAGGGCAATTATTTTGCCGATGACGAAACGCTCAAACGCTTGCAGGGCGAAAACCGCATCGCGTTTACCTATGCTGCGGGCGACAACCCGAACGGTGCCTGCCTTGATATTGCCGGCATAACGGATGCCACGGGCCGCGTGCTGGGCATGATGCCCCACCCCGAACGGCGCGCCGAAACCCCACTGGGCGGCGAAGACGGACGCCGCATGTTTGACGGCGCGATGGAGATGCTCGCATGAGCGCACCGCATATTAACGACACCCCCGTAACCGCCGAGCTTGTCGCCGAGCATGGGCTGACGCCGGACGAATATGACATGATTGTCGCGCATATGGGCCGCGAACCGAACTTTACCGAGCTGGGTGTTTTTTCAGTCATGTGGTCGGAGCATTGTTCGTATAAGTCTTCGCGCAAATGGCTGAAGAAACTGCCCGTCGACGGCCCGCAGGTCATTCAGGGGCCCGGCGAAAATGCCGGTGTGATTGATATCGGCGACGGCGATGCGGCGATTTTCAAAATGGAAAGCCATAACCACCCCTCCTTCATTGAGCCCTATCAGGGCGCGGCCACGGGGGTGGGCGGCATTATGCGTGATGTGTTTACAATGGGCGCGCGCCCCGTTGCCAATTTAAACGCCCTGCGCTTCGGCCAACCCGACCACAAAAAGACCCGTCACCTTGTGGCCGGTGTGGTTTCCGGCATTGGCGGCTATGGCAATTGCATCGGCGTGCCGACCGTGGGCGGCGAAGTTAATTTCGACGCCAGCTATAATGGCAATATTCTGGTCAATGCCATGTGTGTCGGTCTCGCGCGCATTGACAAAATATTCTATGCCGCGGCCACCGGCGTCGGGTCGCCGGTCGTCTATGTCGGCTCGAAAACCGGACGCGACGGCATTCACGGCGCAACCATGGCCTCGGCCGAATTTGACGATGCGTCGGACGAAAAAAGGCCGACCGTTCAGGTGGGCGACCCGTTCACCGAAAAATTGTTGCTGGAAGCGTGTCAGGAACTGATGGGCTCGGACGCGATTATCGGCATTCAGGATATGGGCGCGGCGGGCCTCACCTCGTCTTCGGTCGAAATGGCCGATAAGGGCAATGTCGGCATTCGTCTCGACCTCGACAAGGTGCCGTGCCGCGAAACGCACATGACCGGCTATGAAATGCTGCTGTCGGAAAGCCAGGAACGCATGCTGATGGTGCTGCAACCGGGGCGCGAAGACGAAGCGGCGGAAATTTTTCACCGCTGGGGGCTTGATTTTGCCGTTGTCGGCGAATTGACCGACACCCATCGCATGGTGGTGGTGCATGAAGGCAACGTAATCGCCGATATGCCGCTCCGCCCCCTTGCCGACGGCGCGCCCGAATATGACCGGCCGCACACGCCCACGCCCGCCCTGCCCGCGCTCGACAGCCAAGCCCTGTCGCACCCGCTTGATTTGGGCGAAAGCCTGTTGCGGCTGATGGGCGGCTCGGAATTGGCGTCACGGCGCTGGATATGGGAGCAATATGATTCAATGGTCATGGGCGATACGCTGGTCGGCCCCGGCGGGGACGCCGCTTTGGTGCGCGTTCACGCCACCAATAAAGCCCTTGCCCTGACCACGGATGTCACCCCGCGCTATTGCCTCGCAGACCCCGTAATGGGCGGCCAACAGGCCGTGGCCGAGGCCTATCGCAATATCAGCGCCACCGGCGCCACGCCGCTTGCCATCACCAATTGCCTGAATTTCGGCAATCCGGAACGGCCTGAGATTATGGGGCAGTTTGTCGGCTGTCTGGAGGGCATGGGCGCGGCGTGTCGCGCGCTCGATTTCCCCGTCGTTTCGGGCAATGTCTCGCTTTACAATGAAACCAATGGGCGCGGCATTATGCCGACACCGGCCATTGGCGGCGTTGGTGTTCTGAATGATTTGAGCAAAGCCGTCGGCAGCGCATTTACGCAAGAAGGCTTATCGGTCTATGTCATCGGGCAAACGCACGGGGTGCTGGGGTGTTCGCTCTATGCCCGCGACGTGCTGGAAACCGACGCAGACGCCGCGCCACCCCCGGTCGACCTTGAGCGCGAGCGGGCGCATGGCGCATTTGTGCGCGCGCAAATTGCCGACGGCCACGCAAATTGCGTGCATGATGTATCCGATGGCGGGCTGTTATGCGCGCTGGCCGAAATGTGTTTGCCGCAAAAAATCGGTTGCGCCGTCGATATGGAAGGCAATCACGGCTTCTGGTTCGGCGAAGACCAGGGGCGCTACCTTGTCGGCATTACACCGGAAGCAAAATCGGGCTTTGAAAAGGCCGCTGCGGATGCGGGCATCCACCTCACGCAGATTGGCACGACCGGCGGCGCGGAATTGACAATTGCCGGTGCCATGACCATATCATTGGAAGAGATTGCAAAAGCCCATGAAAACTGGTTCCCGAACCTGATGGGCGGGCGATAGAAGGAAAACCCATGCCGATGACCGCCGGCCAGCTGGAACAGATGATCAAAACGGCACTGCCGGATGCTGAAGTCGATATCACCGACCTGCGCGGCGATGGCGACCATTATGCCGCGCATGTGGTGTCAAAGGCTTTTGTCGGCAAAACCCGCGTGCAACAGCACCAAATGGTCTATGACGCGCTGGGCGGCGGCATGGGCGACACGCTGCACGCTCTGGCCCTGCAAACTTCCGTACCCGACGACGCCTGAAGGAGGCCGCTATGAGCGAAATTGACAGTTTAATCAAATCCGAAATCGACAGCGCCAATATTGTGCTGTTCATGAAGGGCACGCCGGTTTTCCCCCAATGCGGGTTTTCCGGGCAGGTGGTTCAGATTTTGTCGCATATTGGCGCGCCGTTCAAAGGCGTGAATGTGCTGGAAGATGACGGCTTGCGCGAAGGGATTAAAACCTTTTCAAACTGGCCGACCATTCCCCAGCTTTACGTCAATGGCGCGTTTGTGGGCGGGTGCGATATTATTCGTGAAATGTTTGAAGAAGGCGAATTGCGCCCGTTCCTTGCCGAACAGGGCATCGAACTCGACCCGTCGTAAAATCTAATTGCGCGAGTAAAATTCGACCACAAGATTCGGTTCCATCTGAACCGCATAAGGCACATCGGCCAATTGTGGCACCGCCGTCAGGCGCGCTGTCAGCTTATTGTGGTCAACATCGATATATTCGGGCACTTCGCGCTCGGCATTTTGGATAGCTTCCAGAACAATATTGAGCGTGCGTGACTTTTCACGAATTTCCACCACATCGCCGATTTTCAAACGGCGGCTTGGAATATTGCACCGGCGCCCATTGACCATGACATGGCCGTGGTTCACAAACTGGCGCGCGGCAAACACCGTGGTAACGAATTTGGCGCGGTACACCACCGCATCCAGACGCGATTCCAGCAGACCGACCAGATTTTCGCTGGTGTCGCCCTTCACGCGCACAGCTTCGGCATAAATGCCGCGAAACTGCTTCTCGGTAATATTACCATAATGGCCTTTGAGCTTTTGTTTGGCGCGCAATTGCAGACCGAAATCCGACAATTTGCCACGGCGACGCTGACCGTGCTGGCCGGGGCCGTAATCGCGGCGATTTACGGGGCTTTTCGGGCGTCCCCAGATATTTTCTCCGATCCGGCGATCGATTTTATATTTTGTCGATATGCGCTTGCTCATGCGGCGCGATCCTCAAATCTTTTTGCAAACAAAAAAGCGAGAACGCGTCTCGCAGTTCGGCGCAATATAAGCACAATCGGAGTGTTGTCAAAGGGTATTTGGGGATATTTGCGCGCTTTTGCGGGTCACGCCCCATCATCGGCGGAGGGTGCGTCATCGCCTGCGCCGGGGTCTGTCCCGCCCTTGGAAATGGCTGCGACACGCGGCTTGATGAGGCGGTCGTCAGCCCCGCGCGGCCAGCGCAAAAGTGCGTTAATGACACCCCGGAATGTACGAACATCCTGCTCTGTCAGGCTGGCGCGATGAAACATATTGCGCAAATTGCGGGCCATGGCGGGCTTTTTTTCCGGCGGCGCCAGAAAACCGGCGGCATCCAGCGCCGCCTCGAAATGTGCAAACATGCCATGCAGCTCGGCGCGCGTGGCAGGCCGTGTATCGGGCACGGGCAACTGCGCCGACGGCGTGGCATCTGCCGTCTGAAACCACTCATAACCGATAAGCAATACGGCTTGGGCCAGATTGAGCGAGGAAAAATCGGGGTTGAGGGGCACACGGCAAATGGCGTCGGCAAGCGAAATATCTTCATTGTCGAGGCCGGTGCGTTCGGGGCCGAACAGCACACCGCTTTTGGTTCCGGTCTCATGCGCTTGGGTACGCATTTGTTGCCCCAGATGCGCAGGCGTCATGACGGGCTTCACCATATCGCGCAAACGCGCCGTGGTTGCCACCACAAAACCGAGATCGGCGGTTGCCTCGGCGACCGTGTCAAACATGGCGCGATTGTCGATCAGACTTTCCGCCCCGGCGGCAGCTTTTCGCGCGCGCTCCACCTGCCAGTTCGGGCGCGGACGCACAAGACGCAAATCCGTCAGGCCGAAATTCAACATGGCGCGGGCGACCGTGCCGATATTCTCGCCCAGCTGCGCGCCGACGAGAATGATTGCAGGAGATTGAATTTTGGGCATATTTTCCTTCATACATCATCAATAATTCAAAGATAGGCTTTGAGCAAATCGCTGAAAATGTTATTGTGTCTCAAGCAAAAAGGGCACTCATCATGACAAAAATCAAGGTAGAAAACCCCATCGTCGAACTCGACGGTGATGAAATGACTCGCATCATCTGGCAGATGATCAAGGACAAGCTGATCACCCCCTATCTTGATATTGACCTCAAATATTACGACCTCGGCATGGAAAGCCGCGACGAAACGGAAGACCACATAACCGTGGATGCGGCCAATGCCATTCTCGACATTGGGGTGGGCGTCAAATGCGCAACCATCACACCGGATGAGGCCCGCGTCGAAGAGTTCAATCTGAAGCGCATGTACCGTTCGCCCAATGGCACGATTCGGAATATTCTGGGCGGCACGGTTTTCCGCCAGCCCATCATCTGCTCGAATGTGCCGCGGCTGGTGCCCGGCTGGACCGACCCGATCGTCATCGGGCGTCATGCGTTTGGCGACCAGTATCGCGCGACGGATTTCGTTGTGCCCGGCAAGGGCAAGCTCACCATGCGCTGGGAAGCCGAAGATGGCAGCGAAACCAAAGACTTCGAGGTTTTTGACTTCCCCGGCGGCGGGGTCGCCATGAGCATGTATAATCTGGACGAGAGCATTCGCGATTTCGCCCGCGCCTGTATGCTCTACGCGCTCGACCTGAAATGGCCGCTCTATCTGTCGACCAAAAACACCATTATGAAAGCCTATGACGGCCGCTTCAAAGACCTGTTTCAGGAGGTTTTTGACACTGAATTCAAAGACAAATTTGAGGCCCAAAACATTGATTACGAGCACCGCCTGATCGACGATATGGTGGCAGCGGCGCTGAAATGGTCGGGCAAATTTGTCTGGGCGTGCAAAAATTATGACGGCGATGTGCAATCCGACACGGTGGCCCAAGGCTTCGGTTCGCTGGGGCTGATGACATCGGTTCTGCTGACGCCGGATGGCAAAACCATTGAAGCCGAGGCCGCGCACGGCACGGTGACGCGCCATTATCGGGCGCATCAGCGCGGCGAGGAAACCTCGACCAACTCAATCGCGTCAATATTTGCCTGGACGCGCGGACTTTCAAAGCGGGCTGAAATTGACGGCAATGACAAGCTGAAACATTTTGCCACCACGCTGGAAAAGGTTTGCGTATCGACGGTTGAGCGCGGCTCCATGACCAAAGACCTCGCTTTGCTGGTTGGCACACAACAGGACTGGCTCAGCACTGAAGGCTTTCTGGACAAGGTAAACGAAAATCTGGAAGCCGCCCTATCGGCGCAATAAATCTGTCGGCGCAGTAAAACCCGCCTTTTGGTTTTCGGAAGAAATTTTAAGCTGATATTTTACCGGCAATCGCTTCAAGCGCAGCGCTGGCCGCGCTGGTGTCATTGCCACCGGCCTGGGCCATATCGGGTCGCCCGCCGCCGCCGCTGCCGCCCAGCAAATCGGCACCGACTTTGACAAGCTCAACCGCGTCGAACCTGTCGGTCAGGTCGGCTGTCACACCCACGGCAAGGCCGGCCTTGGCCCCGTCAATGCCGACAAAAGCCACAACCCCGCTGCCGATCTGCTTTTTGCCTTCATCAACAAGCCCGCGCAATTGCTTGGCCGGCAGGCCGTCAATCGCGCGCGACATGAATTTAATGCCGGCCAGTTCGCGCACGCTGTCATCAGCCCCCGCGCCCGCGTCGCCGCCGCCCGCCAGAGCCAGTTTCTTGGTCGCTTCGGCAAGTTCGCGGTCGAGTTTTTTGCGGTCGTCGAGAAGCCGCGCCACACGGGTCGGCACATCATCGGCACTGACTTTCAACAAATCCGTCGTCGCCTGCAAAATCCGGTCGCGCGCGGCAATGAATTCAAGCGCCGCCCTGCCGGTAAAGGCTTCAATGCGGCGAATGCCCGATGCGATGGCGGTTTCGTGACCGATAATGAACACGCCGATATCACCCAGCCGCCGCACATGCGTGCCGCCGCACAATTCGACCGAAAAATGCCCGCCGCGCGCGCTTTCCGCATCGCCGCCCATGGCCAAAACGCGCACTTCCTCGCCGTATTTTTCGCCAAACAGTGCCAGCGCACCCGCCTCAATCGCCTCATCCGGGGTCATCAGCCTTGTCGACACTTCTTCATTGCGGCGGATCATGGCATTGACCAGGCTTTCGACCTCAAAAAGCTCCTCCGCCGATAATGGCTTTGGATGGCTGAAGTCAAAGCGCAAATGCTCGGCACTGACCAGCGAGCCTTTCTGCGTGACATGCGCACCCAGCACACGCCGCAGCGCCTCATGCAATAAATGCGTGGCGCTGTGGTGCGCGCGCACATGGCCGCGGCGCACATCATCAACCTTTTGATAAACCGGCGTGTTCTGCGCCAGCGTGCCGGATGTCACCTCGCCCGACAAAACATGCAGATCGCCCAGTTTCTTGCGCGTATCCGTGATGTTTATTGCCAGCCCGTCATCATTGGTCACAACGCCCGTATCGCCAACCTGCCCGCCGCTTTCGGCGTAAAACGGCGTTTGGTTTATGATGAGGTCAACCTGCTGTCCGGCCGTGGCCGTATCGACCAGTTCGCCATCGGCGCGAATGGCCTGCACCACGCCTTCAGCCTGTGTCGCCGTATAGCCGACAAATTCGGTGGCACCATGGGTATTGCGCAAATCAAACCACACTGTTTCGGTGGCCTCGCTGCCCGAGCCCGACCAATTGGCGCGCGCCTCGGCGCGTTGTTTTTCCATCGCCGCATCAAAGCCGGTCGTATCAACCGTCAGCCCGCGTTCACGCAGCGCGTCTTGGGTCAAATCAAGCGGGAAGCCGTAAGTGTCATAGAGACGAAACGCAACATCGCCGGCCAATTCTTGACCCTGCATCCGGCCGATCTCGTCTTCCAGCAGGCGCAAACCGCGGCCCAGCATGTCGCGAAAGCGGGTTTCTTCATGCCGCAAGGTTTCGACAATCAACGCACCGGCGCGCTCCAGTTCGGGATAGGCGGCGGCCATCTGGCTCTTCAATGCGGGGAATAATTGCCACAAAAGCGGTTCCTTGGTGCCCAGCATGTGGGCATGGCGCATGGCGCGCCGCATGATGCGCCGCAACACATAGCCGCGCCCTTCATTTGACGGCAAAATACCGTCGGCAATGAGAAAAGACGCCGCGCGCAAATGGTCGGCAATGACGCGGTGGCTCATGCGATGGTCGCCATCTGCCGCCTGTTTGGAAAGATCGGCTGAGGCCTCGATGAGATGCACCATCAAATCCGTATCGTAATTGTCGTGCTGTCCCTGCAATACCGCGCCAATGCGTTCGAGCCCCATTCCCGTGTCGATTGAGGGCTTGGGCAACTCAACGCGCGTGCCGTCTTCGCGCTGCTCGAACTGCATGAAAACGAGGTTCCAAATCTCGATAAATCTGTCGCCGTCTTCGTCCGGACTGCCCGGCGGCCCACCGGCAATTTCGGGCCCGTGATCGTAAAATATTTCCGAACACGGCCCGCAAGGTCCGGTATCGCCCATCGACCAGAAATTATCGGAGGTTGCGATGCGAATAATGCGCTCTTCCGGAAGGCCGGCAATTTTCTGCCACAGACCGAAGGCTTCATCATCTTCCGAATAGACCGTGGCGAGAAGCTTGTCGGCGGGCAAGCCCAGCTCGCGGGTCAAAAACTCCCAGGCAAAATAAATCGCCTCTTCCTTGAAGTAATCACCGAAGGAAAAATTGCCCAGCATTTCAAAAAATGTGTGGTGCCGCGCGGTATAGCCGACATTGTCGAGGTCATTATGCTTGCCGCCCGCACGCACACATTTTTGCGCGCTCGCCGCACGCGCCATGTCGGGTTGTTCGTGGCCCGTGAAATAGTTTTTGAACGGCACCATGCCCGCATTGGTGAACAAAAGCGTCGGATCATTGAGCGGCACCAGCGGGCTGGAGGCAATAGGCGTGTGTTGGTGACGCTCAAAATAATCCAGAAAACTGTTTCTGATATCGGCAATGCCCGTAGACAATTTTTTCCCTCCGGCCAAAATTCGGCTCTCACTGTTTGTAACGCCCTTGGCGGGCCGCGACAAGCACGATAAATCGGCACCCTAAAAAGGCCTAAAAAGAAGGCGCAAAAAAAGCCCGGCGCGTCACCGCACCGGGCTTTGAGAAAACGAACGGCTATGCCCTTAGGCGCCGGCGGCTTCTTCCGCGGGCGGCTCTTCGGGCGCTTCGTCCTGACCTTCGGCCATTTTGGCTTCGTCTTGCGTCAATGCCTCAATGTCAATGAGGCCGGCATCAGAGCGGATTTTGGTTTCAATCTCATCGGCCACATCGGGGTTTTCGGCCAGAAAGCTGCGCGCATTTTCCTTGCCCTGCCCGATGCGTTGCGGCCCGTAGCTGTACCATGAGCCGGATTTTTCAACGACCCCGGCCTTGACCCCCAAATCGATCAATTCGCCGGTTTTGGAAATGCCTTCGCCATAGAGAATGTCAAATTCAATCACGCGGAAGGGAGG
Organism: Parvibaculales bacterium; assembly: GCA_049611805.1. GTDB lineage: Bacteria > Pseudomonadota > Alphaproteobacteria > RS24 > RS24 > UBA7378. The sequence goes on along the minus strand of JBMZAX010000004.1, from coordinate 89,418 downwards.
TGCCACCTTGTTTTTGACCACTTTCACGCGGGTCTGGTTGCCAATCACCTCATCGCGGTCTTTAATGGCCCCGATGCGGCGAATGTCCAGACGGCAGGAAGAATAAAATTTCAGCGCATTGCCGCCCGTCGTGGTTTCGGGGCTGCCGAACATCACACCGATTTTCATGCGAATCTGGTTGATGAAAATAACCATTGTGTTCGACCGCGAAATGGAGGCTGTCAGCTTGCGCAGCGCCTGGCTCATCAGCCGCGCCTGCAAGCCCGGCAGACTGTCGCCCATATCGCCCTCAAGCTCGGCGCGCGGCGTCAGCGCGGCAACGGAATCGATCACCAGCACATCAACGGCGCCCGAACGCACCAGCGTATCGGCAATTTCAAGGGCCTGTTCGCCATTGTCGGGCTGGGAAATCAGCAAATCCTCAATTTCCACGCCCAGCTTGTTGGCATAGGCCGGATCCAGCGCATGCTCGGCATCAATAAAGCCGCAAATGCCGCCGGTTTTCTGCGCTTCGGCCACTGTGTGCAGGGCCAGCGTGGTTTTGCCCGAACTTTCCGGCCCGTAAATCTCAATAATACGCCCACGCGGCAAGCCCCCAATGCCCAGCGCAATATCAAGCCCCAGCGAACCGGTCGAAACGGATTCGATCTCGACGATATTCTCCGGGTCACCCAGCTTCATCACCGAGCCTTTGCCGTAGTTCTTTTCGATCTGCGACAGCGCCGCTTCCAGCGCTTTTTTCTTATCTTCGCTTTTTTCCATCAGGGTCACCACATTTTCAGACATGTCCGCTCTCCGTTATTTCACGCCCGCCCAAAGGGGGCAATAACGATATTATGTTCTTATTTTGTTCTCATTGTCCAGAAAAATCTGGTCAGTGCTAAGCAGTTGATTTTGTAGGGTTTCCGGTCGGCTTTGCAAAAAAGATACGGTTTGCGCCCTGCCCGGCTGCCGGCTTGTGCCGAGAATCAGTCGTCCCGATAAACCCGCTCGCGCTTTTCGTGGCGCTCTTGTGCTTCAAGGCCCAGCGTGGCGATGGGGCGCGCTTCCAGCCGCTTCAGGCTGATCGGCTCACCGGTATCTTCGCAATAGCCATAGGTTTTGTCGTCAATGCGGCGCAGGGCCGAGTCGATTTTGTTGATCAGCTTGCGGTGGCGGTCGCGCGTGCGCAGTTCCAGCGCTTTTTCCGATTCGGCCGCCGCGCGGTCGCTTTCGTCGGGATGCTGGCTGCTTTCGGCTTTGAGGCCGTTCACGGTCTCGCGCGTGCCCTTGACGATATCGTCTTTCCAATCCTGCAATTTGCGGCGGAAATACTCGCGCTGGCGCGCGTTCATAAAGGGTTCATCTTCGTTGGGGCTGTAGCCCTTTGGAAGTCGGGTTGCCATAGCTACCTCATTCTTTGGTCAAAAAAGACGCAAATTCTTGAGGGGCGTTTACTAAAACGTAAACACGCGAAAATCAAGACCCTATATTGCCGCCTATTGGGGCTTGCTTTCCGCTTGCACAACTATTGGCTTGCCCTTAGGCTCTGCCCGAATATATCCGGATAGGGGTCGGCAGCCGCCGCCGCTTGTAAAATTAATGGCAAAAATGAACCGCCAAAATTAATGGGAAGATCTATGTCAACGAAATTTGAAGGCACCGAAAAATACATTGCTACCGAAGACTTGCGTGTCGCCGTCAACGCCGCGCTTACGCTGGAGCGGCCCCTGCTCATCAAGGGTGAGCCGGGCACGGGCAAAACGGTGCTGGCCGAAGAAGTTTCGGCCGCGCTTGGCACGAAGCTCATCACCTGGCACATCAAATCGACCACCAAAGCCCAGCAGGGCCTTTACGAATATGACGCCATCACCCGCCTGCGCGACAGCCAGCTGGGCGACGAGCGCGTGAAGGATGTGAAAAACTACATCAATAAAGGCAAGCTATGGGAAGCCTTTGAGCAGGACGAGCGCGTGGTGCTTTTGATTGACGAGATCGACAAGGCCGATATCGAATTTCCGAACGATTTGTTGCAGGAACTCGACCGCATGGAGTTTTTCGTTTACGAGACGGGCGAAACCATTAAGGCCACCAAGCGGCCGCTGGTCATCATCACCTCGAACAATGAAAAGGAACTGCCCGACGCTTTCCTGCGCCGCTGTTTCTTCCACTATATCGCCTTCCCCGATGCCGACACCATGCAGCAAATCGTCAATGTGCATTACCCCGACATTAAAGAGCGTCTGGTGAAAAACGCGCTTGGCTCCTTCTATGAAGTGCGCGATGTGCCGGGCCTGAAGAAAAAGCCCTCCACTTCCGAATTGCTCGACTGGCTGAAACTGTTGATGAACGAAGACATCGACCCCGAAACCTTGCGCGAAAACGACGCCGGCAAGCTCATTCCGCCGCTGCACGGCGCCTTGATCAAGAACGAGCAGGATGTACACTTGTTCGAGCGTCTGGCGTTTCTCGCCCGCCGCGAGCGCAATTAGCAGAGGTTAAGCCGATATGTTCGTCAATTTTTTCCACGAACTGAAGCGCCATTCCGTGCCGGTGTCTTTGCGCGAATATTTGTCGCTTTTGGAGGCGCTGGACGCCGAGGTTATCGAGCATGAGGTGGAAGATTTCTACTATCTCTCGCGCGCCGCGCTGGTGAAAGACGAGCGCAATCTCGACAAGTTCGACCGCGTGTTCGGCGAGGTGTTCAAAGGGCTGGAAAGCCTTGGCGAAGGCGAGATTGCCGAAATTCCCGAAGACTGGCTGAAAACCCTGACGGAAAAATTCCTGACGGAAGAGGAAAAGGCCGAGATCGAAGCCCTCGGCGGCTGGGAAAAAATTATGGAGGAGCTGAAAAAGCGCCTCGAAGAACAAGACGAACGCCACGAAGGCGGCAATAAATGGATCGGCACGGGCGGCACCTCGCCCTTTGGTGCCGACGGCTACAACCCCGAAGGCGTGCGCATCGGCCAGGACAAAAACAAAAACTTCAAGGCCGTCAAAGTCTGGGACAAGCGCGACTATAAAAACCTCGATGACAGTGTTGAACTGGGCACGCGCAACATCAAAGTGGCCTTGCGCCGCCTGCGCAAATTCGCCCGCGACGGCGAGGCCGATATGCTGGACCTTGACGACACCATCAAATCCACGGCCAATGCCGGCTATCTCGACATCAAGCTGATTGCCGAGCGCCGCAACAAGGTGAAAGTGCTGGTGTTTTTCGACATTGGCGGCTCGATGGACAGCCACATCCGCCTGTGCGAGGAGCTGTTTTCCGCCGCGCGCACCGAGTTCAAAAACATGGAATATTTCTATTTCCACAATTGCCTCTATGAAGGCGTGTGGAAAGACAATCGCCGCCGCCACACCGAAAAAATGCCGACATGGGACGTGCTGCACACCTACCCGTCCGACTATAAGGTCATCTTTGTGGGCGATGCTTCAATGAGCCCTTATGAAATTACCTATGAGGGCGGCTCGGTTGAGCATTGGAACGAAGAAGCCGGCGGCCTCTGGCTGCAGCGCGTGACGGAGATTTACGAAAACTGCGTCTGGCTGAACCCCATTGCCGAGCGCTATTGGGAACACACGCCCAGCCTGCAAATCATCAAGCAGATTTTCGCCGACCGCATGTTCCCCCTCACGCTGGAAGGCCTCGACCACGCGATGAAGGAACTGAGCCGCGGGTAAAAGCGCCCGTTTTCTGAACAGAAAACCCGGCGCGCCTTCCCCAAGCGAGGCGGGCTGATTTAAGCCAGGCTCCGGAAAGTGAGCGACACGCGGCGGCCTCGCGGTATGCGCAAGCCGTCTTGCGGGTCGGATTTGCGCTTGGCAATCCCGTGCCGCCAGCGATAGCGCGCCTTCCGCATGTGCGCCCGGCTGAACGGAGCTTTGCCCGCCCCTTGCGGCGGCAACGTTTTGTTAACCCATGTTCTGCTGAAATCCGTTCCTCGACCCCAGGGTCGGGGTGGCGGTGGAATAAAAAAGCTAGGGCGAATACGCCGCGGCCACTCTTTCTGATGGCATTGAACACCCCGACACCAAGGCTTTTGGTGTGGGGCGTGATATTCGGGCGTGGCGTATCGGGTGAGGTTTCATGTCGGGGCGACATATATGTCCGGTCACTTTATGCCGGGTGAGGTTTCATGTCGGGGTGACAGCGGAATAAAAAAGGCAAAAACCAAATACGCTGTAAGCCTGCCAATTGGTGGGTGAGGCACACCCCGACACCTTTATTTTCAGGCCAGGGCGGCGCAAAAACGCTGAATGCGCGCACACGCTTCTTTCAAATTTTCATCCGATGTCGCATAGCTGATGCGGAAAAACGGCGACAGGCCGAACGCCGCGCCATGCACCACGGCCACGCCCTCGGCTTCCAAAAGCGCGGTGGCGAAGGCTTCATCCGTGTCGATTTGCGTGCCGTCGGGCGCGGTTTTGCCAATGCAGCCGGCGCAGGAGGGGTAGACGTAAAACGCGCCTTCCGGGGTGATGCAGTCAATCCCCTCGGCGGCGTTCAACATTTCAACCACCATGTCGCGGCGGCGCTTGAACATGGCATTATTGGCGGCGATGAAATCTTGCGGGCCGTTCAGCGCCTCTACGGCCGCCCACTGGCTGATGGATGTGGGGTTGGAGGTGGATTGCGACTGGATTTTCGTCATCGCCTTGATGAGGTCAACCGGCCCGGCGCAATAACCGATGCGCCAGCCCGTCATGGCATAGGCTTTCGACACGCCGTTCATGGTCAGCGTACGCTCGTATAATTGCGGCTCAACCTGCGCGGGCGTGGCGAACACGAAATTGTCATATGTCAGGTGCTCATACATGTCGTCGGTCAAAATCCACACATGCTTGTGGCGCAGCAGCACATCCGTCAGCGCCTTTAATTCGGTGGCGGAATAGGCCGCGCCGGTGGGGTTGGAGGGCGAGTTGAAAATAAACCATTTGGTTTTGTCGGTAATCGCCGCTTCAAGGTCGGCGGCCTGCAGCTTGAAGCCGTCTTCGGCCCGCGTTTCCACGGCCACGGGCGTGCCGCCCGCCAGATTGACGATATCGGGATAGCTCACCCAATAGGGCGCGGGAATAATCACCTCATCGCCGGGGTTCAGCGTTGCCATCATCGCGTCATAAATCACCGGCTTGCCGCCCGGCGCCACAAAGCACTGGGCGGGTGTGTAGTCCAGCCCATTGTCGCGCTTCAGCTTGGCGCAAATCGCCTGCTTCAATTCGTCAATGCCGTTGACGGCGGTGTATTTCGTCTCGCCGCGGCGGATCGCATCCATGCCCGCTTCCTTGATGTTTTCCGGCGTGTCGAAATCCGGCTCACCGGCACCAAGGCCGATAACGTCGCGCCCCTCGGCGCGCAGCGCGCGCGCCTTGTCGGTGACCGCGATGGTCGCGGAAGGTTGTACGCGGGACAGGCTGTCCGAAAAAAATCCCATGACGAGTTCCATTGCCAATTCAGAAGGAGGCTCAAATTACGCCGCCCGCTTTTTCGACGCAAGGCCAAACCGACCGGAAAGCAGGCCGGCGGTTAACGCTTTATTCAGCCGCGAGGTGAAAAACTGAAGCTCAAGAAAAATAATGGAGGAACGGGATGAATATTTTACTGGCAGCATTATTAACCCTTGGCTATGTGTTCGGCGCAATGCTCATCGGCGCGGGCATTTTTTACGCTTTGCGTTGGGTGTATCGAATTTGTGAATATCTGCTTTATGTTGTCCTGCATTTTTTACCCACACATAAAGACCTGCCAACCCATAAAGGCACACGACGCTAAGCTGCCGGCGGGCCGACAAAACCGCGCAGGCAGATGACATGCCCGCGAAAAAGTCTATATTTGGCTCATGTCGGAAGAGCAACAAAGCCTGACGGGTCGCAAAGACCTCGCCCCGGTTCCCGAACCGGGCATGAACGAAGACCAGCTCGCCCAGTTTATTCCGCACCGCGCCCTGCGGCCGGAAAAAACCGAGGGCGGCAAAGCCTTCGGCTTCGTGTCCGATTTCGAACCGGCGGGCGACCAGCCGCAGGCGATTGGCGAATTGGTGTCGGGCATTGAGGCCGGCGAGCGCGATCAGGTGCTGTTGGGCGTCACCGGTTCGGGCAAGACCTTCACCATGGCGCAGGTCATCAACCGCACCCAGCGTCCGGCGCTTATTCTGGCCCCAAACAAAACACTGGCGGCGCAGCTTTACGGCGAGTTCAAGGCTTTCTTTCCGGAAAATGCGGTCGAGTATTTCGTGTCTTATTATGATTATTACCAGCCGGAAGCCTATGTGCCGCGCACCGACACCTATATTGAAAAAGAAAGCAATATTAACGAACAGATCGACCGCATGCGCCATTCGGCAACGCGCGCGCTGTTGGAACGCGACGATGTGATTATCGTGGCGTCGGTGTCGTGCATTTACGGTATCGGCTCGGTCGAAAGCTATACCAGCATGACGCTCGAATTGTCGAAGGGGCTGGAAATCGGCCGGTCGCAATTGCTGGCCGACCTCGTCGCCCTGCAATATCGGCGCAATGATATGGGCTTTGCGCGCGGCGATTTTCGCGTGCGCGGCGACACGATCGACCTGTTCCCCGCCCATTATGAGGATCGGGCCTGGCGCATTGAACTGTTCGGCGACGAGATCGACTCGCTCACCGAATTTGACCCGCTGACGGGGCAAAAATCCGGCGATCTGGAGCGCGTGCGGGTTTATGCAAATTCGCATTATGTGACCCCGCGGCCGACGCTCAAACAGGCCGTGCTGCATATTAAGAACGAATTGAAATCGCGGCTTGAAGAGTTTGAAGCGGCCGGACGCCTGCTGGAAGCCCAGCGTCTGGAACAGCGCACGCTGTTCGATATTGAAATGCTGGAAGCCACCGGAAGCTGTGCGGGCATCGAGAATTATTCACGCTATCTGACAGGCCGCAAGCCCGGCGAGCCGCCGCCGACACTGTTTGAATATCTGCCCGACAATGCGCTGGTGTTCACGGATGAAAGCCATGTGACGGTGCCGCAAATCGGCGGCATGTTTCGCGGCGACTTTCGCCGCAAATCGACCTTGGCCGAGTTCGGCTTTCGGCTGCCAAGCTGTGTCGACAACCGGCCCATGAAATTTGAAGAATGGGACATTATGCGCCCGCAAACCGTTCATGTTTCGGCAACGCCGGGCAGTTGGGAGATGGATCGCACCGGCGGCATTTTCGTCGAGCAGGTCATTCGGCCGACCGGCCTGATTGACCCGACTTGCGAGATACGCCCGGCCTCCAGCCAGGTTGACGATCTGATTGCCGAGTGCCACACGGCCAGCGCCGCCAGCCAGCGGGTTCTGGTGACCACGCTGACGAAAAAAATGGCGGAAGACCTGACCGAATATATGCACGAACAGGGCTTGCGGGTGCGCTATATGCATTCGGATATCGACACGCTGGAGCGCATTGAAATCGTGCGCGATTTGCGGCTGGGTGCTTTCGACATTCTTATCGGCATTAATCTGCTGCGCGAGGGGCTGGATATTCCCGAATGCGCGCTGGTGGCGATACTCGACGCCGACAAGGAGGGCTTTTTGCGGTCCGAGACCTCGCTGGTGCAAACCATTGGCCGCGCGGCGCGCAATATTGACGGGCGCGTTTTGCTCTATGCCGACCAGATGACCGGTTCGCTGGAACGCGCTATGGCCGAAACCAACCGACGGCGCGAAAAACAGGTGGCGCACAATGCCGCCAATGGCATTACGCCGGAATCGGTGAAGAAGAATATCGGCGATATTCTGGAGGGTATGGCCGAGCGCGAAAACGAAACCGCACCCGGCCCCTATCGCGTGCGCGAGGCACTGGAAGAAGCTCAGGCGCCGCTATTGGGCGGCAATCTGCGCAGTCATATTGAAGGGCTGGAAGCGCAAATGCGCGAGGCCGCCGCCGACCTCGAATTTGAGACGGCGGCGCGCCTGCGCGACGAAATCAAACGCCTGCAGGAAACCGAGCTGGCGGTGGCCGATGACCCGTTTGCCCGCCAGTCGGATATTGATGCGCGCGCCGACACGAACGCATCCAAAAGCGGCGGCAAAAGCGGCGGCAGGAAAGCGCCGCGCAATTCGGGTCGCAGGCGCAAAGGCCCGTAAGGTGTCGCTTCTAGTCGCTGAACGGGTACATATAGGTAAATGATACCGTGTTGATCGGCGCAACGTCGAAATCATAACGCTGGATTTCAAAGCGCAGATTTGCGCGCTGAACACCGACACCAATCAGCAGGTCTTCGCCGTCGGTTTTGTCGCCGTCAAAGGAGAAAAAGCCGATACGCCCGATGGGTTTATATGCCGAGCCCGTGTCAAATTGCGTAACCACGCTGAACTCGAACACTTCGTCCAATTCGGTGTCAACCTTGCTGGTCAGAACAGCGGCAATATTGTCGATCTGCACCGGAGAACCAAGATCCGAAAGCGCAATTTCAAAAGCCGACACATCTGAAATCTTGATGCCGAGACCCCCGCGCACCGTCACATCGGAACTATCGGGGCTCAGGCCTTCAACATCGGAAATATCGGACTGATTGTAATTGAAATCAGCATAGCCGACAGAGCCAAGCAGATAATAGCGGGCATCATCCATATCCGACATGTCGTTCATTTGTGCGTTGGCCGCCGAAACGCCGGTGAATAGCGCAACTGCCAGCAATGTGCGAGCGGCCGACACAAGACGTATTGAGGGTGAAAGTCGCATCTGGGATCTCCTTATTATTTTCAACCTTAGGCAACTGACGAGGACTATAGAGGTGTTTTGCGCAAAATTCCAGCCCGTAAATCAACGCCATATTGGCGCAATCGCGTAAACCTGCTACATCAAGCGCATGACCGGTGTCGCCCTCATTACCGGCGCAGCCCAACGTATCGGGCGGGCGCTGGCGGAAAATCTGGCCGCCGACGGATGGGCCGTCGGCGTGCATTACGCGCGCTCGGCTGACGCCGCACAAACGCTGTGCGCCAATATCGAAAAAAGCGGCGGGCGGGCCATAAGCTTGCAGGCCGATCTCAGCGATGCGCAAGCCACTGCACGGCTCATCCCGGAGCTGGCGGAGGCTTTCGGGCCGGTCTCGCTGCTTGTCAATAATGCCTCCTGTTTTGAGCGCGACAAAATCGACGATTTTTCCGTCGAGAGCTGGGACACGCATCTCGATACAAATTTGCGCGCACCGGCTTTGTTGATGCGCGACTTCGCACAGCAGGCCGAAGCACGCGCATCCGTCATCAACATTATCGACCAGCGCGTGTGGCGGCTGACACCGGATTTTTCCAGCTATACCGTCTCCAAAGCAGGCTTGTGGACGCTGACGCAGACCGCCGCGCAAGCCTTGGCACCAAAGGGCATTCGCGTGAACGCCATCGGCCCCGGCCCGACGCTGCCCAATCCGCGCCAGGATCAGGCCGAGTTTGACAAACAAACCCGCCTTGTGCCGCTCGGCCATGGCGCAAACCCGGACGACATTGTCAGCGCGGTGCGCTATATCTTGTCGGCGGAAGCAATGACCGGACAAATGATCGCGCTGGATGGCGGGCAACATTTGGCTTGGGAAACACCGGATGTGACGCAAGTCAAGGAATAGGCGCCAAGGACGAAGAGACCGAGGAAAAATACCACATGAACCAGCAGAATTTTGCCGATATGTCGACAATGGCGAGCGCCACACGGGGCCTGCGCCGGGTATTCATCCGCGACCTTGTGCTGCCGGCGCGCATCGGCATTCACGACCACGAGCGCGAACAGGCCCAGCCGGTCATCATCAATGTCGATGCTTCCGTGGAAGAAGCCGTTGAGGGAGCCGACGCCACCACGACCGGCACTATCGCCGATGTGGTGTGCTACGAAACCCTGACCGAACAGATTAAACAGGTGCTGGCAGGCGGCCATATCGATCTGGTGGAAGTTCTGGCAGAAGAAATTGCCGCCCGCCTGCTGACCGACCCGCGCATTATTCGGCTTCGCATAAGGCTCGAAAAGCCCGAAGCCATCGCCGAAGCCGCCGGTGTGGGGGTCGAAATCGAAAGATTAAGTCGCCGCACGCCGGTGATTTCTCAGGCCGAAACCACCTAAGCTATTAAATTCATGGATTTTTTTGGTTGGTGCGGAGTTTTTCACATGCCACTGCACAAAAATGACGTTTTTGTAAAGCCATAAAATAGGTAAAAACAAATATTTTTTTTAGGGTGTTGAAAATTTTTTATATCATTAAATCAATGACTTAGCCCATTTGCACATTTTTTGGGCATAGTGTTGCGATGGGTTGAAAATCAATAACTTGGCACCTGATTCCGAATTCAATACACAGACTTATCCACACAACCCGTGGGTACTTTTTTTGCCATTTTTTGTTAAGCGACGCGCGGCGAATTCTTTTACTATCCGAGAGCAGATTGCAGGCAAAACGGCAAGCAAAATGAAGGACGCCAAACCGTGCCGGAACTACAGGGCATCAAGTTGATTGAGGAAAAAGTGGCGACACTGCCGGCCGGCCCGGGCGTGTATCGCATGCTCGATGGCGAGGGCACGGTGCTTTATGTCGGCAAGGCCAAAAATCTGAAAGCGCGCGTGCGTTCCTATGCCCGCCCGACCGGACACAATAATCGTATTTTGCGGATGATCGAGGCGACGCGGGATATGGAGTTTATCCGCACCGAAACCGAAACCGACGCGCTGTTGCTGGAAGCCAATCTGATTAAGAAACTGCGGCCGCGCTACAATATTCTGCTGCGCGACGACAAAAGCTTTCCTTATATCCTGCTGGCCGATGACCATGCCGTGCCGCAATTGATCAAACATCGCGGCCCGCGGCGGCGGCCCGGCTCTTATTTTGGCCCGTTCGCCTCGGCGGGCGCCGTCAATCGCTCGCTCAACACATTGCAACGCGCCTTTTTGCTGCGCTCGTGCTCGGACAGCGTTTATGAAAGCCGCACGCGCCCCTGCCTGCTGTTTCAGATAAAACGCTGCAGCGCGCCGTGTACGGGCGAGATAAGCGCTGCCGATTACGGCGAGCTGGTGGGTCAGGCGCATGATTTTTTGAAGGGTGACAGCCGCGCGGTGCAAGAACAGCTGGTCGAAAAAATGGAAACCGCCAGCGCACAGCTTGATTTTGAAGCTGCCGCCGCCGCGCGCGACCGCATACGCGCGCTCACCTATGTTCAGCAGGAAAGCAATATTAATTTGTCCGATATTGGCGAGGCTGATGTTATCGCCATTGCCAATCAGGGCGGGGCGTCCTGCGTTCAGGTATTCTTTTTTCGCGCCGGCCAAAACCTCGGCAATAAGGCTTATTTCCCGCGCCATGACCGCGACAGAAGCCCGGCTGAAATTTTGGAAGCCTTTATCGGGCAGTTTTATGACGACCGGCCCGCACCGGCGCTTATTCTGGTGAGTGAGAAAATGTCCGGAGCAGGGCTTTTGGCCGATGCGTTGTCCTTGCGCGCAGGGGGCAAAATTGCCCTGCACTGCCCGCAACGCGGCAACAAGCAGGCGCTTGTGGATATGGCCGGCCAAAATGCGCGCGAGGCGCTGGCCCGCCATGTCGCCGAAAGCGACAATCAACGCCGATTGCTGGAGGATGTCGCCGAAACCTTCGACCTTGAAGCGCCACCGCAGCGTATCGAGGTGTTTGACAACAGCCATTTGCAGGGCACCAACCAAATCGGCGGCATGATTGTGGCCGGAAGCGAGGGTTTTGTGAAAAACCAGTACCGGAAGTTCAACATCAAAAATGACGATACGGTGCCCGGCGATGATTATGCGATGATGCGCGAGGTTTTCACCCGCCGCTATGGTCGACTGGCGCGCGAACACAAGCCCGGTTCGGAAGCCTGGCCCGACCTCATCCTTGTCGATGGCGGGCGTGGACAGTTAAACGTCGCCCATGATGTGCTTGAGGAGTTGGGCCTTGCCGATATTGCGCTGGTGGGCGTTGCCAAAGGCCCCGATCGCGATGCCGGTCGGGAACGGTTTTTCCGGCACGGGGCGGATGATTTCATGCTGCCGACAAATTCGCCGGTTCTGTATTATCTGCAACGGCTGCGCGACGAGGCACACAGATTCGCGATTGGCGGGCACCGGGCAAAGCGCCAGAAGGATTTGCGCCGCAATGCGCTGGATCAAATTTCCGGCATTGGTGCCGGTCGCAAACGCGCGCTTCTGCACCATTTCGGCTCGGCGCGCGCGGTCGGGCGCGCGGCCTTGGCCGATCTCGAAAAGGTTGATGGCATCAGCGCGAAAATGGCAAAAATCATCTATGATCATTTCCACGGCGAGGGGCAATAGCGTGCCATGATGAAACAAATTCCCAATTATCTGACAATGTTCCGCATGGCCTCGGTGGTGGTGGTCTATCTGAGTTTTTATGTGGCCGCCCCGCTCGGTCACTGGCTGGCGGTCACGGTGTTCGCGCTGGGTGCCATTACCGATTTTTTTGACGGCTATCTGGCGCGCAAATTTGATGCAATGTCGGATTTCGGGCGCATGTTCGACCCCATCGCCGACAAGCTGATGGTGCTGATATGCCTCGTCATGCTTATCAGCGCCGACATTATCACGCTGGCGCATTTGCCCGCGGCGCTGATTATCATTGCGCGCGAGATATTGGTGTCGGGCATGCGTGAGTTTTTGAACGGGCGCGAGGTCACGCTGCCGGTGTCAACATTGGCGAAATATAAAACGTCCCTGCAAATGATTGCGCTGGGCTGCCTGCTTGCCGGGCCAACGGGCAATGCGCTGCTGCCCGGCGTTTTGACCCTCGGCTTGGCCCTGTTGTGGCTGTCGGCTCTCTTGACCGTCATTACCGGCTATGACTATCTGCGCGCCGGCCTGCGGCACATGCAGTCATAAGGTCGGGCGCTATTGCACGCCCAGTTTTTTCTGCAAGCTGGTGCTTGACGTTGTGTATTGGAAAGTCAGCTTCTGGTCGGGATGCACGCGCTTGAACGCATCATGGGCCATCAGCGCCACTTCGTGAAATCCGCTCAGAATAAGCTTCAGCTTGCCCGGATAGGTGTTGATATCGCCAACCGCATAAATGCCGTCCTGATCGGTGGCAAATTTTTCGGTATCCACCTCAATCAGATTTTCGTTCAGGTTCAGCCCCCAATCGGCAATCGGCCCCAGCTTCATGGTCAGGCCGAAAAACGGCAAAAAGCTTGTGCAGGGCAAAACCAACGGGTCGCCCTCTTTCGGCTTCAGGCTGGCGCCGGTCAAAGCGCCGTCTTCGCCGTGCAGTTCCGTAATCTGGCCGATATGCAGATTGACATCGCCCGACGCCACCAGCGCGCGCATTTTATTGACGCTGTCAGGCGCGGCGCGAAACTCGTCACGCCGGTGTACCAGCGTCATTGATTTGGCGATGGGTTGCAGGTTCAAAACCCAGTCCAGCGCCGAATCCCCGCCGCCGGAAATCAGAATATCCTTGTCGCGGAAGGCTTCCATTTTGCGCACGGCATAATGCACGCCATTGCCGTCGCCGCTATTTGTCTGCTCAAAGGCTTCAATGCCCGGCACAGGCGGTTTTTTGGGTTGGAAACTGCCCCCGCCGGCGGCGATGACAACCACTTTGCAGGTAAAAACCTCATCTTCGTCGGTCGTAACCTGCCAGCTGCCGTCGGCTTTTTTCTCCAGACCGGTCACCATGCGGTTGAAATGAAACGACGGATCGAACGGCGCGGCCTGCGCCATCAACTGGTCGGTCAATTGCTGGCCGGAAACCTCCGGCATGCCGGGAATATCGTAAATCGGCTTTTCCGGATACAGCTCGGCGCATTGTCCACCGGGCTTGTCCAGAATGTCGATCAGATGCGCCTTCATATCCAAAAGGCCAAGCTCAAACACGGCAAACAGCCCCACCGGGCCTGCTCCGATAATAACAACATCCGTTTCGATTGCCTGCTGCGCCATGCGCGTCTCCGTTAATCTGCCTGTGTTAATTTACATATTTTTTGCGGTAATTATTTATTTACCGAATTTAGAATGTGTTTTAGGGTTTTTTCACTGTTCGGACAAGCAGTTTTTTTGCCGCACTGGAAATCTCCGCCCATGGCGGATATATAGGGTCAAAATTGCCAAAACCAATGGAGCATCTCCCATGAATGCGCGCGCGCCGGTTCCCTGTCCCGAAATGGCCGACATCCGAAACCGGATAGACATATTGGACAAAAAACTCGTGGCTCTGCTTGCCGAACGCCAGCAACTCATCGAGGCGGCGGGAAAGGTAAAACCCGCCCGCCAAACAGTGCGCGACGAAGCGCGCATTGAGGAGGTTATCCGGCTTGTGCTCGCCGAAGCGCGCGCGCAAAACCTGTCGCCTGAGATTGCCGAACCGGTGTGGCGACAACTCATTGAAAGCAGTATTGCGCACGAATTTTCCGTGTTTGATAAGCGCTAGAACTGTTTTTCGGGCAAATCCAAGGTCAGGCCGTCAATGGCCTCGCTCAGTTTAATCTGGCATGACAGGCGGCTATTGTCGCGCACGTCGAAGGCAAAATCGAGCATGTCTTCTTCCATCTCGACGGCTTTGCCAACCTTGTCGGCCCAGTCTTCGCGCACATAGACATGGCAGGTCGCGCATGCACAGGCACCACCGCAATCGGCATCAATGCCCGGCACCGAATTTTTAATCGCCAATTCCATAACGGTCATGCCGTCTTCGCCTTCCAGAACGTGCTCGGTTCCGTCATGTTCGACAAAGGTGATCTTCGCCATGTCTTTCTCCCTGAGAACTAAAAGTTGACCAAACTATAGGCAATTTATTTGTCAGGGCAACCCGTCTTTGCGTTTTCCGCCGACGCTTTTTTGCCGCATGCGCGCCGCACGTGCTAACATGACAAACATCGCAAAAAAGGCGCATTTTGACCCGCTCCATTTCCATCACTGCCGAGACTTTCCCCTTACGACGCAAATTCGCCATTGCGCGCGGCACAAAGGTGCGCGCCGAGCCGGTCAGCGTGGAAATCACCGAAGGCGGGGTGCGCGGGCATGGCGAAGCCCTGCCCTATCCCCGCTATGGTGAAACGGTTGAAACCGTCACGGCGAGCATTGAACAATTGCGCGGTGCCTTGTGCGAGGGCATGTCGCGCGCCGATTTGCAAACCGCCCTGCCGCCCGGTGCGGCGCGATCTGCGCTCGATTGTGCGCTGTGGGATTTGCAGGCCAAAACCACCGGCACACCCGTTTGGCAACTGGCCGAAATGGCGCGCCCGCGCACCCTAACAACGGCGTTTACCGTGGTTCTGGACGGGCCGGACGCCATGGCGCATGCGGCCGCACAGGCAAGCGCATTTCCGCTTTTGAAAATCAAGTTGGGCAGCCGCGAAGGTGTGCTGGCGGATGTCACCCGCCTGCGCGAAATTCGCCAGGCCCGCCCCGATGCCAAGCTGATTGTCGATGCCAATGAGGGCTGGCGCGTGCAGGAGCTTGCCCGCTATGCCGATCTACTGGCCGCGCATAATGTTATGTTTTTCGAACAACCCGTAGCGGCCCGCGAACAGGAGGCGCTGGCAGATATCGACCTGCCATTTTGCGCCGATGAAAGCGTGCACGAAACGACCGACCTCGACACTTTAACGCCCGCCTATGGCTGGGTGAATGTGAAGCTCGACAAGGCCGGCGGCTTCACCCAAGCCCTTGAAATGGTCAAAACCGCCAAATCCCGCAATCTCAATGTCATGATCGGCTGCATGGTGGCCTCTTCCCTGTCGATTGCCCCGGCGCATTTATTGGCGCAACTGGCTGACCTTGCCGACCTTGACGGCCCGTTATGGCTGAGCGAAGACCGGCCCGACGGGTTGGTCTATGACGGGGCGCATGTGTCGCCGCCTGCGTCTTCCTTATGGGGGTGAGGCTTCGGGCTTTTGGGGGTGATGCTCCTCATCGAGCTAACGCTCTACACTCCCTCACTACTGCGCTTTCACCCAACCTACCCGCTGTGAACACCCGTCCCTAACACCTGCCCCTAACACCTGCCCTTAATGCCCGCCCTAAATACCAGCCCTTAACTCCCGCCCAGTAATTTTCATCTTGCCTAATGTCTTTCTAGTTGCTAATGATTATTAATAACAACAATGGATCGATGCCCGATGACAAGACTGCACATGCCCGCGCCCGTAATTGTCCACGCACTGCGTCGGGATATTGATTTGCCGCATCAGGACAGATGCCGGTGCGATGCACAACGCCATGCGGATCTGGCCTTCGAGATATGGCATCGCGGTGATGAGCAAAGTCTGTCCGATTTTATGCGCTCAAGTTTTATTGTCGGCGCGCTTGGTCAGTCAGGCTAAACGCTTCCTGTTTGCCGATGATGGATTGCGGCCCTGCCCGATTGGTCATATCATCGCGCAATCACGGGGGTCGCATATGAGCTTGATCGATTGGGATGAGCCCGAATATTTGGAATTGCCGGATTTGAACATGGCCGTGTTTCAGGCCGGCACGCCGCGCAAAGACAGGCCGTCCGTCGTGCTGTGTCACGGGTTTCCCGAAATTGCCTATAGCTGGCGGCTGATTGTGCCGCCGCTGGTCGATGCAGGCTTTCATGTGATTGTGCCCGACCAGCGCGGCTTCGGCTATACCGGGCTTGCCAAAAGCGATGCCCGCGACGCCGCCAGCGTTTCGCTTTACGACATGCAACATCTTTGCGACGATTTGGCAGCGCTGCTGGATGCGCTGGATATCGAACAGGCCGTTTTCGCCGGCCATGACTGGGGCGGGATCGTGACATGGGCTTTGCCGTTTTATCACCCCTCCCGCCTCGCCGGACTGATTGGGGTCAACACACCGTTTATTCCCCGCCTTGCACTCGACCCAATCGAGGCTTTTCGCCAGGCAATGGGGGATGATTTCTACATTGTCGCGTTTCAGGAACACGGGCGCGTCGAAGCCGTTTTGGACGGCGATACCGCACGCGCTTTACGGTGCTTTTACCGCGGGCCCGACCCCGAACAGGCGGAAGCCGTGCCGGAATTGGGCTCAGGCTGGGAAAACTTCGCAATTTTGAAAATACTGGACAGCGACGAAGCCGACTGGCCCGGCAGACCACTCCTGCACCCTGCCGATTTTGACCATTACCACCGCGCTTTCACGCGCAGCGGCTTTCGCGGCGGCATAAACTGGTATCGCAATTTTACCCGTAACTGGGAAAACAGCGCCGATTTCGAGCAGAAAGTGGACGTTCCCTGCCTTATGGTATGCGCCGAAAACGACCCTTTCCTGCCGCCTTCCATGGCCGAAAACATGCCAAAATATGTTGCCGATCTGGAAACACATCTCATTCGCGATTGCGGGCACTGGACGCAAAACGAAAAACCGGAAGAATTAAGCCGGCTGATGAGCGACTGGTTGGGGTGCAGATTCGGCTAATTTGCGCGGTTTACAACTTGCCAGCCCGTGCCTATAGTCCGCGCCGTATGAGTTGACAGGGTTCGCCATTTTATGAACAAACCGGAAAAAATCTTGGATGCCGCCCCAAGCCGCATGGCGGAAATCGCAGACGGCGCACCGCTTCGTATTCTTCTGCCAAGCTATCGCAGCGACCCGCATACGGGCGGCCAAGGCATTTACATGCGGCTGATTTCCAAAGCGCTGGTCGACCTCGGACATCATGTGGATGTGATTTCCGGCCCCCCCTATCCC
The DNA here is from genome assembly GCA_049611805.1 of Parvibaculales bacterium. Taxonomy (GTDB): domain Bacteria; phylum Pseudomonadota; class Alphaproteobacteria; order RS24; family RS24; genus UBA7378. The sequence continues at coordinate 71,799 of JBMZAX010000004.1, read as the reverse complement.
GAACTTGACCCGCGCATCGGCCTCATCAAACTGCCCTCGCTTGATATGTATGCGCGCGAAAATCCGATTACCTGCCTTAACCGCGAGATAATCGGCAATAAAACCGATTTTTTCGAATGGTGGAGCCATAATTGGGGTGGCTTTCCCGAACCCTATACATTCGGCGTGCGCATGGCCGACTATATGCGCGACAAAATCGACCAATATGACATCATGCATGACAACCAGACGCTGTGCTATGGCATGCTCGATGTGCGCGATATGGGCCTGCCCGTCGTCGGCACCATCCACCACCCGATTACCAAAGACCGCCGCATTGATATCGCACATGCCAAATGGCCGTGGATCAAATTTCTGAAATGGCGTTGGTATTCGTTTTTGAACATGCAAATCAAAGTGGCGCGCGCCCTCGACCCGTTGATTGTCGTCTCCGACAGCACCAAGCGCGACGTGCATAAGGACTTCAAAATACCCATGCAGCGCATGGTGCGTATTCATCACGGCATTGACCATGAATTGTTTACACCCCAACCGCATATCACGCGGCGCAAAAACCGGCTGATGGCAACCGCCAGCGCCGATGTGCCGCTCAAAGGGCTGATTTATCTCATTCGCGCCTATCACATATTGCTGGCCGATCATCCGGATCTGGAACTCGTGGTGGTCGGACGCTTGCGCGAAGGCCAGACCATGGATGAATTGAACCGGCTCGGCATTCGCGACCGCGTCAAATTCATCTCCGGGCTGTCGGGCGAAGACATTCGCGACCTTTACGCCGAAGCCACCATTGCCGTATCGCCGTCGGTTTATGAAGGGTTCGGATTTCCCGCCGGTGAAGCGCTGTCATGCGGTGTACCGCTGGTGGCGACCGATGGCGGCTCGCTGCCTGAAGTGGTCGGCGATGCCGGCATTGTTGTGCCGCATTCCAACCCACCGGCACTGGCGTGCGCCATTGATGGCTTGCTGCGCGACGAAGACCTTCGCGCCGACATGTCCGTCAAAGCGCGTCAGCACATTCTTGATAATTTCAAATGGGAGCGCTGCGCCCGCGAGGTGGTGCAGCTTTACCGGCAAACCATTGCGGCTCGGAAAGCCGCCTGAACAAATGCAGACGATTGACCTAGACATCCTCCGCCTTGAGGACGGGCACCGCATACTGGATCTGGGCTGCGGCCGCGGGCGCCACACACATGCCGCCTATTTTCACCGGCGGTGCCATTCGGTCGGCCTTGATTTGGGGCTGGAAGACGTTTTGACCACGCAAAGCGGGTTTTTGGAAAACCCCGACCTCGAACCGCAAACCGGCCATGCGCGCCGCTATGATTTGATGGTCGGTGATGCGCTGTCCCTGCCGTTTCCGGACAATTATTTTGACCGGTTGATTTGTTCCGAAGTGCTTGAACATATTCCCGATTATGGCGGGGCGCTGGCCGAAATATGGCGCATCACCAAGCCGGGCGGTCGCATTGGCATTTCGGTGCCGCATCGCTGGCCGGAACAAATATGCTGGCTCCTGTCGCGCGATTATTACGACACGCCGGGCGGACATGTGCGTATTTTCAAGCGTGGTGTTCTGCGCCGCGATATTGAGGCTATGGGGTTCAAATATCTGACCCGCCACCTCACCCATGGCCTGCACAGCCCCTATTGGTGGCTGAAATGCGCCGTCGGCGTCGACAATAATGATCATGTTCTGGTGCGCGGGTATCGCCGGTTGCTGGAAGCTGAAATATTGCACAACCCGCCGGCGCTGCGTTTGCTTTCGCGCTTGGCCGACCCGCTCATGGGCAAAAGTCTGGTGATGTATTTCGACAAGCCGGAAGACGCCTGATGCGCGCGCCTGACCTTGGATATTTTGACGGTGCGCGCGCAACCATATCGCGCCTGCAAAATGCCGATGGCTCAATCCCATGGTTCAAGGGCGGGGTCATTGACCCGTGGAACCATTTGGAAGCGACAATGGGGCTGCACATTCTGGGCGAACGCGCGGCAGCGGAAAAAGCCATCGCCTATTTGCAAGAAAGCCAGCTTGATGACGGCTCGTGGTGGGGCCAGCTTGGCAGCGCGGTGCCGATTGATATGGAATTGCACCAATTTACCACCGACGGCATGGACACCGGACACAAAGTTCGTGACACCAATTTCACCGCCTATATTGCAACTGCCGCCTATCATCATCACCTGATATTTCAGGACATGGCCTACACGCAAAATCTGTGGCCGTGTGTCGAGGCCGCCATCGGGTTTGTTCTGGGCCTGCAATATGACGAAGGCGACATTCGCTGGACCGCACGCGACCCGGGCACGCCGGAAGAAGACAGCCTCGTGACCGGCAACAGCTCGATTTATAAAAGTCTGGGCCATGCCATAAAGCTGGGCACGGTGCTGGGCAAGCCCGTCGATAGCTGGCGGGCCGCGCGCGACCGGCTGGGCCATGCACTCGCCCATTGCCCGGAGCGTTTTGACCGCGCATGGGGCTCAAAGGCGCGCTATTCGATGGATTGGTATTATCCGGTCTTGAGCGGCGCGCTGGATGCACCCGCCGCCACTGAGCGATTGCAGGCGCGGTGGGACAATTTCGTGATTGACGGCTTCGGATGCCGCTGTGTATCGGACGAGCCTTGGGTGACGGTCGCCGAAAGCGCCGAACTCGTTCTCGCGCTGATGGCGTCGGGCAAGACCGAGCAAGCCGCCGCGCATCTCGGCTGGCTCGACAAGTTCCGCGATGCCGATGGCGCTTACTGGATGGGCATGCAGGTCGAAGAAGAAACTTTCTGGCCGGTTGAACAGCCGGCATGGACAGCCGGCGCGGTTTTGCTGGCCCATGACGCCGTGCATCGGATGACACCGGCGCATGGCCTGTTTATTGAGAGCATAAGTTAAAGGCGACGCAACAGGCGCAATGAATGTATGGCGTCGGTCTCTTCGAACAATCCGGAATTCAAAGCCAGCTGATAGATTTCAAATGGCGGACGCCCGCCATCGGCAGGGTTGGGAAACACATCATGTATCGCCAGCGTGCCGCCCGTCATAACGCGCGTCGCCCAATTGCGATAATCCGCCATCGCCGCGGCCATTGAATGACCGCCGTCAATGAAAACGAAACTCACCGGCCCAGCGACCGTTTGCGCGGCCAGTTCGGAACGCGTCAGAACCGGCACCACGCAATCTTCCAGTTCGGCGCGCGCCAGCGTATCGCGAAAATGCGCCAGCGATGACATGCCCCCCGACGGGTCGGCCAGATCAGGGTCGAAATACTCTTCGCCCGGCTGGTTTTCTTCCGAGCCGCGATGATGGTCGATTGCCACCAGCAGCCCCCCCGCCTGCTTGCAGGCCGCCCCCAGATAAACCGTGGATTTGCCGCAATAGCTGCCAATCTCAACGCATAAGCCCAGGGGCGCACGCGCCAATGCCGCCGCATGCAGGGCCGCGCCCTCATCGGGATGCAGAAAGCCCTTGACCGTCTCGATATCGATCGGCAGATGCACGGAAAAACCTCCGAAATTATCGCGCGACAGCGCGCTTCAGCGCCGCCGAACCGAAACTGCGATTGTCAATGGTCTCATCATCCAGATTGGCGGGGCCATACTCGATTTTCAGATTGTCGAGATTGTAACGCCCCCGCACAAAGTCATATTTGACATCAAAATCCTGAATACAGGCCGGATGCTCATAATAGTTTTTGATAAAACCGATTTGCCCATGCGTCTGCTCGCCGTCGCTATTGTACAAATCAGTGCCGACCGCAATCCATGTGTCTTCATCCAAATATATCACCCGCCGCGCATAGCGATGCGAGAATTCGGGCTTCAACACCCCTTCAATGACCCAAACGCGGTGCAATTCATAGCGGATGACTTCGGGGTTCAAAAAATCCGGCTGCACGACATTTTTAAGGCCGGTGGCCGGGTCGGATGCGCGGTAGACATTATAGGGAATATAAAGCGGCTTTTTGCCGATCAGTTTCCAGTCATATCTGTCCTGCGACCCGCTAAACAGCATCATATCATCGGCAATGCGCAAGCCCCCCGCAGACATCATCGGCGCCTCATAACTTGAAGCACTGGGCACGGCGCGCGAAATTTTGCGGGTGTTGGGCTGGAACATAAAACCCGGTCGCGGCTGGGCAATCTGGTCGATGGTGTTGGTCATGGAAAAGCCCGCCCCGTTCATGCGCGGCGGTGCCGACCATGTGCCCATCCAGATAAAAAGCCGGTTTTGCAGATCATCCGAGGATGTGGTCTGCGGATCATAATAATAGGAATAGCGCTTATCCTGCCGCACAACGCGCGTGAAACTGCCGTTCTCATACATATTGCCGCCGGTGATTTTGGCACCATAGCGGCGGCCGTGATAATGCGTTTTATGGTTCCACAGCACCTCATCGGCATTTTCGGGAACCGGAAAGGCAATGCCGCCCCATGCGCCGGTAATCCCGATACCGCCTTTGACCAGGCTCGCCCGGTCGGCATTGCGTTTATTGGCGGCATAAACATGGGCCGGTGCCGCGCAACTGCGCCGTGTCGGATAAACATGCATGACATATTTGCCCGCAAACCTCGTCAGCAATTCGGTTTGCGTTGCAGACAGGCGTTCGGCATGTTCGCCAATATTGTCGTGGCTGATGGTGAACAGGCGTTCATCATCGGCAAACGGGTCGATATGGGGTTTGCCGGGCACATAATCGGCAGGCGGGGTGGTGAAGCCACCGGTCCAGGCCGGAATCACCCCATCGGCAGAAGCACTCGGATCTGCCCCCATTGGTGTCAATTTGGTTCCAAGAAGTTCGCTGTCGGCAAACGCGGTTCCATTGGCAAAAAGCGCGCACAGCGCGCCCATGGCGGCAATTCGTATTATTGATGAAGGCATGATTTCTCCCCAGGTTTGCAAAACCGTATCTTATCGGGCAGGATTATGACAACAGATAGTTTTGGGAGACAGCTATGTTTGATCTTGTCATTCGCAATGCAAAGCTGGTTGACGGCACGGGCGCGCCCGCACGCGAGGCCGATATCGCCATCAAAGACGGGTTGATTGCCGAGATTGGCGACGCCGGCACCATTGCGGGCACAGCCACCACCGAGATTGACGCGCGCGACGACCTTGTGACGCCGGGCTGGGTAGATATTCACACACATTATGACGGTCAGGTGACATGGGACCCGTATTTGTCGCCATCGGGCTGGAACGGCGTGACAACTGCCGTGATGGGTAATTGCGGGGTCGGATTTGCGCCGGCCAAGCCCGACAGCCATGACTGGCTGATCGGCCTGATGGAAGGCGTGGAAGATATTCCGGGCGCAGCATTGGCCGAAGGCATTACCTGGGATTGGGAAACCTTTCCCGAATATCTTGACGCGCTGGACAAGCAGCCGCGCGCGCTTGACGTCGCCACGCAAATTCCCCATGGCGCGGTGCGCGCCTATGTTATGGGCGAGCGCGGGGCCAATAATGAAGCCGCCACCGGCGATGATATCGCCGCCATGGCCGACATTGTGGAAGAAGGCATTCGCGCCGGTGCGCTGGGTTTTTCAACCTCGCGCACCATGCTGCATCTGGCAAAGGACGGCAAACCCGTTCCCGGAACTTTCGCCAATAAAGACGAATTGATCGGCATTGCCGAAGCCATGCAACGCGGCGGCCACGGCATTTTTGAAATGGCGTCAGACCTCAATCCGGCCGAGGAAGAATTCGGCTGGATGGCGGAGATGTCGCAAAAAACCGGCCTGCCCGTCAGCTATGCACTGTTGCAGACCCCGATGGACAAAGACGGCTGGCGCAAATTGCTGAAAATGACCGATGAGGCGGTCGCTGACGGTGCCAATATTAAAGCCCAGATTGCCTTGCGTGCGCCGGGGCTGATATTGGGCTGGGAAAGCACGGTGCATCCGTTCTCATTGCATCCGGAATATTTGCCGCTGGCCGATTTGTCGCCCGAAGAACGGCTCGAAAAATTGCGCGACCCCGCCATACGCGAGAGCCTTATCAATGGCGCGCCCTATTTCATGCAGGAAAACGACACCCAAGACGGTGAAGGCCTGCCGAGCGGCAATGGCGTTGGGGCCCTGATTACGCTGGGCTTCGACAATATGTTCAGGCTGATGCAGGACGGTGTGCCGAATTACGAGCCGGAGGGCAAAGACAGCGTTGCCGAGATTGCCAAAGCAGAAGGCAAGCCGCCGGCCGAGATTGTTTTCGACATGCTGATGGAAAATGACGGCAAGGGCTATGTGTTCCTGCCGCTTCTGAATTATGCCAACCAGAATTACGACCATATTTATGAGATGTTCCACAATGAGAACACGGTGCTCAGCCTTTCCGATGGCGGGGCGCATTGCGGCGTGATTACGGATGCGAGTTTTCCGACCTATTTGCTGTCGCACTGGGTGCGCGACCGCGCGCGCGGGAGCCGCTTCAGCCTTGAACAGGCCGTTGCCGCACAAACCAGCGGCACCGCCACCCTTTATGGGCTGCATGATCGCGGCACCATTGCACCGGGCATGAAGGCCGACCTCAATGTCATTGACTTTGACGCACTGCAATTGCATGAGCCGAAAATGGTGCATGACCTGCCGGCCGGCGGGCGTCGCCTCATTCAGGAAATTTCAGGCTATCGCTATACGATTGTAAGCGGGGTCATTACTTATGAAGATGGCGCACCGACCGGCAAATTGCCCGGCAAGCTCATTCGCGGCGTTCAGCATGCGGATGCGGAAAAGCTGGCGGCGGAATAAAGCCTAACGCTTTCTCTAACGCTTTCCTTGGCGTTCCAGCTCGGCAATCACTTCTGCGTGTTCGGCTTCATTGAAACTGAAGCGCAGGAACAACAGGGCACCGAAAATATAGGCAATGAACGGCACACCGGCGTAAAGGAAGCGCAGCGTGTCGACCACCAGTTCGGTCTGCGCGACCTTGGGCACAAAACCCGCCCAAGACAGCGCAAAGCCCGTGACCATGAGCATAATGCCATAGGCCGATTTCGAGACGAAATACCAGGCGGAGAAATAAGCGCCTTCTTTGCGCTCACCCGTGTGCAATTCGTCATAATCGATCACATCGGATTTGATGGACGGGTTGATGGTGCCGCCGCAACTGCCCGCGGCCCCGGCAATGGCGGCCAGCACCAGCAGAATAATGTCATCACCCTCTTGCAAAAAAGCCATCGCCCCAAAGGCGAAAGCGGTGACGAGCATGGAGAGAAACCACAAGCGCTTTTTACCAATGCGTTTGGCAATCGGCATCCATATCGGGGTCAGCAAAAACGAAAACACCATATAGCTGAGAATGAAAAACGGTGCCATTTGCGGCGCGTTCAGCACATATTCGGCATTATAGAGCGTCAAAATGGTGATGACGGCACCGCCGATATTTTCAATGAAAATGATGAAAATCAGCAGGCTTGCATGTTTGTTGCGTAAAATATCGCGCAAGGCCGTAAACGGATTTTCCGCGCCGCGCCCGGCAAATTCGGGCCGCTCGCGCACAAAGACCACACATATCAAAAGCATGACGCCGGTGACCACGGCGGCATAGGTTGACTGGTCGGCCGCCAGCGTGCGCACGGCTTGGGAACTTTCACTTTCGGCCAGAATGAGCCAGTACATGGTCACCAGCGCACTTATATAACCGGCAATCCACCCGGCATGGCGGGCACCGAAAATTTTATTGCGCTCGTGATAATCATCCGTCAGTTCCGCGCCCAGCGACATATGCGGCACCACGAACATGGTCTGGGCCGAATAAAAACCGATAACGGCAACCGCCATCCACGCGACCAGAAGATTGTCGCTCAGGCTTTCGGGCGGTGCCGACAGCATCCAGAAACTTAAGCCCACCGGAATAATACTGGCGAATATCCAGGGCCGCCGCCGCCCCAAACGCGTTTGGGTTTTATCGGACAAATAGCCGACCAGCGGGTCGGACACCGCATCCCAAAAACGCGAAACGCCGAAAATAAACCCCATGACAGCCGGCGCGATGAGCAATACATCGGTCGCAAATTTCATCAGGTAAAGCGATACCAGACAGAACATGTAACCGGCACCGACGGTCGGAATGGCGAAGCTGATCAACTCAGCAAGACTGATGGATTGCCGCGGGGTTGCGGGCACATTTTGGTCGGCTGTTAGATCGCTCACTGGAATTCTCCCCGCAAAACTCGACCATGTATCCACCAAAATAGCAAGCGCTTAAACCTCTCACTTTTCTCGACATTTGGGTTTTGCAGGCGTTAAACTGAGTTTCGTAAAAAGGGAGAAAATCCGTGTCAGAATATCGCGCGCGCGCGCAAAATGCGTCATTTTTGCAAGGGCTCATTCTTGCGGGCCTCATTGTCTTTGCCGGTTATTTGCTGAATGAGCAGGGGCTTATCGGCCTGTTGCTTGCCGGCGACCGCAGCGGCATTTCATATCTGATTGCCGCCATCTGGCTGGTGCTTACCTTGCGCTGGCTGTGGCTGTTGCGCTGGGTGCAACGCCAATACGACCTGCCGACCGATTTTGACACCGAGCACCGCGAAGCCATATTGGCGCGCTGGCTGAACCATGGCTGGTTTGCCGCCGACAGTGTTTTGAAACTCGGCCTTTTGGGAACCATTATCGGCTTTATTCTGATGCTGGCCCCGATCAGCAAGCTGAGCGGATATGATGCGGCAAGTCTGCAAGCCGCGCTGGGCGAGATGAGCGCGGGCATGGCGGTTGCGCTTTATACGACCCTGACTGGCCTTGTTGCCAATTTGCTTCTGCGATTGCAATTCCAGATATTGTCCGACGCCATGCAGGAATATTTGCTCGAACTGGGCCGAGACGCCTCATGATCGGCAAAGGCCTGTTTCCGCCCAATGATGATCAGAACCCGTTTACGGATGTTCTGTTCAATGCCCTGCTCGGCTTTGCCTTTATGTTTTCCGTGGCGTTTATCATGATCCGCCCCGAAATCACGCAAGGCAAGGTCAACCCCAAGGCCGAGTTTTTAATCACCGCGCAATGGCCGGACAGTCACCCCGACGATGTTGACCTTATTGTCGAAGATGCCACCGGCAATCTGGTGTGGTTCGACACGCGCGAAGCGGGGCTGATGCATCTCGACCGCGACGATCGCGGCAGCCTCAACGATGCGCTGACGGTCAATGGCGAACGCATTGAAAACCCGCTCAATCAGGAAACCGTTACCTTGCGCGGCATCGCCGCGGGCGAATATGTCGTCAACCTTTTGCATTACAGGGCGGTGACCGGAAATCCGGTACCGGTGAAGGTCAAGGTTGAGAAATTGAACCCCAGTGTCTCGGTCGTGTTTGCCGGCACAAACAAGCTCACCGGTGCCGGCGACGAACAAACGGCGGTACGCTTCAGCCTTGACGCCACAGGTGCGGTGTCGAAAATCTTCACCCGCGACAAAGCACTCATACGGGCGGGAGATAAGCCATGAACATCCCCCTTTGGCTCGGCATTGCCTATGCGGTGGTGGCCGCGCTTTTGCTCAATCTCAATCTGGCAAGCCCGTTGCGGCGCGAAATAAAAATCGCCGCCATTTTTCTCGTCACCGCGCTTTATGTCGGGGCTTATATTGGCGCACAGAATTTGCGCGGCTGGGCGATTGCCGAACTGCCCGAAAACCCGTTCAAACTGCATTGGGCGGTTATCGAAGAACCCGACAAGGTTAACGGCACGGCGGGGCGCATTTATATTCTCGCCCAACCCCTCGGCACCGGTGGCGCATTGCGCGGCTCTCCGCGCCTGCACGGGCTGCCCTTTTCGGCGGAACTGGCCGATGCTGTGGAAGAGGCTTTGGAACAGGTCGAAGACGGCAAGCCCTTTGAGGCGCGACTGGCCTATAAAAAGGCACGCCCCCCGGAAGAAGCCAAAATCCAAAAGCGCGAAGGCGAGAGCGCCAGCGAAGATTCAGCCGGCGATCGCCCCACTTTGAAGCTTGAATTTCGTGACCTGCCCGTGCCCGATCTGCCGCCAAAGGGCAGCGTCAATTAGGCCCGAACCAAACGCTGACTAATTCGTCAGCGCGCTGGTCTGGGCTTCCGATTGAGCTTCGGCCTTGGCGTCTTCCTGCAATTTGTAGTCCTGCCAGGCGCGTGAGTTGATATAGGCATAAATGCTGTCGACATCAGCCTGGCTCAAGCGGTCGGAGAAGTTCGACATGCCGCGATCTTCCAGCACACCTTCAAGCACAATCTCGTTGAACATGCGGTGTGTTTGCTCGCTCATTTTGCGCAAATCCGGAACAGCCGGGCCGCCATAGGCACCGATACCGTGGCAGAAACCGCAAACCTCGCCATAAAGCTCACCACCAAGTTGTATCTGGGCGGCAGACGCCTCAATGACCGGCGGCTCCGGGATTTCGCGCGCCCAATGCTCAGGCTCTTCAATCGACAGACCGCCGTTCAGCTTGAACACCAGCATGCGGCCGAAATTGCCGAATTTGGCAGAGGCCGGCATGGCGATATCGCCTTCCGTCAGACCGGCGGCTCCACCGGAGCCAACCTGAATGGCAACATATTGCTCGCCACCGACACTATAGGTAATCGGCGGTGCGATGATGCTTGTATAGGTGTTGACCTTCCACAATTCATCGCCGTTTTTCGCATCATAAGCGACGAAATAACCGTCGCCATTGCCTTGGAAAACCAGATCGGCGGCGGTAGACAAAGTGCCCCCGTTCCAGTGCGTTCCGTGTTCGCGCGTCCAGTGTGTTTTACCGGTAAGCGGGTCAAACGCCGTGATGTAGCCTTTGCCGGGCGGCAGGTCAGGATGCTCGCCCAATATTTCCATGATGCGCCCGAATTCAATGCCGGTATTCCAGCCGCCCTCAATATATTTAAAACGTCCGGTCGCCTTGAAATCATGTTCGACGTCATATACGAGCGGGTTTTCGAGTGCCGGAATATAAACAAGTCCGGTATTCGGATTATACGACATGGACTGCCAGTTATGCCCGCCAAGCGGTCCGGGCAAGATCCATTGCGAGTCACCGGTCAGGAAATCCTTGTCCGGGTTTTCAACCGGACGGCCGGTTTCCATATCAATATGCGAGGCCCAGTTCACCGTGACATACGGGTTTGCGCGCAGCAATTCGCCGGTCTGCCGGTCAAGAACATAGAAGAAGCCGTTTTTCGGCGCCTGCATAATGACTTTCCGCATTTTGCCGTCAATTTCCATATCGGCCAGCATCATGTCCTGCACGGCTGTATAGTCCCAATTGTCACCGGGCGTGGTCTGGTAATACCAGCGCATTTTGCCGGTGCTGGCATCAACAGCAACGATTGAAGACAGGAACAGATTGTCGCCACCGCCCGGAGACCGGATGGTGCGCGTCCAGGGTGAGCCGTTGCCGACGCCCAAAAATACCGTGTCGGTTTCGGCATCATAAACGATCGAATTCCAGACCGTACCGCCGCCGCCGATTTTCCACCATTCGCCGCCCTTCCATGTGGATGCGGCGGTTTCCATTTCGGGATGCTCAAACGGTTTTGACGGATCGCCGGGCACGGTGAAGAAGCGCCAGTCCAGATCGCCGGTTTTGGTGTCATAGGCCGATACATAACCGCGCACACCAAACTCGCCGCCGCCATTGCCGATAAACACACGGCCATTGGCAACGCGCGGGGCGCCGGTAATCGTATAGGCGCGGGTGCGGTCGATGATTGTGTTGATACGCCAAATCACTTCGCCGGTTTCGGCATTGAGCGATACAAGATATCCGTCCAATGTGGCGATATATACCGCGCCCTCATAAACAGCCACGCCGCGATTGACGACGTCGCAACAAGCCTTGCGCGCCCAGTCACCGGGCACTTCCGGATCATAAGACCAGATTTCTTCGCCGGTTATCGCATCAACTGCAAAAACTACACTCCACGAGCCGGTCATATACATAATGCCGTCCACCACGATGGGGGAGGCTTCAAGCCCGCGATTTGTGTACATGTCAAACGACCAGGCAAGTTCCAGATCCTTGATCGTCTTCTTGTTGACCTGTGTCAGCGGTGAAAAGCGTTGTTCACCATAATCACGACCATAAGACAGCCAGTCGCCGGGTGCCTCGTCTGCGGCCACAATGCGTTGGGTATCAATAAGGCCGACAGATGTACTGGGGGACGCCTGCATTTGTGTACCAACTTCGGAGCGCTCAAGCGAAGTTGAGCCAAGAATGCCTACCAAAGCCAATGCTGCAATCGTGCCCAGAGCAATGACATTAACAAGTGTCGCCTGCTTTTGAGATAGTGACGGATGAGCCATGATTAATTTCCTCCCCTGTTTAGAATAAGTTTAAACAAATAATTGCAGACGTAAACAGTAAATCCACCGACAGACACCGCGCATCCGCCTGCTTAAAATTAGCGGCTTGCGATTAACCATTTTGTGCCTAAACTATGGTTCTCAAGGGGAGTGTTATTATGAGCAGTAGCAGCAATCGGAACACGCAAACACCGCATGTAACCATTATCGGAAGCGGGGTTGGCGGCATTTGCATGGCAATGCAACTGGAACGGGCCGGCATTAAATCATATGAGCTGGTTGAAAAAGCCCATGACATTGGCGGCACGTGGCGTGACAACACATATCCGGGTTGCGCGTGCGACGTTCCATCGCACTTTTATTCCTATTCTTTTGAGGGGCGTTCCGACTGGTCTCGCACATTTCCCGAACGCAGCGAAATATTCGCCTATCTGTCCGGCCTCGCCAAAAAATACGGGCTTTACGAAAAAACCCGTTTCAACACGGAAATCAAACAGGCGAAATATGACGAAGCGCGCGCCAAATGGCAGTTGGAAACCGCTTCCGGTGCAGTTCTGGAAACCGATATTGTGGTGACCGCGCTGGGCCAGTTGAACCGGCCCAAAGTGCCTGAGATTGCGGGCAAGGACAGTTTTCAGGGACCCATCTTCCATTCGGCGGAATGGCAGCATGACATTAATTTCACCGGCAAGCGTGTGGCGGTTATCGGCAATGGGCCGTCAGCGGCGCAATTTATTCCGGAGGTTGCAAAAACCGCCGGCCATTTGGCCGTATTCCAGCGTTCGCCCTGTCATGTGGTGCCGCGCAATGACGAGCCCTATTCGGCGCTTCAAAAAGCCATGTTCAAATATATTCCGGGCTACCGCAAATTCACCCGTGGCCTGATTTACTGGTCGCTAGAGCGCAATTTCACCGCGTTTAACGAGGTTAAGAAAACCAAATTTCTGGTCAAAGCCCTCAATATGTCGAACACCATTACCGAACAGGTGGAAAGCCATTTTGACGAGCAGGTGACCGACCCGCATTTGCGTAAGATTTTGAAGCCCGATTATCCTGTAGGGTGCAAACGGGTGGTAATTTCCGACGATTATTATCCGGCGCTGCACCGGGACAATGTGTCGGTTGAAACCGCCGGTATCAAATGCATCAACGCATCGGGCATTGAAACCAATGACGGCCGGCAGCATGAGTTTGACGTGATTATTTGGGGAACCGGCTTTGAATCGACGGAATTTCTGGCACCGCTGGAAATTCTGGGTGCCAAAGGCGCAGACCTCAACACATCATGGCAAGAGGGTGCCGAGGCTTATCTCGGCATCACCATGCCCAAATTCCCGAATTTTTTCATGCTTTACGGGCCCAACACCAATCTGGGGCATAATTCGATCATTTTCATGATCGAGTGTCAGGTCAATTACATCATTGATGCCGTGAAAACGCTGATCTCAAGTCGCGCAGCGGCGATGGATCTCAAAACCGAGCGAATGGCGGAGTTTGCCGATTATCTCAAAGCACGCCTTCAAACATCCGTTTGGGAGCGCGATTGCGACAGCTGGTACAAAAATGAAAGCGGCAAGGTCACAAATAACTGGCCGGACTTTACTTATGTCTATGAAGAGGCTACGCAAAGCATCGACCCTGATGATTATGCGTTCACCCAGCTCAATCGGTCTGACATGACAGAGGCGGCTGAATAAAAAGGCCCACGCCCCATGTTCCATCCTCCCACCCTAGGCCGGCTTTGGGTCGGCGCTATGGCCGTGTTGGTTTTGAGTGTTTCAGCCAGAGCCGACATTATTGTTCACGATTTGGAGTTTCGCGCCGGTATTGGCGCACGCCCCGGCATTATTTTCGGGCGCCTGACATCCAAAAGCGCAACCCCCGACCGCTTGATCGGCGTGGAAAGCCCCGATGCGCGCATTGAAATGCACACGCATGAAATGCGCGACAATATTATGCGGATGCGCCGCGTGGAGGCATTTTCATTGTCACCGGGCACAGACCTTGTTCTGGAATCTGGTGGACATCATTTAATGGTTTTTGATTTCGTGCATCAGGCGCACAAGACACCTTTGCGTGTTACGTTCAGATTTGAAAACGCACCGGCGGTCACAACCGAAATCGCACGCGGCGCCGGACATAAAGCCGAACATCACAAACACCCCTAGCCGCTTCCCGTCTGCCTCTGCCCGTGCCCGTGCCTGTTTACGGCATTTTCGGCCATTTTGGCGACTCGGCCATGCCGCATAGCGGGTATTTTTGCCTCTATATGCACTGAAACTGCGGCTCAATTACCCAATTTTATGAAAAATTTGCTTAACAAAGTAAATTTTTTACAAAAAACGCATATTTTGTCTTGCCATGCCAAAATGTCGCACTAACCTCTTATTGTCTGAATAAGGGAGTACCGTCATGACGACTATTTTGAAAAACTGGAAGACCGCTGCTGCAGCTGCTGTCTTCGCTATGATGCCGACATTGGCGTCTGCTGCTAATTTGCAGTCGGACGATTATGTCGGGATTTCTTTTTGGCTAATCTCAATTGCCATGGTTGCTTCAACCGTATTTTTCTACGCGGAAGCACGTCGCATTGGTGGAAAGTGGGGGGTCTCACTGCTGGTGTCTGCGCTGGTGACTTTGGTCGCCGCTGTTCACTATTTCTACATGCGCGAAGTGTGGGCAACAACGGGCGAAACACCGACCGTGTATCGCTATATTGACTGGCTGATCACAGTGCCACTGCTGATGATCGAGTTTTATCTGATCCTGGCTGCCGTCGGCGCAGCTTCGGCACGCATTTTCTGGCACCTGCTTATCGGTACGCTGATTATGCTGCTGGGCGGTTATTTCGGCGAAGTCGGCCTGATCGACGCAACACTGGGCTTCATCATCGGGATGGTTGGCTGGGTATATATCCTGTACTACATCTTCTCTGGCGAAGCCGGTCAGAGCGCGAAAAGTGCGCCCGCAGGCGTGCAGACAGCGTTCAGCACCATGCGGCTGATCGTTCTCGTCGGCTGGGCTATCTATCCGCTGGGTTATATCCTCGGTTACATGACGGGATCGGTAGATGCCGCATCGCTGAACGGCATTTACAATATTGCTGACTTCATCAACAAAATTGCTTTTGGTCTGATGATTTGGGTTGCTGCGACTTCCGAAGAAGCGTAAACACCGGCATAGCAAATGTCACGACAGGCCCGCCTTGTGCGGGCCTGTTTTTTTGCGTAACGTTTGAAACCACGCGAAAAAGGGGAGAAAAACATGCGGCCACAAGCAATTGAAAGCTGGCATAAGGTCATGGCGTCCGGCGATGTGTCGACGCTGCCGGAACTGCTCCATGACGACGCGGTTTTTCATTCCCCCGTTGTCCACACACCGCAAATGGGCAAGGCCAAAGTGATGATGTATCTCGCCGCCGCCGCAACCGTTTTCGACGATACGCAATTTACCTATACGCGCGAGATTATCAGCCAAGACCACGCCATGCTTGAATTTACAAGTGTGGTTGAAGGCATTGAGATCAATGGGGTGGACATCATCACCTGGGACGAAAACGGCAAAATTACCGATTTCAAAGTCATGGTGCGGCCGGTCAAAGCGGTCAATAAATTATGGGAAAAAATGGGCGAGATGCTCGAACTGCAAAAATCCGCCTGATTTTTCTTTATTCGGCAGCCGAAAATTTTTTACCGTTTTCGTTTACCGATCATTAACCCTCACACGCCTATATTGAAACTGTTGGATATGTCTCTCCCTACATATCGCCCCCGGCAGTTTCGGCTGTCGGGGGTTTTTTATTGAGAATAAACCGGCCTATGCGCCAACCCTCAAGAACCAAGCGCGATGCGCATCAGATGATAGCTTATCAGCGCGGCGGTGAAATCGCTGACCGGCTGGCCTGCAACGGGGGCCAGTTCCACCACATCAATGCCTTTGACATTGCGCCCGCGCGCGGCGCTTTCAACCAGATCGAGCGCCTGATAAAAACCCAGACCGCCGGGCACCGGCGTGCCAGTCGAGGGCAGAACGGACGGGTCGAGCCCGTCGAGGTCGAAGGTGATATAGACATTTTCCGGAAAATCATCCGGCAGGGTGACACTGTGCGTATCCTCGCACACAAGCTGGCGGGCGTCATGGGTGATGACGCCATGGGCTTTGCGCGCCGCATCTTCTTCGACCGACAGCGCGCGCACGCCAAGCGACACCATGGGCAAGCCTTCACCCGCCAGCAAATGCATGACACTGGCATGGGAAAATTTATGCCCCTGATAGGCGTCACGAAAATCCGCATGCGCGTCGACATGAATAAGCCCGACCGGGCCCACCGCATCGACAACCCCCATCACCGCGCCATAGCTTATGCTGTGTTCCCCGCCAAGCGTGACCGGCACATGGCCGCGGCCGGCAATATCGGCTGTCAGACCGCGCAAACCCTGCATGACATCTTCTATTGCTTGATCGCAATCGACCGGCGGATGGGTGAAAATGCCCTCGCGGCACGGCTCGGCATCATAAACCAGCCTTTCAAGCTGATGGCTGGCGGCGATAATGGCCGCAGGGCCCTGCGCCGTGCCCGTGCCATAGGAAACCGTTGCCTCCAGACCGCAAGGCACCACCTCAAAGCGCGCCGTCTCGCGCGCGTTTTCCGACGCGGCGAGCTCTTCGCCCAGAAACTGGTTATCGAAGTTCCGGCTCATGACAAGCGCCCTTCAAAATCGGCATAATCAAATTCGCGCACCATGCGCAAAGCATCCGTGTCGCTGTTCCAAATGGCAAGTGCCGGCAGGGGCACACCGTTAAACGTCGTCGTTTTAACCATGGAATAATGCGCCTGATCGAGAAACGCCAACCGGTCGCCCGCCTGCGGCAGCGCGTCAAAACCATAAGTACCGATAATATCACCGGCAAGACAGCTTGGCCCGCCAAGGCGCACCGCTTGGCCGCCCGCGCACTCATCGCGCAAGGCCGGACGATAGGGCGCTTCCAAAACATCCGGCATGTGGCAGGTCGCTGAGACATCCAGCACCGCCAGAGGCCCGTCATTATCCATGACATCCAGCACTTCGCCGACCAGAATGCCCGCATCGAAAGCAACCGCAGTGCCCGGTTCGAGGAAAACCTGCACATCATATTTTTGTGCCAATTCCCTGATAAGCCCGACCAGCGCGTCGCGCTCATAATCAGGGCGCGTCACGAGATGCCCGCCGCCCAGATTGAGCCAGCGCAATTGCGGCGCCACCGCCTCCAGAAACGGGTGCAGCGCCTCCACCGTGCGCGCCAGCGGCGCAAAATCCTGTTCGCACAATGTATGGATATGCAGCCCCTGAACCGTTTCCGGCAATTTGTTCTCAAGCTGATGCACCGGTGTGCCCAAACGCGAGCCGGGCGCACACGGGTCATATTTTGCCACCTGCCCTTCCGAATGCATCGGATTGACGCGCAAGCCCGGCGCGGCATTTCCGGCGGCAATTTGCTTGCCGAAGCGGGCCGCCTGTTGCGGGGTGTTGACGATGACATGGGAAGACAGACGCGCGATCTCGTCAATCTCGTCTGGCTTGAAAGCCGGCGCATAGGTGCTGACATGGCCGCCAAAGCGGTCATGCGCGAGTTTTGCTTCCCACAAGCCCGACGCGCAGCACCCGTCGAGATGCGCGCTGATGAGCGGTGCCAGTTCCCACATTGAAAACGCCTTCAATGCCAGCAGAATATTGGCATTGGCCGCCGCACCCAGCGATTTCAAAATGCCGAGATTTTCCGCCAGCCTCACCTCGTCAATGACGAAACACGGGCTCGGCACCCGTGACAGGTCAAAATCGGCAAACCGGCCCGCGCCGGCAGACTGGGTTGGCATCATCATCAAAAATCCAGTGGCTCCGGCAGTTCCGTCACCTGCCAGGGCAGGCCGTGTTTGTTCAACAGTTCCATGAACGGGTCGGGGTCAAACTGTTCCAGATTGAAAACACCGGGTTTGTGCCATGTGCCATTGAGCATCAGTGTCGCCCCGACCATGGCGGGCACGCCGGTCGTGTAGCTGACAGCCTGACTGCCGACCTCGGCAAAGCACGCCTCATGGTCGCATATATTATAGAGATAGACCGTGCGCGGCCGGCCGGCATGGTGGCCCGACACGATATTGCCGATGCAGGTTTTTCCGGTGGTTGTTTTGCCCAGATCGCCGGGGTCGGGCAAGACAGCCTTCAAAAACTGCAAGGGGATAATCTCGCGCCCCTCATACACAACCGGTTCAATCGAGGTCATGCCGACATTTTGCAACACCTCCAAATGCGTCAGATAAGCGTCACCGAAAGTCATCCAGAAGCGGGCCCGTTCGAGCGCCGGAAAATGCTTGGTCAGCGATTCCAGTTCCTCGTGATACATCAGATACATATTGCGCGCGCCGACAGACGGAAAATCGAATGTCCGGCGGTGCGACAGGGCCGGTGTTTCAACCCAAGCCCCGGCTTCCCAATGCCGCGCCGGTGCGGTGACTTCGCGAATATTAATCTCCGGATTGAAATTGGTCGCAAAATGCTGGCCGTGGTCACCGCCATTGCAATCGAGAATATCCAGCGTGCGCATCTCTTCGACATAATGTTTGGCGATATAGGCGGTGAAAACATTGGTGACACCGGGGTCAAACCCGCTGCCCAGAAGCGCCATGATGCCGCGCTCGACAAAGCGGTCGTGATAAGCCCATTGCCAGTGATATTCGAACCTAGCCTCGTCGCGCGGCTCATAATTTGCCGTATCCAGATAATCGACACCCGTCGCAAGGCAGGCATCCATTATCGCAAGGTCTTGATAGGGCAGCGCCAGATTGACGACGAGGTCCGGCTTGAACCGCGCAATCAGATCAACCGTGGCTTTTGTATCATCGGCATCAAGCGCGGCCGTTTCGATTTTCGCGCCGAAGCGCTTGGTCACGCTGCGGGCTATGTCATCGCATTTGGCGATACGTCGGCTTGCCAGCAAAACATCGCCGAACACATCCGGGCACATCGCCATTTTGTGAACGGCCACCGACCCGACGCCGCCCGCCCCGATAACCAGAGTTTTCGTCATGCCCGGCCCCCTTTGGCCTCAATGCTCGAAATAGGTATAGCCATTAATGCTGTCTTTGAACGCCTCAATCATCTCGCGCCGGTCGCGCGGGGCGATGGCCCCTTCATGCACGGCGCGCTCGACAATCGCCTTGAACCCGTCGACCAGCCGGCGCGGTTCATATTCCACATAAGTCAGAACTTCGGCGACCGTATCGCCTTCCTGCTCGTGCATCAGCTCAAACCGGCCATCATTCTGCAATTCGACCGTCACCACATTGGTGTCGCCGAACAAATTATGCAGATCGCCCAGCGTCTCCTGATAGGCACCGACAAAAAACACACCGAGATAATAATCGCGCGTCGCCTCAAGCTCATGCACGGGCAGGGTTTTCGACACGCCGTCACCCAGCACGAAGCGGTCAATTTTGCCGTCACTGTCGCAGGTAATATCGCTGAGAACCGCGCGGCGTGAAGGCTTTTCGCGCAATCGGTGCAGCGGCGCAATCGGGTGCAACTGGTCAATGGCCCAGACATCCGGCAGGCTCTGAAACAGGGAGAAATTGCCGTGATAAATATCGGCGGCCTGCTGAACGGCCAGCTCCATCTCGTCATTATCGCCTTCGACACCTGCCAGCAGCGATTTGATGCGGTTCATAAGATACAGATGCGCGCGCTCGGCCTTGGCCGTCTCGCGCAGGCTCACCTGCCCGCTTTTTAGAAGCGCACGCATTTCATTGCGGTAGAAAACCAGATCATTCCAGCATTCATGCACACGTTCGGCGCTCAGATAGCTCTCAATTTTGAGCATGTTTTTGAGAATCATGTGGTCGTCAGGATGCGCCCAAACCGGCTCCGGACTGTCAAAGCGCGTCGCCTCCAGCACATTGAAAAGCAACATGGATGATTGCGCCACGCATGAGCGCCCGCTTTCGGTGATAATCACTGGATGCGCCATTTCGGCCTCGTCCATCGCGTAACGCACGGTTTCGACAATGTTCAGACAATATTCGGAAAGCGTGTAATTTGTGGAATTTTCCGCCGCGCGGTGTTCACCGGTATAATCAACCCCCAGACCACCGCCCAGATCGAGAAACTCAAGCGGTGCCCCCTCGCGCGATATTTCAACGAAAAACCGGCACGCTTCCTGCGCCGCCATGCGGATTTCAATAATATTCGGCACCTGACTGCCCAGATGGCTGTGCTGCAATTTCAGGCAATCGAGATAATTGCGCGCGCGCAAGGCATCGACCACATCCATAACTTGGGCAATGCTCATGCCGAAGGTCGACCGGTCGCCGCTGGAGGCCGCCCAATTGCCGCTCACCTCATGGGTCAGCTTGATGCGAATGCCCAGTTGCGGGCGCACGCCCAGCGCATCGGCCTCGCGCAAAACAAGCTCAACCTCGCGCGGGCTTTCCAGCACCAGAAACACGTTGAAGCCGAGGCGTTGCGACATCAGCGCCAGACGCACAAATTCGGCATCCTTGACGCCATTGCAGATGAGTGCCGCGCGCGGCCCCAAATCCTGCGCCAATGCAATCAGAAGCTCGGCCTTGGAACCGACCTCAAGGCCGAAATCATGCGACCTGCCATAGGCCACAATGCGGTCGATCACCTGCGCCTGCTGGTTGACCTTGACGGGAAAAACGCCCTGATAGCGGTTTTTATAACCCTGTTCTTCAATCGCGGCCATGAACAAAGCGTTGATCTGGTCGATGCGGTAAGAGATAAAATCGGCCACGCGCAGCAGCACCGGCGCAGTAATGCCGCGCTCGTTCAGGCTGTCGATAATATGCATGAGGTCGGTCGGCACCGCATCGGGGCGGTCGGGATGCACCAGACCGATATGCCCGTTTTCCAGAATGCGGATAAACCCGCCGCCCCAGCGTGAAACACCATATAATGCATCCGCATGCTCAATTTCGGGATGGGGCGGCAACGCCACGGTATTTTGTGCTTCAGACATGGAACACTCCGGTAATAGCTTCGTCATTAGACACTTTCAAAAACCCTGTAAAGTCATATATTGACGCCATGTCGGACACATCATCCAGCGCTGCGCATCCACCCCAAGCTTCCGGAAAAAACGCGCATACACCCAAGCCCAATTATGTCTATCTTATTGCGACATGCGACAAAGGTGCCGCGCGCAGCTATGTCGGCTGGACAACCGATTTGGAAAAACGCCTTGCCGCCCACAATGCGGGCGCAGGTGCGAAATCGACACGCGGGCGGCAATGGCGGCTTGTGCATAGCGAGGTCTTCAAAACACGCGGCGAAGCCATGGCGCGCGAATATGCGCTGAAAAAAGACCGCAAAACCCGCCGCGCCCTGATGTTGGGCGCAAGCCTTGATAGCGTGCCCGATTGACATAAATCGTAAACACCCGTTCGGTGCGCCGAACAGATAGCCACCACCCCTCCCGCCCCGCCGACACAGAGACGCTCATGGAATTTTCCCGCCTCATTGACGAATTTTTGAACCATCAAACCGCCGCAGAAATCGACACGCCGGACGGGTGGACGCAAGGGCGCACCGCCTATGGCGGCTTGACCGGCGCGCTGATGCTGGCGGCCGTGCAGGGCGCGCATGACGACCTGCCGCCTCTGCGCACGATTCAGATTAATTTCGTCGGCCCGGCATCGGGTCGGCTCAAGGTTTCAACGGAGCTTTTGCGGCGCGGCAAAAACACGGTCACGATTGAAGCGCGGCTTACCGGCGATGATGCGCTCGCCGGGCGCGCGATTTTCACCTTTGGCGTCAATCGCGACATGCAGGTGCAGGCGCATTATCCGCGCCGCGACGACATAGCCCCGCCCGAAGATATTCCGGAGCTTGCCTGGAACGATCGTGTGCCGGTATTCATGGAGCATTTCGAAGCACGCGCCGTGAAATTATCCGTGCCCATGTCCGGCTCGGCAGAAGCCGATAATCTGATTTGGTTCCGGCACAAGGATGCCCGTGCCCGCGACGGCATTGTGCCGCTTATCGCGCTGGGCGATGCACCGCCGCCCGCCGTGCTTGGCATGATGAAGAGCGTGCGCGGCATCAGCTCGATGAACTGGAATATCAATATGCTGGTCGACACCCCCCAAACGCGCGATGGCTGGTGGCTGCTCAACACGTTTTCACAACATGCCGGCAATGGCTATGCCTCACAAATCATGCATGTTTGGGACGCCGACGGCACCCGCATCATGGACGCCATGCAAATGATTGCGGCTTTTGAATAGGCCTTTCGAATAGGCTTATGAGCGGGCTTTAGACAGCAGACGGGCACGCATGGGCGGGCATTGGCTTCAGGCCCAAACGCTGAAACAACTTCTCATCTTTCGACAATTCCGGATTGGCGGCGGTCAGCAAGGCCTCGCCAATGAAAATCGAATTGGCACCGGCCAGAAAACACAAAGCCTGTGTTTCATCCGACATCCACTCACGCCCCGCTGACAGCCGGACTACGGATTTCGGCATCATGATGCGGGCAACAGCGATACAGCTCACAAAATCCAGCGGATCGACGGCCTCGGCCTCGCCCAGCGGCGTGCCCGCAATCGGTATCAGCATATTGATGGGCACGGATTGCGGCTGCGGGTTCAGGTTTGCCAGCGTCACCAGCATGCTCGCATGGTCGCCGATTTGCTCGCCCATGCCCAAAATGCCGCCCGCACACACATTAATGCCCGCATCCTGCACATGGCGGATGGTTTCGATACGGTCTTCAAAATTGCGCGTGGTGATAATCTCGCCGTAAAATTCTTCCGACGTGTCGACATTGTGATTGTAATAATCAAGCCCGGCTTCCTTGAGGCGCGCCGCCTGTTCGGGCGTCAGCATGCCCAATGTCATGCAGGTTTCCATCCCCATCTCGCGCACGCCCCTGATCATTTCGACAATGGCGTCAATGTCGCGGTCTTTCGGCGAACGCCACGCCGCGCCCATGCAATATCTGGAGGCACCGCTGGCTTTGGCGCGGCGCGCGCCTTCCAGCACCGCCTCCACATCCATCAGCTTGGTGGCCTTGATGCCGGTTTCAAAGCTCGCGCTCTGGCTGCAATAGCCGCAATCTTCGGGGCACCCGCCGGTCTTGATCGACAAAAGCGTGCTTTTTTGCACCTCATTGGGGTCGAACCATTGCCGGTGCACGCTCTGGGCCTGAAATATCAAATCATTGAACGGCAGGGCGAACAAAGCCTCGGCTTCGGCCTGCGTCCAGTTGTGGCGCGGCTCGACAGCCGACGCAGGCGTGCCGGTGGAATGCCCTTGAGTGGCATGCTCTTGAGTGGGAGGCATATTCATTTCCTTTTTGATTATTTGGTTTTTGTAAAACGCGTGCCCGGCGGCGGCGGTGTTTCCGGGCCACCGGCAAAACATTGTGCTTTCGACATCCAGTCGGTCGCAACCGGCCCGACCACGCGGATTTGTGTATCGGCAATGTTACGCACCTGTGTCACCACCTGACAAAACTCCGATGCGGAACCTTCCACCATCTCTTCCGTCGACGGCTCTCCAAATTCCCAGATATCGCCGGACGGTGCCGTCAGGCGCACATAAGGCATCGGGCCTGCCGGTGTTTCGCCGCGCGTGGCATAGGTCCAGCCAAAAGTATTTGTGCCCAGAACGGCAATGCTTTTTATACGGTCGGCATCAACGCGCACCACGCCCAAATGGTCGAACACTTCCTGCCCATGCGCCCATGTTTCCATCAGCCGCGCCGAGATGGATGACCGCGCGCTCATGCTGGGGCCCGCCCATTTCAGGCGCATTTTCGGATCGACCTGCTCAAACCGCGCCGCCATTTCGGTGTAAAACGCCCGCCATGTCTCCAGAAGCGCGCGCCCGGCCAGACCGTCAATCCATTTGCGTTCAAATATTTTGAGACTGCCGCCTTGCACGTCATTCATCACATCGGCGATAAATTCCACGAAGTTTTCTTCATCGATATAGGATTCATTGGCCGCCCAATTCCACATATGGAGATGTTCCAGAACATCGTTCAACGTCCAGTCTTTGAACTGGGTCGGCGCGGCGAAATCATCGTCGCTCAAATCTTTCATAATGGCGTAGAGCGCGTCTGACTCGGCCATAAAATCGCGCGCTTCATTCAACATAAAATCCCCTATTCGTCATCTGCCGCAATTGTGATCATCAGATCTTCGGCACCGACCTGCTGGTCGATTTCAATTAACAGATCATCAACCGAACCGTCAATTTCGGCAAGGATATCATGCTGCATTTTCATCGCTTCGATAATTGCCAGCCGGTCGCCCTTTTGAACGGCATCGCCGGCGCTGACCAAAACCTCCACCACGCGCCCGTGCATCGGTGCCAGAACGCGCCGCCCGTCGCTGCCCTCGTCGCTGCCGCGCGCCTTGGCCAGCAAATTGACGCAATCAAGCCCGCGCCCGCCGACAAGCCCATGCAATGTGTCGTCGGACAAATGCACCGTGCTGGCGACCGCTTCGCCGTCAACCAGCAGGACAGCGCGCGCGCCTTCAACAGTGCGCACGGTCACATTCAGCGTCTCATCCCCGACATTGACAACGTAACTGCCGTCTTTTTGGGCACGCACAATCACATGGAACGTCTCGTCCCCACAGGCCAGAAGATAGCTCGTGTGAAGCTCCTCATTGGAGGTAAACCCAAGCAATCTGTCGGGCAGGTTCAATGTTTTGTCGAAAGCACGGCCGCGATCCAGCAAATAGTGACGCACCCCCAGCACGGCCATTTCGCGAGCGCCGGGCGGGGTTTCGGAAAACCCTTCTTCGCCGAATTCCTCGGCAATGAAGGCGGTGGAAAATGCGCCATCGGCAAAGCGGTCATTTTCAAGGCACGCGATTAAAAAATCGCGATTGGTGCGCACGCCGAAAAGCGCGGTTTCGCGCAAAACATCCACCATCAGCTTGCGCGCCACTTCGCGAGTTTCGCCATAGGTGATGATTTTGGCAATCATCGGGTCGTAAAAGGGCGATATTTCCTGACCCGCCACAATGCCCGCATCAATGCGTACACCGGGGCGCGACGGCGTATCGAAAAAATCGACAAGCCCCGTGCAGGGCAAAAACTTATTGGCCGGATCCTCGGCATAAAGGCGCACCTCAATGGCGCTGCCGTCCAGAAAAACCTCTTCCTGGGGAAGGTCAAGTTCGCCGCCTTCGGCCACGCGCAATTGCAGGGCCACGAGATCCAGCCCCGTCACTTCTTCCGTCACGGGATGCTCGACCTGAAGACGCGTGTTCATTTCGAGGAAATAAAACTCGCCGCTTGCATCCAGCAGAAATTCGACCGTGCCGGCCCCGCGATAATTGATCGAGCGCGCCGCTTCAACCGCGGCGCTGCCCATCGCGTCGCGCAATTCCGGCGTCATGACCGGACACGGCGCTTCCTCGATAACTTTCTGATGACGACGCTGAACCGAACAATCGCGCTCGCCGAGATGGATGACATTGCCGTGGCTGTCGGCAAATACCTGCACCTCGACATGGCGCGGCTTTACAATGGCCTTTTCCAGAATAAGCTCGCCCGAACCGAACGCATTTTCCGCTTCCGAGCGCGCGGTGGTAATGGCCGCAGGCAGTGAGTCGGCCGCCGCGACAAGGCGCATGCCGCGCCCCCCGCCACCGGCGGCGGCTTTCACCATAATCGGAAAGCCGATTTTTTCGCCCTCGGCGACCAGCGTCTCGTCTTTCTGGTCGGCGCCCTCATAGCCCGGCACGCACGGCACACCGGCCTCAATCATCCGCCGCTTGGCCGCCGCCTTATTGCCCATCAGGTCAATCGCCTCCGCACTCGGCCCGACAAAAATCAGACCCGCGGCTTCAACCGCGGCGGCAAAATCGGCATTTTCCGACAAGAACCCATATCCCGGATGCACCGCATCGGCTTTTGTTTCACCCGCCGCCGCCAGAATTTTCTCCGGCACCAAATATGACTGCCCGACCGGGCCCGGCCCGATCAGCACCGCTTCATCAGCCATCAGCACATGCGGCGCAGTGGCGTCGGGTTCGGAATAAATCGCGACAGTGGCAATGCCCTGATCGCGCGCCGTCCGCATCACGCGGCAGGCAATCTCGCCGCGATTGGCAACCAGTAATTTACGAATACGCCCCATGCCGCCGGCTCCTAGCTCTGTGTCCAATTCGGTTTGCGTTTTTCGAGGAACGACGCCACGCCCTCACGCCCTTCATCGCTTTTGACGGCTTCGGCGAATAATTCTCCGGCATAGCGGATCATTTCCTGCGCCCCCAGCACCTTGTTTTGCTCAAGCAGTTTTTTGGTTGCCGCATTTGCCATGGGCGCGCAGCGGCGCACATCGGCTTTTATCTCGGCCTCGACCGCTTCGGCCGCGGCGACATCATCGACCAGAAAATCGACCAACCCCATATCGGCCCCTTCAACAGCCGTAAAACGCTTTGCGGTCAGCATGATATAGCGCGCCTTGAACTCGCCCACGCGCTCGACAATATAGCGCCCGATCTGGGCCGGCACGACGCCGATCGAGGTTTCGGTCAACCCCATTTTGGTGTCTTTGGCGGCAATCACAATATCACCGGCGCACGCCATGCCCAGCCCGCCGGCCATCGCCGCACCGTGCAACAAAAACACCACAACCTGCGGCATGGAGCGCACGGCGAGGAAAAAATCGCCCATTTTGGAACTGTCGCCAATCACCTCTTCCAGCGACCGCTCGGACTGGAAATTATTTTTGAACCCTTTCAAATCGCCGCCGGCGCAAAACGCATCGCCCCGGCCGCGAATGGTCAGCCCGCGAATATCGGCGCGCGTGGCGATATAGGCAAGCTGGGCGCGCAAATCCGCCACCAGCTCATCCGACATGGCATTGCGGGCGTCGGGGCGGTTGAGCCATAAAGTGGCCCAGTCAGCATCCAGCTCAAAATCAATGGTTTGGGTGTCCGGCGCGGTCATTTCTGGTTCCTTTTCGGTAAATCGAATTACATGCGCCCAACGCCAAAGGCATTGGGTTGCAGGGTACGGTTTTTGCGCTCCCATATTGTGCCCAGCAAAAAGCCAAGCACATTGCGTGTGTCGCGCGGGTCGATAATGCCATTGTCCAGCATCCGACCGGATGTGTAGAAAGCGTCTTCCTGCGAATTGAAAATTTCGACAATCGCCGCGCGCTGTTTTGCCAGCGCCTCCATATCCGGTTCAACGCCGCGGCGTTTGGCACTTGCCAGCGCCACGGTTTCCATCGTGCCGGCGGCAGATTCGCCGCCCATCACGCCTGTCAGCGCGGCAGGCCAGCTGAACAGAAAATCCGGCTCATAACCCAAACCGGCCATGCCGTAATTGCCCGCGCCATAGCTGGCACCGACATAAAATGTCAGCTTCGGCACGCGAATATTGGCCGCCGCCTGAATCATTTTTGCGCCATGCTTGATCATGCCGGCCTGTTCATATTCGGTGCCGACCATATAGCCGGTGATGTTGTTCAGAAATACCAGCG
The DNA here is from genome assembly GCA_049611805.1 of Parvibaculales bacterium. GTDB lineage: Bacteria > Pseudomonadota > Alphaproteobacteria > RS24 > RS24 > UBA7378. The sequence goes on along the minus strand of JBMZAX010000004.1, from coordinate 44,044 downwards.
GCACATTTGCCTGGTCGATAATCTGGAAAAAATGCGCGCCCTTGGCCGCTTCGTCCGGCCCCATCGGGCCATTATTGGCAACCAGCCCGACCGGATGGCCGAATATGTCGGCCTGCGTACAGACAAGGTTCGAGCCAAAGCGTGCCTTGAACTCGGTGAAATCCGACCCGTCGACAAGACGCGCGATCAGTTCGCGCGAGTCATACGGCACCCGATAATCGGTCGGCACCAGACCCAATATTTCATCGGCATCGTAAATCGGCTCGTCAAACGCGCGTTCGGGCGGCGTCGGGCAATGCTCGTTCCAGCCCATGCGCCCGACCACTTCACGAATTTGCAAAATGCCTTCGGCGTCATCTTCGGCGAGATATTCCATCAGCCCGGTCACGGCGGCGTGCATTTCGGTGCCGCCCAGCTTGCGCTCGTCAGCCACCTCGCCTGTCGCCGCCTGCACCAGCGCCGCACCGCCCAGCGCGGCCATGCCATTATGCTTCACGCCGACATTATAATCGGACATGCCGGGCATATAGGCCCCGCCCGCCGTGGAGGGGCCGTGCAGCACCGTCAATGTCGGCACACCGGCGGCGCTCAATTTGGCAAGCATGTAAAACACACTGCCGCCATGCGCCCATAATTCGACCTTATAGGTCATCAAATTGGCGCCCGCGCTTTCCACCAGATGAATGAAGGGCAGTTTGTTTTTCAGCGCGATGCGCATCACCTCAAGGCTTTTGCGAAAGCCCATTTCGGTGGCCGCACCTGCGTTGATGCCGCTATCGTCGACCACGATCATCACGCGCACGCCGCTGACATAACCGATACCGGCCAGCACCGAGCCGCCGGGCACGCTTGTGTCGCGGTTCGGGTCATCGACGCAATAGCTCGCCATATTATACAGCGTCAAAAACGGCATGCCCGGATCCAGCAAATGCGCCAGCCGGTCGCGCGGGGTCAGCTGGCCGCGCTCTTCAAAGCGCGGGCGTCGACGCTCGGATGCATCCACCGCGCGCTGTTCCAGCCCGCGCAAATGCGCCAGCTTTTCCAGCTGATCCGCACGGTTTTTGGCATAGGCGTCGGATTTTTTATCCAGCTTGCTTTCAAAAACGGCCATTACAAACTCTCCGCAATTTCTCTTGAAACCGGCACCGGATGGTCCAGCAAAATTTGAGCATAAGCCTTGCCCTGCGGGTCATTGCGCAGGCTGGCGACACCGCCGCCGCCCAAGGCTTCGTGAATTAAAATATTCATGGCATGGGCACCCGGCAAAAGATACCGCTCAAACCCGCTATCGGGGGCCATGAAATGTCCGAACCTGTCGCGGATCGCGGCATCATCCAGCGCCGCCCAAATATAGGGCAGATAGTCGGCTTTGCGGGCGATGATGCCGATATTGGCCTTATTGCCCTTGTCGCCCGAACGCCCCCATGCGAGGGCCACCAAAGGCACGTCGACGGCATTGCTCAAATCCGGCGCGTCGAGAGCATCAGGCCGCGCGACCATATCGGGTGAAAACACATCCGTCTGCTTGCCCTCATGCGCGGTTTTTGCGCCGTCAACATCCAGCGACACCGACACATCGGTTTTGGGTATCAAAAATGAAAACAACCGCACGACCGGCGACGGTTTGGCGCGCGAACCGGCAAAAATCGACAGGCCGGCGGGCGTTGCCAGCCCCAGACCGCTAATTTCTTTCAAAAGCGCGCCGGCCCCGGCCATGTCAGGATGCTTGGCGGCGATTTTCAGCACCACCTCGCGCCCGCCCGTCGATTGGCCTGCCGCCCCGAACTGGCTGTCATCGCCCAGCACTTCGACGCTGGTTTCTTCAAAATCCGCCATATTGTGCTGGCGCAACAGGCGGCGCGTGCGGGTAAAGGCGGCCTCGGCAAAGGCGCGTGCTTTGTCGGCGGCATCCAGCCCGACAAAACTCATCATTGTGCCGGCGCGAAACCCGTCAAAATATGTGGCGCTTACCTTATAGCTGTCAGTGGGCGGGAAGCCCTTGGTATTGGTAATTTCAACAATGTCATCATCGAGCTGACGAATGGCGACATCTGAAAAATCGCAGGTGACATCGGGCAGCATATAAGCTTGCGGGTCGCCGATTTCGTAAAGCATTTGCTCGCTCACCGTGCCGACATTCACAATGCCGCCGGAACCTTGCGGCTTGGTGCAGGTGAAGTCGCCATTTGGCCGAATTTCGGCAATCGGATAGCCGATATCGGCAATCGTATCCTTGACCAGATGCCAGTCGGTGAAATTGCCGCCCGTGGCTTGCGGCCCGCATTCGATAATATGACCGGCCAGCGACCCGCCGGCCAGCTGGTCATAATCTTCCCGTGCCCAGCCAAAGGCGTGAATACACGCGCCCAGCGTCACCGCGCTGTCAACGCTGCGTCCGGTAATGACGATGTCGGCACCGGCATCCAGCGCTTCGGCGACCGGAAACCCGCCCAGATAGGCATTAACGCTGGCAAGTTTTTCCACTTCCGGAAAAGCCTCGCCGGAAAACATGTCCGAATAGCCGCTCGCGCTCAAGCCCTCACCTTGGGCCAGCAAATCATCGCCCAGCACCACGACGACTTTCAAATCAAGCCCCTGCTCGGCAATCAGCGCACGCGCCGCCGCACCGCAAGCCTCCGGGTTCACCCCGCCCGCATTGGTCAGCACTTTGACGCCTTGGGCCGCAATATCGCGCAAGTTTGGCTTCAACACACCGGTGATGAAGTCTGTCGCATAACCCATTTCGGGCTTGTTGGCGCGCGCCCGCGCCATGATCGACATGGTGATTTCGGCCAGAAAATCATACACCAGATAATCGACATTGCCGGATTTGAGCAGTTGCGGGGTGGCCATCATCGACTCGCCCCAATAGCCGCTGGCACCGCCAATGCGAATTGTTTTTGCCATTTCCCCCTCCATGCGCGGATAATCTTACAGAACGATTGTTCTGCTTGTAAAGCGAAAAATATCCGGTTAATCTGGACCTCATAAGGAGGCTGCAATGTCGGCACCGGCGCATTTGCAAAAAACTGCGACAAATCAAAACGATCCCAAACCGGCAAGTGCGGGCGGGGTGCGACAGCGCCAATCGCTTGAAGCGCGCCATAATTTGATAGAGGCGACCATTTTCTGCCTCGACAAATTTGGCTATGCCGACACCTCCATCGCGCGCATTCAAGACCAAGCCAATGTCTCGCGCGGTGCGTTGACCCACCATTTCCCCAGCAAGGAAGAATTGGTCATCGCCACCATTGACAGCCTGCTGGAGAAATTGCTGCGCCCGTCATTGCCGTCAAAGAAATTGAGCCAAACAGATATTGTCGCCGATTTGCGCTGGCTGGCCCGCAACATGACCGGCACGGCGCGCGGCCGGGCACTGTCGGAAGTGCTGATGGCCACCCGCACGGACAAAAAACTTAGCGCCCGCGTCAGCGCACGATTAACCGACTGGAACACCAAGCTGGATGAGGCCGTGGTCGGCTTTTATGCCTCGCCCAATGGCGATGATGACGATGTGCGCCAAATCTGGATGATTGCCCGCACTTTTATGCGCGGGTTGATTTTGCAACAACCTTTTACTCCCGATCCGGCGCAAATTGAGCAGGCGATTAATCGCTTTGGCGCCCTCATCGCGCCCTATCTGGAAACCAGAAAACGCGACGGGGTTGATGATGCGAAACCCGTTTAAAACGGAAAAGCGTTGTGCCGGAATTGCTGTCCGGCCTTGAAGGGCCGCGCATTGTGCTTCACCGCGCCGGGCGGCGGCGCGCAAGAGATCATGCGCGATTTGACAGTGCGACAAACGGGGTTGTAGCCTTTTGCCCTGGTGTAAGGGGGGTAAGCCATGACTGTATCGGCACAACCGAGCGCGCAACAGCCGCTCGCCGGCGTTAAAATCATCGAATTGTCAACCATGATTACCTGCGCGGTGGCCGCCATGATGCTGAGCGCGCAAGGTGCGGAGGTCATCAAGGTCGAGCCGCCCGTCATTGGCGATCCGGGGCGTCTGATCGGCACCCAGAAAAACGGCGTGTCGGCGTTTTTTCACAATTGCAATCGCGGCAAACGCTCGCTGGCGATTGATTTGAAAACGCAAACCGGACGCGATGCCGTAATGCGCCTCGCCGCCGATGCCGATGTGCTGCTGCATAATTACCGCCCCGGTGTGATGGACAAGCTGGGGTTGGGTTCAGAGACATTGCGCGGTGCCAATGAGCGGCTGATATATCTCGGCGTGTCGGGCTTTGGCACCACCGGGCCGATGTCGGCCAACGCGGCATACGACCATGTCATTCAGGGTCTGTCGGGCATCACATCCATGCAAGGTCGTGACAGTGAAATGAAATATATCAATACGCTGATATGCGACAAAATTACGGCCTATACGGTGGCGCAGGCCACGACGGCCGCATTGCTGGCGCGCGCCTCCACCGGCAAGGGGCAACATATTGACATTTCCATGTTGCAATCGAGCCTCGCTTTTATGTGGCCCGATGGCATGATGCATAAAACCATTGAAGACAAGGACGGTGTTGTCGACATGCCGCCTATGTCCGACTATTACCAGACACTTGATTTGCGTGACGGCTCAATCGCTCTGGCACCGCTACAAGACCATCACTGGAACGCAATCCTGCCAATGCTGGGTTATCCCGAACTTCTGGAAGACCCGCGCTTCAATTCCATGGGCGGGCGACTGATGCATATGGATCACGTTATGGAAGTTTTGAAAGAACCGCGCACCGACCATTCCGTGGCCGAAGCATTGGAAATTTTGACGGCGGCCGATGTGCCGTGTGCGCCATGCATTGCGCGCGACGACCTCAAATCGCATCCGCAAATTGAAGCGATTGAGGCGCTTGAGACTTATGAGACGCCCCTGCACGGCGCGCTGACAGTGCCGCGGCCACCGGTCAAATTTGAAGGCAAAAACGCCTCGCAAACCGATCCCTCACCGGCCTTGGGCGAACACAGCCGCACCATTCTGGAAACGCTTGGCTATAGCGGCGAAGAGATTGACGCGCTCATTGCCGAAGGCAGCGTGGCCTGCGGCTGACGCCTGTTACCACGTATCAATTACCACGTATCAATGAAGGGACGCTTGCCCTTGCCACCCTTTTTGCCGGGCGGCATGGCGCGGACGCCGTTGATAATCCATTTGCGCGTGTCGCGCGGGTCGATCACCGCGTCAATCTCATGATACATGGCGACATTGAGCGCCTTGCCGCTTTCATACATGGCCGATAGGAGCTTGTTGAACAAAGCCTCGCGCTTTTCACTGCCTTCGGGGCCGGCTTGCTCAAGCTCTTTGCTGTATCCAAGCCGCACGGCACCTTCCAGCCCCATTGGGCCAAATTCGCCGGTCGGCCAGGCAATGCAAAATTGCGGCACATGAAAACTGCCCATCGCCATGGCCTGCGCGCCCAGACCATAGCCCTTGCGCAGGCAAATCATAAACACCGGCACCGACAGGCTGGCCCCCGTCACCAGCATTGAAGACGCGCGGCGCACGGTGGCATTTTTTTCGTCTTCCGGGCCGACCATGAAACCGGGCGTGTCGCACAGCGACAAAACTGGCACCTGAAACGCATCGCATAATTGCAAAAAACGCCCGGCTTTTTCCGCCGCCTCGGCATCAATCGCACCGCCAAGATGCGCCGGATTATTGGCGATGAGGCCAAACGGCCGGCCTTCGACGCGGAGGAAGGCGGTAATCATGCCGACACCATAGCCCGCGCGCATTTCCAGCACGCTGCCCGTATCGGCAATGAGCCCGATGGCCTCGCGCATGTCATAGGCGCGTTTGCGGTCTTCGGGAATAACGTGACGCAGCAAGCGCTGGTCGGCGCATTGGTGTGCGCTCACGCGGCCTTGAAAAAATCCGAGCAGTTTTTTTGTCATCGCCACGGCGTCGGCTTCGTCTTCGGCCAGCAGGTCGATAACGCCATTGGCAAATTGTATGTCGGACGGCCCAACTTCCGTCGGGGCCACCACGCCGAGCCCGCCGCCCTCGATCATCGCCGGCCCGCCCATGCCGATATAGCTTGATTTGGTCGCAATGGTGACATCGGCGCAGCCGAACAACACCGCATTGCCGGCAAAGCAATAGCCATTATTGACCGCTATGCGGGGTGCCACGCCGCTGGCCTTGGCGAAAGTGGCAAAGGTCATGACATCCAGCGTCGAGCCCTGCACCTTGGCAAAATCCGTGTCGCCCGGACGCCCGCCCCCGCCTTCGGTGAAAAACACAATCGGTGCCTGCCAGTCTTGCGCGAGTTCCAGCACGCGGTCGGTTTTTTTGTGGTTGAACGCCCCTTGCGTGCCCGCCAGCACCGTATAGTCATAGGCCAGCACCGCGGCGCGCGCTTGGTCTTCGGAAAAATCATCCCCATTGATCGAGCCGAAACCGGCAATCAGGCCGTCGGCGGGCGTGTTGTCGATGAGATCGTCCAGCTCGCGCCGTTGACGCTGGGCGGCAACCACCAATTGCCCGTATTCGATAAAGCTGTCGGGGTCGCACAAATCGTCGACATTCTCGCGCGCCGAGCGATACCCCTTTTCGTGGCGCTTGTTCATTTTTTCCGGTCGCGCCGCGTCCAGCGTGCGGGCAAGGCGCGCTTCCAATTCGTCCAAATCGGCGCGCATGTGATCGAGATCGATTGCCGCGTCATCGGCTTGGGCCTCATCGGCCTGTGCCACCGGGTCGAGGCGCACCAATATTTGACCGGCATCGACAACATCGCCCGGCGCCACATTAATTTCGACCACGCGCCCGCCCGACACTGCCGCCAGCCCGTGATGCATTTTCATCGCTTCCAGCACCACCAATTCGGCATTGGCGGCCACGACATCGCCGACCGCCACATTGAGCTGATGCACCACCGCCTGCATGGGTGCATTTAAGGTCTCGGATTTGATTTTTGTGTTTTCGTTCATCGTCTCGACTTTATATGGGTTATCGGCTTGCAAGCCCGAACGCTGCATATCGTGCCTTAGTCATTGCGCATTGTGAAGCGCTACGGCAAAGTTAATTCGCCCCGTTGGAAAGAGCGAAACATGCGTTGCGGAATTGATCTGGGCGGCACGAAAACCGAGGCCGTCATACTGGATGATAATGGCGAGATTGTCTGGCGCGCACGCGAAGCCACGCCCGCCGAGAATTATGACGCGATTTTGGACACGCTCGAAAATCTAATAAATGCCGCCGACGCCCATGCCCGAAGCGCGGTCAATATCGGCATTGGCATGCCCGGCTCGCTGTCGCCCAAAACCGGCAAAATCCGCAATTCAAACACCCAAAGCCTTATCGGAAAGCCGTTTCGCGAAGACATGCAAAACCGGCTGGGGCGCGAGGTGCGCCTTGCCAATGACGCCAATTGCTTTGCCCTGTCGGAAGCCCATGACGGCGCGGGCGCGGGCGCGCATGCGGTTTTCGGCGTCATTATGGGCACAGGGTGTGGCGGCGGTCTGGTCATTGACGGCAAATTGCAGGTCGGCGCAAACGGCATTGGCGGCGAATGGGGGCATAACCCGCTGGCCGCACCGCGCGCCGATGAAGTGCCGGGCCCGCCATGCTATTGCGGGCGCAATGGCTGTAATGAGGTTTGGCTTTCGGGCACCGGCTTTGCCCGCGACCATTATGAAACCACCGGCCGGAAGCTCACCGCCATTGAGATTGCCGCGCAAGAAACACCGGAAGCTAAAGCCAGCATTGAACGCCTCGCCGACCGCCTTGCGCGCGCGCTGGGCGCGGTTATCAATCTTGTCGACCCGGATGTGATTGTGCTGGGCGGCGGGTTATCGAACATTGATTCGCTTTATACCCGCGTGCCGGAGCTTTGGGCGGGGTATATTTTCTCCGATGTCATCAATACCCGCCTCGTGGCGAACAAGCATGGCGATGCCAGTGGCGTGCGCGGTGCGGCTTGGCTTTGGCCCGCTTCAGGGTAAAACACCGTCAGTCACATTGTTGTATTTTTGTCACACATTTTTCGCGCCAACTCAGGCTTTTTCGAAACTGTCCGTATCCGGATTATAGGCCAGCAATGTGCCGGTGCCGAAATCATGCCACGCGCCGTGCAACGCCAATGTGCCGGCCGCCACCGCCTGGGCGATAAATGGAAATGTCAGCAAATTATTGAGCGCGTGAACAACGCTGCGCCGCCCCATCTCGTCCAGATCAATCGTCTCGTGCTGCGCCGCCATCCGGTCATAAACGGGCCGCATCAGCTCAAGCCACGCACCGACCAGCGGCAGGTCAAATTCCGGCCCGGTTTTTCCGGCCTTGCACATATCATGGCAGCCCTGCACACCGCCGCATTGCGTGTGCCCCAGCACCAGCACATGAGCAACTTTCAGCGCACACACGCCATATTCAAGCGCCGCCGATGTGCCATGCGCGTCGCCCACATTGTCACCGGACGGCGCCGCATAGGGCGGCACGAAATTCGCAATATTGCGATGCACGAACATATCGCCCGCCCCCGCGCCGAAAATATCCGTCGGCAGCACGCGGCTGTCACAGCAGGAAATCACCATGAAATCGGGCGCCTGCCCGTCGCGCGCCAGCGTTGTGAATGCGCCTTCCTGCGCGGGAAAACTGTTTTGCTTCCAGGCGTGATAGGCTTGGCTCAAAGCGGGCGGGAAAGGCTTGATGTCGGTCATGTTTCACCTGATAATTTTTTGCCAAATTAGCCATGATTGCGCGCGTGTCAACCGGGCGGCGCTTTTGCCCGCTCGGCTCAAAACCCGAAGGCCAGTTTCGAAATACCCAGCGTGAACAGCGGCAATTGCAGGCCGAAATTCGTCAAAATAGCGCGGTCTTTTGCCAAATACCCCGCCACCGTCCAACCAATCGCGCCCGTGCCGTGCAGCGCAATGTTCAGGGGATATATGTTCAAATTGGTCAGTAATATGCCGCTCAGCACGCAAAATGTGCTGGCCCATTTAATGCGTTCAATCGTGCTCATCCTGCGCTCCTGTAAGTGGCTCCTTCGCGTGAAATTCTTGGGCCGTTATGCGGTAAAGCACATGGGCGCGCAAGCGCTCGTCATCAGCCAAAGCGGGGTGGTCGAAATCGTCCTGCGGGTCATGGTGCATGCCGATTTTTTCCATAACGCGCATAGAAGCCGCGTTCGCGCGTGCCGTGAAAGACACAATCTCGCCAAGCCGCAATTCATCAAACCCGCATGCCAGCGCCGCGCGTGCACCTTCGGGGGCCAGCCCCTGCCCCCAAAATTCCGGCGCCAGACGCCAGCCAATTTCAACAGCCGGCGTAAACGGCGCGTCAAACTCGGCGCGCAACAGCCCGATAAAACCGGCAAATGCGCCCTTTGCCGACAAAAACGCGGCCTCTAGCCCGAACCCGTGGCGCGCGCGATGGTCGATGATACGCGCAATAAACACATCCGTTTCCTCTACGCTCAGCACGGCCGGAAAATAGCGCATCGCTTGCGGGTCGGCATTCAGGCGATGAAAAAGTGGCGCGTGGTGCCACGCAATCGGTTCAAAATTCAGGCGCGCTGTCGGGGCAATCATGGGGGCGCGGCGTTAAAAACCGATATCGGCGAGATGTGTTTTCAACAGCGCGTTCACCGCATCGGGGCGTTCCACGGCATGCACATGGCCCGTTTGGGTCATCAGCTCATATTTTGCGCCGGCAATGCCATCGACAATGCGCTGCGAATGGTCGGGCGGATAGGTGTGGTCTTCATCGCCCGCGACCACCAGAACCGGCACGTTGATTTTTGCCAGCTCGTCGGTCACGGATTTTCTGTGGGCAATGTTCCAGACCGAATTGGCATAATCCGGCGTTCGGCTTTCAAGCATTTTTGTGACGCGCTGTTTGATCGGCGCGCGCTCCGGGCTGGTCAGCGTTGTGTCGCCCAGCATGAAATACAAAACATCTTCCACAACCGGTGCGACGCCGTTTTGTTCAATAGCTTGCGTCACCGCATCCATGGCCTCAACGCTCACCTCGGCATCGGCCGATGAGCCCATAATCACCGCCGAGGCAATCAGGTCGGGCCGGCGCGCCGCCAGTCGCAAGCCGATAAAGCCGCCCATCGAATTGCCGACAAAACAGCATTTTTGCAAGCCCAGCGCTTCGATGAGAGCCGCCGCATCGTCGGCCAGCATATCCATATCCAGCCTGTCGCGCGGCTCTTTGGCACTGCCGCCCTGCCCGCGATGGTCATAGCGCACAATGCGATAATTATCGGCGAAAGCCGCGGCCTGTTTTTCGAACATGGTCACATCAAAAAACATGGAGTTGCTGAAAACGATTGCCGGCGCGTCGCGCGGCCCCTCGTCGAGATAATGTATCTGTGTTCCGTTTACGTCGATTAACGCCATTTTGCCCTCCCCTTTATTTCCATGAGCCTAAAACCGTGGGGTGTGGTGTCCAGTAAAAACTTGAGCTTTTTGTCGGCATCGGCGTGATACGCCTTCTGCCTTCCAAGTTCGGCCTCCAAGTTCCGGCCAAGGCGAATTTGACAGCCTGCATTAGGCAAATTTTCGCGCAAAAACCGCTTGCGCGCGCGCATTTATAAAGCCACTCTCTGGTAAATTTCGAAGGAGGAAATCATGGAAAAAACACTGCAAATTCTGTCCGGCGCTTTCAGCGCCCTTCTTTTGGTTATTGCATTGCGTTGGGTGTTCGAACCGGCCGGTGCCGCCGAATCTCTGCAAATGATTTTTATGGAAGGCCCCGGACGCAATTCGCTCATCGGCGATGTCGGCGCTTTCTTTTTCGGCATGGGCGGTTTTGCGGCTTATGGTGTTTGGAAAAAGCGGCCTGAGTTTCTTTTCGCCGCCGCCTTCCTGATTGGCACGGCGGCTGTTTTGCGCGTGTTTTCCGGCGTGGTGCATGATGCCCCGACCATTTGGAACGCGGTGGCGTTTGAAGTGGTGGTTGCCGCTGTCTGGATCACTTACGGGCGTCAACTGGCTGACTGATTGCGCTTAATGAATGAAAATGAGGGGCATCCGGCAAAGGAAGATAAGCGTCCGCAGCTTTCGGGGTCGGATTTGTTGACATAAATTATGTCAATACATACAAGAATGGGCGACGATTAAATTTCAATCCGGGTGCCCATGCAAAGAAACTTCCCCTCATTCCCCTCATTTTGTTTCCTTACTGTTTTTCTCGTCGGTTTCGGCTGGCCCGGTGCGGGCGCAAACGCACAGGCAAATGTAACGGCTGAAGCCCAACGCCCAAATGTGCTGATTATTATGGCCGATGATGTCGGCTATATGGACTTTGGCGCCTATGGCGGAGAAGCCGCCACGCCGGCCATTGACGCAATTGCCGCGCGCGGCATAAAAATGTCGCGCTATTATACCTCGCCCCAATGCGGGCCGTCGCGCGCCATGCTGCTGACGGGTGCTGACAATCACGAAGTTGGCATGTCCATGATACCCGAAACCCTGCCGCCGGACATGCGCGAAAACCCGGCCTATTCAATGGAATTTCCCGACGGCACGCTGACCCTCGCCGACCGTCTTGGGGCGGCAGGCTATCAGACCTATGCGGTCGGCAAATGGCATATTGGTGATGTCGGCAAAAATTTACCGCGCAAACACGGCTTTGACCGGTCGCTGATTTTTGACGCAACCGGCGCCGATAATTGGGCCACCCGCTCTTACCTGCCGATTTACGACACCATTCAATGGTTCGAAGATGACAGGCCGATCGAACGCCCCAATCGTGATTATTCGTCAAAACTGTTTGTCGACCGCATGATCGACTATATCGACAGCGGCGAAAATGACCGGCCCTTTTTCGGCTATTTGGCGTTTCAGGCGGTTCACATTCCGGTGCAGGCACCGCGCCGTTTCATTGAAAATTACAATGGGCGATTTGACGGGGGCTGGCATGCGCTGCGCCTTGAGCGCATGGCCAAAGGCAAGGCGCTGGGCCTAATTCCGGCCGATGCCACACTGCCGCCACAGCCGCAAAATGCGCGCCAATGGAACACGCTGAGCGATGCGGAGCGCGCCTTTTACGCCCGCGCCATGCAAGCCAATGCCGGCATGATTGAGGCAATGGATTTTCACCTCAATCGCCTGTTTCAACATTTGGAAAAAGCCGGGCAATTGGACAATACGGTTGTCATTATCGTCTCCGACAATGGGCCTGAGTCCGGAGCTGTCAGCCGACAAAACCCCCTTGTCGATTTCTGGTTGCACCGGCAAGGATATAATAGCGAGACTGAAACCCTCGGCGAAGAAGACAGCATGGCAGCCATTGGCATGGAATGGGCGACCGCGGCGGCCGTGCCCTTTGCCCGCTATAAATTCCATGCCACCGAAGGCGGCCACCGCGTTCCGATGATAATTGCGGGCCCCGGCATTGAGAATAAAGGAAACAAAAACAGAAGCTTTGAGCCTGCGCGCGCGCATGTTTTTGATATTGTTCCGACGGTTCTGGATCTGGCCGGACTGCCCGCAGCTTCCGCCCCCAATGAGGCCGTGCCGATAAGAGGCCGCAGCCTTGTGCCGGTTTTGTCGGGCAAAGCCGCAGAAGTTTACAGCGCAGAAGATCCCGTCGGCATCGAAGTCGCCACCAATGCGGCACTTTACAAGGGTGACTGGAAACTGCAAAAAATGCCTCCGCCTTCCGGCGACGGGCAATGGCATCTTTACAATCTCGCCAACGACATTGGTGAAACCCGTGACGTGCAGAAAGACTATCCGGAAATTTTCGCCGAACTGAAGCAAGACTATGCAGCCTATGCAAGCGAGGTTGGCATTGCCGAATTGGGGGCCGACTATAACCCATCGCAACAAGTTGCCTTGGGCTTTGCGCGCAGTCTTTTGGGCTTCCTTCTGCCTTATGCGCTGGGCACTTTGCTGGCCCTCATCATCGCCGCAATCTTTGGCGTGCGCGCCATCAGATCGAGGTAAAGTCCGAGGCGCCAAAAAACCGGCACTTTGTCAGGCGCAAAGCGCACGAAGCTTTGTCATTTGAGCCGCCAGATTCGCGGGTGTAAATTCTGTTGCCTGAAATGAGACGAGCTTCCATACTTGCCGCAAATAGGAGGCTCGCATGAACCAACAAAATCCAACCGTTGTGGCCGGGGTCGGCATGGTCGCCTTCGGCAAGCCCGGCGCATCTGATAATTATGACGTCATGGGCGAGGCTGCCATTCGGGAAGCCTTGGCCGATAGCGGATTGGACTTCGCCCATATTGAGCAAGCCTATGCCGGTTATGTTTACGGTGACAGCACATGCGGCCAGAAGGTGATTTACAAAGTCGGCATGACCGGCATTCCGGTTTTTAACGTCAATAATAATTGCTCCACCGGCTCCTCGGCGCTGTTTATGGCCCGCCAAGCGGTTGAAAGCGGTTTGGTCGATTGTGCGCTTGCCGTCGGCTTCGAGCAAATGCAACCGGGCGCGCTGGGCAATGTGTGGGATGACCGCCCCAGCCCGTTTGATGATTTTGATACTGAATGTGCCGATTTGTTCGACAGCGATGCGCCTTTGGCCTTGCGCTATTTCGGCGGCGCAGGAAAAAGCCACATGGACAAATATGGGACGGAATTGGCTGATTTTGCGAAAATTCGCGCCAAGGCCAGCCGTCATGCCAAGAACAATCCGAAAGCTTTGTTCCGCACCGAATTGAGCGAGGGCGATGTGATGCAATCGCCCGAGATGATACCGGGTGTCATGACACGGCTGATGGCCTGCCCGCCGACTTGCGGCGCGGCGGCGGCCATTTTGGTCTCGGAAGATTTCGCCAAAAAGCATGGTGTGGCGAGGGATGTGAAAATCGTTGCCCAGGCAATGACGACCGACACACCCAACACATTTGAAGCCCATGATATGATGCAGCTTGTCGGCTATGACATGACGGCTGAGGCGGCGCGCCAAGTCTATGAAAAAGCCGGTATCGGCCCTGAAGATGTCGACGTGGTCGAATTGCACGACTGCTTTGCGCATAACGAACTCATCACCTATGAGGGGCTGGGCTTATGCGGCGAAGGACAAGCGCAAAAATTGATCGCCGACGGTGACAATAGCTATGGTGGGCAGGTTGTGACCAACCCCTCAGGCGGCCTGTTGTCAAAGGGCCATCCATTGGGGGCGACCGGCTTGGCGCAATGCTATGAGTTAACGCATCAATTGCGCGGCACGGCAGATGCGCGCCAGGTGGAGGGCGCAAAAACAGCGCTACAGCACAATCTGGGCCTTGGCGGCGCTTGTGTCGTGACACTTTATCAAGCTGATTAAAACGCGGAGCAGAGCAGATCGTCGGGGGTTCGAGCCCCTCCCCCGCTACCACGCTATAAGCACTTAACGAGCGAAGCGAGATTTAGTGCGCTTTGCGCCGGAGAAAGTGCCAGCTCCTTTGCGCAAGGCGCAGCTAAGGCAGCAAGCTGCCAAGTGCTTTTAGCGTTCGCTACCATTTTTTAAAGAAAAACCCATCTCAAGACACCCCAGGCAACCCCAAGATAACAGCCGGTTGACCGGTAGGGCGCGCCGAATTAAGCGCTTTTATGTCGAATGACATAGGGTGCCTTGGTGAAATAGCCTTTACGTGTGTTGGGCGGCAGAGCCTTTTCAACGCGCCCACCACGAATATTATACCAAAGCCGCAATAAGAGACGTTTTTTGTCCAATGCCGGGTCATCAACAAAAGCGCTGCGCTTGTGCATGCAGACGAAATTATGGGTCAAAAACATATCACCGGGCTGCATTTTGAAACTGAATATGTTTTCCGGACGTTCGGCAATTTCTTCAAAAGCATCGAGTGCAGCACGCTCATCGGACGGCATGGTTTCGCCTCTGGCTTCGTAAGGCAATTCCATCAAACGCAAATTACACCAGGCAAGCAAATGGTCATGCTGTGGCATGAAAATCGATTGGCGCGGAATCGTATCACTCGCCATGCCTTCCTCGGCGCGAATATGGGTCTCCATACCGCGATACAGGGTTTCAAGATGGTGCGGACATTCCCGCAGCATATCATTGTGAATGCGCACCATAGAAACAAGCGAACTCTCGCCGCCCTCAGGCGCTTGGCGAACGCATAAAAGGCTTGCCACATCGCCGCCATCACAGTGAAATCGCAATTCGGCATTTGACACATAGCCGCGCGTTGCCAGACCATTATCGTCGGCCTGCACTTCAGCCTGCACAGCACCAATCAATTCGCCTTTGGCGTTTTGGGCAATCACATCGCCCAATAAAAGCGCCAAAACCCAATTAACCCGATAGGCGTAATCTACATTATCGGTCGGTAAATCAATGCCACGCAATAAAGCGAAACCGGCACCCTCATCAAGCTCATGCGTCACCCGCGCCAAACGCTGGACCAGCGCAGGCACGGCAATATCCGACGGTGCTAAATCCATCCATAAATCTTCATCTTGCGGCAAAGCGAGGGCGGCAGCATGCAATTCCGCATTCTCGTCTGCTGTCAGTTCCTCAATCCAATCTTCTCCGTCAAAATCGGAACGCCGCCATGCCGCGCGACCTTCAAATGCTTCTTGCATATCCATGCTTTTGATCCTTTCCAATTTTTCAGCTTGCCGCCGCTTGACGCTGCGCAAGCAGCGCGCGACCGCAAAGCCAGAAGTGAATGGCTGCCCATATCCCGGCCGTTGCTGCGATGGATAAAGCAATACGCAATGCGTCTTCGCCAAAATAAGGTGTCAACGCATCGCTTATCAGACCGACCGCCAACGGGCCGAGGCCACCGCCGATTAAATTCATGACCAGCATTTTCAAAGCCGCCACAACGGCGCGCATGGGTACGGGCGATAAGGTTTGCGTGAGCGACAAAACCGGCCCCAGATAAAAATTCGAAAACAAAACCGGAATGAGGAAAATAGCCGTTGCGACAGGCAGCTCTTCAATCATGAAGGCGGCAATGGCAAAAGGAATGGTCATAACCGCCACCACGGCCAGCATATTGGTGATTTTGTGCAAGCCCTGAAGCGACAACCTATCGGCCAATTTGCCGCCCAATAACGCACCGCCCGCGCCCAAAATACCGAAAAACAATCCCATCATAATGCCGATTTGGGTTTGATCGAGCCCATGATTGCGGGTGTAGAAACTGGGTAGCCACTGCCCCATACCATAGGAAATACTGACCGCAATGGTCGCCCCCGCCATCAAATGACGTATCGCCTTATTCTGCCACATGAATTTTGCCGATACGGATACGGGCGGCGACTTATCCATCTTATCATTCTCAAAACTGCCGCGCGGCGGTTCGCGAAACAGGAAAAACATGACCGCCGCCAGCAACAGACCGGGTGCTCCGACGACAAAAAGTGCCGCACGCCAACCATAGGTTTGGCTGACATAGCCGCCGACCATAAAGCCGACAATCATGCCGATATTGGCACCCAACGCCAAAATCGACATGGCAAAAGACCGCCTATGGGGCGGAAAATAATCGGCTACGATTGATTGGCTGGCTGGATTGACCCCGGCCTCGCCAATGCCGACACCGATACGGAACAAAACCAAAGTGATAAATCCCGTGGCCAAACCCGACATGGCCGTCATCAATGAAAAAATTGCCAATGAAGCAATAATGATGAGTTTACGATTGCCCCGATCGGCCTGACGGGCTATCGGCACACCCAATGTCGCATAAAGCAAAGCAAAAGACAGACCACCCAACAGACCAAGTTGCCCGTCCGTCAAACCGAATTCGGTTTTAATCGGAACAAACAAAATGGAAATAATCATTCTGTCGGCAATGGACAGCGCATAGGCCAAAACCAATAGAAGCAAAGCAGTTTTGTGGCCGGCCAGCGGCATTGGTTTATCATCCGTCATGGGATGCCCCTTGTTTTTGGGGTTGTCTTTTGCCTGTTTGAACAATCATTTCGCCATTGTCGGCAATCGCATAATGACCCGTCGAACCTTGCACGGCCTCGCGCGGGGCAATGACACGCGCGAAGGGACGTAATTCATCATGCGCGTCAAAATGAGCATGATATTGTTTCAATGCCGCGCCGAACGCGGTTTCATTCCAAAAACGTGCCATAATATAACCGGGCGGATAATCACCCGGCTCGGCAATCATTGCCTCGCTGTAAAAGGCTTTGACATCCTCCATCGCATATTTGAACCAAGTCAAATCGGGCAAATCACCGTCAGGTGCATCGAGCCAGTCGGCCAGCCGCTCGGTTATCTCATCAATCGAAGCGTCACACACGCCCACCATGGTGCGCCCGCGTCGTTTCATGCTGCGATTATACCACGGCGTCATCAGCAAGATTTCATTCTTCAGCCGCGCGCGCCAGCTCGTCACGTCAATTTCAGGCCGTGCCAAACTAATAGCACAAGCGGGCGCTTCTGCAGTAAAGGGAACATCAAGCGGGAAATCTTCCAAGACGGGCAAATCATCGCGCTGCAATAAAGCCAAGGCCGCCTCAATAACTTGATGCTGAAACGCACTGTCGCCCGGCTTGCCCAGCGGATAACCGAACGGAAATGACGTCCACAACATGCGCGGCGGCTTCATCGCCTCAGTGATTTCCCGAACCAGGCTGATGCCCGTGCTGGCTATGCCTTCGCTTTCCATATAATAGGCAATGGCCGCTGAGGCGCGGGTGCAATTGGGGCAGACCGGTAAAATAAAAACCGCATCAACGCCGTCCCGGCGCAAGAGCCGCGCCATATCACGCACGGTTTTCTCGTAAGCTTCCGGCAGCAGACCGGCCCCCATAAAGCTGAAATGCATGGATGCAAGACTGCCGATTTTGCCCTGCGCTTCCAATTCCCGCATTCGGTCAATCGGAAACACCAAATTGACATCTTCTTGAAAACCGGCGCGGTCGAAATTTGAGGAGCTATGCGACAGCATCAGCTCATCAGCCTCTTTATCGCCCTCAATCACCCGATAAGTGGCATCGGCCAGCGCGAACACCGCATCATCGCGGTCATGCAATCCGGCGGTCGAAATCAATGCAAGGCGCGCTTCCCGCAAAGGCTTCGAAAGCTTTTTATGAACCGGTGGGCCGAGTGGCAACGCATCTTTGACCAGCAAATGGTCGCGCTCCCACTTTTCCAAATCCGCCAGTCTGACCATTGCCTCCCCCCGCATGAAAACAATTGGCACACCATATGTTGTAATAAGAGCTTATGCAACAATCCGCATGTGCTTGACCTCATGCCCACACAATCCTTATGCTTGGCTTAAAAGTGTCACAGTGGATTGCGCAAAATGCCACCCCGCCATCAACCCCATGCTTGGCCTTGAGTCCACACAAGTGCAGAATCATTGAGCTAAACGGCTGTTTTCTTAGGGTTGCCTGAGGTGTCTTGAGATGGGCTTTGGTAGCGGAGGAGGGACTCAAACCCCCAACACGCGGATTATGATTCCGCTGCTCTAACCAGCTGAGCTACTCCGCCCGGAACTTTAAACCGCCCTGGCATGAGACGACGAAACTACCTTTGACGCGATCGAACGCCAATTCGGCCTGTCCGAGGGTGAGGTGATTAAACTGATGCGACGCAATATGAAACCATCGAGCTTTAGAGTGTGGCGCAAGCGTGTGAGAGGGCGCAAAACCAAGCACAGGGCATATTCGGGCTAGTTAGTTTATTCACCTTTTTTTGGCGGAATGAAACGATTGTTTTTTTTGTCGAACCTTCCTTTTACCCATCGATGAGTCAGTAGTGACCAGTAACTTTTCCCTCCCTCATCAGTCGGCCTCATATCCGGATGATCGTTCTTTTTCTGTCCGGGTTTATAGTTATTTTTTGATCTTTGATATAAATCCTCAACGAGGCTATCTTGTAGATCGGGATTTTCAACATTTATTCCCTCCAGTACGCTCTTAACAGAGGCAAGCGCCAAGCGAGCACGCTGGATCGGAACATTTTCAATTTTTTGAACCTCTCCACCAGGCCACCAAAGAGAAACATCAAAATAAGAAATTGATGTCGGATAAGTTTGCTCTAGGTTTTTCGGCTTTCTTTTTGTGAACTTGTACTCTTTGCGGTACCGAGGAACTTCAACTTGATCGATATACTCTATTGAAAAATTGACTTCGTCCAATGCCTTTTTCAAATCTTTATTGAATTCGCTAAGGCGCAAAGCATCCTTGCCCTTTATCCCAGCAAAAGGATCCAGGTGTTTTTCTGGATTAAATTGGAGATCATCTGGTATCGGGGTTAGCTCAGTATTAAAGTTTTTCGCTGTCAAATTAACACATTTCAGAATATCTGGATGTGAAAGGTCTGGATCGATAGTCTGAAAATTCTTGTAAAACGCGCTAAGCCCTACAAGGGCAACGCGCACATTGCTGGCGGGAACGTGTTTAATTGAACGCACTTTTTCTCCCGACCATTTTAAATGTATGTCTGCGAAATCTTTATTAAATTCGGAAATGTAATTCCAGTTAGCGGGAACCTCTTTTGCTGCTTCTCGTTTTTGCCTGACTCTCTCCCGCAGCGTTCCCTTTGGCCTTAAATCACCGACACCATCCCAAAGCTCAATTGACCGCTTGATACCTTTTAATGCTTCAAGATGATCTATTTCTAATGGCGGAAGCTTACTTAAGTCCGGTTTGTCGGCAATTTTTTGCCCCCTGATTCCACCAAAAGGGTCTGTACCTTTTTCGTTCATAGCAACCTCCGGCTAAACAGTATACAACAGTTTCTGTTGAAGTTGTGCCAGTCTCATACAAATGAAGAAATGGTAGCGGAGGAGGGACTCGAACCCCCGACACGCGGATTATGATTCCGCTGCTCTAACCAGCTGAGCTACTCCGCCCGAAACTTGAAACCGCCTTGGGTTAGGCAGGTTTCGGAACGCGTGTTCACTAGCACACGCGCAAGGGAAAGCAAAATAAAACTTGCCGCCGCCGGACACAATATAAATTCCCAAAAATATCCACCGCGCCGCGAAGAAAAGCGGGCTTTCAGCGTAAAGGCGTGCGCCCCATGGTCGTTATTAAAGCAGGCTGTGGTGCGTTTTCGCGCGCCGCGCGCGGCGAGAGAGATGGAAAAATGGACAAAATTATAGACCTTGAAAATTATCGCCAGCGCGTGCTGGCCGCAGCGCTTGACGGTGAAGAAGAAGCCGAGCGGGAATTGTCCGGCGAAGAGGTGGCCCGGCTCGAAGCCTTGCGCGACGGCGTGGAAAGCCTGCTGGACGCCGTGACCGCGCGCCATTGCGACCCTGAGGCCGTGGCTTTTGCCGCCGGGCGCTATGCCGCCATGCGTATCTATCGGCTGCACGGGCGCGCCGAGGCCATGGATTTTTTCAATCGCTGTATCGCCACGGTCGAGATTGCCGACGATTTGAACCTCGGATAGGCCCACCATGATCGACCGGCAGTTTCTCCATGACATTCCGCGGCGCATTACCGACAGCGGAGATGCGATTATCTCGCCGGACCAAACCGCGGATCTCGCATTTATCATCGAGCGCGGCACGGCCAAAAACACCCGCACGGGCCGCGTTTTCGGGCCGAATACCTTATTGCTGCCGCTGGAGCTTTTGGCGCTTGAGAGCTATCGCAGCCACATTATCGCCGCGACACCTTGCGCGATTATTTGCTGTCCGCGCCAGCTGGTGCAGAAAACACTGGCGGCGGAAGACCGCCTGACATGGCCGCTCTCGCGCAGTCTTGCCGGTGACATTATGCGACGGCAAGGTGTTGATGCGGCATGAACATATTCGACCACAGCCACAATGAAACCCACCGCATGATTGACGGCGAAATTCTTTTCCGCGCCGGCCAACCCGCCCGGCATATTTATTTGGTCGAGCGCGGGCGGATTAAAATTCTGACCGCCGAGGGGCGAATTTTGCACCGGTATCATCAGGGCGATTTATTCGGTATTCCGGAGGTGCTTTCCGGCCTGCCCTGGCCTGCCATGGCGCAAGTTGAAGGGCCGACGGATATTCGGGTTTTCAGTGCCGCTGCCGTGTTGCGCCGCATTGCCCACATGCCGCGCGCGCATCGCGATCTTTTGCAAACAATTATGTCGGAAGCGAGTTAACAAGCGGTTTTGGCACATAAAATGCATGTCTTACTCCACAGTAACGGAGATTTGACATGGACAAACTTCTTGCCAATGAAAATATGGGCGTGCATTTCGTGTTTTTTGACGAAGCCGACCAGCCTGTTCAGGAATACACACAAGCGATCGACCGCTATCTGCCCGCGACACGCGCAGAAGCCGCCGACAACACGCTGCCGGATGATTTTATCGGCCCGCCCAATAAGCCGGGCAAAAAGGCTTAATCCGGCAGGATTTCCTGCAAGAATTTACTTCCCGACAAGCGGGCTTATATTTGGCGCGCTTATATTGGGTGCGCTCAGCTAGAAGCGTTCAAACGCGCGCGTCGGCGCCGTTCTGCCGAAGACGGAATTTTCAAAATTTGGCGATATTTGGCGACCGTGCGGCGCGCAACGGCAACGCCGCCGGCATTAATGCGCCTTACGATTTCATCATCGCTGAACGGATCGCACGGCTCTTCCGTGGCAATTATTTCACCGATCAAATGGCGCACCGAAGCGGCTGATGTGCCGGCTTCGCTGTCTTCGGAGGCCAGCGATACGCTGAAAAACGATTTCAACGTCACACTGCCGCGCGGCGTGGCAATCATCAGCCCGGTCGTCACACGGCTTACCGTGCTTTCATGCATGCCCACGGCCTTGGCTACATCGCGCAGCAAAAGCGGTTTCAGGTGATTGGCCCCTTTTTCGAGAAATGGTGTCTGTTGACGGACGATTTCGGCGGCGATTGCCAGTGTCGTCTCATTGCGCTGTTGCATGGCCCGCTTCAGCCAGCGCGCCGAGGAAAGCGCCTGCATGGTGAATTTCTTTTCGGCTTGTTCGGCAACACGTTTTTTCAGGCGGGCGGCATAATGCTCGTCAATCGTGATGCCCGGCAGGGTTGACTTGTTGAGTTCCACGACCCATCCGTCGGGGCCGCGATAAGCGATGAGGTCGGGCGCGTTTACAATTTCCGTCTCACCGAAAAAAGTCTCAGCCGGTTTCGGGTCGAACTGGCGAATGCGACGCAACATCACACGCACATCTTCGGGTGTGGCTTTGCACCGGCGCGCCAGCTGGTCGATTTTGCCCTGCGCCAGCAATTCCAAATTATCCAGCAGCACGTCAAAAGGCGCATCAAGGACACCCGCTTCGCGCGCTTGCAGGCGCAGGCAATCAGCCAGACCCGTGGCGAAAATGCCGGTCGGTTCAAATTTCTGCATACGGGTCAAAACACGCGCAACATCGTCGCGCGACAGGTCATTTTCTTCGGCAATGTCGTCGACAGGCTTGCCCAGCCAGCCGCTTGGCAACAGCGCGCCGGTCAGAATATGGGCAATCATGCGTTGCTTGGGTTCGTCAAAAGCCATGTCGATCTGGCGCCCAACATGCTCAAAAAGCGAAGGCGGCCGCTCGGCAATGGTTGAGGCGATCATGTCCCAGTCCTGGTCACCACCTTGCGCGTTTTGGCGGCCCAGCGGCCCGTCGGCGGTGCTGTAATCGAAGCGATTGTCGAAATCTTGCTGCCCCGCAGGGTCATCTTGCGGGCTGGCGCCGGCTTTCATGTACGTATCAATGCTGCCGGCGGCTTCGGCCTGCGCGGTATCCGAGGCGGCGGCGTCAAATTCGTCCGTGCTGCCCGTTTCCGCGCCCTCGGCACTATTGGCCGCAACCTCAAGAAACGGGTTTTCGAGCGCTTCGTCTTCCAGATAGCTGGCAAGATCCAGATTATTCATCTGCAACATTCGAATGGCTTGCTGCAGCCTTGGCGTCATCACCATGGACTGCTTTTGCTTAAGGCGGATCGACTGACTCAGTTGCATGACACACTCCCTTTTTATGTACGCGCGTACTGTGAGCGTGTTTTCGGCGAGGGCAAAAATAACAATTTGACTGTTGCGAATGTCAAAAATAATTAAGAAATTATTAATATTTTCAGTTATTTAAAATTTTTCATGTTTTAAAAAATTATTTGTTGTCAAAATTTGGACGGTGTTTTTGTTCATTTTTTGTGTTTTGGTATGAAAATTGAATTCCGCGAATATATTCTGAAAAGGTCAGATGAAACGGTGATGAAAACGAAAACCGAAAAAACCGCGAAAACAGAAGTGTGCAGCCAATGCCTGCTCATCCGCTATTTCGTTGCAACGGCGATTGCCATCGTCACACTTGCGCTTATTGCCGGTGAGAACACAAAGTTTTTGGGCATGTTTACGCCTGAACGCGCCAGCGTGGCGATTGTGCTGGGCGGGGCGTTAATGGCGAGTGTCAAAATCTGGCTGTGGCGGCGCGAGGTCGCTCAAAGCGCGGCAAAAGCGGATTAGCGGTCACGCACAAGGCGTACCGCCAAACGCTGATAGGGGAAAAAATTCCCGTATCTGTGGCCGGTATAAAAATTAATCGAATATATGTTTGGTTTGCGATGCGGATTGGCTTCGCCCGTCCAATATGGCTCGGCCGATGTCGCCGGAAACACTGCGAGGTCGATTTTCGGCGGCGCGCACTCTTTGCAAACAATATTTTTCAGCTCATCCGATGTCGGCAGTCGCCAGCCCTCCCCCAATTGCTCATTGGCTTGCTGGATGGCCTGCTCAATTTCATCATGATTGAGTTTCATAATCTCGCCCTTACAGCTGTCACCATCCCAGACCTGCCCCAGACTGCACCGCAACCATTCAATATTTTGAACGAGATCCAGCACAAACATATCGCGTTCGATGAACATCTGTTCGTCGGCGGACGCCTTATGCGCCGACACAAACACCCCCAGGGCGGCGGCAAAAAAGGTGACGCCGAGCTTATTGCACAGTGATTTCAAGGGGTTTTGCATAATCAATTTCCTCAGACAGTGTCAGATTATTTGGGATGTGCAATTCCTCTGCCAATACTAAGGTAATTTCATTGTTAATAGAAGAAATTCAAAGTAAGAATTATTTTACCAATGAGTTTGGTACACGAATTGCTTAACAGTCTTGACGCTGCGCGAGTTTGAGAGAGTTTAACAATGGATATAGCTTCAATTCTAGGTTTCCTCGGTGCCATGGGCATGGTCGCCTACACCATGATTAGTGGCGGAGGAATTGAACCCTTTATTGACCCTGCATCGATGACCACCGTTTTCGGGGGAACCCTTTTCGCAGTTTTATACTCGCACCCGATGGGTGCTTGGGGCGCCGGCCACGGCGCAATGCTGAAAGTTTTCCTGCCGCCGATCAAAAAGAACGAAGAATTGATCGAGCGCATGGTCGAATTGGCGGCAATCGCGCGTAAAGACGGCATGATGGCGCTTGAAGGTCAGGAAGTGCCGGACAAGTTCTTTTCAAAAGGCATGCAAATGCTGGTCGACGGCGCGGACGAAACCAAACTTGCCGACCAAATGAACCAGGAAATAAAAGCCATGAAGCTGCGCCATGCGGCGCGCCAGAACGTCATTAAATCCTATGTGGACATTGCACCGGCCATGGGCATGGTCGGCACGCTGATCGGCCTTGTTTTCATGCTGGGCAATATGGCCGACCCGAAATCCATCGGCCCGGCCATGGCGATTGCCCTGTTGACGACGCTTTACGGCGCATTGCTGGCCAATTTGATGTTCCAGCCCATGTTGACCAAGCTCGAAGGCTTCACCGAATACGAAGTCGTCTATCGCGAAATGGTGCTTTCCGGATTGCGCAGCATTGCCCGCGGCGAAAGCCCGCGCAATATTCAAGACCAGATGGTCGCAAACCTGCCGGCCAAAGCCCAAGAAAAAATGCTGGAAGCCGCCTAACAGTTAACGAGTGCCTGATGGCCGGGAAATGCGATGTCTAGTGCAACGAATGAAATCGATGAAGAGATAGAGGAACCGGAAGAAGAGTGTCCGAAATGTCCTCCCGCGGGCCTGCCTGCCTGGATGGGCACTTTTGCCGACATGGCCATTCTTCTGATGTGCTTCTTCGTGCTCATTCTGTCTTTTGCCGAATTTAACGTTCCGAAATTCAAGCAGATTACCGGTTCGCTGAACAATGCGTTCGGTATCCAGCGCGAAATCCCGATCGTTGAGCAGCCCATGGGCACGACCATCATTTCCATGACTTTCAGCCCCTCACCGGCGCCGTCCGTCACCGATGAAATGACCCAGCAGACAACGCAAGTCAACCAGCCCGAACTTGAGCTACAAACCAAGACAAAAGACGCCGATGAAGGTGACGGCAAAGCCCAAGAAATTATGGAAGCGCTTGAGCAGGCAATTGCCAAAGGCGATATTCAGGTCGAAACAATGGGCGAAAAGCTGGTGGTTAATTTTGCCGAGCAAAAAGTCGACGACCAATTGCCGGAACTTTTGAAGAAAACGCTTGATGCCGTGGACAAGGCAAAAAAGCAGGCCGGAAAATCCGATCAGGAAGTGCTGTTTGGCGGCCTTGAGCAGAAGCTGACGCAGTTGACAGACGAATTGCAGCGCCTTCAGAAGAAGGAAGCCGAGAGCGAAGATGCCAATCAAGGCTCTCCGGAAGAACAAACCCGCCGCGCCCAGATTGCCGAAGACAAGCTGACCGTCGCCCTGAAGCAGGAAATCGGTCAGGGTCTGGTCGCCGTCGAGCGTGATGAGGACCGCGTGATTGTCACCGTCGGCTCCGCCGGCGCATTCCGGTCGGGTTCGGCCAATCTGACGCCGCAGGCACGCGCGATTATGCAACGCATCGGCAAGCTCAACGAAAAGGGCAAGAGCCGTATCAATGTGTCCGGCCACACCGACAATGTGCCGCTGATCTTCGGCTCACAATATCGCGACAATTGGGATCTGGCCGCCGCGCGCGCCTCCAGCGTCGTCCAGTCTTTGCAAAATGACGGCAGTGTCGACGGCAAGCGCATGCAGGCCGTCAGCTTTGGCGACAGCCGCCCGGTTGCCGACAATGCGTCAGCCGACGGGCGCGGCAAGAACCGCCGCATCGAAATCGAAATAAATTACTAGTTGGAAGGTTCGTCTTCGTCAGCTTCCGGCGGTGCCGGGGGCCCGACATGGCTGAACCGGAAATCGCAACGCGGATCAATCTGCCGACATATTGTCTGGGCCTGTTCAATCGAACGGGCGGCAACACACAGCCACAGCGTATGCTCGTGGAAAAGCCCATAGCTGCGTAAAATACCAACCTGCCCGCGCCCGAAATAAACACATGTCAGAACATAAATGACGGCAAACAGGAGAGGATGCACCACAATCGCCAGAGCATAGGCCGCAATCACGGCAAACATCGGCTCCCAAATGCGGTTTTGCAACAGCCACACGGCCGGAAAAACATAAGGCAATTGGGTCGGAATAGCCGAAAAGACGAGGCATTCGCGGTTTATCTTGCGCATCACCTCAAAGGGTTCGTAGCGGTCAATGGCATCGACCTGATAGGTTTGAAAGGCTTGCGCGATATCATTGGCCAGCTGCGGCTCGGCAAATTCATAATCGCCACCCAGCGGGCCGGCGGTCAGCACGTCGAACAGCACCGTGCCCCGGCTAATCGTCACCAGGCTGCGCGCCTCGACGTCTTCCAGCGTCAGCGCCTCATTGAGGTCGTTCTCATTGCCGTTGAAAATCTGGCCGTTGACGGCCACGATGACATCGCCGTTTTTCAGACGCAGACCATTGGCGCGCGAGCGGCCGCCCAGCCCGTTGAGGCGCAAAAGACTGGCCGCACGTGCCGAGGATTTGCTTGCCTCGACATTCACCGTACGCATGTCGTCGGTTAATTGCTCGCCTTCATATTCCGGGCTCTGCATGAGCGCACTCTCCACGTCGCTTACGGGAACTTGATTTGGCGTTGCCCGTTAGCAAGCAGCTTTCGCATGGCTGAATTTTCGCGAACCAGAAGGTCCAGTTGTTGCGCCAGTTCTTGTTGACGCTTGTCCATTTTTGCCAGCTTTTTATTCAGTTCAGCAAGTGTTTTGTCGTCTTTATTATCGGTTTTGGTCGCAAGCGCGTTGATCGAGCTGGCAGATTTCTTGATCTCTTTGGCGGTTTCCTTCTGCATCGCGGTCAGCCGACCTGAAAAACTGGAAATTGACGAAGCCAGCTTGCCATTTGCCTTTTGTTGTTCTTCCATTGAGGCCTGCAAACGCTTTTCAATCGCTTCCAGCGGCGCCTGACTATCCGCGCGCATGGCCTGAATTTCACCCAGCAATTGCTGGTTCAGCGCCACAAGGTCATCCTGCTTTTGCAGGGTCGCTTCAAGCTTGCCAATCGACTGGTTCATGCTGTCAACATTTTCGGCAAAAACAATCACGGCCTCGCGATTGGTGCCCGACAAAAGCTCAAGCGACGACATTGAGCGGAAATGTATCATAAGGGTCAGCGCCAATGCGCCCACCGTCACAACAGCCGCAATAATGGCAATAAGGCCCGACATGCGGTGGATCGAGTTCACCCGCCCCAGAAATTTTTTGTTTTCTTTTTTGACCTTGTTGTATTCCGCCGTCACATCGGCGGCAGCATCTGCAGCATCTAGCGCCAGTTTAACGCTTTCCTGCACCATAACCAGATCAGCACTCATGCGAGTATCCCCTTGTCTTTTGGTTCATTTTCGATTTGAACCGGTTCGCGTTGCATATAGTTTGCACATTTCGTGCCAGTCGATGAAAACACCACCTGACCGGGCAAATTCGGCGATTTAAAGCCGAATTTATGGCATCCCCACGGGCGTTGCGCGTCATGGGTGACATGCAGGAACCGGCATTGATAACAGGTCAGTCGCGGGTCGGTGCGGGTCATGGGAGGCGCCCCGCTATCGTATCAAAAAGCCGCGCCAGCGGATAGCGGCACGCGCCCAAAAAGCACAAAAATCCGGTAAACCAGACACCCGCCGCGCGCCAGGTTTCACCGGCCTCCAGCGCGCCAAATCCGGTCAGAAAAGCCAAAAGCGCCATGCCGAAAAACACCAGCGTGCTAATCAGATCACCCAATGACCCATGACTGCGACGAGCGGACATATAACTTACTCCTCAAGCAACTGACCGTTTTCGGAGAATCTCAGATCGCGCGGCACATCGACGTCCGGACGCTCTGCGACATCTCCCTGATCAACACGGTAAATATAGGCCAGCACCACGGCAACCGCATTATACAAGGCTTCCGAGATTTCCCCACCAATCTCGCTGGTAAAGAAAAGCGCACGCGCCAGCAACGGGCTTTGAAATACGGTGACATGGGCATTATTTGCGCGTTCGATAATTTGCTCGGCGATAATGCCGCGCCCCATGGCCAGCACGGTGGGCGCGCCGGCGCTGCCCACTTCATATTTCAACGCCACGGCAAAATGCGTCGGGTTGGTAATCACCGCCGTTGCCTCGCCGACCTGCTCCAGAGCTTCGCGCTGTTTGCTGGCATTGGCCGAGGCTTCCATTTGCATGCGGCGAATTTTGGCCTTCACTTCCGGCGAGCCTTCGGTCTGTTTAAATTCTTCCTTTTGGTCCTGACGGCTCATTCGCATCTGCTTCATGAAATCATAACGCTGCCAGGCGAAGTCCAGCACGGCGATGATGAACAACCCTATCAGCAGGCCGCCGATCAATGACGGAATGAGCGAGGTCATCATATTCAACGCATTGGCCATTGTGCCATTGGGAAACCAGACAATGCCGGGCATGAAATAGACAATGACGACAAAGCCGATGCCGAACAGAAAAACCACTTTGAGAATGGATTTGCCCAGCTCGACCAGCGATTTGACGGAAAACATGCGTTTGAGGCCGGCTAGCGGGTTGATGCGCGAGCCTTTAAACGCCACGGCTTTGGGCGCGAAAATAATACCGCCAACGCCGAATTGCGTAAGAATGGTCACAAGCATAATCGGCAGGCCGAATATGATTGTGCCTTGTATCAAAAACCACAGCGCATAATCCATATGGGCAAGAATGAGGTTGTCGATATGCGTTTTCGCATCAAGCGTAAACAGGCCGCCCCAATTCATCAGCGGCTGGCGACCAAAAGCCACAATCGACAGCGCGGTAATCAGCCCCGCCGCGAGGCCGGTGAACACAAACATTTCCTTTGAGGTGACGACCTTACCGTCTTCGCGCGCCTTCTCCAGCTTCCGCTGGGAAGGCTCTTCGGTTTTCTCCTGACTGTCCTGACTTTCTTCAGCCATAGGCAATCCCCGCAATACTGCGTTCGATGCTGTCTATGGCCGCCTCTATGAGGTCGTTAAAGGCGTAGCCCAGAACATCCGTCGAAATATACAAAATAAAGAAAACGCCCAGCATCGATATCGGAAAGCCGAACGAAAACAGGTTCAGCGTGGGCGCCGAACGCGTGACAACCCCGATGGTGATATTGATCATCAAAAGCAGCGTAACCACCGGCAGCATGATCATTGCGGCGGCGAAAAACATCATGCCCGCCGCCTCAATGCCCGATGCGACAAGCACGCTGAGGTCGGGCGAATAAGCGATGGGAGAAATTTCGTAAGACTTCAAAATGATTGAAATCACCAGCAAATGCGCATCGAGCGACAAAAACAGCACGACCAGCAGCAGGTTCAAAATCTGACTGACCACGGGCGTCTGCGCGCCTGAGGCCGGGTCCATTTGCGCGGCAAACCCAAGGCCTGCGGTCGAGGCAATTTTTTCGCCGGCAAGCGCGGCGGCCGAAAACCAAATGGTCATAATCAGCCCCGCCGCAAGACCGGTCGAGATTTCCTTGACGATAATCATTAAACCGGTCGCGGTGCCGATGAGCTGGCTGTCGGGAATGTCAATATTCGGCACCAGAATGACCGCCATCACCATGGTGAACAATATCCGGATGGGCAAAAGCACATAGCGCGCGCCAAAAAATGGCGAGGCGATGAGGAACGCGCCAATTCTAAGTGCCGCAACCATATGCAACACCAGATATTCGACCATCATATTGATGTCGATGCCCGGCAATCCGGCGGCGTTTTCGACCAAAAAGCCCTGCATGCGCCGCGCCTAACCGATGCGCGTTATCTGATCGAAAACGAAAGCGAAGTAATCGGTCAGCTGCAACATGATGAAATTTGACAATAGCGCCAGCGACGCCACCACAATCACCAGCTTGGGCACAAAACTCAGCGTCATTTCATTGATCGAGGTTGCCGCTTGAATGATACCGATGATAAGACCCACACCCAGCGCAATCGCCAAAATAGGGCCGGCGGCCATAATAATCTGCCAGAAGGCTTGGCGTAAAAATCCGATATTTGCATCAAAATCCATGAGAAATCTCCGTGTTAATCCGGCTAGCCGGACGCATAAGTGGCAACCAGCGAGCCGACGGTCATCGCCCAGCCATCAACAAGAACGAAAAGCAATAATTTAAAGGGCAACGCGACCAGCATGGGGCTCAACATCATCATGCCGAGCGACATCAGAATTGACGCGATGACCATATCAATGACCAGAAACGGCAAAAACAGAAGGAAACCGATCTGGAAGGCCGATTTCAGTTCCGAGGTGATGAAGGCCGGCAGCACAATCGTCATCGGCACATCGGCATTGTCTTCAAAATCACCCTGCCCGGCCATTTCCGAGAACATCACCAAATCCTTTTCGCGCGTATTGCGGATCATGAAGGATTTCATAATCGTACTGCCAGTCGACATGGCCTCTTCCGCGGCGATTTTCTGGTCGACATAAGGGTTCACCGCCTCGTCATAAACAGCCGTCAGCGTCGGGGTCATGATGAACAGCGACAAGAACAGGGCAATCGCAATCAACACCTGATTGGGCGGGGTTTGCTGGGTTCCCATGGCTTGGCGCAAGATCGACAACACAATGATGATGCGCGTAAACGAGGTCATGCCCAGCACCAGCGACGGCAAAAGCGAGACCGCCGTCATTAGCGCCAGAATCTGAAGCGACAGCGAATAGGTCGTGCTGCCATCGGGCTGGGTAACCATGTTCAGGGCCGGCAGACCGCTTGCTTCCTGCGCCATTGCACCACCGCCCAGCGCGAACAGAACCACCGTACCGGCCAGCAGGGAAAACAGGTTTTGAAAAAGGGGTTTGCTTATTTTCCGGCTCATTTTCCGGCTCCGTGCTTGGCGGTTGTCTTTTTGGTCGGCACGAAAGCGTGCAGAGATTTTGGCAGTTCATCGCCGTCTTCGGCGGGCGATTGCGCGCGTGCGCTGTGCGCGGGCAGCGCAAAAAAGGCCGGCGTTCCGTTGCGGCCCGAAATAATCACATATTCGCGGTGGTCAATCTGAACGATACGCAGGCGTTCGTGCGGCCCAAGGGACAATTCGCTGACAATTTGTGCCCGCCGCGCAGCCGTAAAATGCTGGCGCAAGCCCGACCCGTGCCGGCGCACGAAATACAAGGCCGCCAGCAGGCTCGCCAGAAAAATCAAAACGGTGATAATCTGGCCGATCGGCAAGGCTTCACTGGTCATCGCTGTCTCCTCTCAGGCAGGGTCATGCCCTGCCATTGATAAAGGCAAACAGCGTGCCAACCGGCACTTGTACGCAGAATTAATTATAAATAACTGTTTTTATTATGTTTTTTAGCCAGAAAAAGCGGCGCAAACGGGCGAAAAGGCCGAAGCGTCAATAGCTTGACGCCCGCCGCCCGTCAATTTGAACTAGATGTTTTCAACCCGTTTTTCCGGGTCGACAATTTCGGAGAAACGAATGCCAAAGCGTTCGCCGACCATGACCACCTCGCCCTTGGCGATAATGGTGCCATTGGCGAGAATATCGAGCGGGTCGCCGGCCAATCGGTCAAGCTCGATGACCGAGCCTTCGTTCAGGCGCAACAGGTCGCGGATTTTCATCTCGGCAGAGCCGACAACCACGGTCAGCTCGACCTCAATGTTTTCCAGCACCCGCAGGTTCTCAAAACCGGCGCGTTCGCCCTCGCGGGCAGGTTCTGCGGCCGGTGGCGTTTCCGCTGCAGTTTCAACAGCTTCAGCCTCATCCGGTGTTTGCATTTCGTCAGTTTCAGACATATCAACTCTCCGTCCTTAATCGGATTTCGTTTCCGCTCGTTTCATCAGATTTATCGCCGACTGGCCGGCAACCTCGCCCATTTCGCCCATATAGAAAGGCTCGCCTTCCAGACAAATTTCCACCGCCTCATTGAGCTGGATCGGTATCACATCGCCCGGCTTCATGAAAATAAGCTGGGTCATGGTGACACTGGGCTCGGCAAGGCGGGCTTCAAGCCCAAGCGGTACATTCAGCACCGCGCGCTCCAGCCGCCCGCGCCAGCCCAAATCTTCTTCCGATGAGTCCGTCTGCGTGCGCGAGCGCAATTGCGAAGCAATCGGGCGCAATGTTTGCAGCGGATAGACAATGTCGAAATTCACCGGATCGAGATCGGGCAATTGCACAACAAACGAACACACAATCACCAGATCCGACCCGTCAACAAAAGCGGCAAATTGCGGGTTAACCTCGCGGCCCATCTCGGTCAGCGTAACGGTCATCAGGTCGCGCCACGAATTTTGCAATACCGAGGCCAGCCCCGACGTGACAAGCTCGATCAGCCGCGTCTCGGTGTCGGTAAATTCCGCACGCTTGGAATTTGGCGGCTCGGCAGGCCCGCCATAAAAGGAGTTTGTCATGGTGGCGATGAAATTGGGTTCCAGCACCAGCATCAGCGTACCGCGCAATTCTTCCATACGCATGGTTGTCAGGCTCATAAAGCCTTCCAGCCCGCTGCAATATTCGTCAAACGTCTTGACCTCCGGTGGAAAAGACGAAATGCGCGGCTGTAGCCGGAGCATGGGCAGGAAAATCGACCGCGAGTTGCGGGCAAACCGCTCATTGATCATCCGCAAAGCGTAATAGTCTCCAAGCACTGACAGATCGTCGGAGCCCAGCGTAAACGGACGCACATTGTCGGCATCCGAAAGATCGGCCGCCGAGGTTTGCGAGGTCGTCTCAGAATTCAACCCCTCAATGAGGGCGTTGACTTCATCGCTGGAAAGTTTGCGGGAGGACACGTTTGAAACCTGCTTTTACTGAATGACAAAATTGGAAAAGTGAACGCCTTCAATCCCGCCAAAGCCTTCCAATTGCTCAAGCTTGGTGTTGATGGCATCACGAATGGCAATGGACAAATTTGTGCGCCCCTGTATGCCGTCGACCGCTTCTTCGCTGAACGCGCTCATCGCCGTGAGGATCTCAGAACGCAAGGCAAGCTGGTGCGCATCGACATTGGCCATCACGGTATCATCATATTGGGTGGAAACGGCGATACCGAGCTGGATGAATTTGCGCGACCCGCGCAAATTTGTCGTCAGATTGCCCGGAAACTCGTAATAGGTCGTCAAAAACACAGGCTCGTCCGGCGACAGGCGCGGCATTTTCTTCGGAACAGCGCCCTCTTCGCCCTCTTCGCCTTCTGCAGCAAGCTCTTCATCCGTCTCCGGCTCTTCGGCCGGTTGTGCCTGCGGATTGCTGCGTTCGATAATCTGCTCAACCTCGGCAGAAGGGTTGCTGGGCGTGCCACCGAAGATCATATAACCGACCCCCAGTCCCAAACCTACCAGCACAACCCCGCCAAAGACGCCGCCGATAATCAGCAACAAAGTGCGTCTGTTTGATCCTTGATTGTCTTCATCAGCCATCTCAATACCTCACGAAATATTCTGACTTCTCGAAAATTACTAAGCCGTTACATTTATGCCGTCATCATCGGCCGTTAATGCGGAAATTTGTTCGCCCGCGTCAATATCATCTTCATTTTCACGTCGGCTTTCGCCATTGGGAGACCCGTCACCTTGCGATGCGCCGTCATTTTGCTGGCCCGACTGGCCGGAAGTGGATGCCGCAAAGCTGGCAACACGCAAATCGCGCGCTTCGAGCATTTGCACGAGCTGGCTTTCGGCATCGCCAAGCATGGCCGCCGCCATCGCCGTATCGGTTTTAATCGCCAGGCTCAACTGGCCTTCAATCATCGACATGGAAACGCGCAAGCGGCCCAGAGATTTCGGCGTCAGCGTGAAATCAATTTCCTTGCCGCCGCCCGAAATGCGCTGTTCGAGGGCTTGCGCCAATTTTTCGTTCCAGTCTTTGGTCAGCATATCGAGGTGCAAGGCCGTGCTTCGCGCACCTGCCAGAGGGGTTTGTGTGCCGGCGGTGCTCCTTGCGCCATTTTCCCGCCCGCCGGAGAAACCATTTTCCGAAGACATGAGAGCTTCGCCGGACGCAGACGCCGAAACAGCTGAACTCCGCGTTGTTTCAATGGCTTGCGTTTCACCTTTGGCGCGCATTTGCGCTGCCAGCAGGCCGCTTGTCGTATAGATTTCGGCCTCACCCGCTGCGCCCGAACTCAAACCCGCGCTTGCGATCGCACCGGTTTGAGCCCCGGTTTGAGCTATTGCCGCATCAGCGGATTTGATATTGGCGGCCAGCGCCCGATATCCGGCGGTATTGCCATCCGGCTTGCCATTATTACCCTTGTCATTGCCGCCATTTTCAAGTGCCGCAGGGTCAATCTCAGCATTATTTTTGATATTGGGGCGCGCGTTAATTTCCGTGCCGCCGACCTTGTTCAGTGTTGCGGGCTTCACCAACACCGTCGGTGCAAGATTTTTATCGAGCAATCCCGCAGCCGCTTTGCCCGTGGCCGCAGCTTCGCCGTCAACCGGCACATCAACTCCGGCAAGATTGGCCGAAAGTGTTTTGGCCGAAAGTGTTTTGACCGCATCGGACACTGCCTGTCCCGATTTTTGTGCCGCCATATTTGCTCCGGCACCCATGGTCATTGCCCGCGCGGCCAGAATTTCGGCTTTTTTCAAAATCTGAGCCGCTTTTTGAGGGTCGGCACCGTTCGGTGTTGCGCCGGGGCGCAAATGTATCTCGGCCAGTGCCAGCAAAGCCTGAGCGGCGGCCAGCGGCGTTTCTTCGCCCTCGCCTGCGCCCGCATCCTCGCCGAACGACGCATCGGAGGCTTCCAATGACACACCGCCCATCACGGCGGCGATCATTTCAGCATCCAGAAAATTCTCAAAGTCGCCCAGCGACAAAAAAGCGAACGGGTCTTTCGACGCGCCGGCGTCAGCGTCGCCGATTGGTGCCGTTGTCTGCGTTTTTGGCCCGATTTCCGTCATTGCCTGACCTACTTACTCACGTTACATACATCCGATTTTCTCTATGCAAAATCGGTGCCAGACTGCGCGTTCATTAACGTATCACGCCGCGCCGGTTACGCAAAGGTAACTCAGATTCCCGCTTTTGTTCGGCTTTTTCCAATCGCAAGCGTTTTTGATTTTTCGCCGCATCATGGGCGCGGTTCTCCTTGCGGCGCGCTTTGGCGAGTTCCGTATTGGCATTGTGAATCTCGGATCGCAGGAATTGCCCGCGGTTTTCCAACGTTTTGAGCTGTTCCAGCACATTGGTGCGATACCAGCTATCGGCGCGCAATCTGGCAATGCTCTGCTCGCCGGTGCGCGTCATAATATCTTTCAAAATGGCGTCAAGCTGTTCGCACAGGCTCTCGGTTTTTTGCAGTTCCTCGCGCAAAACAGCAAGACTGCGCGATTTGCGCATGACATCCAGACGCTGTTTGAGAGCGACTTTTTCAAAAATTTTCTCGCGGGGAGGCGCCATAATTTACGCTCAATTGCCGCCCAGCAATGCCAGAAGTGCGCTCCGGCTGCTTTCAAAATCGGCTTTTTGCGTTTCCGGCTGCATAATATGGTCAACGAGTTGCGGCCACATTTGCAATGCCATATCAAGGTCACCATCCTGCCCCTGAACATAGCCGCCCATCATCACCAAATCACGGTTTTCCAGATAAAGCGACACAAGGCGGCGAAACTGGCGCACGGCGGCGATATGCCCGTCATCTGAAATATCAGACGCCACACGGCTGATTGAGGCCGGCAAATCAATCGCCGGATAAATGCCCAGCTGGGCCTGTTCGCGTGACAGGACAATATGCCCGTCCAAAATCGCACGCGCGGCATCGACAACCGGATCATTCGTATCATCGCCATCGGCCAGAACCGTGTAAAAGGACGTGATCGAGCCCGCACCCGACACGCCGGTGCCGGAACGTTCGACAAGCTGCGGTATCATTGAAATCACCGATGGCGGATAGCCTTTGGAGGTGGGCTGTTCGCCCAGTGCCAAACCTATCTCGCGGCGGGCATGCGCCACGCGGGTCAGTGAATCCATAATCAGCAAAACATTTTTGCCCTGATCGCGGAAATATTCGGCGATTGAAGTTGCCCGTTCGGCACCGCGAATACGCAAAAGCGGCGACCGGTCGGCGGGCACGGCAACAATCACCGTTTTGCCCCGCGCTTCGGGCGTCATAACCATTTGAACAAAATTGCCGACCTCGCGGCCACGCTCGCCAATCAAACCGACAACAACGATATCGGCTTCGGTAAACCGGCTCATCATGCTCAACAGCACGGATTTGCCGACACCGGAGCCGGCAATAATGCCGAGGCGTTGGCCGCGCCCGACCGTCAGGCAACTATTGATGACACGCACGCCCACATCCAGCGGGGTGGCGACCGGGTCGCGCGCCAGCGGATTAATTTCCTTGCCGCTCAGCTGCCAGCGATCGGCCATGGGCGGCAGGGGACGATTGTCCAGCGGGCGGCCCAGCGCATCCACAACACGCCCCAACATTTCGGGGCCGACCTGAATGTCCCTGCCCTCATCGCGCAAGGTTACCCGCGCACCCAGACGCACGCGCGCATT
The DNA here is from genome assembly GCA_049611805.1 of Parvibaculales bacterium. Lineage (GTDB taxonomy): Bacteria > Pseudomonadota > Alphaproteobacteria > RS24 > RS24 > UBA7378. The sequence goes on along the minus strand of JBMZAX010000004.1, from coordinate 7,415 downwards.
AATGTCATAGAGCGACATCAGATTTTGCCCGCCGTCAAAGCCGATAATTTCCGCAAGCGCCGGTGTGCCGGTATCGGTTTCAATCGCGCACACCGCACCCACGCTCACCGGAAATCCGTCGCAGGCCAGCAAATGCCCGTCATGGCGCGTGACCCGACCGGACAGTTCGACAGGCCGGCCAAGTTGCATTGCGTCAAGGCGCCCGCCCAGAGATGCGTTTAACGCTGTCATGGCGCGTCCCCGTCAGTATCCGGCGTGTCACCCGGCGTGTCACTCGGCGTGTCACTCGGCGTGTCATTCGAGGTTTCATCCAGCAAATTACGCATGAGGCGTCCAACCTCATCAAATTCTGTTCCGCCGCCCTCGTCTTCCGTGCCAATCCCGGCCCGTTGGCTGAGCCGGTCTTCGGCCTCAACCGAGCCGACCGATACGCGAATATCGCCGGGCATAATGGCATCATCCGCCTTGAAGCCGATTTGCGCGAAACTTTCGCGCTTCTCCAGAAGCGGCTGAACGACGGCCAAATCTGCCGGATTGAGATGCAATATGCCGCCATCGGCCTGTTTTGAAATGCGCCCGACAAGCTGCTCGATAATTTCTGCAAATGGGCCGGGTACATCCTTAATCGCATAGCCCGCGCGCAGGCTCGCCAGACGCATCACCGTTTCCTCAATATGTCGGCCAAGCTGTTCGGTATCAAGCGCATCGTGCCCCAGCAGGCTGTTGGCAAGGTTTTCGAGGCGCTGGCATCCATCTTCCAGCCGTTGGCGCGCCTGACTGTCACCTTCTGAAAGTCCACGCGCATAGGCTTCATCAATGCGGTCTTGAATCTCGGCATCGGTGGGTATGACGGCTTGCGCAACCGGCGTCGGCTCAAAGCCCGACGGCGCGGCATTTTCTTCACTCTCGGCAGTGGCTTGCGGGCCATCGCCCTCGACAGCTGTTTCACCCAATGCCAAATCCGTGTCACCGGTGTTTGGCTCTTCGGGCATTGCAGTGCTTTCATCTGTACCCGTACCCGTACTTGCATCCACATTTTCGGAGGCCGGCGCGCTTTCCGCTTCCGAATTTTGCGCGCTTCCGGCTTCTTCTTCCGGCAGGGCCGGGCTTGCTGACAGGTCCGGGCTTTCCGATATGTCGGGCGTCGCAGGGGTGTCGGGCGTCACAGGGGCGTCAGCCGCCTGCGCGATATCGACCAGTGGACGTTTCACAAAACTCTTATCCTTGATGCCCGGCCTGTCCTCGCGCGGCACATAAGCCGTTTCGCGCGACAGCTGAAGCACGTTTTCGATCTCGCTGCGCGCAAGCGGGCGCGGATCGTGAATATGCGTTTCGTTCATCGTATCACTCATGCATCAGTGCCTGTTCGGATCAGACAAAATCATCGCCGCCGCGTCCGGCCAGCACAATAGCGCCTTCATCCGACAGGCGACGGGCGACATTAATAATGGCTTTCTGCGCATCCTGAACTTCCGTCAGACGCACCGGACCAAGGGCTTCCATCTCGTCCATAATATTGGCGGCGGCACGGCTCGACATGCAGGCAAACAGCTTGTCGCGCAAGGCGTCGTCGGCCCCTTTCATGGCCACCACAATGTCTTCCGTCTCGACACTGCGCAGCAGGGTTTGCAACGAACGGTCGTCGGAATCCATCAGGTTTTCGAACAGGAACATGTTTTCCTGAATGGCCTGCATCAGATCCTTGTCGTCCTTGCCCAGCGCTTTCATGATCCGTTGCTCGGTATCCTGCTGGGTAAAGTTCATCAGCGCGGCAGCGGCTTTGACACCGCCGACCTGCGAGGCACGCAGGCTGGTATTGGCGGCAAATTTCCGCTGCATCACCATTTCCAGCTCGCGCAAAGCGTCGGGCTGAACGGTTTCCAGCGTGGCAACACGCCGAATGACATCGGCCTGCAAATCGACCGGCAGCATATTCATCACATCGGCACCGACCGACGGCTCAAGATAGGAAATAATCAGCGAAATAATCTGCGGATGCTCGTCCAGCACCATTTCGGCAATGGCGCGTGCATCCATCCAATCCAGAATTTCGATCGGTCGATTGCTGCTCGTCGGCGTGATGCGCCCCAGAACCGACTGGGCCTTGTCATTGCCCAACGCCTTGATCATCACACTTCTGATATAGCTGTCCGACCCCAAGCCAAGGCTTGTTTGCTCCTTGATAATTTCAAGAAACTCGTCGAGCACCTTGTTAACAGTATCCTGGTCCAGCCCCTGCACCGAGTACATGGCACTGCCCAGATGCTGAACTTCCTTCGGTGAAAGGTTACGGATGATTTCCGACGCTTCTTCTTCCCCCAACAGCATCATCAAGATTGCCGATTTCTGGGTGCCCGTCAGCGCTTCAAAAGGGTCCGTATTTTCTTCGCCGTCTGTTGCCTGTGTATCAGCCATGGTTTCGCTCCTTAACGCTCATTATGCGCCGCTTACTCATTGGTTGTTTCCGACCGCATCATGGCCCTGAAGACGTTCGACACGCGACCGGACTCTTCACCGACAATCAGTCGGATAACCGCCACTTTGTCGTCATAAGTATTGGCCGTATCCAGCATGTCGGCCGAAATGCTCTGCTTCTTCGGCTTCAGCTTGGCTTTGATGTCTTCCAACGACTCGCCTTCACTCACTTCTACGGACTCACTTTCATCTTCCGGCTCTCCGACAACCATCAGGCCGGGTTCACCGGCGCTTACCGGAACCAGAATGCGGTTCAGCAGCGGACGGATGACGCCAAGCGCGACAATCGCAAGTGTCAAAATGGTAAAGATTTGCTGGGACACGTCCTCAAACCAGGGCTGCTCATACCACTCAACACGCTCGCCCTCGACCGCACCCACAAACGGCGCGCTCGATACGGTAAGATTATCACCGCGATCATCATCAATGCCAATAGCATTTCTTACCAATTCGCGGATTTCATCCAGCTTTTCCTGCGGTAGAGGCCGGGTTTCCGCCACACCCGTTTCGGGGTTTACGATTTCCTGATCACTCACCAGAACCGACGCAAAGACGCGCGCAATCTGATTGGAGGGGTTTTGCGTTGTCGATATAACGCGGCTCACCTCATAATTGCGAACCTCATTGGTGGATTTCGTGCGTGTGGACGGGCCGTCGCCACCTTCTTGCTGTTCCTGAATATCCGCCAGTTCCGTTTCCGACGGCGGCGTATTGGCAACCGCGCCGGGAATGCCCTTCGCGCGCCGTTCGGTGGTTTCGTCGGATGAAAGCTGTTCACTGCGCAACGCATTGCCCTGCGGGTCAACTTTTTCTTCCGTCAATTCGCTGCGGGTGAAATCAATATCGAGATTGACCTGCGCGTTGACATTGCCGGCACCGACAATCGGCGTGACCAGCGACACAATGCGCATGCGGTAAATATTTTCCAGACGCATGCGATATTCAAGCTCGCTGTCGCTCAAGCGCCCCGCCACATCGGAACTGCCCTGCGACAGCAGGCTTCCGTTTTGGTCAATAATGGTGACATTTTGCTTGGGCATGCCCGGCACGGAGGACGATACCAGATGCACGATCGCATCGACCTGCTGGCGGCCCAATACGCGGCCATTTGCCATCTGCACCATGACAGAGGCGGTGGGTTCCGGATTATTCCGGACAAAGACCGATTTTTCGGGGATCGCCAAATGCACGCGCGTCGAGACAATGGAGTCAATCTCGCTGATCGAGCGTGCCAGCTCAATTTCCTGGGAATGTTTGAGACGCATATTTTCAACCGACCGGCTGGTGCCCATCGGCATGTCTTCAAGCTGCTTATAGCCATCAGGCATGGATGCCGGCAGGCCTTGGGCGGCCAGCAAAATGCGCGACCGGTGGAAATCATTGGTCGGCACCAGCACTTCACCGGAGCTTGGATCCAACGCTACATCAACATTGGCGTTTCTAAGCGCGTCAACAATGCGCGCCTTCTCGTTTTCGGGCAGTGATGCATAAAGCGTTGTGCGCTCCGGCTGTTGCAGGAACAGATAAGCCATCAATCCGAAAAACACCACCAGCGCCGCCGCCGCCGTCGGGATCGACCGCTGCACGCTCGGTTCGGCAAAAAATCTACGCACGGTGGAAAGCATGTTTCGGGCACCACCCTCAGCCGTCACAACAGCGTTTTCGCCGCCTCTCATATCTACTGTTTCAGACATTTCAATTTCCTATCCCTAAAATCCTGTTTCCCAAGCGGTCGCAATCGCGTCAGACCGGCATGTTCATAATATCCTTGTAGGCACTCAGCATTTTGTTCCGCACATTCAAAACCATCTGAAAGCCCAGCGACGAAACCTGCTGCGAGACCATGACTTTCGACAGATCCTGCACCTCGCCCATTTCATAGGCGCGCGTGAGCGCGGCACTTGCGTTTTGGGCATCGGCGACTTCGCGCACCGCGCCCCCCATGCGTTCGCCGAAGCTAGGCCCTTCGGTTTCCTTGCCCAAAGCGGCCGCGGCATTGTCCAGCACTTGCTGGCGCATCGAGATCGCTTGCGATGTTGTCGGTTTGATCGTGCTCATCATCTACTCCTTAGGAACCGGTTTGTTGAAGTTTCAGATTGGTCGGGGTGGCGACCATATTGGCGCTGCCCAAATCGGTAACAATGTCGGCGGCGTTAATGACATCACCCTCGCACAAGACCAGCGCGCGCTGGAGAACATTTTCCAATTCGCGCACATTGCCGGGCCAGTCATAACCCGTCAGCACTTGCAGGGCCTCGCGCGACAGCCAGGGTATCCGGTCTTTGTTTTCGCAATGGCGTTTCAAAAGAACCGTGGCGATGGGGATGATGTCGGCGCGCCGCGCCGCCAGATGCAGGGTCGTCAGCGGAAATACATTCAGACGGTAATAGAGGTCTTCGCGAAACTTGCCGTCGCGGATTTCATCCATCATATCGCGGTTTGAGGTTGCCAGCACGCGCACGTCAACGGGAATATCCTGATGCGCGCCGATCGGTGTGACGGCCTTTTCCTGCAACACGCGCAGCAATTTCGCCTGCAGCGACATGGGCATTTCGGAAATCTCATCGAGCAGAAGCGTGCCGCCATCCGCGGCCCGGAAAATACCCTTATTGGCCGATGACGCGCCGGTAAACGCGCCCTTTTCATGGCCGAACAAAATTGCTTCCAGCATGTTTTCGGGAATGGCCGCGCAATTGACGGCCACAAAAGGCTGTTCGCCGCGCGACGAATGATTGTGAACGAAGCGGGCCAGCACTTCCTTGCCCGTGCCTGTGGGGCCATTGATGAAAACCGTGACATCGGTATCGGCCACGCGACGGGCCATGGTCAACAAATTGGCACTGGCATCATCCGACACGGCCACATTATGCGCCTCGCTCACAAGCGTGGCGGCCATTTGCACGCCAAATTCGCCGTCAGCGTCTTCATTCGCTCCGCCCAGAGCCATATTCCACACACGCCCGCCTGTGCCGCATATGATTTTGGAAGCATCGGCATCTTCGTGAACAATGAGTATCTTGCGCGCCTTTGCTTTACGCGCAAATTCGAGCAGGGCTTCCGTGCCGCCCAGCTTTTCGACCAACGCTTTCGATATGACCAGCGCATCGCAGGTCTGCCCCGCCTCGCCCGCCGGCGCATCGGCGCTGTCAACAAGCGTCGTTTTTGCCATGCGCGCGTTCAGGGCTTGGGCCAATCGCGGTGCGATCGCCAATCCGAAACTGTGAATACAAATCTCACCCATGCGGTGCTCCTTTTGCCGTGTAGGGGGACATAGGCAAGAAGCAGGCCAAACGCGAAAAAAGCGTAAAATTTTCGTTAATTCAAATTTTTTGGGGTATTTATGGGCGGTTTCCCGCATAGTGTCAGACAATGAGTTCAAAAACATGACACGCGCGTGGTAATGTTTGCCGAATTGTTGACAGGGTGTTTTGCGGATCGGTTTTTGTAAATATGCAGGCAATTGACGAATTGATCGCCGGACAATCGGCACCGATCAAGGAACTTAAAAACCTGATCGGCATTGTTGCACCATCGGCCAGCTCGGTTCTGATACAGGGCGAAACCGGCACCGGCAAGGATGTGGTCGCCAATGCCATTCACGCCGCATCGCAGCGCAATGGGCGCCTGGTTTCGGTAAATTGCGCGGCCATTCCGGCAGAATTGCTGGAATCCGAGCTGTTCGGCCATGAAAAAGGGGCGTTTACCGGTGCCGATCAGGCGCGCGAGGGCCGTTTTGAACTGGCAAATGGCGGCACGCTGTTTCTCGACGAGATTGGCGACATGAACCTCAATCTCCAGTCAAAGCTTCTGCGCGCTCTGGAAAACCGCACCATTCAGCGTGTTGGCGGAAATGAAGACATTCCGGTGGATTTCCGGCTGGTCTGCGCCACACACCAGAATTTGGATGCCTATGTCGATGACGGGCGTTTCCGCGCGGATTTGTTCTATCGCATTAATGTTTTTCCCATTCAGGTGCCGAACCTTGCCGAGCGCAGTGTTGATGTGCCGCTTCTGGTCAAAACCATGCTCACGCAAATCGAAGCCGATGCCGAACAAGCAATGCCGGAATTTGACGACAGCGCGCTGTCGGAAATGTCACGTTATAATTGGCCGGGCAATGTGCGCGAATTGCGCAATATTGTCGAACGCGCCGTGCTTTTGTTTCCGGGCCAAACCGTAACCGGCAAAGATGTTCGCAATAATCTTTTGCGCCTGCGGGTGCCCAGCCGCAATGAAGAGCAAGATGCGCTCTGGGCCGCCTCGCAAGACCTTGAAGGCATTTCCGGCGATACCGACCTCGACAGTCAGAGCCCGCTGCCGCATCCGAGCCATTATAAGGAGTGGTTTGCCTATTTTGATGCGATCGATCTGCGCCGTCATTTGCGCGATGTCGAAGTGGTGCTCATTGAGGCGGCATTGGAAAAGACAAATGGCACCATTAGCGGTGCCGCCGAAGCCTTGAATCTGCGCCGAACAACTTTGATCGAAAAAATGAAAAAACTGATGATTGAAAAGCCGACCGACAAGTAAACTTCAGCGGGTATAGGCTTTCACGGCTTTTTGCGATTGCGAGAGCGCCCGCCGCCCGCGCGTCAGCCCGTCTTCGAGGCGGGTTATCATTTCGGCATTATGCGCCTCGGCATCGGCGAGAAACTGCTTCAACTCGGTATCATTTTCGGGCATTTCGGCAATCGCGGCGCGCAAAAGATCCTGTCGCCGCTTGTCGCATGCCAGCGCCGTGTCGAAATCGCCCGCCGTCAGTGCGTTTTCAAGCGCGCCGGTTTCGGCCGCGTAAGATTTGCGAAATGCGCTCATGTGTCGAGCCCTTCACTATAGGCCGTTTGCCAGGAAACAAGCACCTCATCCAAAGCACCGCAAGCCGATGAAACCGTGTCGTCGCGCCCGGAGCGCAAATCCTTGATGAGGGCCTGACGCGCATA
>JBMZAX010000003.1:0-139450 GCA_049611805.1 Parvibaculales bacterium | reverse complement strand
GCCGACCAGCAAAATATTGGATTTGGCAAGCTCCACATCGCCATTTTTGCCGACATGGTTCAACCGCTTGTAATGATTGTGCACCGCCACTGACAGCACGCGCTTGGCATGGGCCTGCCCGATGACATAATCGTCCAGCACTTCCAGAATTTCGGTCGGCGTGGGCACGCCATCCTGCGTTTTGACCAGAGATGCCTTGCTCTCTTCGCGGATAATGTCCATGCACAATTCAACGCATTCATCGCAGATGAATACGGTCGGGCCGGCAATAAGCTTGCGCACTTCGTGCTGGCTTTTGCCGCAGAACGAGCAGTAAAGGGTGCTTTTACCGTCGCCGCTTCCGCCTACTTTGCTCATGGTTCCGCCTTTCAATAAGGTACCAAAATTGTTGTTCTAATCTGAATCGGACTGATTCGTTTTATACTTCACCATGAAGCAACCGACCCATCAAGAAAATTAACGCAGTCGAGAACAACTACGCGCTTTTTGCACTTTCCTCTGCACGGCGTTCGGTCACCTCGTCAACCAGACCGAAATCTTTCGCCTGTTCCGCCGTCATGAACGTGTCACGCTCCAGCGCGTCTTCAATTTTACGCAAGGACTGGCCGGTATGCGTCACATAAATTTTGTTGAGCCGTGCGCGCATATCGAGAATTTCCTGCGCGTGACGCTCAATGTCGGACGCCTGCCCCTGAAACCCGCCCGATGGCTGATGCACCATAATGCGCGCATTGGGCAGGGCGTAGCGCATGCCCTTTTCGCCCGCCGCCAGCAGAAGCGAGCCCATGGAAGCCGCTTGGCCGATGCACAATGTCGCCACCGGAGCGCGGATATATTGCATGGTGTCATAAATCGCCATGCCCGATGTCACCACGCCGCCCGGCGAATTGATGTACATGGAAATTTCCTTTTTCGGATTATCCGCTTCCAGAAACAGCAATTGCGCCGTCACCAGACTTGCCATGTAATCTTCCACCGCGCCGGTGACAAAAATCACACGCTCTTTCAACAAGCGCGAGTAAATGTCGAAGGCACGCTCGCCACGGTTGGACTGTTCGACCACCATCGGCACAAGGGTATTCATATAAGTATCCAGCGGATCCTGCATCGTAAACTCCATATCTCTCCCTAAAATGGGATGCTTTGGTCAAAAGACCAAGGGCAAAAACAAAAAACCCGTGAAAGTTTACGAGTCGTCTTTGGTCTTTGTTTTTTTGGCAGCCGGTTTTTTGGCCGCTGATTTTTTAGCGGCCGGTTTTTTCGCCGCAGTCTTTTTGGCTGCTGGCTTTTTCGCCGGAGCTTTTTTGGCGGCAGGCTTCTTGGTTTCCGCTTTCTTGGCTTCCGCTTTCTTGGCCGTTGCCTTCTTGGCCGGTTTTTTCGCCGGCTTTTCTTCAACCGCCGCACCGGGCTCTGCCATCAGCGCCTCTACGGATACAGGCGTATCGATCACATCTGCCATTTCACAGATGAAATCAACGACTTTTTCTTCAAACAAAGGTGCCCTGATTTGCGCCATGGCTTCGGGGTTTTTCTGGAAATATTCGAACACTTGCTGTTCTTGGCCCGGAAACTGCTGAACGCGCTGGACGAGGCCCTGATTGAGCTCTTCCTGCGTCACCTCAATTTCATTTTTGCTGCCAACTTCGGCCAGCACAAGGCCGGTGCGCACGCGGCGCTCGGCAATCTCTTTATATTCGGCGCGCAAATCATCTTCGCTTTCATCAAGGTCTTCCATTTTCTGACCCTGCTGTTCCAATTCGTTCTGGAATTGCTGCCAAATCTGGTCAAATTCCAGCGTCACCATGGAGGGCGGCAGTTCGAAGTTGTGGCCGTCGCTCAACTGGTCGAGCAGATCTTTTTTCAGATGCCCGCGTGACATTTGACCGTAATCATTGCCGATCTGGTCGCGAATGGCATCGCGCAGTTTTTCAAGGCTTTCCATGCCCAGCGAGGTTGCAAATTCCTCGTTAATCTCTGCATCTTTGGGCGCGCTGACCTCATGCACGCTAACCTCGAAAACACTCGGTTTGCCGGCCAGTTCCGCATTGCCATATTCTTCCGGAAACGACACTTCAACATCTTTCGTGTCGCCCGCCTTGGTGCCGACAAGCTGGTCTTCAAAGCCCGGAATAAACTGCCCCGACCCCAGTTCCAGTTCAAAACCCTCGGCCGTGCCGCCCTCAAAGGCTTCGCCGTCAATGCGCCCGATAAAGTCTATTTTGACGCGGTCACCCTCGCGCGCCTTGGCGGTTTTGCCGCGCGGTTCAAAATCCTTGCGCGACGAGGCGAGGCGTTCAAGGGCCTCATCAACCTTTTCGTCATCCACCTCAACCACCGGACGGGTCAGCTTCACGGTTGAGAAATCAATCAAATCAATGGACGGAATAATGTCGAAAGCAATGTCGTAAACCAGATCGCCCTCGCCCTGAATGACCGGATCAACCTCGCCCACCAGCTTGATTTCGGGTTGCATGGCAGGGCGTTCTTCGCGCTCGGTCAGCATTTTCTGGCTGGTTTCGTTCACGGTTTCCTGAATAACCTCGCCCATAAGCTGGTCGCCATAGGTTTTGCGAATATGCGCGGCAGGCACTTTGCCGGGGCGAAACCCTTTCAACTGAACGGTTCCTTTAATCTCTTCAATGCGCGCATCAAGTTTGGCGACCAAATCGGCGGCCGGAACGGTGATTTGCAACTCGCGGGAAAGCCCTTCGGCGCTTACTTCTTTAATATTCATTTTTTCCTCATCGCCGACACTCCGCCGGTCGGGTTAGTCTTAATAACATATGGTGCGGGCGGAGGGACTTGAACCCCCACGCCTCTCGGCACCAGAACCTAAATCTGGCGCGTCTACCAATTCCGCCACGCCCGCACGCGGTTTGGTTGATAGCAGAGCCGCGGGTCTAGCGCAATTGCTTGCGTTTGCTCCGTGCAAATTAGGGTGAAAGCCTAAACAAGGGGTTACCCACCCGAAGCCGCGCGGGATTTTTTCCGAATATCCGGCCGGTTGGGTTAATGACGGGGTCGGCCTCAAGATTGCGCCATATGCGCCAGCAATCCGGTTTGATTGTGACAATTCACATATTCAAATTCCGAGCTTTCCGACGCAACCGTATACACCTCATGCCATAATTGCAGGTCCAGATTGCCCTCAAAGACCTCGGCCATTTTCAAAAAGGCGTGGAAGATTTTCAAATGGGTCGGGTGATGCTCGGCCCACGCCTCCATATCGCCCATGGTTTTGAAAAATGCGAGCCCGAACGTCCGGTCATGCTGTTGTCCCTTTTCGTCCAATTGATCCATCATGCGAGAGGTATAACAATTGGCCTCAGGCCCGTTTTTGGCAAGATAGTCCATCCCCTTCAGCAAGGTCGGGTGAACCTTTGACTGATAATATTCCAGTTCCTTTTCACCGCACGCGCCCCAATACTGACCGGAGCGGATAACGCACATATTTTGCGGCGCCGTTACACACACGCGCTTTCCTTTGGAAGACACATTTGCGCTTTCGGCGAGAACCGTATCAGCGGCCCCTGCAAGCTCATCATGCTCGGATATTGGCATGCGATCGCGCGCCGACCCCCAATAGCCATGCTCCCGAACGAGGTCAAATCCGTCTGCGGCCTCAGCGAACCCAACCGGATTTTCAGAAGAGAATATCGTTTCAAGACGGTCTTTTTGCACATGAACAACTTCGCGCCAGACACCCAAAGCTCCGGTCAGCCGGTCTTTGCTTTTCCACCAGCCCGAAACGGCTTTTTGCTTGGCCCAGCTTTCATAATCGGCAGGCGCGCGCCAGCACAGCAAATAGACATGGTTCGCAAACCCGGCTTCATCGGTAAAGCGCGCGCGATTGACAACATCCGGCGCAGAACGACCGGAAGCCAGAACATCCTCCATCCAATCGGTGAACGCTTTGAGGTCGCTGTCGGTTTCGCTTTGCCCGCCAATATAGGCAAAAACCGGGTCGGTTACGCTATCATCGAGGCGCGCGGCGTAGGACGGGTAAGACGGTTCCCATCCGTCAGGCATCCTCTTTTTTTTTACGCTTGCCGGACACGCACCGCTTTGCTCGGAAGTTGGCGCAGCCCCACCCCCGGCTTCTTGCACCGCATCATTGGTACCACCCGTGCCATTGGACATTTCCATAACTCTGGGCGCAGGTTCCCTGTTCAGCCACAGCCGTGTCACGTCGGGGCGCGAATAATGCCCCGTCGGGTCGGCGGCAGCCTTGGCAATCGAAATCATGGTGAGGTCAATGTCGGCATAAATTATGCCCTCGGCGCCCGGGTCAAGCGGTTCGGCCAGCGGGCGACCATCGGGGCCGAAAATACGCGCATATCCCCCGCCCGCTTTGAGGAAGTCGTGCTTATGCGGCGCATCACACAAGCGCTCGATCATCTCATCGGAAACCGTGGCGCAGGGGGAAATGACGAAACACTGCCCTTCGGCGGCGTAAATCTGGCTGGCGGAAGTATTGACCTCCGGCCCCAGCGCATAAGCGGCACCCGGATACACGCTGAAGCTCGGCCACGCGCCAAAATGCACCTCTTCATTCATGGAATACATGGCATATTTGGACAGGGGCTGAAGATGCTCCCAGCAACACAAAGCCCCCAAACGCCCCAATGGTGTTTCATCGACAACCAGGTCGGACCCGTCGCCTTCGCCAAATATTGTCCGTTCGACATGGGTCGGCTTGAGTTTGCGCCGGGCGCGCACAACCTCGCCGGCATCCGAAATCAGGATTTGCGCGATATACTGACTGCCGCCATGCTTTTCGGAATATCCGAGCGACACATAAATATTGTTGGCTTTCGCCGCTTGCTTGACGCGTTCCATTTCAGGGCCGTCGGCGCGAATGGAATTTTGAGCGTATTCGGGAATGAATTGTAATCCCCAAGCCGGTGCATCGAGCCAGATAAACCACGGATAGCCCGGAACCCATGTTTCGGGAAACGCAATGATTTTGGCACCATTCTTTGCCGCTTCTTCCATCAGCGTGATGGTCTTGTCAATGGTTGCATTTGCGTCCAGAAACACCGGAGCGGCTTGAACGGCGGCGACTTTATATTGTGTGTTTACATCCATTTACACGCTCCCGACGAATTTGGATCCCTCGCTTTACCAACAGCATGCAATTAACCGACTGGGCGGTCAAATTTAAATTTTCAAACAGTAAAAGCGCGCTAGTTGACCTGCGTGTCGGCCTCATGGCCCTGAGCGAGAAGCGTCAGCGTCGCGCCATCGCTCTCAAACACGCTCACCGAACAATTATCGGGTCTGAAAGCGACGATTTGGTCAGCCCCCGTCGCCGCGCAATAAGCGGCATTGAGCGCAATAAAATGCGAAAAGACAACGATGTCTTCCGATTTGCCCAGCGTTACCAGCGCGGTGACCACATCCGACTGCCAGCGCGCAAAATCAATGCCCGCACTTTCGGGGTCGGCTGACAAATCAGCCCAGCTTCCCGCCATCACGCGGCGCAACCATTCGGTGCGTGCCACCAAATCCTCTATGGGAGAGGGAATTTCAGCAACACGCGGCTCCACAATGGCTTGTGTTTGCCACATGGTCGCAAGCGGCTTTGCGGTTTCGCGGCAACGCTGAAGCGGGCTGGTGTAAAGCGCAACGGGAGACGCCAATCGCGCCGCCAAATCCTGCGCCACAGCCTCGGCTTGCGCGTGACCCGCCGCATCCAGACCCGGATCAGCGGCCCCGTCCCATCCGGCGGCGGCCTTGCCGTGGCGAACCATGTAAATCTTGCCCATTGGCGAAAACTCCAGTTTCAATCTGATTATTCAAGCGCCCGAATTAGAGACGCATTTTAGGCATTGGGCGTGAAAATATTGAACCCCTCATCATCGGGGGCCAGCGTGCCCGTCATGCCAATGCCGTCTTCCTGCATGAGCCGTGCATTGTGGTCGGCTTGCGCGGTCATATGCGCCACAAAGCGCTTGTCGGCTTCCGCCATACGTCCGATCAAAATGCCCTGCGGTGGCTTGCCCGCCACATGCGCGACCGTATAGCTTTCAATGCGGCCGGCTCCGGTCGGGCTTTCGTCCAGTTCGAGTTTCGGCATGGCGTCTATTTTGCCCTGCAATACCGACACCGGCTCGCGCGCCCAGTCGCCTTCGGGCGGCGTGGTGGAATAAAGCCCCAGCGCATGCTTGGTCAGGAACCAGCCATTGCCCGTGCACATGCCGCGCTTGCCCGGATTGGCGCGCAATTTGTTCATCATGGTGGCGACCGACATCAGCGTATAGGCATTGCCCGCGCCGCCAAAATAAGGCAAGCCGCCGGTCACGGTGAACGGGCGCGGGTCGTCTTCGGCAATGCCCATTTCCCGACAGGCCACTTCCACGGCCACCGGGAAGCACGAATAAAGATCGAAATAATCAATATCGGCAATCGTCCAACCCGCCATATCAAGCGCGGTTTCGGCCATGCCCTTCATGGCGGGCGAACGGTGCAATTCGGGGCGCTGGGAAATATACCAAATGTCATTGGCCTCGGCGCAGCCGTTCAGATAGACCCAGCGGCTTTCATCAATGCCCATTTCCCGCGCCTTGCCGACAGATGTCATGACCACGGCCGCCGCCTGATCAATGCGAATGACCGAGTTCAGATATTTCGGATATGGATAGCCAATCAGCCGATTGTCATCTGTCACGCTGACAAGCTCCTCGGCACTGCGCTCGGTCGGGAACCAGCTTTGCGGATGCGCGGCGGCAATTGTCGTAAACGGTGCCATGAGCCGGCCGACCTTTTCCATATGCGTTGCCATATCGCGGCCCAAATGCGCGCGCAGTGCGTTTTCAAATAGCGGATAGCTGTTGACCGGAAAAAACAGGCCGTGCTTGTGTTCTATCGGCAGCACGCCGGGCTTTTCAACCCCGATAATTTCGGCTTCCTTGTCGGGACGATCGTTCCAATGGCTCATATCCAGCCCTTGCGCCAGCGCGCGGGTGACGGATGCAAAGCCCTCGCCGCCAACCAGAAGCGCCGTCTCCGCCCGCCCATTGGCAATGCGCTCGGCCAGTTCATTAATCATCATTTGCGGCGAATTTCCGCCCGTCGCGGCAAGCATCAAATTGGGCGGCGTCAGCCCCAGAAGCCCGGAGACTGTGTGCGCCGGATTGAGATAAATGCCGAAGGGAAAATCGCGCGCTTCGGGTGAATCCGTAATGAACCGGATAGAGGCAACCGTATCCACGGCTTGCGCGATGCTGCTGTGGCCCGTGTCACCAAACGCAATTTGCGCGGCCTCGGCCAGCAAGTCGACCGGCGATTTGGCTTTGGCGGGGTCGCGCTCCTTTTGAACGGTCAGACCTGCTCCAATCAGAATGGGGGTATTTGGGTCGGTCATTGGCGGTCTCCCTGCTTCGAAATTTTTGTGCCATCATCAAATGGGCTTTTATTAGGCGCGAGTTTGACATCTCAAACGCGTATTTCAAGGGTTTTTGAACCAATTGGCGCAAAGCGTCCAAAACCGAAGGTTTTCGCCTAAGTTTACGGCAGATTGCCTATAATTTAGGCAGATACCCCTGCCCGTCTTCGGCGCGCGCGCCGCAACGCGCCCGAAACCGCGCAGAGTCGGTGTTGATCTTGTTGGAAACATGGCATAGTTCTTGCTGACGGCTGACAGATTTACAGGTGAGAGAGAAAAAGTTAGAAAAATGGAGGGAACACAATGAAAAAAATCGAAGCGATTATTAAGCCGTTCAAACTGGATGAAGTGAAAGACGCGCTGCAGGAAGCCAATTTGCAGGGCATCACCGTGCTTGAAGCCAAAGGTTTTGGCCGCCAAAAGGGTCATACTGAGCTGTATCGTGGCGCAGAATATGTGGTTGATTTTCTGCCCAAGGTAAAACTCGAAATCATCGTCGCGGATGACATGCTGGACACGGCATTGGAAGCCATTAAAAGCGCGGCGCATACGGGGCGCATTGGAGACGGCAAGATTTTCGTTTCCGATGTCGCAGAAGCTATCCGGATCCGTACCGGTGAAACCGGCGATGAAGCCATCTAACCTTCTATTTGACGAAAAGTGGAGAAAACTATGTCAGACGCATCCAACGTTCTAAAAATGATCAAAGACAATGAGGTCAAATATGTTGACCTGCGGTTCACCGACCCGCGGGGCAAAATGCAGCATGTGACCCTGGACATCGACCTTGTTGATGAAGACTTCTTCAATGATGGTGCCATGTTTGACGGCTCTTCAATCGCCGGTTGGAAAGCGATTAACGAGTCCGACATGACGCTGATGCCCGACCCGTCATCGGCGCGCCTCGACCCGTTCTATGCGCAACAGACGCTTTCCCTTTTCTGCAATATTCTGGAGCCGAACAGCGGCGAAAGCTACAACCGCGACCCGCGCTCAACCGCCTTGCGCGCCGAAGAATATCTGAAGTCCACCGGCATTGGTGACACGGTTTATTTCGGCCCCGAAGCCGAGTTTTTCGTGTTTGACGATGTGCGGTTTTCATCCGACCCCTATAATACCGGCTTCGCGCTGGACAGCACGGAACTGCCCGACAATTCCGGCACCGAATATGAGGCCGGCAATATGGGCCACCGCCCGCGCACCAAGGGCGGCTATTTCCCGGTAAATCCGGTCGACAGCGGCCAGGACTTGCGTAGCGAAATGCTCGCCGTGATGAAAGAAATGGGCCTTGATGTTGAAAAGCACCACCACGAAGTGGCTGCCGCCCAGCACGAATTGGGGCTGAAATTCGACACGCTGACGAGCATTGCCGACAATCTGCAACTCTATAAATATGTCGTGCATAATGTCGCCCACGCCTATGGCAAATCGGCCACTTTCATGCCGAAACCCGTTTATGGCGACAACGGCACAGGCATGCACTGCCACCAGTCAATCTGGAAAGACGGCAAGCCGCTCTTTGCAGGTGACAAATATGGCGACCTGTCTCAGGAATGCCTGTATTACATTGGCGGCATCATCAAGCACGCGCGGGCCATCAACGCCATGACGAACCCGTCGACAAACTCTTACAAGCGTTTGATCCCCGGCTTTGAAGCACCGGTTCTGCTGGCCTATTCCGCCCGCAACCGTTCGGCCTCATGCCGTATTCCGTTTGCCACATCGGCACCGGGCAAGCGTATCGAAATTCGCTTCCCCGACCCGACGGCGAACCCGTATCTGGCCTTTACCGCCATGCTGATGGCCGGTCTGGACGGCATCGAGAACAAAATTGATCCGGGCGACCCGATGGACAAAGACCTTTACGAACTGCCGCCGGAAGAGCTGAAAGACGTGCCGCAGGTTTGCGGGTCATTGCGTGAGGCCGTCGAGGCGCTCGACGCCGACCGCGACTTCCTGAAAAAAGGTGGTGTGATGGACGATGACCAGATCGACGGCTATCTGGAGCTGAAGTGGGAAGAGATTTACCGCTTCGAGCACACGCCGCATCCGGTCGAGTTCGATATGTACTACAGCGTATAAGGACTTACTCAACTTCTACGCGGAAAGGCGGTTTCTTCGGGAACCGCCTTTTTTCGTGCGTCACCTGTAAATCGGTAAATTTGAAAGCAAGCCTTTACGCGTTCCAGTGCGCGTTATAGGCGTCTGCCGCTTTCTTCTCATTTGCCTGATAGCTGGTCAGCGCCTTGAACACGCCCATATCGAGATTTGGCTCGCGCCCCTCGCCCATATTGATGATCTGCAAACACCACCACCCTTGCTGGCCCCAGCCATTCAGTGTTGCAAAAAATCGCATTGGCGAGTTCAAACCCAAAATCGGGCGCAAGACTTTCGGGCCAATCTCAAGGCGCTTTTCGAAAATTGTCGTTGTTTCTTCGGCACCGGAAAGCAGCTTGTTCACGACATTCGAGTCCACACAAAGCGGCCGCCCCACCCCGACAATATCGCAAGCATCGGCTTGCAGGGCCGCATCCATTCCGGCGCGTGAGCGAAAACCGCCCGTAACCATGAGCGGGCCTTTGAAAACGGCGCGAATATCTTTCGCATAGTCCAGAAAATAAGCCTCGCGCGCGACCGTGCTGGCGCGCACCTGCTCGGCGCGGTCGGGATTAATCGTCATATTGTCGAGGCCGACCAGCTTGGGCTGTTCATATGTGCCGCCGGATACTTCCAGCAAATCCAACCCTTCATCATTCAGCCAGGAGGCAACTTGCACGGCATCTTCATGCGAGAAGCCGCCTTTTTGAAAATCCGACGAATTAAGCTTGAGCGCGACCGGAAATTTGGTGCCGACGGCTTTACGCACGGCGCGAATGCTTTCAATCAGCAGGCGCGCGCGGTTTTCAAGCGAGCCGCCCCATTCATCCGTGCGGGTGTTGATGTCGGGGGACAAAAACTCCGACAGCAAATAGCCATGCGCGCCATGCAGCTGAACGCCGGTAAACCCCGTATCCTTGGCGACCTGCGCCGTATGGGCAAAGCGCGCAATGATATCCAAAATTTCGTCATGTTCCAGCGGGCGGGGTTTGCCAAAAGCCGCGCCGGGCATTTTCAACTGTATGTCAGACGGGCCGACAGGTGTCGGTGCCACGGCCTCAGGCGTCTGGCGACCGGCATGGCTGATCTGCATCCACAAATGTGTGTCATTTTTTGTGCCGGCTTCGGCATAGGCGCGCAGACGCGAAATTTGTTCATTGCTCTGCTTGCCTTCGATGACCACATTGCCGGGGCGTTCCAGATAGCGGTGGTCAATTTGCACATTGCCGGTCAGCAAAATGCCGGCACCGCCTTGTGCCCAGCGTTCGTAAAGCGTGGCGTGTTTCGGGGTGGCCCGATTTTGCTCATCGGCAAGCCCCTCTGTCATGGCTGCTTTGCATATCCGGTTCTTAACCTTAACGCCGCACGGCAATTTCAACGCAGACTCAATATTAATTTTCGATTTCGCAGCCATTTTGCTCTCCCTACAACGCAATGCGCGCTAGACTATCAAACGATTCGATTAGTTCAAGCGCGAGTGCACCATGCCACGACGGAAAACAGCAGCAAAAACCGGCGATTTATTCGACGAGGCCGAACCGGTCGCGGGCAGTAAACCGGCCAAGCGTGCCGCCCCCAAAAAAGCGGCACCCAAAGCCGTCGCCAAGCCGACACCCAAAAAGGCATCAAAATCAAAAGGCGAAAAAAGCTACACCGCCAGTGATATTGAGGTGCTGGAAGGGCTGGAGCCGGTGCGCCGTCGCCCCGGCATGTATATTGGCGGCACCGACATGCGCGCCATGCACCATTTGTTCGCCGAAGTGATCGACAATTCGATGGATGAGGCCGTCGCCGGACATGCAAGCTTTATCGAAGTTGAGGTTATGGACGGCAACACAATCAGCGTGCGCGACAATGGGCGCGGCATCCCCGTCGACCCGCACCCGAAATTCAAAGACAAATCCGCCCTCGAAGTCATTATGACGACCCTCCACGCGGGCGGCAAATTTGGCGGCGAAGCCTATGACACATCCGGCGGTTTGCACGGTGTCGGGGTTTCGGTGGTCAATGCGCTCTCGTCACTTCTGGTGGTGGAAGTGGCGCGCGACAAGAAACTATATGAACAGCGCTTCGAGCGCGGGCTTGCCAAGGGCGGGCTGAAAACACTGGGCGCGGCCAAAAACCGCCGCGGCACATGCGTGACCTTTACACCCGATGCCGAGATTTTCGGGGCCAAGACAATGCTCGACCCCTACCGGCTTTATGCCATGTCAAAGGCCAAGGCCTATTTGTTCGGCGGTGTCGAAATTCGCTGGCGGTGCGCGCCCGAACTCATCAAAGACCCCGACAAAACACCCGCCGAAGACGTGTTGAAATTCCCCAATGGTCTGAAAGATTATCTGGAAGAACATATTGGTGGGCGCACAACGGTGACGCCCGTGCCTTTTGCCGGCAAGGTGAGCAAAAATGGCGGCCATGGCAGTGTCGAATGGGCCGTCAGCTGGGTCGGTGCGGGGCTTGGCAATGCCGATGGCATGTCGGCCAGCTATTGCAACACCGTGCCGACACCGGAAGGCGGCACGCATGAGCAGGGGCTCAGATCCGCGCTCACCAAGGGGTTGAAAGCCTATGCCGAGCGGGTGAACAATAAAAAAGCCGCGCTGATTACCGCCGAAGATGTGATGGGCACAGCCGCCGCGCTGGTTTCGGTTTTTATTCGTGAGCCCGAATTTCAGGGCCAGACCAAAGACAAACTCGCCACCCCCGAAGCGGCGCGCATTGTGGAAACCGCCCTGCGCGACCACTTCGAACATTACCTCACCTCCGCCCCGCAAGACGCCGACAAATTGCTGGGCTGGGTAATCGACCGCGCCAAAGAAAGGGTGCGCCGCCGGCAGGAGCGCGAGGTCAATCGCAAGTCAGCCGTGCGCAAACTGCGTCTGCCGGGCAAGCTGGCCGATTGTGCGCAAGCCTCGGCGGAAGGCTCGGAGATTTTCATTGTCGAGGGCGACAGTGCCGGCGGCAGCGCGAAACAGGCGCGCAACCGGAAAACCCAAGCCATTCTTCCCTTGCGCGGCAAAATTCTGAATGTCGCCAATGCTACGACAGCCAAAATGCAGCAAAGCCAGCAAATCAGCGATCTGGTGCAGGCGCTGGGTTGCGGCACGGGCGCGAGCTATGACGATGGCCGCCTGCGCTATGAAAAAGTCATCATCATGACGGATGCCGATGTTGACGGCGCCCATATCGCCGCGCTGTTGATTACATTTTTCTACGAGCAGATGCCGGAGCTTATCCGCAACCGGCATTTATATCTCGCCGTGCCGCCGCTTTACCGGCTGGCGCAAGGCGCAAAGACGGTTTATGCGCGCGACGACGCCCACCGCGAGGCCCTGCTCAAATCGGAATTTCGCGCCAATGCCAAAGTTGATGTCAGCCGCTTCAAAGGGCTGGGCGAAATGCTGCCGGCGCAGTTGAAAGAAACCACCATGATACCCGGCCAGCGCACCTTGATGCAGGTGACCATTCCCGAAGAAGAAAACGCGGCAACCTTGAAAGCGGTCAAAGACCTGATGGGCAGTAAGCCCGAATTGCGCTTCCGGTTTATTCAGGAAAACGCCGCTTTTGCCGATGATGCGCTGCTGGATATTTAACGCCAATTTCTCCCGCGCCGACAAACGCCTTGCCGAGACCGGCAAAACCGCCTAGATTGCGCGGCACTGGAAGCAGGTCAGGCCGTGGTGGCCTGAAATTTGGTTGGATCCAGAATCTTTCCGGCCAAATATCGCCTCACTGGGAGGCGCAAAACTCGTTCGGGCACCGGCCCGAACCAACACGGAATGCAAATGAGTTCAGATGAGATAACCTCGTTCGAGGGTCTGGGGCTGGCCCCGGAAATCATGGCCGCCATTAATGAAGTCGGCTACACAACCCCCACCCCCATTCAGGCACAGGCTATTCCGGCCGTTATGGAAGGACGCGATGTGCTGGGCATTGCCCAGACGGGCACCGGCAAAACCGCCAGTTTCACCCTGCCCATGATCAATCGGCTGATGAAAGGCCGCGCCAAGGCGCGCATGCCGCGCACGCTTATTCTTGAGCCGACGCGCGAGCTGGCGGCACAGGTTGCGGAAAATTTCGACCTTTACGGGCAAAACACCCGATTGACCAAAGCCCTGCTTATCGGCGGTGTGTCGTTTGGCGATCAGGAGCGCGCCATTGAGCGCGGTGCCGATGTGCTGATTGCCACGCCGGGCCGCTTGCTCGACCATGTTGAACGCGGCAAGGTGATGCTGCGCGGGGTCGAAGTTCTGGTGATTGACGAAGCCGACCGCATGCTGGATATGGGCTTTATTCCCGATATTGAGCGCATTGTGAAGCTTCTGCCCTTCACGCGCCAGACGCTGTTTTTCTCTGCCACCATGCCGCCGGAAATCACCCGCCTGTCGGAACAATTCCTGCAAGCCCCTTTGCGCATTGAAGTGGCTCCGCCCTCTTCGACCAATAAAAATGTGTCGCAGACACTTATCGAAATTGCACCGATGAAAAAGCGCGCGGCCTTGCGCGCGCTGTTTGACCGCGAAGAAGTGACCAATGGCATTATCTTCTGCAATCGCAAACGCGATATCGGCACCTTGCTTGAAAGCCTTCAGCGGCACGGATATTCGGCCGTGTCATTGCATGGCGACATGGACCAGCACATTCGCCTCAAAATGCTCGATGAGTTCAAATCGGGCTCGGCAAAATATCTCATCGCCAGCGATGTCGCCGCGCGGGGCCTGGATATTCCCAATGTCAGCCATGTGTTCAATTTTGATGTACCGACCCATGCCGAAGACTATGTGCACCGCATCGGGCGCACGGGACGCGCCGGACGCACAGGCGCCGCCTTTATGCTGGCAACCCGCCAGGACGACAAATATGTTCAGGCCATTGAAGAGCTTATCAAGCAGGAAATTGCCCGCGAGGAACTCAAAGGGTTGGATGCGGCAGGCTCCGAAAAGACGTCGTCAAAAGGCAAACCGCGGCGACGCAAAACCGACGCCGAAGCAGATGGCGCACCGTCTTCAAACGGTAATCGTGCCACGCCGTCAGGTGGTAATGGTGCCACGCCGTCAGGCGGTAATGGAGAAGGTCGGCGACGTGGACTTCTGGGGCGCAACAGGCGCAAAAACTCAAACAAGCAGGCCGAAACAAATCCGGCTCCTGAAAAAGTTGAAAAAGCCGAAAAGCCCGCAAAGCCTGAAAAAGCGCGTCGCGCAGCACGCAAAGATACGGGCAAAGATACGGGCAAACCCTCGCGCGATAATTCGCGCGATAAAAAAGCTCAGTCGTCGGACGCTTTTGGCGGCAACATGCCCGATTTTTTGAAAAAACAGATTAAGTAAGTTGGCAATCGGTTCGCATTAACGCCGCTGGTCAAAGCGGCGCCCGACCATGGCCGCCGTGATATTGGTTTTCTGAATGTCAATCGCACCACCGGCAATGCCCCACCCCCACGCATCGCGCATGCGCCGTTCCATCGGATAGGCTTTGGAATATCCGTAGCCGCCCATAAGCTGAACGGCGGCGCCGGTAACTTCGCGGCATATTTCATTGGCAAAGCATTTTGCCACCGAACTGTCGATGACGCTGGGCAGGCCGTCCTCGGCGTTCACGGCGGCGCGATGAATGAGCAGGCGCGCGGCCTCCACGCGCATTTGCATTTCGGCCAGCTTTATCTGAACGCCCTGAAAATCGACCAGCGGCTTGCCGAATTGTTCGCGTTCTTGCACATAAGACACGACATCGTGCAGCGCGCCCGAAGCCTGCCCCAGCGCCATGGTCGCATTGCCGCACCGCTCCAGATCAAAGGCTTCCATCAATTTGCGGAACCCGCCCGCGGGCACAACAATATTTTCTTCCGAAACGGTGACGTCATCCAGAAAAATATCCGCCGACGGCACACCGCGAAACCCCATCAAATCTTCCTGCGCGCCAAAGCTGAGACCGGGTGTTCCGTTTTCGACAAATACCGCACCGATACCCTTGGCACCGGGGTCGTCAGACAGGCGCGTGTAAATCAGATAACCGTCGGAATGGCCGCCACCCGAACACCAGCGTTTTTGCCCGTTCAGCACCACCTTGCCGTCAGCCACCACGCCGCGCGTGGTCAGGTCGGTCAGCGCGCTGCCGGCCTGCGGCTCGGACATGGACACCGCCAGCACCATATTGCCGCGGCACACTTCGGGCACAATTTTTCGCTGCAAGGCTTCCGACGCGAAATGAACAATCGCATGCACCGGCCCGACATTGGCCTCAAACAGCGGAAAGGCGGAAGCGGAGGAAATTTGGGCAAACTCCTCCAGCACCAGAAGCGCCTCAAGATTGCCGAGCCCCAACCCGCCGAGGTTTTCTGGAATATTAACGCCCAAAAACCCCATTTCGCCGAGCTGATTTAATATTTCACGACCGGGCGGATGGCCGGTTTCTTCGCACATATCGGCAATTGCGGGCATCTCCGCGCGGGCAAATTTGCGCGCCGCCGCCTGCAATTCATGCTGTTGTTCGCTGAGTTGAAAATCCATAACCGCCTCCGCTTGCCCATCATAATAGGCGGGCGCGGCAAATTATCAACCACACGGGCGGGCCCTGCCGGAAACGGATTTGCACTTTGGTTTGCACCTTGATTTGCATCTTGATTTCGGGGGCATTTGCCCGCATTGTTTCGGTCTAAATTATCTAAGGGAGTTCCCCCATGAACGAAGCATGGATTATCGATGCCTGCCGCACTCCGCGCGGCATTGGCAAGCCGGGCAAGGGCGCATTGTCCGACATTCACCCGCAACATTTGGGTGCCACAGTGCTGAAAGCACTGACCGAGCGCAATGATTTCGACACGGCTGAAGTTGGCGACATTGTCTGGGGCACCAGCAGTCAGCGCGGCGTACAGGGCGGCGATTTGGGCCGCATGGCGGCGCTGGATGCCGGCTATGATGTGAAATCAAGCGCGATGACGCTCGACCGTTTCTGCGGCACCGGCATCACCACGGTCAATATCGCCGCGGCAAATATTATGTCGGGCATGGAAGATATGTGCGTTGCCGGCGGCACTGAAATGATGTCGCTTTACGGCTCGGAAGGCTTCAAAGGCTCGCCCTTTCTCGACAATGGCAATACGCGCCTGCGCGCCGAACACCCGCAGCCGCATCAGGGCGTATGCGCCGATGCCATTGCAACGCTGGAAGGCATTGACCGCGAAGCGGTGGACGATCTGGCCTATGTCAGCCAACAGCGCGCCAAAAATGCCATAGATAACGGGCATTTCGACAAGTCGCTCGTGCCGGTTCACCGCGAAGACGGTTCGCTGGCGCTCGACAAGGAAGAGTTTCCGCGCCCGCAAACCACGCGCGATGATTTGCGTTCGCTTGACCCGTCATTTGCCAAACTCGCAGATTTTCCGCTGGATGAAGAAGGCACGACCTTCCGCAAGCTGGTCAATCAGGCCTATCCGGATTTGGAGATTAATCACGTCCACCACGCCGGCAACTCATCGGGTGTTGTGGACGGTGCCGCCGCGCTGCTTTTGACATCGGACGATTATGCCAAGGCACACGGCATGAAGCCGCGCGCCCGCGTGGTCGCCATGGCAAATATGGGCGACAGCCCGACGCTGATGCTCAATGCGCCTGTGCCGGCCGCCAAAAAGGTTCTGGACAAAGCGGGCATGACACTGGCCGATATTGATCTGTTCGAGGTTAATGAGGCGTTTTCGGTCGTGACCGAAAAATTCATCCGCGATCTTGATATCGACCGCGACCGCATCAACGTCAATGGCGGTGCCATGGCACTCGGCCACCCGATCGGGGCGACCGGCGCCATTTTGATCGGCACCATGGTTGACGAGCTGGAGCGTCAGGACAAGCAGTTCGGGCTGGTCACCATGTGCGCCGCGGGCGGCATGGCTCCGGCGATCATCATCGAACGCATGTAGTCCGAAAAACTGCGCGAAGATTATTGAAGCGGCGGCACTTGTTTGTGTCGCCGTTTTATTTTGCAAAACCCTGCAAGACGGCGGCGTCATGGCGGGTTTTTTCCGGCCCGCCCAGCAATTGGCGGTTAAACCCGATGCGCTTGAACCAGTAATGCAGGCCCATAAGGTCGGTAAAGCCCATGCCGCCATGCACTTCCGTTGATGTGCGGGCGATGAATTTGCCAACCTCGGAAATATGCGATTTCGCCATGCACGACATGAGCGGCCCCTCTTCGGGCACATTGTCTTGCGCATAAGCCGCATACCACAAAAGCGAGCGGCACGGCTCAAGCCGCGCGGCCATGTCGGCGCACATATGCTTCACCGCCTGAAACGACGCGATTGGGCGGTTGAACTGCTCGCGGTCTTTTGCGTAAGCCACCGCCTTTTCGAGCATCATTTCAGCCGCGCCGAAACTGTCGGCGGCCAGCAATACGCGCCCCACATTGACCATGGTCTCGACCGCCGGTTGCGCCGCGCCGTCCAGCACATCGCAAGCCACATTTTCCAGATCGAGCATGATTGTTTTGCGCGTCTTGTCGATGGTCGTAAGCGCGGTTTCGGTCACACCCTCCGCCGCGCGGTCGACAATCACCAGCCTGTCACCGGCGGCGAGCAGAAAATGCGTCGCGGTTTCGGCACCCATGACAAAGCTTGCCCGCCCCGACACTGCCCCCGACACTGTGGCGTCGGTAATCTTCAGCCCCGCGCCTTCGCGCGCGCCGACGGCTTCCGTCACGCCGACACCCATAATGACATCGCCGCCCGCAATTCGGCCCAGCCAGACATTGCGCTGATCGGCATCAGCCCAAACATTCAGCCCCGCCACCGCCATGCCATAGGCCGGTGTGAAGGCCGACGGCGTTACAAAACGCCCCAGCATTTCCTGTATCAGCGCGGCTTCCAGCACACCCATGCCCAGCCCGCCCTGCGCTTGCGGTATGAGAACCAGCGGCACGCCCAACTCCATCAGCCCGGCGTGCAATTGCCCGGCCAGCGCATCATCGCCTTCGGCATAGACGCGCACATGCTCAAGCTCGGATTGTGTTTCCAGAAACCGACGCACGGAATCCTGCAACATGATTTGATCTTCGGATAATCCAAAATACATGGGCGCAATCCTATTTCTTGGCGACTTTGGGTTCGCGCGGCATATCGAGGCCGCGTTCGCTGATAATGTTTTTCTGAATTTGTGCTGAGCCGCCGCCGATAATCAAACCGAGGTCGAACATATAAGCGGTCTGCCACATGCCGTGGTCGCGGATGAACGGGCTGTCTTCGAACAAAATGCCATACTCCCCCATCACATCTATCGCCAGCTCTGCCAGCCTGTGATTAAGCTCGCAGCCCTGCAATTTGACAATCATGCCGGCCATGCCTGCCGACTTCTTCTCCGTTGCATTCGTTGTCAGCCGCATACCATTGAATTTCATAGCAAAAACTTCCGCCTGCAACGCAATCAGACGGTCACGAAAAACCGCATTTTCCATGAGCTTTGCGCCGTCAACGGTTTCCTTCTGCATAATCTCGGCAATCGAATTTAAGCGCGACAGTGCCGCATCGGGGTCGCCCAGCATGCCGCGCTCATGGGTGAGCGTTGCATTTGCCACCATCCACCCATCGCCACGCTTGCCGACAATCTGATCGGCGGGCACGCGAACATCGGTAAAAAACACCTCGTTAAATTCGGCCTGCCCGGTCATTGTCATCAAAGGGCGCACTTCAATTCCGGGCGTGTCCATCGAAAACAGCAAATAGCTGATGCCCTGATGCTTGGGCGCATCGGGCTCGGTGCGCACCAGACAGAAAATCATATCGGCCTGCACCGCCGTGCTGGTCCATATTTTTTGGCCGTTGACCACAAAATGATCGCCCTCCAAAACCGCCGAGGTGCGCAAGGCGGCAAGGTCAGACCCGGCACCGGGCTCGGAATAACCCTGACACCACACCATTTCGCCGGTCAGTGTCGGTTCGATATATTTTTGCTTCTGTTCTTCCGTGCCCAGTTCAAGCAGGGTCGGCACAAGCATGTTGATGCCCTGGCCGGATATGCCGCCGGGCATTTTGGCGCGCGAAAACTCCTCGGCGATAATCCGGCTTTTCAGCGCGTCGGGCGCTGCGCCATAGCCGCCATATTCCTTCGGCAATGTGCGGGCGGCATAGCCGTGTTCAAGCAGAATTTTCTGCCATGCTTTTCTTTTTTCGCTGCGCACGCCCCGGTCCGACACATGCGGCGCGCTGTCCTTATGGGTTTCCAGAAAGTCTCGCACCTCGGCACGAAACGCCTGATATTCCGGCGTGAAGTCTAGGTTCATGGGTTTCTCCCGCGATAGGTCTCGCACTTAATTGCCAAAATCCTAGCCGCTTGTTTCGGACAGAGCAATCACCCAAACGCGAAAAACAGGTACTGACCTGTCGCCGCAGGTTATGTATGATGCCGCCAGAGGAAAAGATGAATCAAACGCTGATCGAGCGCTATATCGGCTTGCGGCTCCTGCGGACATTTTTGGCTGTCACGCTTGTGTTCACGCTTGTTGTCTGGCTGATACAAACGCTCAACCTAATCGACAATATCGGAGGCAAGGGAACGACCATAATCGGTTTCCTCGGCATAAGCCTGCTCGGCATTCCGAGCCTGCTCAATTATATGCTGCCGCCCGCCCTGCTGATTGCCGTGCTGACGCAAATGATCAGATTGCTGCAAGATCACGAATATTTCGCGCTGACCGCGGCGGGCTTCAGCCCGCGACGGCTGTTAAAACCCATAATGCTGATTGTCGGCTTTCTGGTCGTCATTCAATTATTGCTGTCATTTTACATAGCCCCAACAGCGACGCATTTTTTGCGACAACAGAAAAACGCGGTGAGTGAAAATTTCGTGACGGACGCCTTTGCACCGGGAAGTTTTCAAGACATTGCCCCCGGCATCACCGCCTTTGCCGACAGCCTGTCGGAAACCGGCGAATTGCAGCAAGTATTGATTTACGACTATTCCGACGCCGCCCGCCCCGTCACTTATACGGCGCGCGAGGGGCGCATCACACGCACCGGCCCCAAAACCTATTTTCTGCTGTCGGACGGGCATATTCACGATGATAATGGCGTGCGAGACAATCGGGGGCTGATTGTATTTTCGGAATATATTCTGCCGTTGAACGCAGACGCGCAAGAGACCTCAACCATTCACATGCGCCCGCGCGATACAACGATATTCCAGATACTCAACCCGCCTGCCGCCGCGCTTCAGCAAAAAGATTTTCTGCCGCGCATGTATAAAAGCGCGCGCGAGCGCGTGGCGAATATTACAACGCTTCTGGTCTTTGCGTTTTTGGGCTTTGTGGTCGCCACGACCGCGGGCCTGCAACGAACGGGGTATGGACGCCAGATCATGATCGCGTCGAGTTTCGCAATCATCTATCAGATTGGCATTTTCGCACTTTCCGGCGACGGCACGAAAAACGGGCTTTCCATTATCTATTTGATCACATGGTTCTGCCTGTTTGCCGGTGTATGCGTTTGGCTTATTTTTTCACCGGGCCTGCACCTGTTTGACCGGATTGGAAGGAGACAGGCGCAATGACGGCACCGATTAAATTGAGCCTCTATCTGATCCGGCGTTTCACAATGTGGTTGCTGGTTACGGGCGCTGCTTTTTCGCTTTTGATATTTCTGGGCGATTTTCTCGACATGCTCAAGCTCGCCAGCAAATTCAATCAGGGGAATTTGCAAGCGGCTTATTTCACCCTGCTGCGTTTTCCGTTTTTGCTGATTGACCTGATGCCGTTCATCATGCTTTTCGGCACGGTGTTTTGCTTGCTGAGCTTGAGCGAAAGCCGCGAACTTGTGGTGGTGCGCGCGGCGGGGCTTTCGGTTTGGCAGTTTATTTTACCGTTAATGGGGTTCACGGCTCTGCTGGGCTGTGTCGTGCTGGCATTTCTCGACCCCATCGGCACGACCAGCTATCAGAAATTCCGCCAGATTGAAAACCAATTGCGCCCCAATATGCCGTCGCTTGATATTAGCGGCAGCGGCTTGTGGCTGCGCGAATTGAGCCCGTCGGGTGATCGCATTCTGCATGCGCGCCGTATCGTCGACGAAAAAAACCTGCTGCTTGAGCAGACCAATTATCTGATCTATGACGCCGGTGGCAATTTGAGCAAGCGCGTGCGGGCGCAAAAAGCGTCTCTCATTGACGGCGAGTGGGTGTTTGAAAAGGCGGAGGTGCATGAAATGTCGGGCGATATTGTCAAACACAAACGCCTTGAACTCGACACGGCCTCGGAAATAACCGATCTGCAGGAGCATTTCCGCCATCCCAATACGCTGTCGGTTTGGTCATTGCCGCGATATATTTCGGCGGCCAGCGATACGGGCATTGACACAAACAGCCACAGGGTGCGCCTCTATACCATGCTGACCCTGCCCTTCATGCTGATGGCGATGGTGCTGGTGGCGGCCAGTTTCTCGCTTCCCACCGGACGCCTGTTGTCCAGCGGGCGCACCATTGGCTATGCGATCCTATTCGGCTTCCTGCTGTTTATCTTCGGCAAATTTGTCGCCAAACTCAGCGAGTTGAACATTTTGCCGATCCTGCTTGCCAGCCTCGCACCGCCCGTAATTGCTACCCTTCTTTCCACCACCCTGCTGCTTGAGGCCGAAGATGGCTAGCCCAACCCGCCCTTGGGCGCACCTTGAGATTTGCCGAAAATTCGGGCACATTCCGCCTCAGGGAGAACACGCCTATGGCTGAAATATCGACAGGTTCGGGCCTTGCCCCCCATTCCGAAGCGGACTGGCTGGCCGCGGTGGAAACGGCGTTGCGCGGCAAGGCTTTTGACAGTCTGACGACCAAAGATGTCGACGGCATTATCCGCCAGCCGCTCTACACGGATGCAAGCCACAAAACCTCCGATACAAGCGCCGGATTGCCCGGCCTTGCGCCTTTTACCCGCGGCGCCCAAGCGGTTTCGGACAAATATCTGCCCTGGCATATTGCCCAGCGTGTTGTGGTCGGCCGCGGGGCCGGCGACAATGAACATATTCTGACAGATCTCGCCGGCGGCGTGAGCGCGCTCCTGCTCGATTTTTCGGCGACAAAATCCATTAGCGCCGATGAATTGGATGCTCTGCTTGCGGGCGTTATGCTCGACGTCGCGCCCGTCGTGCTGGCACCGGCTGCATGCGGGGTTGATGGCATTCTGGCTTTTCTCGACCTGCTGGCACGCCGCCATGAAGACGTTGAAACCATAAGCGGGCATCTTAATTTCGACCCGTTCGCGGTGGCGCTGGCCGCCAAGAGCCCCGTATCGTCGCAAGGCCTTGAGGCACTTGTGGCGCGCGCGGCAGACCTGCCCCGGCTTGGCCTGATGACAGCTTCGGGCGCGGCGTTTCACAATGAGGGCGCAGCCCCAACGGATGAACTGGCCTATATGCTGGCCGCGTTGACGCAAAGCCTGCGCCTGTTGGAAGCGCAAGAGCTTGCCCCCGAAGATGCCCTGCCCCGTATCAATCTGACACTGAGCGCGGATACCGATTTTTTCATGACCATTGCCAAGATCCGCAGTGCGCGGCAGCTTTTTCACATGGTCGCCAAAAATATCGGTTGCGCGCATGTCGCGCCGACCATTCATTGCGAAACCAGCCAGCGCGCCTATTCGCGGCTCGACCCTTGGGTAAACATTCTGCGCGCCACCGTATCCACGCTTGCCGCGGGCATTGCCGGGGCCGAGCTTATCAGCGTCGCCCCCTGTTCTGCCACCAGCGACAGCGACAATACGCTGACACGCCGCATCGCCCGCAACACGCAGATTATTCTGCAAGAAGAAAGCCATATCGCCCATGTGTCGGATGCTGCGGGCGGAAGCTGGTATGTCGAGGCACTCACCCAACAGTTGACCGAACAGGCATGGGCCATGTTCCGGTCCATCGAAGCGGCGGGCGGGCTAACCGAGCAGATAAATGATGGCAGTGTGCGCGCGCAATTGGACGCGCGGTGCCGCGACTATGAAGCACTGGTCGAGACGCGCGACCTGCCGCTGGTCGGCGTCAGCGAATTTCCCAATCTCGACGAAGCCCCCCTGCCGGCACCTGCGATTGCCCAAAGCGGCTATCGCCATGCCCACAAATTCGAGGCCTTGCGCGATATCGCCGAGCGCGCGAAGCCGAAGGTTTATCTGGCCTGCCTTGGCGAGGCGGCGGCCTTTACGCCGCGCGCCAATTTTGCCGCCAACACTTATGCCACGGGCGGCATGCACGCCGTCACCGGCGCGGGCGGCCTGGATATCGCCGCCATTGCACAGGAATTTGCCGATAGCGGCGCGAAAATTGCCGTAATTTGCGGCACGGATGATGATTATGAGGCGCATGCCGGGGAACTTGCCGAGGCACTTCGCGCGGCAGGCGTCGCACATCTCGCGCTGGCCGGACGCCCGCGCGACATTGCCGCCATTGACGATTATTGCTTTGCGGGCGGGCCGACATTGAGTTTCGTGCAGCAGGTGCTTGCGCGGCTGGGCTTGGAGGCAGACGCATGAGCCGCATTCCCGATTTTTCCAAAATCAAACTTGATACCGAGCCGTCGGCTGACCTTGCAGATTGGCAACGCGCCGCACTGGACATGCAAGCCCAAGGGCATGGTGCAACCACACGGCAAACGCCGGAAGGCATCGACATTAAGCCGCTCTACACCGAGGACGACCAGCGCGACCTGCCCTATCTCGACAGCTATCCGGGGCTTGCGCCCTTCACGCGCGGGCCTTACGCGACCATGTATGTCAACAAGCCGTGGACCGTGCGCCAATATGCCGGCTTTTCGACCGCCGAAGCCTCAAATGCGTTTTACCGGCGCAATCTGAAGGCCGGACAAAAGGGCCTGTCAGTGGCTTTTGATCTGGCAACCCACCGCGGCTATGACAGCGACCACCCGCGCGTTTCCGGCGATGTCGGCATGGCCGGTGTCGCCATTGACAGCATTTTGGACATGCGCACCCTGTTTGCCGGAATTCCGCTTGATACGATGAGCGTTTCCATGACGATGAACGGAGCCGTTTTGCCGGTGATGGCGCTTTATGTCGTGGCCGCCGAGGAACAGGGCATCGGGCCTGAAAAACTGGCCGGCACCATTCAGAACGACATTCTCAAAGAGTTTATGGTGCGCAACACCTATATTTACCCGCCGCAACCTTCAATGCGCATTATTTCCGACATTTTCGCCTATACCTCGCAGCACATGCCGAAGTTTAATTCGATTTCAATCTCCGGCTATCACATGCAGGAAGCCGGGGCGACGGCGGATCTCGAACTCGCCTACACGCTGGCCGACGGTGTTGAATATGCCCGCGCAGGCATGGCGGCGGGGCTGGACATCGACACATTCGCGCCGCGCCTTTCTTTCTTCTGGGCCATTGGCATGGATTTTTTCATGGAGATTGCGAAAATGCGCGCCGCGCGCCTGTTATGGGCCCAGCTCATGCAGGGCCTTGGTGCCAAAAATGCCAAATCGCTCGCATTGCGGACGCATTGCCAAACCTCCGGCTGGAGCCTGACGGCACAGGATATTTACAACAATACCGTGCGCACCTGCATCGAGGCCATGGCATCGACACAAGGCCACACCCAATCGCTGCACACAAACAGCTTTGACGAGGCTTTGGCGCTGCCGACCGATTTTTCCGCGCGCATTGCCCGCAACACGCAACTCCTGCTGCAAATGGAAAGCCAGACCACCAAAGTCATCGACCCGTGGGGCGGCAGCTATTTTGTCGAGCGGCTGACCCATGATCTGGCGGCGCGCGCGCTGGCGCATATTAATGAGGTTGAGGAATTGGGCGGCATGGCAAAAGCCATTGAACAGGGCTTGCCGAAAATGCGCATTGAAGAAGCCGCCGCCCGCACGCAGGCGCGCATTGACAGCGGCCGCCAGACCGTGGTCGGGGTGAACAAATTCCGGCTCGAAGACGAGCCGCCCGTCGATGTGTTGAAGGTAGACAATTCTGCCGTGCGCACCGCCCAGATCGACCGGCTGAAAACCTTGCGCGAAACCCGCGACGAAAGCCAAACGCGCGCCGCACTCGATGCGCTGACCAATGCGGCAAGCGGGCAAAGCGGCAATTTGATGGCGCTTGCCATTGATGCGGCCCGCGCCAAGGCAACCGTCGGCGAAATATCGTCAGCACTTGAAGCCGTCTATAACCGGCACGAGGCCAAGCCGCAGGTTATTTCCGATGTCTATCGGGATGATTTCGGCAAAACCGATCCGGCAATCGTCAAAATCACGGATATGATTGAACGCTTCACGGCCCGCGAAGGCCGCGCGCCGTCAATCTATCTCGCCAAAATGGGACAAGACGGCCATGACCGCGGCCAGAAAGTGGTCGCCACGGCCTTTGCCGATCTGGGCTTTGAGGTGCATACAGGCCCGCTGTTTCAAACCCCCGAAGAAGCCGCAAAGGATGCGATTGCATCGGGCGCACATATTGTCGGCGTCAGCTCACTGGCCGCCGGACATCTGACATTGGTGCCTGAATTGCGCGCCGCGCTCACCGCGCAGGAGCGCGAAGACATGATGGTGATTGTCGGCGGTGTGATACCGCCGCAGGATTTCGATGCCTTGCGTGATGCCGGAGCCAAGGCGATTTTCCCGCCGGGCACGGTTATTCCCGAAGCCGCGGCAGAGCTCATCACGGCACTGACCGCGCATCTTGGCCATAATGAAGCGGCTTAAACTAATCGTGGAGCCGGATAAGGCCTTCCTGCGACATTGAACACACCAAAGCGCCATCGCGGGTGAACACATGCCCGAAATTGAGGCCGCGCCCGCCGGAAGAAGCGGGCGAGCTTTGCGTGTAAAGCATCCAATCATCGGCGCGGAACGGGCGGTGAAACCACATGGCATGGTCGAGACTGGCAATCTGGGTTTTCGGGTTCAGATAATTCACCCCATGCGGGCGCAGGCATGTGTCCAGCAATGTCATGTCCGACATATAGGCCAGCACGCATTGGTGAATGCCCAATTCTTCGGGCATGCCCGCATCGCTCGCTTTGAACCAGAGCTGCTGAACCGGCTCGGTTTTTTCGGGCGCAAGCAGGTCGAGCGGCTGCACATGGCGGATTTCGACCGGCCGTTTGCGGGTGAATATATCGCGCACTTCTTCGGGCAGTTTCTCGGCCAGTTCCAGCCGCCTTTCGCGTTCCGGCTGCAAATCTTCGGGCGCCGGCACATCCGGCATTTCCACCTGATGCGCCAAGCCGTCTTCCTCACGCTGAAAACTCGCCGCCAGATTGAAAATCTGTTTGCCGTGTTGAATGGCCGTGACCCGCCGGCTTTTGAAACTTTTGCCGTCGCGCGCGCGGTCAACCTCATAGACGATCGGCACGCTCGGATCACCGGGGCGCAAGAAATATGCATGCAGCGAATGACACACCACATCCTCAACCGTGCGCGATGCGGCCACCAGCGCCTGCCCGATCACCTGCCCGCCAAATACGCGCTGCCAGCTGTCATCGGGGCTGTGGCCGCGAAACAGGTTCACCTCAATCTGCTCAAGATCAAGCAGATCTATCAACTCATGTAATTGTTCAGTCATATTTACTTAGCGCGTTGATCAAACAGTATTTTTCTTGCCTTTGCAGCTTCTTTTGATTTGTCGCCAAGCGTGCCACGGCGCAAATCCAGCCCCAGCGCAAAGCCGCGCTTTACGGCCGGGCGGTCGCCCATGCGCTCAAACCATTTTTTAAGATGCGGGAAATCTTCCAGCTTCTGACCCTGATTTTTATACGGCACAACCCAGCCCCAAATTGCCATATCGGCAATCGAGTAGCGGCCGGTCACAAAGTCTTTGCCGCGCAGCTGTTTGTTCAGCACGCCGTAAAGCCGGTTAACTTCATTGGTATAGCGCTTGACGGCATAGGGCAGTTTTTTCGGTGCGTATTGCCGGAAGTGGTGCGCCTGTCCCGCCATCGGCCCCAGACCGCCCATCTGCCAGAACAGCCATTGGTCAACATCGGCGCGGGCGCGCTCATTGCTCGGATAGAACTTGCCGGTCTTGCGACCCAGATATTGCAAAATCGCACCGGACTCGAAAATCGAGATGGGCTTGTTGCCCGGCCCCGCCGGATCAACAATGGCGGGCATGCGATTGTTTGGCGCGATTTTCAAAAAACTGCGCTTGAACTGGTCGCCCACACCAATATTCACCGGCTTCAATGTATAAGGCAGGCCGCATTCTTCCAGCATAATGGAAACTTTCCAGCCATTTGGCGTGGGCCAGTAATAGAGTTCAATCGGCTTTTGCTTCTTATTGGTTGCGGTTTTTGTCTTCTTGGAAGGTGACGGTTTTTTATCGGCCATTTTAAATCCCTGATGTGCAGTGCCGGTGTCCGGCAGATTTGGAGTGAAAAGCATCAATAGAACAAGGCTTACAGTCTAGCAAGTCTGGCCGTGCATCCAAGAAGTTTTCGAGGCTTCAGGCTTTTTTGGATTTTCCCGCCTTGGCGCGATAGGCGGCATCAACGGAAGCGTGCAACCAATTGACCAGCGTGTCGGGGTCATCAAGCAGTTCTTCGGGCAATTCCCAAAACGACATGGCAATCTCTTTGCCGGCATTTCTGCCCGATTGCGGTTTGTAGTGGAAGCGGTCGGCACCGGCCTCTTCAAACATTTCCTGATTGACGGCATCGGCTTTCAGATAGAGCGTCTCGTTGAAGATCAACGCAAACATCACATCGCGATAATAAACGCCCGCGCCGCCAAACATATGTTTGATGTCAACCGCCCCAAGCGGTTCAAAAATCTCTGCGACAAAGGCCTTATATTCGCTGCTGACAGCCACTCAACGCGCATTTGCGGGCACGATGGTCACGCTTTCGCCGCAACCGCACGCATCCGTCTGATTGGGATTGTTGAAAATGAAGCCGGAGGACATGACGCCCTCTTCGTAATCCATTTCGGTGCCGAGCAGAAACAAAACGGCCTTGGGCTCGATTAAAATCATGACGCCCTTATCTTCGACCACCTCGTCCAGCGGGTCGCGCGCATCGGCATAATCCATCGTATATTCCATGCCCGCACAGCCGCCGTTTTTGACCCCCAGCCGCACGCCGATTTTCGGTGTTTCGGCACGCGACATAATATGCTTGATCCGCTCCGCCGCGCGGTCGGTCAGGCTAATGGCTTTTGGAATTTCGTATTTTATCGTCATTTGCTTCCAAAAATTTAAAACGTCTAATTTAAAACATATTGAGCGCCACACGCGCTTCATCCGACATTCGGCTTGGGTCCCATGGCGGCTCGAAAACCATATTTACCACGACATCGCCCACGCCGTCCACCGACCGCACCGCATCCTCAACCCAGCGCGGCATGTGTTCGGCAACCGGACAGCCCGGCGCCGTGAGCGTCATGTCAACGGTCACCTCACGCGCATCGCTTACATCGACGCGGTAAATCAGGCCCAGCTCATATACATCAACGGGAATTTCCGGGTCGTAAACGCTTTTGAGCGCGCCGATCAGATCATCCGTCAGCGCGGCCATTTCCGGCGTCAATTCACCCTCATCTGGGCTCGCATCTGCGGGCGCGTTTTTCTCAGGCGCAGGGCCCGTATCGATAATCGGCATCTCGTCTTTTGTGTCGTCAGTATCTGCCACGAAAACCCCTATTCGAAAAAACCAATGGCTTTGGTGAGCGCCGCGCCCAGCGCCTCAACCTCGTCATGCGTATTATACACGGCAAATGAGGCGCGCGCCGTTGCCGCCACATCAAATCTTTTCATCAAAGGCTGGGCGCAATGATGCCCCGCCCGCAGCGCAACGCCCGAACGGTCCATCACCATGGCAATGTCATGCGGGTGAATGCCGTCAACCACAAAGGACACAATCGCGCCCTTGTCCGGCGTGGTGCCGAAAATCCGCACGCGGTTAATGCTGCCGACAACATCCATCGCATGGGCGGCCAGCGCTTTTTCATGCGCGCAAATATTCTGCCACCCGATCGCCATCATATAATCGAGCGCCGCGCCAAGGCCGATGGCTTCGACAATTGGCGGTGTGCCGGCTTCAAAACGGTGCGGCGGGTCGGCATAGGTCACATCATCCAGCGACACCTCACGGATCATTTCGCCGCCGCCGCGATAGGGGCGCATCCCCTCCAGCAATTCCGACTTGGCATATAGAACGCCAATGCCGCCGGGCCCGTAAACCTTGTGTCCGGAAAAGACATAGAAATCGACATCCAGAGCCTGCACATCCGTCGGCAAATGAACCGCGCCCTGGCACCCGTCCAGCAAAACCGGAACGCCTTGGGCGTGGGCCAGGTCGATAATGGTTTTTGCATCCGTCACCGTGCCCAGCGCGTTGGACATTTGCGTGAGTGACACAAATTTCGTGCGCGGGCCCAGCATGTCGGCATAGGCTTCCATATCCAGCGCGCCGTCATCCGTCACCGGCACCCATTTCAGCACCGCGCCGCATTGCGCGCGCAAAAAATGCCACGGCACAATATTCGAGTGATGCTCCATCTCAGACAAAATGATTTCATCGCCCGGTTTCAGGCGCGGTTCCAGATAGCTGTGTGCGACCAGATTAATGGCGTCGGTCGCCCCGCCGGTGAAAATAATTTGCGTGTCGCGGCCCGCGTTCAAAAAATTCTGCACGGTGCGGCGTGCGCCCTCAAATGCCTCAGTTGATGCATTGGACAAATAGTGCAAGCCTCTGTGAACATTGGAATATTCTTTATCGAAAACGCGCTGCATGCGGCCCGTCACCTGCACCGGTTTTTGCGCTGAAGCGGCATTGTCCAGATAGACAAGCGGCTTGCCATGCACCTCGCGCGCCAGAATGGGAAAGTCCTTGCGGATGGTGTGGGGGTCGAAATCCACGGTCTTCAGCTGCGTGTCAGACATCGGCCAACTCCGCGTTTATAGCTTCACCGCCATTTCCACCATCATGCCCACCATCAGGCACATGTGCGCCCAGATGCGCGGCGACGCGCGCGCGCAAATCTTCATTTTCGATATGCGCCAAGGGCGCCGCCAAAAATCCGGAAATGAGCATGTGGCGCGCGGTTGCCTCATCAATGCCGCGACTGCGCAAAAAGAACAATGCATCAGCGTCCAGTTCCCCCAGCGCCGCGCCATGCGCACATGCCACATCGTCGGCATAAATTTCCAGTTCCGGCTTGGCCGACATATGCGCGCGCTCCGACAACATCATGGCGCGCGATTGTTGCTGGGCATCGACATGCTGGGCATCGCGCGCGACCACAACCTTTCCCTGAAACACGCCCTGCGCGGCATCGTCCAGAACCGCATGCAGGGTTGTCAGACTGTCGGTATTGGCCGTCTCATGATGCAATTGCGAGGTCATATCGGCATGCATGGTGCCGTGGCCCAAAATCGCGCCATGCACATCGGCGCGCGCACCCTCACCCAACAGGCGAATGTGGGTTTCGTGACGCGCAAGATTGCCGCCGGTCACGAAGTTCACGGCGCAAAACGCACCGTCACCGTGCAAATTTACCCGCGTCAGCCCGATATGGTGCCCCGCCGTCTGCACGCGCACCAAAGCCAAGCGCGCGCCCGGTGCCACATCAACATCCAATACGGCATTGGTGTATCCGTCGGCCTGCAAATTCTCAATCAGCGTCACCGTGCCGCTCTCAACCTTTAGGGCGTGGCGCAAATGCGCCGCTTCGTGCCCGCGTGTCACCAGTTCCACCGACCGGGCGGGCGTGCCGTTAATCGTCATAACCGCGCCGTCTTGCGCCATGGCGAAGTTAAACGCCGCCATATCATTGTCCGATGCGTCGTCTTCATGGCTGCGCGCGCCACTGCCCAGCGCATGAGCCAAGCTCTCAACACTCACGCAATCATCGGCGGCGGGCTCATTAATCAGTGCGCCGTTCTCAAACACCAATTGCAAAGGCGCGAGCGCGCTTGCATCAAAGGCATCGGCGCGCACGGGCGCCGCATCGCTTTGTTTGAGGAGCCGCGCAAGGTCTGTGTAGTGCCAGTTTTCATTGCGCCGTGTTGGCAGGCCGGTCTGTTCGGCGCGCGCCAAAGCCGTCTTGCGCGCTTGCAAAACTTCCGCCCCGCCCGGCAAGCGGTCGTGCACAGCCTCGAAATGCGCTGTCGCATCAAGCATGCGCCGCCCCCGCTTCATCGCCCTGCCCGCCGGTTTCCGCGCCCAGATACGCGCCATAGCCGGAGCGTTCCAGCTCTTCGGCCAGTTCCGGGCCGCCCGAACGCACAATGCGCCCCTGCACCATCACATGCACAAAATCCGGCTTGATAAAATCCAACAGCCGCTGGTAATGCGTGATGACCAGCATGCCGCGCGCGTCGCTGCGCATCGCGTTCACACCATCGGCCACGGTTTGCAGCGCATCAATATCAAGGCCGCTATCGGTCTCGTCGAGAATTGCCAGACGCGGCTCAAGCACCGCCATTTGCAGCACCTCATTGCGCTTTTTCTCCCCGCCCGAAAACCCGACATTCAGGGGCCGCTTGAGCATGTCGTCATCGACACCCATGGCGCGGGATTTTTCGCGCACCATGCGCAGGAAACTTGCAGGATCCATTTCGTCTTCGCCGCGCCCGCGCCGCACCGCGTTTAGCGCCGTGCGCAAAAAGGTCATATTGGTGACGCCCGGAATCTCCAGCGGATATTGAAACGCCAGAAACATGCCGGCAATGGCGCGCGCTTCCGGCTCCATATCCAGCAGGTCGGCACCGTCAAACCGCACCGCGCCGTTTTGGGCTTCATAGCCGTCGCGCCCGGCCAGCACATAAGAAAGCGTCGATTTGCCCGAACCGTTAGGCCCCATAATCGCATGCACCTCGCCGGCCTCAATCGTCAGGTCGAAACCGTTCAAAATGGTCTTTTCATCAACACCCGCGTGCAGATTTTCAATTTCCAGCAAAGCCATTACCCAACGCTTCCTTCCAGCGATATGCCGACGAGTTTTTGCGCTTCCACGGCAAATTCCATCGGCAGGTTTTGCAAAACGTCACGGCAGAAGCCGTTCACAATCAACGCCACCGCCTCTTCCGGATCAAGCCCGCGCTGGCGGCAATAAAACATCTGGTCGTCGCTGATTTTCGAGGTCGTCGCCTCATGCTCCAGCACGGCGGAGATATTTTTGGCTTCGATATAAGGCACGGTATGGGCGGCGCATTTGTCGCCGATCAGCAGGCTGTCGCATTGGGTGAAATTGCGCGCATTGGCCGCTTTGGGATGCACGCTCACCTGCCCGCGATAGGCGTTGGACGAGCGCCCCGCCGAAATGCCCTTGGAAATAATCTTGCTGGATGTGTTGCGCCCCAAATGCAGCATTTTGGTGCCGCTATCGACCTGTTGCAGATTATTCGAGATGGCAATCGAGTAAAATTCACCGACCGTTTCATCACCGCGCAAAATGCAGGACGGATATTTCCACGTTACCGCCGACCCGGTTTCTACTTGTGTCCAGCTGATGCGCGCGCGCGCCTCGCGGCAATCGCCGCGCTTGGTTACGAAATTATAAATGCCGCCCTTGCCGTCGGCATCACCCGGATACCAGTTCTGCACGGTCGAATATTTAATCTCCGCATCCTCCAGCGCGACCAGTTCCACCACGGCGGCATGCAACTGGTTTTCATCGCGCATCGGTGCCGTGCAGCCCTCCAGATAGCTGACATAGCTGCCGCGGTCGGCAATAACCAGCGTGCGCTCGAACTGGCCGGTATTGGCCTCATTGATGCGGAAATAGGTCGAAAGCTCCATCGGGCAGCGCACACCCGGCGGGATATAGACAAACGAGCCGTCGGAAAACACCGCCGAGTTGAGCGCGGCGAAATAATTGTCCGATTGCGGCACCACCGAGCCCAGATATTTGCGCACCAGATCGGGGTGGTCTTTGACGGCCTCGGAAAACGAGCAAAAAATGACCCCCGCTTTTGCCAGCTCTTCGCGGAAGGTGGTGCCCACCGACACGCTGTCAAACACGGCATCGACGGCGACTTTTCGCACACCTGCCAGAACCTCTTGTTCCTGCAGCGGAATGCCCAGCTTTTCGTATGTCCGCAGCAATTCCGGGTCAACTTCGTCAAGGCTTTTGGGCCCGTCTTCCATGCTTTTGGGGGCCGCGTAATAGCACAAATCCTGATAATCGATTTTGGGATAATCGACATGCGCCCAATCCGGCTCCTGCATGGTCTGCCAACGCTCAAACGCATCCAGCCGCCATTCGAGCAACCATTCCGGCTCCTCCTTTTTGGCGGAAATGAACCGGATGATATCGGTGTTCAGGCCATTGGGCGCTTTGTCGGCATCAATGTCGGTGGTGAAACCATATTTATAGTTTTCACCGCCGAAATTTGCGACCTGGTCAACCGTCTCGCGGTCAATGCCTGCTTTTGCTTCACTCATCGTTTTGCCTAACTCTATTGCGCCGCCGCGTGTTCCAGTTTTGCGGCCAGTTTCAGCCAGTTTTCAACCAGCCGGTCGACCGCCGCATCATCCGTATCGCGGCCAAGGCTTACCCGTATCGCCCCATTGCTTACATCGTGTTCGACCCCCATGGCATCAAGCACATGGCTGCGCGACACCTTGCCGCTGGAACACGCCGCGCCCGCGCTCACCGAAATGCCGGCCAAATCCAGCGCCATCACGACGGTTTCGCCGTGCAGACCCGCAAGCCCGAAACAGCTTGTATTCGGCAATCGGGGGGCGTCGGCCCCGAAAATGCGAATGTCCGGCATGGCCGCGCGCAAATCGGCTTCCATGCGGTCGCGTTTGTCGGCAAGTGCTGCCCCTTGTGCCAGTTCGCCCGTGCTCAGTTCGGCGGCAAGGCCGAAGCCGACAATACCGGACACATTTTCCGAACCACCGCGGCGGCCAAGCTCTTGCCCGCCACCGGTAATGGAAGGCGGCACAACCAGTCCGGCGCGCACAACAAACGCACCGACCCCCATGGGCCCGCCGATTTTATGCGCCGACACCGCCAGCGCATCGCATCCCAAATCCTCAAGGCTCAGCGGTATTTTCCCCGCCGCCTGCACACCGTCGCAGAACAACAAACTGCCATGCGCCCGAACCCGCTCGGCAATCTCGCAAATGGGTTGCAGAACGCCTGTTTCATTATTGGCCACCATCACGCACACCAGCGCCGGAGCCGATGTTGAAAGCGCGCTGTCAAGGGCGGCCAGATCAATCACCCCGTCGCTGCCGACCGGCAATTCTTCAACGCGCAACCCGCTGGCGGTCGCGGCCTGCCTGACGGCGGCGTGTTCCGTGGCGGAAACCAGAACCCGTTCAATCGCGCCTGCCGGTGCGGCACGCAATCCAAGCGCCAGATTGCACGCTTCGGTGCCGCCGGAGGTAAACACAACGCCTTCCGGTGCGCCCCCGCAAAATTCGGCCACGCGCGCGCGCGCCTGTTCGACCGCAGCACGGGCGCGGCGACCTTCGGCATGAATGGCGGAAGGATTGCCCAGCCCCAAGGCTTGCGCCACCGCGTCCTGCACGGCAGGGCGGATGGGCGCTGTGGCGTTATAGTCCAGATAAATACGGCTCATGCGCGCTCTCCCGCAGGGTGCAGGCGCGAATTGGGCGTGCGCGCATTTTCGGGAGCCGAAAACGGATTGCGCGACACCACATCCTCAAGCGTCACCGCATCCAGATATCCGTATATGTGACGCCCCAGCCCGGCCCATAAATCATGCGTCAGGCAGCGCGAATTTTGCGACTGGCACCCGCCCTGGCTCAACTGGCACCGCGTCACTTCAATCGGCTCGTCGACGGCGCGAATAATATCGCCAATGCAAATCTCGGCCGCACCGGCAGACAGGCAATATCCGCCTTGTGCGCCGCGAATGCTGGTCACCAGTCCGGCGCGGCGCAAACGCGCGAATAATTGTTCCAGATAAGACAGGGAAATGCCTTCGCGCGCGCCAATCTCGGCCAGCGATACGGGCCGTTTGGCATCAAGGCGCGCTTGAACGGCGAGATCGCTCATCGCCATAACCGCATATCTGCCCTTGGTTGAGAGCTTCATAACCCATTGTTCCTATTAAACAAATACGAAAAACCTTGCTTTTTTGCCACAAGTTTGGCTATCACAAGACCCAATTATTGGGATATAGGAATTCCGACTAAATTAGTCAAGTTTAATCCACCCGATTTTGGAACGCCGATTTGGGGATCAAATTATTATGCCTGAAGTAATTTTTAACGGCCCCGAAGGGCGGCTTGAGGGACGGTTTTCCCAGAGCAAGCAAGCCGGCGCGCCGATTGCCGTCATTTTGCACCCGCTTCCGCAACTCGGCGGCAATATGAACAATCCCATCGCCTATCAGATGTACCATATGTTTCTTGATCGCGGCTTTTCGGTGTTGCGGTTCAATTTCCGCGGCGTTGGCCGCAGCCAGGGTGAATTTGACAATGGCATTGGTGAATTGTCGGACGCCGCTTCCGCCCTTGACTGGTTGCAAGCCCTGACCAGCGATGCGCGCCAGTGCTGGATTGCCGGATACAGCTTCGGTGCCTGGATCGGCATGCAGCTTTTGATGCGCCGGCCGGAAATTTCCGGCTTCATCTCGGTTGCGCCGCCGGCAAATCTCTATGATTTTTCCTTTCTGGCGCCGTGCCCGGCATCAGGGCTGATTGTGCACGGCGCGGCTGACAAAATTGTGCCGAAAGAAGATATTGAGCGTCTGGTCGAGCGCCTGCAGGCGCAAAAAGGCATTACGATTGATTATGACAGCATCAAAAATGCCAATCATTTTTTCGACACCGACATGGCCGCGCTTGAAAAATCTGTAGCGCAATATCTCGACCGGCGCATTTCCGAGATCGGCTGACCGGCTCTCCGGTTTCACGGCCAGTTTTCACGGATTATATTTGCGGCCACCCACAGTGGGGCCGGACACGCCGGTCGTTTCCGGCACGCTTGTCGGCAGGCCCAGACAATGACGCACGGCCAGCCATGCAAAGGCTTCCGCCTCCAGCGCATCGCCCGACCAACCCAGCACATCACAATTTTGCGCAGGCACGCCGGTGCGCTTTTGCAACGCTTCCATAAGTGCAGAATTGTGACGACCGCCACCGCACACGATCAGGCGCGCGGGCGCATATTCGGAAATTTCCAGCCCCCGCGCCACCGCCGCCGCGGTGAAGGCGGTAAGTGTCGCCGCGCCATCTTCGGGTGACAGCGCCGCCACCGGCGACGGGTCGAAGGCCAGACGGTCGAGCGATTTGGGCGGCGCCCGGTCGAAAAAGGCATGCGACAAAAGCCTTTGCAGCGCAGCCTCATCAACGCGCCCGCGTCGCGCCAGCGCACCGTCGGCATCATAAGCGCGACCGGTTTTTGCGCTTACCCAGTCATCGATCATCGCA
This sequence comes from Parvibaculales bacterium, assembly GCA_049611805.1. Classification (GTDB taxonomy): domain Bacteria; phylum Pseudomonadota; class Alphaproteobacteria; order RS24; family RS24; genus UBA7378. The sequence continues at coordinate 102,644 of JBMZAX010000003.1, read as the reverse complement.
TTGCCGGGGCCGGTGTCGAAAGCGCAGATTTTGTCGTCCTCGCCCAGCAGGGTAATATTGGCGACCCCGCCAATATTCAAAACGCCGAGCGCCCCGGACCGGCTTTTCGTGCGGGCCGCGTGAAACAAGGGCGCGAGCGGAGCCCCCTGCCCGCCATTGGCAATATCGGCCAGCCGAAACTGACCGACCACCGCACAATCCGTGGCGCGCGCGAGCGCTTGCGGGTCGCCGATCTGAACCGTGAGTCCGGCTTCGGGTTGATGCAGAACCGTTTGCCCGTGAAACCCGACCAGCGTGAACGCCACGTCATGCGCGGCGCGAAACCGCGCAATTGCGTCGATATGCGCCTCACTGACCAGAAGGTCGGCACGGCGCACGGGCTCCGGCCAAGTGTCAGGCGCGCCCCAATCCGTAGCTTGCGCATTTTGGGCGGCTTCCAATGCGGCCTGCAACAGGCTTCGGGCTGCATCATCATAGGGCACATAAAGCTGGCCCAGCGCGCGGATGGTGTTTTCTCCATCCGTCTCGATTGCGGCAACGTCAATACCGTCGAGCGAGGTGCCGCTCATCAATCCGAGAACCGTCTGTAATTTTGTCATATCCGTTGACCTGCAACACTTGTTTGCGTATCTCTAGCCCATCATGGCAGATTTCAAGTCAGAATTCCTCTCCTCGCTTGATGCGCGCGGGTTTATCGCCCAGTGCACAGACAATGACGGCCTCGATGCGGCGGCCAGCGAAACCGTAATGACCGGCTATATCGGATATGACTGCACGGCACCGAGCCTGCATGTCGGCAATCTCATTTCCATTTTGATGTTGCGCCGCCTGCAACAGACAGGCCACAGGCCGATCATTGTGATTGGCGGCGGCACGACGAAAGTCGGCGACCCGTCGGGCAAGGATGAAAGCCGCCAATTGCTAACCGACGCGCAAATAGCCGAAAACAAGCAGACCATTCGCGCCACGTTCGAACGCTTCCTCACCTTTGGCGACGGGCCGCAAGACGCCATTCTGGTTGATAATGATGACTGGCTGTCGCAACTGGATTACATCGCTTTCCTGCGCGATTACGGGCGGCATTTTTCAATCAACCGCATGTTGAGCTTTGACAGTGTGAAACTGCGCCTTGATCGCGAGCAGCCGCTGAGTTTCCTCGAATTCAATTACATGATTTTGCAGGCCTATGATTTTCTGGAATTGCACCGGCGCTACAATTGCGTGTTGCAAATGGGCGGCTCCGACCAATGGGGCAATATTGTCAACGGCATCGAGCTGGCGCGGCGCACCGATCAGGCATCGCTGTTTGGTCTGACGACAAATTTGCTGACGACATCTTCGGGCGCGAAAATGGGCAAAACCGCGCAAGGTGCGGTCTGGCTGAACGCCGATATGTTGTCGGTCTATGATTATTGGCAGTTTTGGCGCAACACGGAAGATGGCGACATTGCCCGGTTTTTGCGGCTGTTTACCGAATTGCCGGAAACCGAAATTGCCCGCCTTGCAGCACTGGAAGGTGCCGAGCTTAACGATGCCAAAAAAGTGCTGGCGACCGAAGCCACCGCCATGTGCCATGGCCGCGACGCGGCGCAAAAAGCCGAAGCCACGGCCCGCGAAACTTTCGAGGGCGGCGGCAAAAGCGCCGATCTGCCCAGCGTGTCGGTCGGTGCGGGAAAGCTCGATGCCGGTATCGGACTTTTGGAAGCCTTTGTGCTGGCGGGCCTTGCCGGTTCCAATGGCGAAGCGCGGCGTCTGGTTCAGGGCGGCGGCGCGCGCATCAATGATATGGGCCAAAACGATATTGCCCGCACGCTCACCCAATCAGACCTCAAAGATGGTGTTATCAAGCTCTCGGCAGGCAAAAAACGCCATGTTCTGCTGGTGCCTGAGGGCTAGTCGTCGAACTCGTCCTCGTCGAGCCCGTCTTCGTCGAAATCATCGTCCGTCACAGTGACTTCGGGCAATTCACCAATACCGATTTCGAAAATCCGCCGCAAAATACCCGGCGTCAGAACCGACAGCGGATTGACCAGCAATGACAAATCATCCGTTGTGCCGCCGATGCGATAGCTGAAGCCGAACACCCCCTCGCCCTCGCGCCCTGTCAAAACCCGACCGATCAGCGGAATATTCTCCAGAACCGAATTAATGCCATAGGCGGGCACAACCGTGCCGCCAAAATCAACGTCGCGCGTGCGCGTATTAAAAGCACCTTGTGTGGTAAGCCCAAGCGCCGGGCCGTTAAAACGCCCGGACTTAACCCTGATCACGCCGTCATGCACGGTGAATTTGAACTGCGCAACATCAAAGGCAATGCCGTCACCCGACAATGTATCGGCAATGCCGGTGAATGAGCCGAGCGACAAAAGCCGCGCCAGCACCGGCACCTTGCGGGCGCGAAATGACTGCATTTCCAACCGCCCGCCAATATCCTGCGGCTTGCCGTTTGCCGCCACCCCGTCATCGTAAAACGCTCCCTGCCACAACAGGGCACCGCCTTCCAAATCCGGCAGGAAGCCCAGCAATCGTAAGACATTGCTGCCATTTTCAGCCTGCAAGGAGAAACTGCGCATATTCGGGGCTGTGCGCGTTAAATCGCCGACCAGCTCCGACCCGTCGGCAAATGAGCCCTGCACTTGCATGCGCTCATAGCGGCCATCCGTGGCATTGATGATAAGCCGGAGCCCGTCAAGGCGCTCATCATGCGATCCGTAAAGCGTGTCAATTTGCGTCTCAATCGAAAAATTATCGCCCAAAATTGCATTTATACTGTCGACAAAAAGCCGGTCGGACGCGCCCGAATTACCAAAGGCCGATGCGATCGGGTCGTTGATTAGAAATTTTGTCGCGCGCAGCGAGACCTGACGATATCCACCCATTTCAGTCAGGCCGAAAGCCACATTTTCCATCTCCCCCAAATCAAAAACCGGCATTTTGATGCGCGACAGGCCGGCACCGTTAAAATCGGCACGGCCCACAATCGGGGTTTCGCCTTCTTCTTCATAGCTGAATGCCAGCGCGCGCGTATCCGCCTCAACCGTATTATCAACGCGACCCGACAAACGCGCGCGGGCGCCGGCTTCCTTGGTGTGGGTCAGGGGCTTGAAAGAAACCGCGCTTTGGGTCAAATCGGCATTGAAGTGATAGGCGCGCGGTTTGGTGATCGACCCGTCAAATTTGATGTTCATCGGCACGCCGCCCGTCAGACGGTTGCCGGCCCATTCAAACCCAAGCGCGTTCAAATCCGCGCCGGACAGTGTTTCGGACAGCGCCAATCGCGAGGGCCGCGGAGGTTCTTCCGACGCGTTCGCCAACCCCTGCTCCCAATTGAAATTGAGCGGCACATTATTGACCGCCCCCCGCCCGGTAACATTGAACCCGCGCCTGTCCAAATCCACAAACCCGTTAATATTGTCGAATTGATAGGCGCCCAGTCTGCCGGCAATGGCGACGCCCGATCCGGTGCCCGAAACCTTAAAGACGATGTCGGCGCGCTTGGGCCTGAAGAGCGGCATGTTCAAAACCGTTGTCGCGCGCACCTGTCCCGACAGACGGGTCAGGTCAAAATCGACATTGCGCAGCAATGCCAGAGGCGGTCGGTTGAGATGATGCAATATGATGCCGAGGTCGCCCGACGCATCAAAGCTGACGACAGAAGGCACACCTTGCGCGCGGTAATCGGCCACTTCCAATTTGCCCTTCATCACCGCGACCGTCCGGTCGGCTTCGGCATTGTTCGGGTCGGGCAATATCATCTGCCCGTCAGACAGGTCGGCCTGAAAAGACGTGCCGCGCAGAATGAAACCGGCACGAGCATTTGTTACCGGCGGCAAATGCCGCAAGGGTCGGATGCTGATGTCGCTGAATTGCATTTTCAGCGTCAATGCTTCTTCGCGCATCGGGTCGCCCTTCTTGCGCGACACAAGCTCATCCAGCCCCGCATTCAAAGCGATAGACGCCGCCTCGATACGACCGCCGGAGATATTTTCGGTGACCCATTTCCGCGTCAATTGCCCTATTTTGACCGGCCATAAATTAAACGCCGTTTCGCGCGCCAGCGTGTCGAAGCTGACCGTCAGACCGAATTTCGGCAACCCGTCGGAAAAATCAATATCGCCCGAAAGCGCAGCCTTCTCGTTTTGCACCGAAAGCCTTCCGGTATTGACGACCAGACGGTTTGTGGCACCCAGAAAAGTCAAACCCAGATCGGCGCGAGCATTGCGTATCGGTGCCGGCAAAAATGACGGCACATTTATGTCTATCTTCCGGCCGTCGACCCGCGCGGTAACGACGTCAATATCGCCCTCCGGTGTCAGGGTAAAATCCGCCGTACCGGCAAAGCGCACGCCGACCCCGTCAACATTTATCCGACCCTTTTTCAAGGTGATTGATTGCGCCGCCAGATCTGTTTCCAAGTCCAGCTCAAAGCGGCTGACCCCGAAGCGCCTTTCGGAAAGCGATACAACACCGTCTTTCAGCCGGATATTGACCTCGCCGCGCGCGGGCGTACCATCCGTGCCAAGCTCGAACCCCAACTCGGCATCGACCGGCAATGAAAGCGCCGACAAGGGCGAGAACAGGGAACTGAAACCGGCCAAATCTGCCGGGTTCACCTGTTCAAGTTGAACATCCACGCGACCGCCTTTGCCGGGTTCGGTATAGCCGCGCCCCGAAACCTGCGTCAGGTTTTCGCCGCGAAAGTAAGAAAGCTGCAACACGCTGCGCAGGCCACCATCTTGGCGTGTCAGCAGAAATTTCGACCCCTCCGGCGGGCGCAAACCGTCTGTGTCGCGGACAAGAATATCGCGCACGGAAACATCTTCAATATAGCGCGTGAAGCGGGCATCAGCCGTGCTGAGGCGCGACACGGACGCGAACAAATCATTCAGTGTCGATGTCTGCACGCGGCGTTCGCCGGCGCGTAATTCAAGCCGATTGACATCCAAATCGGACAGCGCCAACACGCCGTCAATCCACAGTGCCTCGGAACTGGGATAAAGCGTCACCTTGTCGGCGCGCAACACATCGCCGGTTGTGCCGATATAAGAAATGCTGTCGGCGGTAATAAACGGCACGTCGCGCTGCGACGACCAGGCGAGTTGGGCGCCGTCCACCGAAAACTCCGTATTCGGCTCGAAATCGACCAATTGCCGGATCATGAATTCCGCCGTCAGGCCGAGCGGGATCGGGCGCACAAAAACCATGCCGACAATGCCGACCAGCAGCACCGAAAACCCCAGAAAAAAGCCCGCAATATATTTCGTCAATTAATCGGTCTCCTGACCCCATACAGCTCAAAAAGGCTTAATTCACAATTGTGACCTTGACATGGCGCCCCTGTCGGACAAATACAGGTAAGCTGCCTCAGAGGTTTCATAGCAGGCTGATTTGCAAAACGGGAGACTAAAATGTCGCGAACACTTGAAGTTGGTTCAAAAGCACCTGATTTTTCATGCGCCGCCGACGGCGACCGGCAGGTATCGCTGGCCGATTATGCCGGCAAAAAACTGGTGATTTATTTCTACCCGAAAGACGACACGCCGGGATGCACCACCGAAGCGATTGAATTTACCGCCAAGCATGACGCCTTTACCACCGCCAATACGGAGATTGTCGGTGTTTCGGCAGACAGTGTCGAAAAGCACGAAAAATTCAAAACCAAACACAATCTGGGCGTGACGCTGTTGAGCGACCCGGATCAGAAAATGCTCGAAGCCTATGGCGTGTGGGTGGAAAAAAACATGTATGGCCGCAAATATATGGGCATTGAGCGGGCGACTTTTCTCGTCGGCGAAGACGGCAAAATTCTGAACATTTGGCGCAAAGTGCGTGTGAAAGGCCATGTCGACGCCGTGCTGGAGGCCACCGTCGCGTGAGCAAATCTGCACAATCCGCCAAACCAGGCAGGGCCGCTTATATGAACGATGCGGTGCGCGCGGTTTTGGAAGCGCCGGATCCGCGCGTCAAAGCCGCATTGGCGCGCCACGCCTTTGCCGACTGGAGCCGGGGCGCGCTTGGCGTTGACCGCAACGCACCGTCGAACTGGCCCGACCGACCCGCACGCCCTGAGCAACCGACATTGCTGGCCCCGCGCGACATGCCGACCCGCAAGCTGGGCAGCGAAAAGGGCCGCGCCGCACAAATTCACGCGCTCGCCCATATTGAACTGAACGCCATTGACCTTGCCTGCGATATGGCCGGGCGGTTTTGCGACCGCGGGCTGGATGACACCTTTTACGGCGACTGGCTGTCAATTGCCGCCGATGAAGCGCGGCATTTTCTGATGCTGGAAAAGCGACTGAACGATATGGGCTTTGCCTATGGCGATTTTCCTGCCCATGACGGGCTGTGGGAAGCCGCTTATGACACGCGCTACGACCTCGCCGCGCGCCTTGCCATTGTGCCGATGGTTCTGGAAGCGCGTGGCCTTGATGTGACACCCGGCATGATAAAACGCTTCCACAAAGCCGGCGATACGGACACTGTCAGCATTTTGGAAACGATTTACGAAGACGAAAAATCTCACGTGGCGGCCGGGGTCAAATGGTTTCACGCGCTTTGTTCAGCTGAAAATCTTGACCCGACACAGTGCTTCCGCAACAAATTGGACGCTTATTTCAAGGGAAAGCTGAAACCCCCTTTTAACGAAGCCGCACGGACGGCGGCTGGCATGCCACTTGCATTTTATTCGGACACGACCGCAACATGAGCCAACCCCCCATTTTTCGCGCGGCGGCGGCGTGTTTTATTGCGCTTGCATCCTGAGGCATTTTTTGGGACAAAGCGGGGGAAGAGGAGACGTCAATTGTCTACCATAATGACCAGAATTAAGCAGATGCTGCTTTCGGTGTTTATTGAACGCCAATTGTACATTCGCGCGCGCGGCAGTGTGCGCTATGTGCCGCTGTCGTCGCGGTCACAAATTGCTTTGTCTGTGTTCTTCCTCGCCTTTGCCGGCTGGTTCAGCTACGCGACCGTAAATGTAATTTTCAAAGACGAGATTGCCGCGCGCAAAGATCGTGAATTTCTGGAAATGCAGCTGGCTTATGAAAACGAATTGCGGCGCTTGCAACTGGCCTATGATGATTTGAACAGCCAGATTGTTCTGACGCGCGACTGGTTCAGCGAAACCACAAATTCGCTTGAAAAGAAACACCATGAATTGACCCGCGTGCTTGAGCAAAACGCCTCGATCTCGAACGAATTGCGGCAAATGCAAATGGCCTTTTCCGGTGTTGCCAAGCGCAACAACAAAAAAGGCAATGTGGACATTATCGGACGTGCCGAAGACACGGCCAATGTCACACTTGAAAGCCGCACCGAAAGCGGCGACGCGCCGGCCCCCAAAGTGGCGTTGGCCAATGAGATCGACGCCAGCGTCGGACGCCGCGCCGATGATGTGCCGGCAATGCCCTATCTGCCGGAAAACATCTCCCGGCGCATTGCAACGCTGGACACGCGCCAGCGCGACCTGCTGGATGCGCTTGAGGAGAGCCTCGACCATAAGATTGACGAGTTCGAGACGGTCATCAATCAGACAGACGTGCTGACGACGGAAGAGTTTATGGCGCGCGTTCTGCCCGAAAACGAACTGTCCGTTGGCGGCCCGTATATCCCGCTGCAAGGCCAGCCGGGGCTGAACTCTTCCCTTCACCAACAGCTTTACCGCATCAGCACCAATCTCGACCGTCTGTCGGGCTTGAGCAAATCCCTTACGAAAATTCCGCTGGCACTGCCGATCCATGATTACAGCATCACCAGTGATTTCGGTGTGCGGCTCGACCCGTTCAAAAAGCGGGCGGCGTTTCATTCGGGCGTTGACTTCGGCGCAACCACCGGAACACCGGTTCACAGCACGCTGGGCGGCACGGTGACACAAGCCGGCTATAAAGGCCCTTACGGTCTGGTCATTGAAATTGACCACGGCAATGGCTTCAAAACCCGCTATGGGCATTTGGCCCGCTCGCGCGTGCGCACCGGACAGCGCGTCGAATTTCAACAACATATCGGTGACGCCGGCAATAGCGGCCGCAGCACCGGCCCGCATCTGCACTATGAGATTTGGTTTGACGGCAAGGTCCGCAATCCGGCAGCGTTTCTCGATGCCGGCAAGCAGATTTTCAACATCGCCGAAACCTATTCCGCAACTCCGAAACAGTAACAGGCACATTCCCATGAGTGACCAGCGTAAACTGAGCAAAAATGCCCCTTCAATCCTGTGCAAAGACTTGCAGGTTATCGGGCAGATTACCTCCACCGGCGATATTCAAATTGACGGCATTCTTGACGGCGATTTGCGCTCGCATGCCGTTACCGTCGGACAGGACGCTCACATTACGGGCGAGTTGGCGGGCGAAACCGTGACCATTCGCGGGCGCGTCGACGGCACCATTCGGGCGCGGCAGGTTCATCTATGTGCAACATGCGAAGTCAATGGCGATATTTATCACGAAGCCCTCGCCATCGAGACCGGCGCACATCTGAACGGCACGGTGAAGCGCGAAAAAGACCCGCTCAAAAACGCCGCTGTCGGTCTGTTGCTGGAAGATGGCGATCAGGGCCAGTCGCCGCAACTCGCCAATTAGGCACCAATTAATTAATCCAGATCTTCGACCGTTGTCGCCTCGCCTCTGACCCGCTGGGCAAGCGCGGCTTCCATGAACGGGTCCAACGCGCCGTCCAGCACATTGCTCGGATTGCCGCTTTCAATGCCGGTGCGCAAATCCTTGACCATCTGATAGGGCTGCAAAACATAAGAGCGTATCTGGTGGCCCCAGCCAATCTCCGACTTCTGGTCGGCATTGGCCATCGCCTCTTCCTCGCGCTTTTGCAGTTCAAGCTCATAGAGGCGCGCCCGCAGCATGGCCCAGGCCGTGGCGCGGTTTTTATGTTGCGACCGCTGATTCTGGCACTGCACGACTATATTTGTTTCAAGATGCGTGATCCGCACCGCGCTGTCGGTTGTATTGACGTGCTGGCCGCCGGCGCCGCTCGCCCGAAATGTGTCAATGCGAACATCGGCGTCGGAAATATCAATATTGATGGCATCGTCAACCACCGGATAACACCAGACGCTGGCAAAGCTCGTATGGCGGCGGGCATTGCTGTCAAAAGGCGAAATGCGAACCAGACGGTGGACACCGGATTCCGTCTTCGCCCAGCCATAGGCATTGTGCCCCTTAATCTCGACAGTCGCTGATTTAATGCCCGCTTCTTCACCGTCGGTTTGTTCGATCAGCGTCACCTTAAAGCCTTTTTTCTCGGCCCAGCGCATATACATGCGCAGCAACATGGAGGCCCAGTCCTGACTTTCCGTGCCGCCGGCCCCGGCATGAACTTCGATAAACGCATCATTGGCGTCTGCCTCGCCGGACAATAAGGTTTCGACTTCCATGCGTTCGGCACGCTGTTGCAAGGCTTCCAGCGCCGCCGTGCATTCGGCGACAATATCGCTGTCGCCCTCGGCCTCGCCCAGCTCGATCATCTCGACATTTTCGGTTAATTCGGTTTCCAGCGCGCGGCACGCATTAATGGCGTTTTCCAGCCGCGTGCGTTCCTGCATCAGCGTTTGGGCGCGGTCGGGATTGTTCCACAATTCCGGGTCTTCGGCACTTTTATTGAGTTCGTCCAAGCGTTTGAGCGCAGCGTCCCAGTCAAAGATGCCTCCTCAGCAGTTCGATGGACTGCTTGATCCGGTCAACAAAATCGGTGATTTCTGCGCGCAATGGCCTCTCCGTGAATATGGCTCGGAAGATAAGGGGCCCAGCGCGACTAGTAAAGCCCGCCCGTGCCCGCGCCCACTGTCGCGCCCTGCCCGCGCTGGTTTCCGGTGCGTTCGGCGCCCCGCACCACGGCTTGTTTGGAATTGCGCGAGGGCTCGGTGCCGATTTTAAAGGCTTCCAGAATTACGGTTTCATCCACCGGCCTTGCCAGCTTGCCGGTTTTGGCATTGATACGCACCAGACTGACCGCCGGCGGAATGCGAAATGGCGGCGGCATGGTGCTTTCAAGCGCAGATTTCATGAAAGCCCTGAAGATGGGAGCGGCAACGCGCCCGCCCGTTTCATTCGAGCCCAGCGAGCGGTTGTCGTCATAGCCGACATATACGCCGACGGCCAAATCGGGCGAAAAGCCGACAAACCAGGCATCGCGGTTGTCATTGGTGGTGCCGGTTTTGCCCGCCAGCGGTTTGCCCAGCGTATGAATTTGGCGGCCCGTGCCGCGCTTGACGACACCTTCGAGCATGGAAACAACCTGATAAGACGTTTGCGCCGACAGCACTTCTTCGCGCGTGTCGGGCAAATCGGGCGGAATTTGGTCAGCCCACACGTCGGCATTGCAGCCGATACAGGGGCGCGTGTCCTGACGGTAGAGCGTGGTGCCATAGCGGTCTTGAATACGGTCAACGAAAACCGGTTCAATCTTGCGCCCGCCATTAACCAGCATCGCATAGGCCGATGTCAGGCGCATCAGCGTTGTCTCTCCGGCGCCCAGCGCCATGGCAAGCACGCGCGGCATATTCGGGGTGATGTCGAAGCGCCGCGCATAGGCGGAAATTTTATTCATGCCGATTTCCTGCGCCATGCGCACGGTCATCAGATTACGGCTTTTTTCCATGCCGAGCCGCAAGGTCGACAGACCGTAAAACCGGCGCGCGTAGTTTTCCGGCTTCCACAAGCCCTTATCATTGCCCTGTTCCATCACGAAAGGCGCATCCAGCACCAGACTGGCCGGCGTGAAACCGCTGTCGAGGGCGGCGGCATAAACAAACGGTTTGAAGGCCGAGCCCGGCTGGCGATTGGCCTGTGTCGCCCTGTTGAACTCGCTGGCACCAAAGCTGAAACCGCCGACCATGGCAAGCACGCGGCCCGTATGCGGGTCGAGCGCAACAATCGCGCCGTTCACCTCCGGCATTTGCTCAAGCCTGTACGCGCCCGGCGCACCTGCCGGTGCCACCCACACAATATCGCCAACCGAAAGCACCTGATCGACGCGGGAAATTTTGGGCCCGATTTGGCGATAGCCGTTTTCGGCATTTGGCGCAGCGCGTGCCCATGAAACGGCATCCAGCGTGAGGCGACCGACATCGACGGATTCTTCAAATCGGCGCGCGCGGGTCATGCGCGGGCGCAAGCCGATGGATGCTTCATTGGCATCTGCCGACAAAACGACCGCCAAACGCCACGGGCGCAAATCCGACGGGCTTTCAATCTTCACAATCTCGTCCCACCAGCCTTCCAGCGTTTCGAGTTTTGCCACCGGCCCGCGATATCCGTTGCGCCGGTCATAGTCGCGCAGGCCCGTGCGCAAGGCGCGCTGGGCATAGGTTTGAAAATCCGTGTTCAGGGTCGAGCGAATGGAAAGCCCACCACCATAAAGTTTCTTTTCGCCGTAAATATCATAGACGCGCCGGCGCACCTCTTCGGCAAAATGCTCCGCCGCAATACGCTGAACGCCCACCGGACGGTCGGTCACCACAAGGTCTTGAGCGCGCGCCAGCCGCTCTTCATAGTCGGAGATGAAGCCGTTTGAGGCCATGCGACCCAGCACCCAATTGCGCCGTGCCAGCGCGCGGGCGCGTTTGCGGAACGGGTGGTAATTGTTCGGCGCCTTGGGCAAAGCCGCAAGATAGGCCGCCTCCTCAAGTGAAAGTTCACTCAAAGGCTTGTCGAAATAATTCAGCGCGGCTGCCGCCACACCGTAACTGCCGAGCCCCAGATAAATCTCGTTCAGATAAAGCTCAAGCAATTGCCGCTTGTTGAAGGTGCGCTCCAGACGCAAGGCAAGCACGGCCTCCTTCAGCTTGCGCTCCAGCGTCACATCGGAACTCAGCAGAAAGTTTTTGGCGACCTGTTGCGTGATGGTTGAGGCGCCCTCCAGCCGCTTGCCGGAAGCCACATTCAGCACATTTTGAAACACCGCACGCGCAATGCCGATGAAATCAATACCGATATGGTCATAGAAATTTTTGTCTTCGGCGGCCAAAAATGCGTTGATGACGTGTTCGGGCACCACATCAATCGGCACGAACAGACGCCGTTCCTGCGCATATTCGGCAATCAGGCTACCGTCGCCGGCATGTACGCGGCTCATAACCGGCGGGGTGTAATTTGCCAGATGCTCGTAATTCGGCAACCCGCTGCTGATGCGCCACAGGGAAAGCACCAGCGCCAGAAGCGCCACCGCGCCAAGCGTTGCAAAAACACCGGCCAAATTTCCCAACAATCTCATTCAGTCCGTTCCCTTTACTGGACAAGCAACAACATAAGCAAAAAATGCGGCAACAGTTTGTCAGCGCTGTTATTGAGTCATACGCGCCTGTTGACTGGATGAAAAGAACCCATTCACCGATTTAACCAGTGATTTGGCAATTTTACGCCGCCAACTGGCCGAAACCAGCTGTTTTTCGTCGCTGCGATTGGTCAAAAACCCCAATTCAATCAGCACGGATGGCACATCCGGTGCTTTCAACACGCGAAATCCGGCAAATCTGTGGGTTCGCTCCAACAGGCGGGTGGTGCCACGGGCGTTTTTCACCACCAGATTGGCGAATTTGACCGACAGGTTTTTGGTTTCGCGCTGGGCCAGATCGATCAGAATATCGGCAACTTCCGGCGGCTGGTCGTCAAAATCAATGCCGACGATAATGTCGGAGCGGTTTTCTTTTCGCGCCAGCGCCTCCGCTTCTTTGTCGGAAGCCGTTTCGGAAAGCGTATAAATCGACATGCCGCGCACGTTTTTTCGCTTAATCGCATCGGCATGAATGGATATGAACAAATCGGCCTGATGTTTGCGCGCAATATTCACGCGCTGGCGCAGGGGTATGTAAATATCGCGGCTGCGCGTCAGATAAACGTCATATTTGCCGGTATTGCGCAATTGCCGCGCCAATTCCTTGGAAAACGCCAGCGTCACCTGCTTTTCGCGCGCTTTGCGGCCGCTTGCACCGGGGTCGACGCCGCCATGTCCGGCGTCAACGACCACAACGGGCTTGCGGTTTGGTTTGCGCGGCGCTTGCGAGATGACCGGCGGCGCGCTGGGCGCAGGGGCTGTGGCGCGCTTGGCCGCCCTGTCTGCTGCAACCTGTTTGGTGAAACTCTCGGCACTGGAGGCTTTCAAATCAACGACCAGCCGATGCGGAAAACCGGACGCCGGATCCAGCACAAAACTGCGCGATACAATCGCCGGCGTGTTCAAATCAATAACCAGACGCGATTGCGTCGCCGTGAATTGCCCGAAGCGCAGACCGCTGATAAGCCCCTTCGGGTCAGGGCTTGCATTGACATCCGGCCAGTCCAGCGAAGGCAGATCGACCACAATGCGGCGCGGCGTATCAAGGGAAAACACCTTAAAATCAACGCGTTCGGACATTTCCAGCACCAGGCGCGTGGCCCCTTCCGAGGCACCGAGGCGGATATTTTGCACGCGCGCATCATTGGCCGACGCCGAGCCGACGCCGGCCGGCATCACCCCCAATGCCAGCCCCAGCAACAAAAACCAGCGAAAAACCAGTGTCAGGCGCATGAAAACCTCGTATTCACGTTTGTCGAAAACGTCATTACGACTCGCAATATAACCCTTGGCGGGCGAAATTGCGATAACTGCGGTCGCCACCGCGAAGACAATCAACTTGCAATCCCCCCGTTCGCCCTATACAACGACCAACATGCGCTTCGCGTAAATCTGCCTGCCGATTCGCTGATTTCATCAGCGCGCGAGGCAAAAAACCGCAGCGCATCAGACAACAGAGAGAAAAACATTTTGGCTGCTCCCGGCATATCCCCTCTGAATTTAATTCACGCTGCACCGAGTTTTTCGGACGCGCCGGATGATTTGCGGCGTAGCCACGCCTCTTTGTACCGACCCAATTTTTTTGGCATCGACGTTGACCACGGCTCTTGCAAGCCAGTGCGCCGCGGTGCCCCCGGAGATTTTTATGACAAAACGTATGCTTATCGATGCCGTCCACCCGGAAGAAACCCGTGTGGTGGTTTTGAACAACAATCAGATCGACGAATTTGATTTTGAATCCAGCGCAAAGTCCCCCCTGCGCGGCAATATATATCTGGCAAAAGTAACCCGCGTTGAGCCGTCGCTACAGGCGGCTTTTGTGGAATATGGCGGCAACCGGCACGGTTTCCTCGCCTTTAACGAAATTCACCCCGATTATTATCAAATCCCGGTCAGCGACCGTGAGGAATTGCTGCGCGAGCAAGCCGAAGAAGACCGCGAAAATGCCGCCTCGCACGATGCCGAGACGGAAGATGGCGACAGTGAGGGCGGCGAAAACGGTGAAGACAATGAGGAAAATGGCGAAGCCGGTGATGTTGAAGATGTCGGCGGTGACGCACATGAAGAAGCCTCAACGCCGCTGAGCCGGCGCGCGCTTTATCGCAAATATAAAATTCAGGAAGTCATCAAGCGGCGCCAAATCATTCTTGTGCAGGTGCTGAAAGAAGAGCGCGGCAATAAGGGTGCTGCGCTTACCACATATTTGTCGCTTGCCGGACGCTATTGTGTGCTGATGCCCAACACCGCACGCGGTGGCGGCATTTCCCGCAAGATTAACAATGCGACAGACCGCAAAAAACTGAAAACCATCGTCGGAAAGCTGGATGTGCCCGACGGCATGGGGCTGATTGTTCGCACCGCAGGCGCACAGCGCACGCTGGCCGAAATCCGGCGTGACTGGCAATATTTGTGGCGGCTTTGGGAAAATGTGCGCGAGATTACGGTTAACAGCTCTGCGCCGGCATTGGTTTATGAAGAGGGCAACCTCATCCAGCGATGTATCCGCGATATTTACAGCAAGGATTTTGAAGAAGTTGTCGTCAGCGGGGCTGACGGTTACAAGCTGGCGCGCAGCTATATGAAACTGCTTATGCCCAGCCATGCACGAAAGGTCAAACAGCACACGGATACGGATGCGCTGTTCCGCCAGACATCGGTGGAAGACAAGCTGGCCGCCATGTTCAATCCGGTGGTGACACTGCCGTCCGGCGGCTATCTGGTGATTAACCAGACCGAAGCGCTGGTGGCGGTCGACGTGAATTCGGGCAAATCCACGCGCGAATATTCGGTGGAGAAAACCGCCCTTGCAACCAATCTCGAAGCTGCAACGGAAGTTGCGCGCCAAGCGCGCTTGCGCGATTTGGCGGGGCTGCTGGTTATCGACTTCATCGATATGGATGAGGGCCGCAATAATCGCGCCGTCGAAAAACGCCTGAAAGAAGCGCTGAAAATAGACCGCGCGCGCATTCAGGTGGGGCGCATCAGCAGTTTCGGGCTGCTTGAAATGTCGCGCCAACGCATGCGCTCCGGCGTTTTGGAAGGCAGTTCCGAAACCTGCCCGCATTGCAATGGCTCCGGCATGTTGCGTTCGGTTGAAAGTCGGGCGCTGCATGTGTTGCGTCAGATCGACGAGCGCGTCGGCAAATACAGCGAGGGCGTGTTGAGCGTTCATGTGCCCGAAGATGTGGCGACCTATCTCCTGAACAATAAACGCACACAGCTTCTCGATATTGAAACGCAGTCGGGCCTGCGCGTGATGGTTCAGGCCGACCGCGACCTGACCGCCATGGAAATGGCCTTCACCCTGCCCGACCAGACCGAAAGCGAAGGCACCATGCGCATGGAGGGCGATCCGGCGGCGCTGGCCGATGATGCGGCTGCCGCAAAACCCAAGCGCAACCGCCGCCGGACCAACAAGGCACAGCAGGAACGCAGTGAAGAACCGGTGGCCGAAGATGGGGAAGAAACCGGTGAAGAGACCGATAGGGCGACCGCCGACAGTGAAGATGGTGACGAAGGCAAAACCAAGCGTCGGCGTCGGCGCGGGCGGCGCGGTGGACGACGTCGGCGGCGGAGCGAGGATGGCGAGGCTACAGCTTCAGATGAAAATTCAGATGAAAATAGTGCCGATGCGATTGCCTCAGAAGCAGAGAGTGACGCAGAGAGTGACGCAGTAACCGAAGCCGAAACGGGCGATGAGACCGCACCGGTTGAAATGGACGCAGCGGACGCTGAAAGCAAGGCTGATGATAGCGCCGATGATAGTGCGGCTGCGGATGAAAACACCGATACCGTGGTGGAAATGGCCGTTAACGAGGGCGCGCGTGAAGCCATCAACGACACCTCTGACGACACCTCCGATGATGCGGAGGCCGGGCCCGCCCGCAAAGGCTGGTGGCGTCGTTCCTGAATTTCCTGCAATGTCGTGTCATGCCTTGCATGACCCGCGCACCCCATAATATTGCCACAATCAATGGCGACAAATATGGGAGATCAGCTGGGACCAAATCCGGGATTTGAATGATGCGATTATTTCGTCTGCTTTTGGTGTTTATCGGGATTGTGGTTTTCAATCCCACAGCACATGCGAGCGGCTTTATTCGCGATGCCGAGATTGAAAACCTGCTGGCCGATTACAGCCGTCCGCTTTTTCTCGCCGCGGGGTTGAACCCGAATACGGTCGGCATTGCGCTTATCAACAATAAGTCGCTTAACGCATTTGTCGCCAATGGGCAGAATATTTATTTCCACACTGGCCTCATTCTCGAATCCGAAGACCCGAATATGGTGATCGGCGTCATCGCGCATGAGATCGGCCATATTGTCGGCGGCCACCTGTCGCGCAAGGCCGGTGCCATTAACGAAGCCCAACGCCCGGCGCTGGTTGCAACAATTTTGGGGCTCGGCTCAGTGCTGGCGGGGGCGCCGGATGTCGGGCTGGCGCTTATCACCGGCGGCCAGCATGTTGTGCAGCGCAAGTTTTTGTCTTTCAACCGCGCGCAGGAATCGAGCGCCGATGTGATTGCCCTGCGGCTTTTGGAAGATACGGGCCAATCTCCCAACGGCATTATCCGCATGATGGACATGCTGGCAGACCAGGAAATTCTCTCCGAGGTCAGCCAAGACCCTTATATCCGTTCCCACCCGCTGTCGCGTGAGCGCGTTGCCAGCTTCACACGCGGGGCCGAGCTTTCGGCTTATCGTGATGTCGAAGACAGTGCCGAGATGCGCCATCGCCATAAAATGGCGCAAGCCAAAATCAGGGGGTTTCTTGACCATCCGTCGACCACGCTGCGCCGTTATCCGAGCAAAAATACCGATATGCCCTCGCGTTATGCCCGCGCCATTGCCCTGCACCGACAGGGCCAGCTTGATACGGCTTTGCGCGAAATTGATGCACTGATTGCCCAGTCGCCCAACTCGCCCTGGTTTCACGAACTCAAAGGGCAGGTGAATTACGAAGCCGGGCGCGCCGCCAACGGCTTGGCGGCTTATGAAAAATCAGTGGAACTTGCCCCCGACCAACCTTTGCTTTTGATCGGTCTGGCAACAACCCAGCTGAGCATTGCCGAAAGCGGTGGCGAGGTGTCGCAAAAATTCAACCTTGCGGCAGAAAACAACCTGCGCAAGGCTTTGCGGCTTGATTCGGCCAATACAACAGCATATTTTCAGCTTTCCAAAGCATTCGGCCAGATGCAGCGTGTGGCTTATGCTGAATGGGCGTTGGCCGAGTATTTCGCCCTTTTGGGCCGGCCGGAAGCGTTAAAGCATGCCAGACGTGCGATAAAAGGGTTGCCCGACGGGTCGCCCGAAAAAATCCGGACAACGGATATTCTGGAAATTGCCCGCGCCCGTGGCGCAGGCCGTTAGGAGATAAAATGATAAGAAAATGCCTGATTATAAGTTCCCTGCTCGCAATATTTGCCGCGCCGATACTGACCAATGAAGTTCTGGCCGATGAGGCTTTTGAAAAAAAGATCGAAAAATACCTGATGCAGAACCCCGACGTGCTGGCACGCGCGCTTGACAATTTGCAGGAATATTATGCGACGGAGGAAGCCAAGCGGCAGCGCCAGTCCGTTCTCGACAATGCCGATGAATTATATAATAGCGGCAGCGATTTCACGCTGGGGCCGAAAAACGCCTCCGTCACGATTGTTGAGTTCTTCGATTATAATTGCGGCTATTGCAAACGGGTATTTCCGTCATTGATGAAAATCGTCGAAGAAAATGACGATGTGCGCGTCGTCTTCAAGGAATTTCCGATTTTGAGCGACAACTCGCGCACCGCGGCCAGCTATGCGCTGGCGCTTGACGAACAGCTTAAATTTCTAACCTATCACTCCAAATTGATGAGCAGTCGGGGTAGCGTTAATCCGGCCTTGCTGGAGCGCACGCTGAAAGAAATCGGGGTTGATGTCGAGGCCGTCAAATCGCGCGCCGCCGACGCTACCATTTCGCAAACCATTGACCGCACCCAGGCACTCGCCGGCGCGCTCGGCATTAACGGCACACCGGCTTTTGTCATCAATGACGAGATATACCCCGGCGCGCTGTCCGAAGACCGCCTGCGCGAGCTTGTCGCCGAGGCGCGGGGCCCCAAGGCCAAAACCACAAATTAAATCAATCCGGCAAGCGGCGAACTGGGGTCGGCATAAAGCCGCTTGCCCATGCGTCCGGCCAGATATGCCTCGCGCCCCGCAATCACCGCATGGCGCATGGCGCGCGCCATTTGCAGCGGGTCTTTGGCTTCGGCAATCGCCGTATTCATCAACACGCCGTCGCAACCAAGCTCCATGGCAACGGCGGCGTCGGAGGCCGTGCCCACCCCGGCATCGACCAGCACGGGCACTTTGGCCTGTTCAACAATCAGGCGAATATTGACCGGATTTTGAATGCCCAGCCCCGACCCGATGGGCGCGCCGAGCGGCATGATGGCGCAACAGCCAATATCTTCCAACTCGCGCGCCATAATCGGGTCGTCACTGCAATAGACCATGACCTCAAAACCGTCGCTTATCAGCAATTCAGCCGCGCGCAGGGTTTCGGGCATATTCGGATAGAGCGTTTTTTCATCGCCCAGAACTTCCAATTTCACCAGCGACCAGCCGCCGGCCTCGCGCGCCAGCCTTAAGGTGCGCACGGCATCCTCACCGGTAAAGCACCCCGCCGTATTCGGCAAAAATGTGTATTTTTCCGGGCTCACATAATCCACCAGCATCGGCGCCGAGGGGTCGGACAAATTCACCCGCCTGACCGCCACGGTGACGATTTCCGCACCCGATGCCTCGGCGGCGGCGGCGTTTTCGGCATAATCTTTGTATTTTCCCGTGCCGATAATCAGCCGCGAGGAGAACGTGCGGCCCGCAATCACCAGCGGGTCTGTGTCGGTTGCCTGTTTGGTCATATCCGTTTCGCCCTCAGGCGCCTCCTCCGATAAAATGCACGATTTCGATCCGGTCGCCATCACTCAGCCCAATGGTTTCATAAGCCGATTTCGGCACAATTTCCAGATTCCGTTCAATCGCCACCTTACCCCCCGCAATACCAAGGTTCACGAGCAGGCCCGCAATCGACAGCGGCGCATCAAAATGCCGGTCTTCGCCATTTACGGTAATTTTCATTGCATTATGCGCCTTTTCGCCGCTTTTCGTTTCACCTGCCATGGCGTCAAACACATGGTTAGGCTTGCACTTTATCCAAATCTCGGTTACTGCCAAGGCATGACGGCCTTGATTTTACACATCGGGCCACATGACGAGGTGATATCTTGGTTGCCAGACCGGTACATATCCTTAACGGGCCCAACCTTAACCTATTGGGGTCACGCGAGCCTGAAATATATGGCACATCGACGCTGGCCGACATAGAGCGCATGTGCGCCGCGCGCCTTGGCGAATATGATCTGGAACTGAAATTCGACCAGAGCAATGACGAAGGCGCATTGGTGGACATGGTGCAGGCCGCCCGCAGCACGGCCGGTGGGCTCATCCTCAATGCCGGTGCCTATACACACACTTCAATCGCGCTTCACGATGCGCTTCAGGCGCTTGAAATACCTGCCATTGAGGTGCATTTGTCCAATATTTTCGCGCGCGAACCTTTTCGCCATCACTCATATATATCGCCAACCGTTCAGGGTGTGATATGCGGCCTCGGCCCGAAGGGATATCTTCTTGCCGTCGACGCGATTGCAACGCTGATAAAGGAATAAGGGGTCGAAATTCATGGCAAAACTTCCCGACAGTCAGGTGATTAAGGATTTGGCAGAGTTGCTCAACGCAACCGGCCTGACCGAAATCGAGATTGAATCCGGCGGCATGCGCATCAAAGTTGCCCGCTCCGGAGGCCAAGCCACCACGGCTTATGTGCCCGCGCCGCCGCCCGCAAGCGCGCCCTTGGCCGCACCGGCCGAAGCTGCCGAGGCTGATACCGCAGATGAGCCCGCACCCGCCACAGACTCAGCCGAAGATCCGGCCACCCATCCCGGTGCCGTCAAATCGCCCATGGTCGGCACGGCATATTTGTCGCCGGAGCCGGGTGCTGCGGCCTTTATCAAGGTCGGTGACACGGTAAGCGAGGGCCAGACATTGCTGATTGTGGAAGCCATGAAAACCATGAACCCGATCACCGCCCCGCGCGCGGGCAAAATTACCCGGATAATCGTGCAGAATGAACAGCCGGTCGAATTTGATCAGCCTTTGGTCATTATTGAATAAACCATGATCTCAAAAATACTCATTGCCAATCGTGGCGAAATTGCCCTGCGCGTCATTCGTGCCTGTCGGGAAATGGGCATTCAGTCCGTCGCCGTTCATTCCACGGCGGATGAAGACGCCATGCATGTTCACCTCGCCGATGAAAGCGTATGCATCGGCCCGCCTTCGGCCGCGCAAAGCTATTTGAGCATTCCGGCCATCATTGCGGCCTGCGAAATTACCGGCGCGGATGCGGTGCATCCGGGCTATGGGTTTTTGTCGGAAAACGCAAAATTTGCCGACATTCTGGACGCCCATAATATCCGCTTTATCGGCCCCAAGGCCGATCACATCCGCCTGATGGGGGACAAAATCGCCGCCAAGGCCAAAGCCATTGAGCTTGGCATTCCCGTTGTTCCGGGCTCGGATGGCGAAGTGAAAACCAGCGATGCCGCGCTGGAACTGGCCCGTGATATGGGCTTTCCGGTGCTGGTGAAAGCCGCTTCCGGCGGCGGCGGGCGCGGCATGAAAATCGCGCGCAGCGAGGATGAACTGGCCGAGGCCTTCACCACCGCGCGCAGCGAAGCCAAGGCCGCCTTCGGTGATGATGCGGTCTATATCGAAAAATATCTCGAAAAACCCCGCCATATTGAAATTCAGGTCGCTTGCGACTCGCACGGCAATGCCGTGCATCTGGGCGAGCGCGACTGCTCCTTGCAACGCCGCCACCAGAAGGTTCTGGAAGAAGCCCCCTCAACGGTGCTGGACACTGCCGCGCGCGCCGCGATTGGCAAAATTGTCACCGACGCGATGGAGGGCATGCAATATCTGGGCGTCGGCACGGTCGAGTTTTTATATGAGGGCGGCGAATTTTATTTCATTGAAATGAACACACGTCTGCAGGTTGAGCATCCCGTCACGGAAATGATTACCGGCGTTGACCTTGTGCGCGAGCAAATCAGAATCGCAAATGGCGAGCGACTGAGCTTTTCCCAAGACGATTTGACGCTGAGCGGCCACGCCATTGAATGTCGTATCAATGCTGAAAACCCCCGCACCTTCATGCCGTCGCCGGGTGTCATCCAGACCTATCACCCGCCGGGCGGCCTTGGCGTGCGCATGGACAGTGCGGTATATGGCGGCTATGCGATACCGCCCTTTTACGACAGCCTGATCGGTAAGCTGATCGTTCACGGCACCGACCGGAAAGACTGCCTGATGCGGCTTTATCGTGCGCTTTACGAATGCGCCATTGACGGGGTGGAAACCACCCTGCCGCTGTTCGACGATTTGCTGGAAAATGAAGACTTCCAAAACGCCGATTATGACATTCACTGGCTTGAGAATTTTCTTGACCGCGACGGTACGGCGTGAGCGCATCGGCTGACCCGTATCTGACACCCCAGCTTATCATTCACGCATATCGTCAGGGCCTGTTTCCCATGGCCGACGCTGTTGATGACCCCGAAACCTTTTGGGTAGACCCGCAAATGCGCGGCGTGATGCCGCTTGACGGGTTTCATGTGCCCCGCCGACTGATACGCACCATCAAACAGGCACCGTTTGACATGCGCATCGACACGGATTTTCGCCGGACAATCGAAGCGTGCCGCATGGCGTCAGCCGACCGACCGTCAAGCTGGATCAATGATGATATTCTGTCTGCCTATTGCAAGCTGCACGCCATGGGCCATGCGCATAGCGTCGAATGCTGGTCGGAGGAACGCTTGGTTGGCGGGCTTTATGGCGTGTGTATAGCGGGCGCGTTTTTCGGCGAAAGCATGTTCTCGCGCCAAACCGATGCCAGCAAAATTGCGCTTACCTATCTTGTCGCGCGGCTTAAATATGCGGGCTTCGCCCTGCTCGACTGCCAGTTTGCCACCGACCATTTGGCGCGCTTCGGATTGAAGGAAATTCCGCGCACCGCCTATCACGCAAAACTGCAAACCGCGCTCGCACAGCCCGCCGATTTTCACCTGATGCCGGTAAATCTTTCACCCGTAGAGGTTTTGCACGCCGTCGGCCACAAATCATAGACGGCGTGTTCAAGCCCGTTAATGCCGGGGCTTGAGGCGAACATCCAGCCGGAAAACACGCGATTTTCAAAACCGGGTTTATACTCAAAAACCTCAAGAAACACTTTGGTCTCAGGGGGTTCTTCGGGCGGCGTTGAAATACAGTCGCGCATGATGACCCGCAAGGAGCCGATATCGGTCGGCTCGCCCAGCTTTAATTCGACCGGACGCAGTTTCGCCGTAACCTTGTTGAGCAAGCTGAAACTGCCGACCCGCAACACTTCTTCCTGCTCGGCTTTCCCATCTTTGGGAATTTCAAGAAGCGGCACGTCAAAAACCGACAGCGTGTCGTCATCTTCGTCTTCCGGTGCGGCTGCGGGCGGGAAGCCCCGCTCAAACTCCGGCGTCATGCCTTCCTGATCGAGAATAAGCGGAACGGGCGGCGGCACGGGCAAAGCCGGCGGCTCAATCTCCTGTGCGCCGACGCTTGACATAAACAGGGCAACGGCAAGGCCGAAGCCGGAACTATTCCGTATCACTTTCCTGATCACCCGCGCTGAACAAAGCTTGGCTTACGAGCCCGATAAGGTCGACGGACCCTTGCGTGTAGAGAATTTCATCGCCGCCCGACAGCATGTCTTCGCTGCCACCGGCAGACAGGGAAATATAATTGCCGCCCAACAGCCCTTCGCTGGTTATTTTCGCGCTTGTATCATCGGGCAATTCAATGTCGCTGCCGATAATCATTGAAACATTTGCGGCATAGGATTGCCCGTCGAGCGACAGGGCCGTAACCGTGCCGATTTTGATGCCGGACATGCGCACATCGCTGCCAATGGTCAGGCCGTCCACGCGGTCAAACTCCGCCGATACGACATAGCCGTCTCCGCCGGAGGAATCCGTTACCGAATAGCCGTAAAAGACGAAAATCGCCGCGACGACAATAACGCCGAAGCCGACCAGTGTTTCGACCAGATTATCCTTCATTTCTGCTTCTCCTGTGCTGGCACCGAAGGCGTCCTATTCGGGCGACCACGAACCATAGCCCGCGCGGTGCGATGCGGCATCTTCCTGTCCTGCCGGGCGGTGTGCATTGGGTGTGCCCGTCTGGTTCGCGCGATGGGGTTGGTGCCAGTCTTTTTTCTCAAAACCGGCTTCTTCAGGGGTTTCATCCACCGTGTAATGCAGCCAGCCATGCCATTCGGGGGGCACGCGTGTGGCCTCCACATCACCATTGTAAACCACCCAGCGCCGCGGCTTGCCGTTGATTGATTTGCCGTTTTTGTCGCGATAATAGCGATTGCCCTGCTCGTCCGTGCCGACCAGTTCGCCATGACGCCATGTCGTCAACGCCGTTCCAAGTGTCTGGCTGTGCCACCAGGTAAAAAGCATCCGCAAAAACTGCATGTTAATCTCCGCTTGGCCGGGGTTCATGCCCCGGTGATAAGCCTTCCCTCAATATGACACTGCCGCGCCGTCAAATCCAGTGTGCTCGCTATTCTTTTGCCGGTTCGTCGCCTTGTGTCGTTTTCGGCAAATTGGGCCGAATGTGCAATTCGCGCAATTGGGCGTTCGACACGGGCGCAGGCGCCTGCATGAGCAGGTCTTCGGCCTGCTGGTTCATCGGAAACGCCACAACTTCGCGCAAGTTTTCCTGCTCTGCCAGCAACATCACAATGCGGTCAACGCCGGGTGCAATGCCGCCATGCGGCGGTGCGCCGAAGCGAAAGGCGTTCAACATGCCGCCAAATTCCTGTTCCACGACATCGGCGTCATAGCCTGCAATGGCGAAAGCTTTGAGCATAATCTCCGGCTTGTGATTCCGGATGGCACCGGAAGACAATTCAATGCCGTTGCAAACAATGTCATATTGGTAGCCCAGAATATCGAGCGGGTCTTGGCTTTCCAGAGCTTCCATGCCCCCTTGCGGCATCGAGAACGGATTGTGCGAGAAATCCAGCTTGCCGGTGGTCTCGTCTGTTTCAAACATCGGGAAATCGACAATCCAGCAAAATGCGAACTGGTCGGCATCGATCAATTCCAGCTCTTCGCCAATGCGGTTGCGCGCGCGGCCTGCAAACTCGGCAAAGGCTTTGGGCACGCCGGCGCAGAAAAACACCGCATCGCCGTCTTCAAGCCCCAATTGGATTCTGATTTGTTCGGTGCGCTCCGGCCCGATATTTTTAGCAAGCGGGCCCGCACCTTCTCCCTCGCGGAAGAAAATATACCCCAGTCCCGGTTGACCCTCGCCTTGTGCCCAACTGTTCATACGGTCGCAAAAAGCGCGGCTACCGCCGGTTTTCGCCGGAATGGCCCACACGCGCACGCGCGCATCCTTGGCAATCATATTGGCGAAAATCTTGAAATCCGACCCGTCAAAAGCCGGCGTCACATCCTGCATTTCGATGGGTATGCGCAAATCGGGCTTGTCAGACCCGTATTTCTGCATGGCCTCGGCATAAGGAATGCGCGGAAATTCCTCCGTCACCCGCTTGTCATTGCCAAAGGCTTTGAACAAATCGCGCAATACCGGCTCGACACAGGCAAAAACATCTTCCTGCGTCACGAAACTCATCTCCAGATCAAGCTGGTAAAACTCACCCGGCGAGCGGTCGGCGCGCGCGTCTTCATCGCGGAAACACGGCGCAATCTGAAAATACCGGTCAAAGCCTGCAACCATCAAAAGCTGTTTGAATTGCTGGGGCGCTTGCGGCAGGGCGTAAAATTTGCCCGGATGCATGCGCGAGGGCACCAGAAAATCACGCGCCCCTTCGGGGCTGGAAGCCGTCAAAATCGGCGTTTGATATTCGCGAAAGCCATCCGCCGTCATGCGCTGGCGCAGCCAGCTGATAATATCGGAGCGCAGCACAATGTTGCGGTGCAGCGTGTCGCGGCGCAAATCCAGAAACCTGTAGCGCAGGCGAATATCTTCCGGATAATCCGGTTCGCCGAAAACCGGCAGCGGCAAGTCGCCCGTATCCGACAGAATTTCCAGTTCGGACAAATACACCTCAATGTCGCCGGTCGGCAGATTTGGATTGCGCGCCTCATCATCGCGCGCCACCACCTTGCCGTCGGCACGAATGACACTTTCGGCGCGAATTTGCTCGGCCAGCGCAAAATGCGGGCTGGACGGCTCGATAACCAGCTGGGTGAGGCCATAATGGTCGCGCAAATCAATGAATAACAGCCCGCCATGATCCCGCTTGCGGTGTACCCAGCCGGACACACGCACCTGCTCGTCAATGTTTTCAGCGCGCAATGCCCCGCATGTATGCGTTCTATACAGATGCATGGTGTTACCCTTTTCGATTTGTGTGCGCCATAAATTCACCGCTTGAGGGCATTTGTCAAGCATTGGTGGCGGTAAACTATCTGCGATGTCAAGTGGCGACAAACGCGCCGAGGTTCTTTATAAAATGCCCATGAATTTGGTTACACAAACAGCCGAGCTGGAAGACCTGTGCACGGCACTCGCGACATGCGAATTTATCACGGTCGATACGGAGTTTCTGCGCGAGCATACGTTCTGGCCGAAACTCTGTCTCATTCAAACCGCGGGCGACGGCTTTGAGGGCATGATTGACCCGCTGGCCGAGGGTATCGACCTGCAACCCTTCTATGACCTGTTGGTAAACCACGCAGTGACCAAGGTGATGCACGGCTGCCGGCAGGATATCGAAATATTCCACAAGCAAGCCGGCATTATCCCCGCGCCGACCATCGACACGCAAATTGCCGCCATGGTGTGCGGTTTCGGTGACGCGGTCGGCTATGAAACGCTCATCCGCAAAACCACCGGCGGCAAAATCGACAAGGACAGCCGCTTCACTGATTGGGGGCGACGCCCGCTTTCGGCAAAGCAACTGACTTACGCGCTGGCCGATGTGACGCATTTGCGCGGCGCGTATCGCTATCTCAAGGAAGAGCTTGAAAAAAACGGCCGCCATAGCTGGCTGAAAGAAGAAATGGATATTCTGCTCAATCCGGAAACTTATGAACAGGATCCGGAAAATGCATGGAAAAGGCTGAAGTTTCAGGACAGGCGGCCGCATGTGATGGGAATTCTTATCGAAGTTGCAAAATGGCGCGATGCCACCGCGCAAACGCGCAACGTGCCGCGCAATCGTGTGCTGAAAGATGACGCCTTGCGCGAGCTTGCCGTGCAGGCCCCGCGCCATAAAACCGCGCTGGCGAAATTGCGCGCCGTGCCCAAAGGGTTTGAAAACTCCAAATATGCCGACGAGCTTCTCGAAGCCGTGTCGCGCGGGCGCAATCGCACCAAGGAAACCCTGCCCGAACTGACACCGCCCGTGGTCAACAAGCCGGGCATTGGGGCATTGGTTGACCTTTTGAAAGTGCTGCTCAAACAGCGCAGCGAGGAGACCGGCGTTGCGCCGAAACTGATTGCCAATGTCGCAGATCTGGAACGCATTGCCAGCGACGACGAGCCGGATGTGCCGGCCATGCATGGCTGGCGTCGTGAAATTTTTGGCGATTATGCGCTGGCGCTCAAAAACGGCAAGCTGGCCATGGCATCGGAAAATGATTCCGTCGTGCTGATATCACGCGACTGAATTGTCTTTGACCGGCTTGATTTCCACGCGCGGTTTCAAATCAAGCTCCGAGGCGACCGCCGCCAGACGCTTGGAAATAATCGGGCCCATTAATTCGTTGCGCGACGGGTCGATTTTCAAAGTCAGATAATTGCGCCCCGCCTTTAATCTTGTCATCGGCAACGCGCCCGGCAAGGAAGCCGACAGCGAATGGGCAAGCCGGAAACTGAGCCCCATTGCCCGCGCCAGACGCCGGTCGGGCGCACAAAGGTCGAGGCGGCCGTATTTTATCTCCCCGCCATCCACTTCATGCCGATAGGCCAGCGCATGGGCGAGAAAAACACGCTCCTCATGGCGAATGCCGGAAAAAGGCGCCGTCAGAACCACTTGTCGCACGGTTTCGGCGCGCCAACTCGGATGGCTGGCCCAGGCCGCATCCGAGATCAGGCATCCGGCCTCGCGTAAACGCGAAAACGCCTTTTTGGTTCCAAGCGTCCAGTTTGAGTTTTTGAACAATTTCGACGACCAAACCGCCAGCTCGTGCCCGTAATCGGCCGATTTGCACAGCCGCGCGGCCATTTCTTCGCAGGCCAGCAAAAGCGGGTCGAGCGCGCGATATTTCGGCGTCAGAATTGAATACAGCATGCCCTCGCGCACGGCATTGGCCGACACCACAATATTGCTTGGCTTGGTATGCGCCATCAAATGGCTCAGAACCCGCGCCGCAATCGGCAATCCGGCGCGCCGGTTGCTGGATGAGGCTTCGAGTTTCAGGGCTTGGGCGTCTTTCATGCGGGAAATTTTTTCCGCGAAATTCATCATTTCACCACCGGCAATTTCATATTGGTGGAGAACTTGCAGCGGATAATCGTTGCGCGTCATATGCACTTTGGCAAGGTTACGCCACGTACCGCCCACAATATAGAGCGGGCGCTTGTGTCCGTTTTTGAGCCATTGCACATTTTCAAGCGCCGCCTCGATAATCTTCGACATTTCTGCCCGGCTGTTTTTCGAATATTCGCGCAAGGCCAGAACGCCCAGCGGCAGGGTCGCCCATTTCTCGGTCACGCCGCCCCTGACCCGCGCCAACTCAAGACTGCCGCCGCCCAAATCCGCCACAATGCCGTCGGCACCGGGTATCGCCAGCATGACGCCGTCGGCGGAATATTCCGCTTCTTCCTGCCCGCTCAATACGCGGATTTCATGGCCCAGAATTTCTTCCGCTTCGGCAACAAACGCATCGCGGTTTTCTGCCTCGCGAACGGCCGCCGTGGCAAAGGCCGCCAGATTGACAATGCCCAGCCGCTCGGCAATGGCCCGAAAACGCTGAAAGGTCATCAAGGCCAGCTCATACGGCTCGCCCTCAATGCGGCCGGTGGCCGATACCGCCTCACCCAATCGGCAAAAGGCGCGCTCATTGTAAATCGGCAGCGGCGTGCGCGCCGAGCCGCTATAGCCGACCAGACGCACGGAGTTCGACCCGATATCCAGCACGCCCAGCGGCGCATCGGGCCGCAAGGTACCAAGCCTGTTCAGCGCGTCGGCAAATTTCTCTGTCCGTACGCGCGCCATCTCTAGGCTTTACCCCCGGCTTTGGAGGGCTTGGATATCTTGGCCCTTTTGCCTTCGCCGCGCCCCGACAGGCTCGGATTGGTCATAAAATACTCATGCGCATTGACGCCCGTCTCGCCGCGCGCGTACACAATGCGCGCAAAACCGGCGTCGGGTTGCATGGCCCAACTTTGCTCATTATCGGCCAGATTAATCTCCATAATCTGATTGAGAACTTGGGCGTGAACCGTCGGGTTCAAAATCGGCGTCAGCACCTCGACCCGACGGTCGAGATTGCGCGGCATCCAATCAGCCGATGACAGGAAAACTTTGGCATCGGGCGAAGGCAGACCGTGCCCGTCACCGAAACAGACAATGCGCGAATGCTCCAAAAACCGGCCAATAATGCTTTTGACCCGAATGTTTTCACTCAAGCCCGGCACGCCTGCGCGCAGACAGCAAATGCCGCGCACAACAAGGTCGATCTGCACACCCGCAGCCGAGGCATCGTAAAGCGCGTCAATCACATGGGCATCGACCAGCGAATTCATTTTCGCCCAAATTGCGCCGGGGCGTCCGGCCTTGGCATGCTCAATTTCATTGGCGATGCGCTCCATCAGCGATTTGCGCAATGTGAGCGGCGACATGGCGAGTTTTTTCAAATTTTTGGGCTCGGCATATCCGGTGAAATAATTGAACACTTGCGCGGCATCTCCGGCTATGTCGCGGTCGCAGGTGAACAGCGACAGGTCGGTATAGACTTTCGCATTTTGCGGGTGGTAATTGCCGGTACCCAAATGCACGTAAGTTTTCATATTGCCGCTTTCTCGGCGCACAACGAGGCTGACTTTGGCATGGGTTTTCAACTGCAAAAACCCGAACACGACCTGCACACCGGCGCGTTCCATATCGCGCGCCAGACGAATATTCGCCGCTTCGTCAAATCTGGCTTTCAATTCAACCAGCGCCGTGACGGATTTGCCCAGCTCGGCGGCCTCGATCAGCGCCTTGACGATAGGGCTGTCTTCGGTCGTGCGATACAAGGTCTGCTTGATGGCCACCACATCGGGGTCTTGCGCGGCCTGGCGAATGAATTGCACAACCACGTCGAAACTCTCATAAGGGTGGTGGACGAGAATATCCTTGGCGCCGATGGCCGAAAAACAATCGCCGCCATGTTCTCGAATGCGCTCAGGGAAGCGGGCACTGAAAGGTTTAAACTTAAGTTCTGTCGCCCCGTGCGCAACAATCTGAACGGTCTGCGCCAGCCCGACAAGCCCTTCCACAATAACCACATTGCGCGGGTCAACTTCCATTTCGTCAATGACCAGTCGGCGCAAGGATTCCGGCATTGAGGCATCAATTTTCAGCCGGATAACCGACCCGCGCCGACGCCGCTTCAACGCGCTTTCAAAAAGCTGAACAAGGTCTTCGGCCTCTTCCTCAACCTCAATATCGCTGTCGCGAATGATGCGGAACACGCCCTGCCCCAGCACATTATATCCCGGAAATGTGCGCTCGATGAACAGCGACACCAGTGTCTCAAGTCGCACGAAATGCAATTCGGAACTTTTTTCGCCCTTGGGCAGTAAAATAAAACGGTCAAGCTGTTGGGGAATGAGCAGCAGCGCGTTCATGCGATTGTCGTCATGCGTGCGGCTCAATTGCAGGGCAAGGGCAAACCCCAAATTGGGAATGAAGGGAAACGGATGCGCCGGGTCAATCGCCAGCGGTGTCAGCACCGGCAGAACCTGATCGAGAAAATATCCTTCCAGCCAGCTTATCTGATCGGGCGCAAGTTCATGCTCTTCATGCACGAAAATACCGGTATCGCGCAAATCGGCGAGCAGATTGGTAAGCGTTTTCTGCTGTTCATCCATCAGCGCATTGGCAACTTCGGTCACGCGCTCCAATTGCTGGGCGGGGGTCAGGTCATCTTGGCTTTTAACTTCGACGCCTGCATTTGCCTGCCCGACAAGGCCGGCCACCCGCACCATGAAAAACTCGTCGAGATTGCTGGCCGAGATTGACAAAAAGCGCAAGCGCTCCAAAACCGGATGATGCGGATTGGACGCCTCCTCCAGCACACGCTGATTGAACGCAAGCCAGGACAATTCGCGGTTTACGAACCTTTCCTGCCGGCTGTATCCGTGGTGCTGACTTTTGATTTTCTTGGACTTC
Source organism: Parvibaculales bacterium (assembly GCA_049611805.1). Lineage (GTDB taxonomy): Bacteria > Pseudomonadota > Alphaproteobacteria > RS24 > RS24 > UBA7378. The sequence continues at coordinate 71,852 of JBMZAX010000003.1, read as the reverse complement.
TTACCCGACATGGAATTTTTTGTTCCCGAACTGGCTAAACGGATGGCTCAACAATGCCCCATGAGCAGTTATTTGTCATGACCTCACTCGTCATGGCTTCACTCACCAGCGGCACCGAAATGGCCCTCTGGCGCGACAATGCGAGCGCATCAATGCGCGCGACCAGCTTGGCAATATCGTGAAAATTGCGTTCCACGCGCGGCAAAAGATATTGAATCACCCGCGCATCGACAGCCAATTGCCGGTCACGAAACAATTTATCAAACAAAGCTGACAGTAATGTGTCATCCGGCAGGCCAAAGGCCAACGCATCCAGAGCGGCAAGCCGCGAGCGCAAATCGGCAAGCTGAACCGGCAGCGCAACCGGTGCCTCACGCGCCAGCAGCAGCACATGGCGGTGGTGCGCGCGCGCATGGTTTATAATGTGAAACATCAGCTCTTCACCCGCCGCCGGCAAAGCCTCAACACCGTCAATCACCAGCCCCGTATCGGCTGCGCCGTCGCCGAGCCAGTCATCCAATTCTGTTGTCGTCGGGTTAATGGTGTCGGCCTGCACAAGCTGGGCGCCATGGCGTTGCATCCAGACCGAAGCGAGATGGCTTTTGCCGCAACCGGCGGGCCCGTAAATATATTGCACGGGATCGGCCCAGTCGGGCCAAGCGTCAATGCGGTCAACCACACGGGCATTGCACGGCGCAACAATGAAATCTTCGCGCCCCGATGCCGCACGCACCGGCAAGGACAAGGGCAATTGCTCGGACATCACCCCTCCTCCGGGCCTTCGACATATTCGCGCATATAGATATTTATGGCGTAACGCACCAGCACACCGGCGGCGGCCGCGACGGGAATTGCCAGCAACAGGCCGATAAAGCCGAACAAATTGCCCATTGCGAGCAGGGCAAATATTATCCACACCGGATGCAGGCGCACGCGGTCACCGACAAGGCGCGGCGTCAAAACATTACCTTCCAGAAACTGCCCCAATACGAACACACCGGCGATTTGGGCCAGCACCGCATAATCCACGCCGAACTGCCCCAGCGCCATTGCCAGCCCCAGCGCGACGCCAAACACCGCGCCGACATAAGGGATAAAACTTGTGAGCCCCGCCGTAACGCCTACGACAATGCCGGCATCGAGGCCGACGACCGAAAGGCCGGTTGCATAAAACACCGCCAGCAAAAAGCACACGGTAATTTGCCCGCGCACAAAGCCTGCGAGAATCTCGTCTATTTGCGTCGCCAGCTGGCGTACTTGGGGGGCGTGGGTTTTGGGCAGCAGACGGTCAAGCTGGTCGACCATACGGTCCCAATCATTCAGCATATAAACCGCGACCACAGGCGTTATGATGATGAGCGCCAGCACGTTGAGCACCGACAGGCCGGTCAGCAAAATATCGCCGGCGAAACTGCGAACACTGCCGCGTACAGCCTCAATGCCCGCATTCACCGCATCGGGATAATCGCTCAAAATGGCACTGCCCGCCATCCAGCCTTCCAGCCTTTGCGTGTAAACGGGAATACGCTCGACCATGCCGCCCAGTTCGGCGGCCAGCGCCGGCAGTCCGAAAACCAGCCCCGCCAGCACCGCAAAACCGAAGGCAAATGTAATCACATTTGTCGCGACAAGTCGCGGCAGACCCACATGCTCCAGACGGTCGGCCAGCGGGTCGAGAAAATAGGCCAGCGTGAACCCCAGCACGAAGGGCAGCAAAATCTCGGAAAGCTGAACCAGCGCGACCAGCACCAGAGCAGACACGCCAAGCACCACCAGAATAAAGGGCGAAAGTTTCACGATTGCGGCTCCATCATTTTTGAAATTTGCCAGCCATTCATGGTTTCGTTTATCTGCAGGCCCGCCTGTTCGAGATTGGCCGCAAGCTGGCTGACAGACCCGATATAGGCAATATCCACATAGGCATAATTCACCGACATTTCGATGACCGAGAGTTGCTGCACGAGATCCGACCCGCTCAGGGTTTTGCGAATGGCCGTCCATGTCGCCAAGGCGCCATAATTGGCGCGCACCCGCAATTTATTGACCTGGTCGGACACCACACCCGCGCTTTGCTTCCAGCGTTCGGACAGCAAATTCAAAATCTCCCCGGTGGCCGAGGCGGCCATTTCCGCATGCGGCAGCTCGGCGCGATAGGTGCGCACGATAACGTCATTTTCATCGGCCCCGAAAATATAGACGGTGACGCCCAGCTGCCCGTCAATATCGGCCAGCGCATGAGCAACAATGCTGGATTGTGTGCCATAGCGACGATTGAGCTGGTCGAGCTTTTCCGGCGAGCCGATAAGAATATCTTCCGGTGTGGCGATAATCGTGTCGTCCAGATCGCCCAGCGGCGTGACGAGCGGTGCGGGGTTGTTTTCCAGATCTTCCTGCTTCCACGCCGCTTCCCACCAATGCTCACCCCATAATTGCAGGCCTTGAGCATCTTCCAGCACGGCCAGCAGAAGCGCCGGACGGTTCTGGCTTGTGGTGACGGCGATATTTCGCCCGCGCAACAGGGACAGCACATCATCGGCTTTGAACTGCACGGACAATTCGGCAATATAGCGATTGGTGGTGGTTTTTTCTTTCGAGACCTGAAAGCCCTCCACCAGATTTTCCACCGCAAGCTCGCTCGTTACCGGCAATTGCGGCCAGTTAATTTCGGGCGTCAGGCGTTTGAGCACAATCGCCAGCGCTTCTCTTTGCCCGTCGCGCACGGCAATTTCTCTGGCCTCGATTGCAGACGGGGCTTGCGTGTCCACAAAAACCCGGTCGACATTGAAAACACTCGCGGCAAAAGCGGGCATATTGGCGCAAATCAGGCAAAAAAGCAGAAGAAGTCTGTTCATGGCCCGACACTAGCGCGCCGGCCCTGCGCCCGCAATCGGATAAAAGCATTTCGGGGGCCGGATTCGGGCGTCAAACCGTAAAGCGAGGCGATACATTGGTGCGCCGTCACGCTATATTAGCGGCGCGGGTTGATTCCCCCGCGCAAAGAGACGCATGACGGACAAGAAAAACTCACTGACCTATGCCGAAGCCGGTGTTGACATTGATGCGGGCAATGCGTTGGTGCGCGCCATTGCGCCGCTGGCGAAAGCCACACGTCGCACCGGTGCCGAGAGCGATCTGGGCGGCTTTGGCGGGTTGTTCGATCTGGCCGCCTGCAATTTCAAAGATCCGGTGCTGGTCGCCGCCAATGACGGCGTGGGCACAAAGCTGAAAATCGCCATCGACGTCGACAAGCATGACACAATCGGCATTGATCTGGTGGCCATGAGCGTCAATGACCTTGTTGTGCAGGGCGCGGAACCGCTGTTTTTTCTGGATTATTTCGCCACTTCGGCGCTTGATGTCGCGCGCGCGACGGATGTTATCGCCGGCATTGCCGAGGGCTGTCGCCAGGCCGGATGCGCGCTCATCGGCGGCGAGACGGCCGAGATGCCCGGCCTTTATGCGCCCAAGGATTATGATTTGGCCGGGTTTTCGGTCGGCGCGGTTGAGCGGGCCGAAATTTTACCGGCACCGTCGATTGCGGCCGGCGACATATTGCTGGGTCTGGCGTCTGACGGCCTGCATTCCAACGGCTTTTCGCTGGTGCGTAAAATCGTCGAGACCGTGGGCCTTGACTGGCACGCGGCCAGCCCGTTTGACGACGCGGTGAGCCTGGGCGAAAGCCTTCTGACCCCGACGCGGATTTATGTAAAGCCCCTCTTGCAGGCGATACGCGAGACGGGCGCGGTCAAGGGGCTGGTGCATATTACCGGCGGCGGGTTTCAGGAAAACCTGCCGCGCATTCTGCCCGAAAGCTGCGCGGCGCATATTGATCTGGATAGCTGGCCCCTGCCGCCCGTTTTCAACTGGCTGAGGCAGGCAGGCGGTATCGAAGACGCAGAACTTTTACGGACGTTTAATTGTGGCATTGGCATGATTGTTGTGGTCGATGCCGCCCATGCCGGGGTGGTGACGGCTCAACTGAAAGACGCCGGCGAAACCGTCTATACGGTCGGGCAATTGCAAGAGGCTGAAAAGCCCCACGTCTCCTTCGCCGGACAAATCGCATCATGACGCAGCCGGTGCGCGTTGCCATTCTTTTTTCAGCACGCGGCAGCAACATGCAGGAACTGGCGCATCATTTGGCAAAGCCATCCGTTGGCGGCGAATTTGTTCTGGCGATCACCAATCGTCCGGCGGCAGGGGGCATTGAATTTTGCAAGGCTCAAGGCGTTCCATGCGCCATTATTGACCACAAAGATTATGAGACGCGCGCGGGCTTTGAAGCCGAAATGCAAAAAGCGCTCGACGAAGCCGATGTCGAATTGATTTGCGCGGCGGGTTTCATGCGCCTTTTGACAGCGGATTTTGTCACGCGCTGGCACGACCGCATTATCAACATTCACCCGTCTCTGCTGCCCGCCTATAAGGGGCTCGACACCCATGCGCGCGTGCTGGCGGATGGTGGCAAAGAACATGGCTGTTCGGTGCATTACATGCGCGCCGAAATGGATGACGGGCCGGTTATTGTACAAAAGCGTGTGCCGGTTCTTGCCGGTGACACGCCCGAAATTCTGGCCGCGCGCGTGTTGAAGCAGGAACACATCGCCTACCCTGAAGCACTTGATATTGTTATAAAAACCCTAGAGAAACCTTAGAGAAACCCCAGGCTGACTTAGCCGGTAATTTCCGCATCGGTGAAGAAGAATTTAATCTCCTCGGCGGCGGTTTCCGGCGCGTCCGACCCATGCACGGAATTGGCCTCAATGCTTTCGGCAAAATCTTTCCGAATGGTTCCCGCATCGGCCTCAGCCGGATTGGTGGCACCCATAATTTCACGATTGCGCGCAATGGCATTTTCGCCTTCCAGCACCTGCACAACCACGGGGCCGGAAATCATGAATGAAACAAGGTCATTGAAGAACGGACGCTCTTTGTGAACCGCGTAAAACCCTTCGGCCTGCGCGCGCGTCATGTGAATGCGCTTGGAAGCGACAATGCGCAATCCGGCTTCTTCAAAACGGGCAATGATTTGACCGGTCAGATTGCGCGCGGTGGCATCGGGTTTGATAATTGAAAAAGTGCGTTCAGTTGCCATTGGAAGGATCCTCAAATTTTGCAAAACGTCCCGCCTTATACGGTGCCGACACGCGAAGAGCAAGCATCTGCATTATCCGCGCTTTTCCCACTTGCCCTCCGGCGATTGCTGCCAATAGGTCAGCTCAAACCCTTCCGCCTTCAGACGCGCCCAGTCGGCGCGCGCGGTCGCCAGCGCGGTTTCGTCATTACCGTCAAAAATAAACACGCATCTTTCAAAGGCCGACAGGTCGTCATGCGCCGCGCCGTCAACCAGCATCAGCACTTGGGCGCCATTGGGCACATCATCTTCATGCGTCAGCCAGACGGGTTGATCGGCGGCAAATTCGGAAAACCGCGCATCGCCCGCAGCCGCATGCGGCAGGAAAACATCATCCGCCCATGTCCATAAATGCGTATTGAGGGCCTGCATGCGTTCGGGCGAGCCGGTCTTTACCACCACCCGCCAATCGCGGCCCAATGAGGCCTGCACCAGCCGCGGCAGCACCTGCTCAAGCGTTTGACGCTCCAGATGGTAGAAAAGAACTTCTGTCATATCGGGCGTTTATCCGGCGTCATGCGGGGCGAAATTTTCCCTATTCGTAGTGTTTTTTGACCAGCCGGTCGAGCAGCCGCACGCCGTAACCGCTGGCCCAGCTTTTGCTGATGGCCGTTTTCGGCGACCCCATGGCCGTGCCGGCAATATCCAAGTGAACCCACGGCACCTTATTGGTGAAGCGCTGCAAAAACTGCGCCGCCGTGCTGGAACCGGCATATCGCCCGCCAATATTCTTCATGTCGGCATTGGGCGTATCGATCATTTTGTCGAATTTGTCGCAAATCGGCATACGCCAGACTTTTTCGCCCTCGGCATTGCCAATGTCGGTCAGCTGGTCTGCCAGCTTGTCATCATTGGCGAACATGCCGGCATATTCCTGCCCCAATGCAACGAGAATGGCACCGGTCAATGTCGCCAAATCAATCATGAAGCGCGGCTTGAACCTGTCTTGCGTGTACCACATGGCATCGGCCAGCACGAGGCGACCTTCCGCATCCGTATTCAAAACCTCAATCGTCTGTCCGGACATTGACGTAACAATATCGCCCGGATTTTGGGCCTTGCCGTCGGGCATATTCTCAACCAACCCGATTACACCGACCACATTGGCCTTGGCTTTGCGGGTGGCAAGCGCGTGCATCAGGCCGGTAACGGCGGCCGCGCCGCCCATATCGCCCTTCATGTCTTCCATGCCGGCCGACGGCTTGATCGAAATACCGCCCGTGTCGAAACAAACACCCTTGCCGATAAAGGCCAGCGGCTTTTTGGATTTGGCCGCACCCTGCCATTGCATCACGACCATCTGGCTGGGGTGTTCACTGCCCTGCCCGACACCCAGCAAGGAGCCCATGCCGAGTTTTTTCATCTGAGCCTCGGAAAGCACTTCAACCTTCACACCCAGCTTGGTGAGCTGTTTGGCGCGGCGCGCAAATTCGGGCGGCGTCAGAATATTTGACGGCTCATTGACCAGATCGCGCGCCAGCAATGTGCCCTGCGCCACGGCATCCAATTCATCGAAAATCCGGCGCGCGGCGGCGGTTTCCGCCGTTGCGATGGTCAGTCTTGCGGCTTTTTTCGCCGGTTTGTTTTTGGTTTTGTAACGGTCGAAACTATAAGCACGCAAAACCATGCCAATGCCGGCGCGGGCGGCTATTTCGCTTGCCTTGAAAGACGCGCCCGCCATTTGCTCAAGCACCAGCGTCAGCGTGCCGGTCGCTTTTTCGACTGTGCCCAGCGCCGTGCCGCCAAATTTCTCGAAATCGGTGGCGGTAAGTTTGGCCGGATCACCAAGCCCGATCAGAACAATGCGGTCGAGATCCGTGCGGGCGGGTGCCAGCAATTCCATCGTACTGCCGGCGGCCCCTTCAAACTTGCTGGTTTTCATGGCGCGCGTCAGCGCACCGCCGGTTTTCTTGTCGAGGTCGCGACCAAGCGCCCCCAAATCCCGGCCCTTTTTGACAGCCAGTAGAAGTGTTCCTTTTTGCGGCAATTTGAGGTTCGCGAAAGCGACGGCAAAGGGCATTATTATCTCCTAAGGATCATTGTTTGATGGCTCGGAGCGTAAATTTAAAACTATCGGGTGTCCAGTTTCAAATCCGCTAGAGCAAAACCATATTTTATGTTACATCAACGGGATGAATACCCCGTTACACCGCCTTTTCAGGCAAATTCATCTCGCCTTTTTGACCGCGCTTTTTGCCGCTGTAACCTTCACGTCGGCGCCGCATGCGCGCGAGGTCGAAGGCATTGCCGCAATCGTCAATGACGAAGTTATCTCGCTCTATGATGTCGACCAGCGTGTTGAACTTTATTTTGTGTCCTCCGGCATTGTCCGTTCGCGCGAAACCGTCGAACGCCTGCGCGAACAGGCTCTGCGCGAACTTGTGGATGAAAAACTGCAATTGCAGGAAGCCCGACGGGTGGAAATCAGCATTGAAGAAGAAGAGATTGAGCGCGAAATTAAGCGTCTTTCGGAAGGTTTCAGCACCTCGCAGACCAGCATTACCGAGTTTTTGAAAAAACAGGGCATTAAGGAACGCACGCTGGAGTCGCAAATCGAAGCGGATCTGGCTTGGAGCCAGTTTATCCGCCGCAGCTTTGGCGGGCGCATTCGGATCGGCGATGATGAGGTTGACGAACAATACCGAAAAGTTGTGCGCGCCATTGAGCAGCCGCGCTTTCTGGTGAGTGAAATTTTACTGAGTGCCGACACGCTTACCGACCAGCAAAGGGTTGCGCGCATATCGCAGGAAATTGTCACCCAGTTGCGCAATGGGGTTGATTTCGGTGCCGTGGCGCGCCAGTTCAGCGTGTCGCCAACAGCCGCGCGCGGCGGACAATTGGGGTGGGTGACACTCGAACAATTGGACCCGGCGCTGGGCGCGGTTCTGACCAAAATGGAACCGGGACAAATATCGACACCGATTGCGACCAATGCCGGATTTTACATTCTGCTCGTGCAAAACCGCGAAGAGGGCCGCGCCCGCAATGCTTTGAACAATCAATTCGATATTATGACGGTCACTTTTTCGGCAGCAACAAGTGCTGAAGACATTAAAGAATTTGTCGAGAATTTCCGCACTTGCAAAGCCGCAAATGAGCGCGCTGAAAATATGTCGGCGAAAGTTGTGCGCTCCGGCCTGCAACCGCTTGGCCAATTGCCCGCAGAGCTGCACAAATCCGTGATCAATCTCGAAGCCGGCCAGCTCGCCCCGCCGCAACCGGCAAATGACACCGCCAAGGGCACAAATGTCTATGTGGTTTGCGACCGCAAGGACGATCAGGGCATTCAGGTTTCGCGCAAGGATATCAGCGACAATATTTTTTCCCAGCGCCTGTCAATGAGTGCGCGCCGACATTTGCGCGACCTGCGGCGCGACGCTGTCGTGGAGTATCGTTGAGGCGCTTGCATGCCTGACGACGCATTGCCGCCCCTGCGTGAAGTTATCGCCACCCATAATTTGCGGGCCGAGCGGAAATTCGGCCAGAATTTCATTCTGGATTTGAACCTGACCCGGCGCATTGCGCGCGCGGGCGGCGACCTGTCCGACTGCACCGTCATTGAAATTGGCCCGGGGCCCGGCGGCCTGACGCGCGGATTGCTGATGAGCGGGGCACGCAAAGTCATCGTCATTGAAGCCGATGCGCGGTTTCTGCCCGCCCTTGAAGACATTAAAGCAGCCTATCCCGACCGGCTGGAAATTGTGCAGGGCGATGCTTTGCAAATATCTCCCGACAGCCTGACGACTGAGCCGTATCGCATTATTTCAAATCTGCCCTACAATATCGCCACCCCGCTTTTCACCGGCTGGCTGGAAAACAGCTGGCGCGAGGGGGCGTGGGCACCGCGCTTTTTGTCCATGACATGCATGTTTCAAAAGGAAGTTGCCCGGCGCATTGTCGCCGCGCCGGGGTCGGCTGATTTCGGGCGTCTGTCGGTTCTGACCGGCTGGCTCACGCAGGCGCGCATTTTATTCGATGTTGACCGGCAGGTATTTGTGCCGCCGCCCAATGTCACATCAAGCATTGTGCATGTGAAACCGCGCGACCACCCGCTGGCGCCTGCGGCCCCGCAAATGCTGTCGCAAGTGACAGCCGCCGCCTTCGGGCAGCGACGGAAAATGTTGCGTGCCAGCCTGAAAAAGATATGCTCGTCGCCAAGTGACATTCTTGCCGCGGCCGATATTGCAGAAACCAAACGCGCCGAGCAGTTGGAAATTCACGAGTTTTGCACGCTGGCACGGTTGATAAACGAACAGAACCAGCAAAAACGCGGGAAACATTAAGAGGGAAACAATGAAAAGTCAGTCAATTACAGATTACGGCCAACCCTTGCAGCCGGTCGAAAGCGAAACACCTGTTCCGACCGGAGGCGAAGTGCTTGTGGAAATAACCCATTGCGGGGTGTGCCATTCGGATGTGCATTTCCACGACGGGCATTTCGACATGGGCGGCGGCGAAAAGCTTGATGTGCGCGGCGCGCGCCAGACCCCGTTTACCCTCGGACATGAGATTGAAGGCACGGTCATCGCCGTGGGGCCGGATGTGAAGAACATGCAAGTCGGTGCCCGCACGGTCGTTTACCCGTGGATTGGCTGTGGCGATTGCCCGTCATGCGACCGGGGCGAAGAACATTATTGCAATGGGCGCGCTCTGGGCGTCAATCTTCCCGGCGGCTTTTCCTCGCATTGCCTGGTGCCGGACGAAAAATACTGCCTCGACGCCGGGGCCATCGAACCCGGACTTGCCAGCACCTATATGTGTTCGGGCATTACCGCCTATAGCGCGCTGAAACATCTGAAACCCGTTGCGGCAGACGACCAGATTCTGATTGTCGGCCTTGGCGGTGTGGGCATGATGGCGTTGCAATTCGCGCTGCAAATGTTTGAAAAACCGCCGCTTGTGGCAGATCTCGATGAAAACAAATTGCAGGCCGCCATGGGCGCCGGCGCAGCCGCCGCCTATAATCCGAAAGACGCAGCTGCCGTGAAGCAATTGCTTGCCGACACCAATGGCGGAGTTCCCGCCGCGGTTGATTTTGTCGGCGCCGAGGGCTCGTTGAATTTTGCCAGCGGTTCGTTGCGCCGGGGCGGTGAAGTAAAAATTGTCGGGCTGTTTGGCGGCGCATTTTCCATGCCGATACCGTTTTTCCCGTTCCGCGCCATTTCGATCGGCGGCTCAATGACCGGCTCACTGGAAGACACCAAGGAAATGCTGAAAATTGTCAAAGCCGGCAATATCAACCCCATTCCGATCGAGTTTCGCGACATGAGCGCCGCCAGCGACACGCTGGATGATTTGCGCGAAGGGCGCATTATCGGTCGGGTGGTGCTGACCAATGATTGAGTGCAGGCGCGGTTAAAGCGCCGCGCGCAGGCCGTGAACAAAGTCTGAAAGACCCGTCTGGCGCGCCCTTTTGAGGCGTTCGGCCATCAAAATGGCTCTGATTTGCTCAAGGCTTTCCTCGGCGTCGTGATTGACCACAATATATTCATATTCGGCGTAATGGCTTATTTCGTCAGACGCCTGCGCCATGCGTGCGCTCACCACTTCGGCACTGTCTTGCGCGCGCGACCTCAAGCGTCGCTCCAGTTCGGCGGCCGTGGGCGGCAATATGAACACGCGCACCAGATCATCAGCCGCGGCTTCCTGCAATTGCTGGGTGCCCTGCCAGTCAATGTCGAACAGCACATCACGCCCGGCCGACAATGCCGCCTCGACCGGCGCTTTGGGCGTGCCGTAATAATTGTCGAAAACCTTGGCAAATTCGAGCAACTCGCCGCGATTGCGCATTTCGCCGAATTGCTGGGGGTCGACAAAAATATAATCTTCGCCGTCCACCTCGCCGGGGCGCGGCGGACGCGTGGTCATGGAAACCGACATGGTCACCGCGTCATCGCTCGCCAGAAGCCCGCGCGACAGCGTTGTCTTTCCCGCCCCCGATGGCGAGGACAGCACCAGCATCAAACCGCGACGAACAATATTGGCACACATGAGGTTGCTCCGTGTGGGGGTCTCTCGTGAATCGGTTTCAGTATAGCGAATTATTGGCGAAGCTGTTTCTGCAATTTGCGCCAGCGCCGCACATTTTTATTATGCTCGGCCAATGTGTCGGCAAAAATATGCCCGCCCGTGCCGTCGGCGACAAAATACAGCGCCGATGTGCTGGGCGGGTCAAGCACGGCAGCCAGCGCCGCACGTCCGGGGTTGGCGATGGGGGTCGGGGGCAGGCCGAAAATTGTGTAGGTATTGTAAGGCGTCGGCTTGCCAATCTCGCTCAACCGTATCGGTCTGCCCAAGCTGCCTTTGCCGCCCACCAGACCGTAAATAATCGTCGGGTCCGATTGCAGTCGCATGCGCTTGCGCAAACGATTGACAAATACCGCGGCCACCTGCCCGCGTTCGCCGGCCTGACCGGTCTCCTTTTCGACAATTGAGGCCAGCACCACCGCCTCTTGCGGCGTTTGAAGCGGCAGACCGGGCTGACGGTTTTCCCATAATTGCGCGAGAGCTTGGGCTTGTGCGGCCTGCATTTTGGTCAAAAGCGCGGTGCGCGCATGGCCGCGCGGCACATAATAAGTTTCCGGCAAAAGACTGCCCTCGGCGGGAATGGAAGCCTCGCCGGACAAAACAGGTTCATTGAACAATAATTCGACCACTTGTTGGCTGGTCAGGCCTTCGGGCACCGTAATTGCGTGCATGACAACATCGCCGAGGCGCAAAATACGCGAAATATCGCGCATGCTGGCACGCGGCGGCAGGTCAAACTCTCCGGCCTGAACGGGACCGGCAAATCGGCTATAGACGGAAAATACCAGCGCGCTTCGCAAAACCCCCGACGCGGCAAGCTCGTGGGTCACATTATCCAGCGACTGGCCGCGCGCGATGATGATTTGCCGCGCATTGTCATGCGGGCCCGGTGCCAAAAGCAAGGCCCAACTGCCCGCCCCTATCAACAGACCAAACAGCACGCCCGCCAAAACCACAAAGCGCATGTGGCGCGCAAGTCGCGCAATTTGTAGCGCGCGCACCAATCGTACAAGTCGCGCAATTTGTAAGATGCGCGCAAGTCGCGCGGGGCCTTCCGAGAAAAGTTTTAAAATTTTGGAAACGCGCGACACGCCGCGTTCACTCGAACGCTTTGAAAACCAGCGAGGCGTTGGTGCCGCCGAACCCAAAGCTGTTTGACAGAACCGCCGTCACATTTTTTTCCTGCGCCTGATTGGGCACCAGATTTATTCCTGTCTCCACCGAAGGGTTTTCCAGATTGAGCGTCGGCGGCAAAACATTGTCGCGAATGGCGAGAACCGAGAAAATCGCCTCAACCGATCCGGCCGCGCCCAGCAAATGACCGACAGCCGATTTTGTTGACGACATGGCAAGGTCGTCCGAGGCACCACCAAAAAGCTTCTCGACAGCGCGCAATTCAATCTCGTCGCCCACCGGCGTTGAGGTGCCATGCGCGTTGACATAGCTGATATCGTCCACTGACAGGCCCGAGCGTTTCAGCGCGGCGCGCATGGAGCGGAAACCGCCCGACCCGTCTTCGGCCGGTGAGGTGATGTGATACGCATCGCCCGACATGCCGTAACCGACGACTTCGGCATATATTTTGGCACCTCGTGCCTTGGCGTGTTCCAGTTCTTCAAGCACCAAAATGCCGGAACCTTCACCCATCACAAAACCGTCGCGGTCTTTGTCATAGGGGCGCGAGGCTTGCGTCGGCCGGTCGTTAAAGCCGGTCGAAAGCGCCCGACACGCTGCAAATCCGGCAATGCCCAGCGGGGTAATCGCGCTTTCCGAGCCACCGGCCACCATCACGTCGGCATCATCCCACATGATGATGCGTGCCGCGTCACCAATGGCATGCGCGCCCGTGGAACATGCGGTCACAACGGCATGATTGGGCCCTTTAAGGCCGTGTTTGATGGAAACCTGCCCGCCCGCCAGATTAATCAGAGAACCGGGAATGAAAAACGGGCTCAGGCGACGGGCCCCGCGCTCTTTAAGGGTGATGGCGCCGGCCTCAATGCCTTCAAGCCCGCCAATGCCTGCGCCGATCATCACACCGGTCCGTTCTTTTTTCTTTTCCGTGTCAGCGACATAGCCGGAATCGGCCAATGCCATATCCGCACCGGCAACGGCAAAAGTTATGAAATCATCAACGCGCTTTTGTTCTTTCGGGGCCAGAAAAAGGTCGGCATTAAAGCCGTCTTCGCCGCGCTTTACCGGACACGCAATCCGACACGGCAAATCTTCCGTGTCGAAATTGTTAATGGTGTCCGCGCCCGACTTGGCGTCCAGCAGATTGCGCCAACTGGTCTCGATATCCGCGCCCAGCGGATTGACAGAACCGATTCCGGTGACGACAACGCGTCTCATAATTGCCCGGCCCGAAGCCCCTTAGGAGGCTTGTTCAATGAATTTGACGGCGTCCGCAACAGTCAGAATGGTTTCGGCCGCATCGTCAGGAATTTCGATGCCAAACTCTTCTTCAAAGGCCATAACCAGTTCTACCGTGTCCAAGCTGTCCGCTCCCAAATCGTCGATAAAGCTGGCGGCTTCGCTTACATTATCCGCTTCCACACCCAGGTTTTCGACAACAATTTTTTTAACACGTTCAGCAATTTCGCTCATGATTGGATCCTCAATTTTTCGTGCTACCCGACTGTCAGACAGCTTGTTCAAAACAGTTGTAAAGCATGTTTACCATACTTGCAGGCTAACTATCATCCTTTAAAAACGTTGTCCAGCATCTGACAAAATGAAATTATTCAGGCTTAAACCATCGCCATGCCGCCATTGACATGCAATGTCTGGCCGGTGACGTATGCCGCCTCGTCGCTGGCCAGATAGACGCATGCGGCGGCGATGTCATTGCCCGCGCCCAGCCTGCCTGCGGGAATGGCCGCCGCCAGGCTTTCGCGCTGCGCTTCGGGCAGGCCATCCGTCATTGGCGTGGTAATAAAGCCGGGTGCCACACAATTGACCGTAATGCCCCGACTGGCAACTTCCTGCGCCAGCGATTTGCTCATGCCGATCATGCCGGCTTTCGATGCTGCATAATTGGCCTGCCCCGGATTTCCCGTGGTGCCAACAACGGATGCAATGCCGATAATACGCCCGTGTCGGCGTTTCATCATGCCGCGCAAGGCAGCGCGTATAAGCTGAAAACCGGCTGTGAGATTGACCGACAAAACAGCGTCCCAGTCTTCGTCTTTCATGCGCAAGGCAAGATTATCGCGGGTGATACCGGCATTATTGACCAAAATATCCAGCCCATCGAGCGCGGTTTCGGCAGCTCCGGCAAGGGCCGCCGCCCCGTCCGATGACGACAAATCAGCGACCAGAACCTCGGCGCCCTCGCCCAGTTCGTCGGCCAGTTCCTGCAACACATTTTCGCGCGTTCCGGCAAGCCCCACGCGCGCGCCCGCGCCATGCAGACAGCGCGCAATATCTTGCCCGATACCCCCCGACGCACCTGTCACCAACGCAGTTTTGCCGCTTAGATCAAACATTTCAGTCTCCTTGGGTTTCTTCCAGATAGGCGCGGATATCGTCAGGTGTCGACAGGGCCGTCGCGGTCAGGCGCGGGTCGATGCGCCGCGCCATGCCTGCCAGCACCTTGCCGCTGCCAAGCTCGACGAGATTGCCGGCATTATTATCGGCCAGCCAGATCATTGATTCGCGCCAGCGCACGCGCGCCGTTATCTGTTCGACCAGCAATTGGCGAATTTCTTCCGGATCACTCACCGGTGCCGCGCGCACATTGGCGATAACCGGCACAGCGGGGGCGGCGATTGTCGTTTCGGCAAGCGCGGCCTGCATTTCATCTGCCGCCGGTTGCATCAACGAACAGTGAAACGGCGCGCTGACGGGCAGTTCCATGGCGCGTTTGGCACCGCGTTCCTTCGCCAGATCAATCGCGCGCGCAACAGCCGCCGCATGACCCGACACAACCACCTGCCCGACCGCATTATCATTGGCTGCGGCGCAAATTTCTTCGCCCTGTCCGGCTTCTTCGGCCACTTCGACCACCGCCTCAAATTCGAGCCCCAACAGCGCCGCCATGGCCCCAACCCCGACAGGAACCGCGCGCTGCATGGCCTGACCGCGCAATTTCAACAGGCGCGCCGCGTCTTCAAGCTCCAACGCGCCACTGGCGGTAAGCGCGGAATATTCGCCAAGACTGTGACCGGCAACATAAGCCGCGTTTTCAGACAATTTCACGCCATTTTCGGCCAGAACCCGCACCACCGCCATCGAAACGGCCATCAGCGCAGGCTGGGCGTTTTCAGTGAGCGTCAGTTCGCTTTCCGGCCCGTCCCACATAAGTTGAGAGAGTTTTTGACCAAGCGCATCATCGACGGCGGCAAAAACAGCGCGTGCTTCGCCAAATTCTTCCGCCAGTGCGCGTCCCATGCCGACAGCCTGACTTCCCTGCCCCGGAAAAACAAATCCGCGTTTCATGTAAACCTCCCGATTGGCAAAACAGGCTCGCGCCCATTTCTTAATCTCCGGCCTAAGTCTTTACAGCCCGCATTGGGGCTTGCCAAGCTTTTGTTATCGGTGTACACGGGCGATGACTGAAATTCGGCTGGGGGCTGAACGGATCGTCTGTCATGGTGACAGGCAGGCATTTGCCGGGATCCCGTGTCTCCGCTCTCGCGTTACTTGTGGGCCTCTCCGGGCTCGCCAGGGGCTCGGCGCCGATAAGACAAGGAGAGAGGTTATGGCTCTTTACGAGCATATTTTCATCGCGCGTCAGGATATTTCGTCCCAACAGGTCGAAGGTCTGACAGATATGATTACCGCCGTTTTGGAAGAAAATGGCGGCAAAATCACCAAACAGGAATATTGGGGCATTAAATCGCTTGCTTACCGGGTCAAAAAGAACCGCAAAGGGCATTATTCGCTGCTGAATATTGATGCCGAGCATGGCGCGATTGCCGAAATGGAACGCCGCATCAGCCTGAATGACGATATTATTCGCTTCATGACATTGCGGGTTGACGCGCATGAGACGGAAGAATCCGTCCAGCTTCGCAATAAAAACCGTGACGAGCGCCGCCCGCGCCGTGACGCCAATTCGGAAGAGGAGGCCCGCTCATGAGCCAGGGACGCCGCCCATTTGGTCGCCGCCGCAAATCCTGCCCGTTTTCAGGGGCAAATGCGCCGGTTATTGACTATAAAGACACCCGCCTGCTGCAACGCTATGTTTCCGAGCGGGGCAAGATTGTACCGCGCCGCATTACCGCTGTTTCTGCAAAAAAACAGCGCGAATTGGCCCGTGCCATCAAGCGCGCACGCTATCTTGCGCTGATGCCTTACGCTGTCGATCAATAAGTCGGCGCTGTTGACCAACAGGTCGGCGCTGTCGACCAATAAATCGACAGTTTTCCGCCGCGCGAGGTGGTGACATGACACATGCCAAGGCTCTAAGGGTCTCTTTTGCCGCCATTTTTACCTGCGGCCTGCTTGTCGCGCTTGTCACCTTGCCTTTTGCGGCTCTGCCCATTGCCTATATCGGGCTGACCATGGGGCTGACGGCAGCCGCGGTCACGGCCGGTCTGGCCTCGGTTTTGCTGGGTGCGCTGGCCGGCCCCGGCACGGCTCTCAGCTTCATTATCAGCTTTGGTGTGCCGATTTTATGGCTCATTCGCCTCGCGCTTTTATCGCGCCGACAAAGCCCCGACACGGATTATGAGTTTTACCCCGCCGCGCGGATTATTTTGCAGGCGGTCATTATCAGTGCGGCGCTGGCAACCGTCATTTTTCTGGTCAATGCCGATGCTCCACGGGGGCTTCCCGGCATGTTTGCCCAAAGCCTGCAAAACGCACCGCAGGTTTCCGAGTTGATCCGCACGGTTTACGGCACCGACACAAATCTTTTGGGCGTTGCCAATATTATTCTGATAACGGGGTTTGCCAGCTGGCCGATTATTTTGCTGGGCACGCTGCAATGCGCTCAGGCGCTGGCCCAATATAGCGGCCAAAACTTGCGTCCCGCCGAAACACAAGACCGGCTGAAAATGCCGGTTTGGTTTGATTTTGCGCTGGGTCTTTCGCTATTGGGCGCGTGGATTGCAAGCGGCTGGCCGGCCACCTTATCGGCTGTATTTGCGGCGATTCTCTTCGGCGCATATTTTCTGTTGGGTTTGGCGGTTATTCATGCTATTTCCCGCCACTGGAATGGTCGTGTCTGGTTTCTGGCGGGGCTTTATTTCCTGATTTTTGTGATGGCTTGGGTGATCGTACCGATCGGTTTGCTCGGTCTGCTCGAGTCGCGGCTCAATTTACGCCGCGTGCCCGCCCCGCCACCGAAATCGGACGATGATGAGGAGAACAGGTGATGCAGGTCGTATTATTGGAGCGTGTATCCAAACTTGGACAGATGGGCGATGTTGTAAACGTCAAAGACGGTTACGCCCGCAATTTCCTACTGCCGCAAGGCAAGGCTTTGCGCGCCAACAAGGCAAATCTGGAACGCTTTGAAAACGAGCGCGCGCAATTGGAAGCACGCAATCTGGAACGCAAAAACGATGCCGAGGCCGTTCACACCAAACTGAACGAGCAAACATTCGTCATTATCCGGCAATCGGGCGATACCGGCCAGCTTTACGGTTCGGTCACCACGCGCGATATCGCGACGCAATTGTCGGATGAAGGTTTCAGCGTGGAGCGCAATCAAATCTCGCTTGAAATGCCGATTAAAAATCTGGGCCTGCACAATGTCAGCGTGACACTGCACCCTGAAGTGACCAGCACGGTGGTTGTCAATGTGGCACGCACCGAAGAAGAGGCCGAACGCCAAGCTGCCGGCGAAGATGTGACGGCGGAACAACAAGCCGAGACGGACGAAATTACACCGGATGTCGAGGAAATTTTCGACGAAGGCGTGGAAGTTGAACTAAGCGACGATTCCGAAGATGATTCTGAAGACAATTCTGAAGGCGGGACCGACCTCGAAGCATCTGCCGAAGCGGAAACGGCAGAAGCAGACGCAGAAACTGACGATGCGGCGGCCGAAGAAGGCGACGCAGAAAATGCAACCGAGGACGAAACACCCGCTTAAAGCAAAGTTGTCCCCGTTGTTAACAGGCCGCCCAAAATTTTTTTCGGGCGGCCTTTGTTTTTTTACTCGCCCCCTCCGACACGCTTGATTAGATTGGAGTGATGGAAACGCCTGTCGCCCAAATCGCCGCACAATCCGAACACGCTGAAGCGCCGCAATTGCCGCATAATATTGAGGCAGAGCAAGGACTGTTGGGCGCCCTGCTTATCAATAATGATGCGCTGGAGCAGATCTCCGATTTTCTGTTGGCGCGGCATTTTTTCGACCCCGTACATGCGCGTATTTACGAAGCCGTTAGCAAGTTGATTAACAATGGCAATCTGGCGTCACCGGTTACGCTGAAAACCTATCTCGACCATGATGACGGGCTGGCAACGCTTGGCGGGGCCGGATATTTGGCGCGTCTGGCGAGTAATGCAACAACGATTGCCAATGCGCGCCAATATGGGCGCACCATTTATGATTTGGCGATACGCCGCGAGTTGATAACGGTCGGCGAGGAGATGATTGCGGATTCGTTTGAGGCCGAAATTGACGAAAACCCCGCCTCCCTCATCGACAAGGCCGAACAGTCGCTCTATGAAATTGCCGAAAAGGGCGCGCATAGTTCGGGCTTTATGCCTTTTGAGGAATCGCTTGCCGGAGCCATTGAAATGGCCGAGCGCGCCTATCAGCGCGAGGGTCATTTGTCGGGCATTTCAACCGGCTTTCGCGGTCTCGACGACATGCTGGGCGGGTTTCAGGAAAGCGACCTTATCATTCTGGCCGGACGCCCCGGCATGGGCAAAACCGCACTGGCAACAAATGTCGCCTTTTCGATTGCCAATGACTATTTGAAAGCGCAGACCAGCGGCAACACCGAAACCTTGCCCGACGGCACGGTGCAGGTGAAAGATGGCGGGGTTGTCGGGTTTTTCTCGCTGGAAATGTCAGCCGAACAACTGACCACTCGCATAGTGGCCGAACGCTCCGGCGTCTCGTCATCCAATATTCGCAAAGGCGATATTCACGAGGACGAATATGCCCGTCTGGTCGCCGCCGCGCGCGATTTGAACGATGCGCCGCTGTTTATCGACCATACGGGCGCCATTCCGATTGCGACATTGGCGGCCCGCGCACGACGCCTCAAACGCCAGCGCGGGCTGGGGCTGATTGTGGTTGATTATTTGCAGCTTGTGCGCGCCTCCAACACGCGCGGCAATGACGGGCGTGTGCAGGAAGTGAGCGAGATTACCCAAGGCCTCAAAGCCCTTGCCAAGGAGCTGAACGTGCCGGTTTTGGCACTGGCGCAATTGTCGCGTCAGGTCGAGACGCGCGACGACAAGCGCCCCTTGCTGGCGGATTTGCGCGAGTCCGGTTCGATCGAGCAGGACGCCGATATCGTGATGTTTGTTTATCGTGAGCCCTATTATCTGGCGCGCGAAAAGCCGACCGAAGGCACGGAAGAGTTTATGCGCTGGCAGGAGCGCATGTCGCTGGTCGACGGCACGGCGGAAGTTATTATCGGCAAAAACCGGCATGGGCCGACGGGAACCGCGAAAATGGCCTTTGAGGACCGGTTTACGCGCTTCTCCGATCTGGTCGAAGACGACCATTTGCCAGAGCGTTATGACTGACCCTGTATCGCGTTCACCCGACTGCGCGCAAGTGACGGTCGACCTCGCCGCATTGGGCAGAAATTATGAGACCATGCGCGAGAAATCCGGCGCGGCCCAAGCCGCCGCCGTCATCAAGGCCGATGCCTATGGGCTGGGGATGGACAAAATCGTCCCGAAATTGCTGGCCTTGGGATGCAATTGTTTTTTCGTAGCGCAGGAAAAAGAAGGCCATGCCGCGCGCGCGCTTGCACCCGACGCCGATATTTATGTGCTGAACGGCCTGCCTGCCGGTGGCGCCCAAAATTTTGCCGAAGCGGGCTTGCGCCCCTGTTTGATTTCTTTGGCGCAAATCGGCGAATGGCAGACCTATTGCCGCGCGCATGGCGCACACCCCGCCTGCATGTTTGTCGATACCGGCTTCAACCGGCTGGGGCTTGACGAGGCGGAAGTGCAGACACTCGCCGGCGACCCTTCCCTGTTTGAAGGCTGGACGCTGGCACTTGTCGCCAGCCATTTGGCATGCGCCGACGATACCGAACACCCGATGAACCGCGCCCAGCTTGAAAAATTCAGATTTGCCCGCGACCTGCTGCCGGATGCGCCGGCATCGCTGGCAAATTCGGGCGGGGTTTTGCTGGGGCCCGATTACTGCTTTGACATGACCCGCATCGGCATCAGCCTTTATGGGGGCTCCCCGCATGGCGCAGATGAAACAGCCCTTGAAAGCGTTGTGACATTGCACGCGCCGGTGCTGCAAACCCGCGCGCTGGGGGCCGGCGACAGCATTGGCTATGGCGCGACATTTACCGCCGCGCGCGATATGACCATTGGCATTGTCGGGCTGGGCTATGGCGACGGCCTGTTGCGCAGCCTCGGCAATCGCGACACCGGCATTGCGCGGCTTCTGGTGAACAACACGCCCGTGCCGCTGGTGGGCCGCATGTCGATGGACACGCTGGCGATAGACCTGACAGATCTCGAAAAACCTGTCGCGCCCGGCGATATGGTGGAGGTTTTCGGCCCCAATAATCCGATCGATGCCCTTGCCACACAGGGCCAGACAATTTCATACGAGCTTCTCACAGGCCTCGGAGGCCGCTATAACCGCATTTACGAAGATAACTGACCCCGTTCGGTCACGACACGGAGATTGATGTGCAGGCGATTGCTACCATAGGCAGGTTTTTTCTTGGGTTCTTCAGCCAAACCGGTCTTTTGACCCTGTTCATCGTGCAGGCCGTTAAAGCGCTTGTGTCGCCGCCCGTTTATGCGCGGCTCATCGGCCAGCAAATTATGCGTATCGGCTATTATTCGCTGCCCGTGGTGGCGCTGACCTCGTTTTTCACCGGCGGCGCGTTAGCTATCCAGATTTATTATGGCGGCAACCAGTTCAATTCCGAGGCGATTGTATCGAGCATTGTGGCACTCGGCATCACCCGCGAATTGGGGCCCGTGCTTGGCGGGCTGATGGTGGCCGGCCGCGTGAGCGCGGCCATCGCCGCCGAGATTGGCACCATGCGCGTGACCGAGCAGATCGACGCGCTGACAACCCTGTCAACCGACCCGTTCAAATATCTGGTGGCACCGCGCGTCATTGCCGCTACTTTGTGCATGCCCGTGCTGGCGCTGATAGCCGACATTATCGGCGTGCTGGGCGGCTTTGTTGTCGGCACACAATCTTTCGGCTTCAACGCGGCCATTTATGTGCAGCAGACGGTAAATTTTCTGCAACCCGATGATGTGATTTCCGGCCTCATCAAGGCGGCTGTGTTCGGTTTCATTATCGCGATTATGGGGTGCTATCACGGCTATCACAGCAAGGGCGGCGCGCAGGGCGTGGGCCGCGCCACCACCAATGCGGTTGTGGCTTCATCCATTCTCATTCTGGCGGCGAATTATCTGATGACGTCGCTTTTGTTCTCCGCATGACCGGCATGATAAACCTTGCCGGCGTCACCAAAGCCTTCGGCGCCAAACAAGTGTTGCAGGGCGTTGACCTGAACATTGAAAAGGGTCAGTCGGTGGTGGTGATCGGCGGGTCGGGCAGCGGCAAATCGGTCATGCTGAAATCAATTCTGGGTCTTTTGACGCCCGATGCCGGCACAATCCATGTTGACGGCACACAGACGGTCGGCCTGTCGCGGCCCGACCGCGCGCATATCGACGCCAATATCGGCATGTTGTTTCAAAACGGCGCGCTGTTTGACAGCCTGCCGGTCTGGCGCAATGTCGCGTTTCGCGGACTGCAAAACAACACGCTCGACACACAAGCCGCCCGCGACATTGCCGCGACCAGCTTGACGCAGGTCGGGCTGGGACCGGAATTGCTGGACGTCTACCCCGCCGCGCTTTCCGGCGGCATGCAAAAACGTGTCGGCCTCGCCCGCGCCATTGCATCCAAACCGGACATTATATTTTTTGACGAGCCGACCACCGGCCTCGACCCCATTATGACGGATGTCATCAACCATCTGATACGCGATTGCGTGCGCGAATTGGGCGCAACCACGCTCACCATCACCCATGACATGACCAGCGTGCGCGCGATTGCCGACAAAACCGCGCTGTTATATCAGGGCCGCATCATTTGGCAGGGCACGACGGAAGAGCTGGAACAATCCGACGACCCGTTTTTGAACCAGTTCATTAACGGTCTGGCGCACGGGCCCATTGAGGTCGAAGGCCAGACAGTCGAAACGGTGAAACCCGCGGAAACAACACCCGGCGGTCGTGCCTGATGGCAAAAAACAGCCAATATGTTTGCAATAATTGCGGTCATGTGAGCAGCAAATGGTCGGGCAAATGCGACGCCTGCGGGGCGTGGAATGCCATGACGGAAGAACCCGCCGGCGACCGCCCGCCCATTGGTCGCGGCGCGAAGGCCCCCAAGGGACATAAAGTTGAATTGTCGTCGCTTACGGGTCAGGACACCGAACCGGCGCGGCTGACTTCGGGCATTGGCGAACTTGACCGCGTGCTGGGCGGCGGGCTGGTGGCGGGTTCGGCGACATTGCTGGGCGGCGACCCCGGCATCGGCAAATCCACATTGCTGTTGCAGGCGGCTGCAAGCATGGCGCGCAAAGATTTGCGCACAGTTTATATTTCCGGCGAAGAAGCGCTTGCCCAATTGCGCATGCGCGCAGCGCGGCTGAAGCTGACCCAAGCGCCCGTAGAACTTGCCGCCGAAACCAATATTGCCGATATTCGCAAAACTCTGGAAAGCGCCGGCGATGTCGGCCTCGTCATTATCGATTCCATCCAGACCATGTGGTCGCCCGCCATTGAAGCCGCACCGGGCACGGTCAGTCAGGTGCGTGTGTCGGGCCAGGAGCTTATTCACTTTGCCAAGGCCAATGACGTCGCCGTCATTCTGGTCGGCCATGTCACCAAAGACGGCCAGATTGCAGGCCCGCGCGTGCTGGAGCATATGGTCGATACGGTGGTCTATTTCGAAGGCGATCGCGGCGACCAGTTCCGGATTTTGCGCGCCATCAAAAACCGCTTCGGGCCGGCCCATGAAATCGGCGTGTTTGAAATGCGCGAAGAAGGGCTGACCGAGGTGCAAAACCCCTCGGCATTGTTTCTGGAAGCGCGCGATGAGAGCGTGCCCGGCGCGGCCGTATTTGCGGGCATAGAAGGCACACGCCCCGTTCTGGTGGAAATTCAGGCCCTCGCCGCACCCTCATCACTCGCTACCCCGCGCCGCGCGATTGTGGGCTGGGACAGCGCGCGCCTGTCGATGGTTCTTGCGGTTCTGGAAGCGCGTTGCGGCATGGCATTTGGTGGACGCGACGTGTTTTTGAATGTCGCCGGGGGCTTGCGCATCAACGAACCGGCGGCGGATTTGGCCGTGGCCGCGGCCCTCATCTCATCAATGTCGGGCAAGCCCCTGCCCCGCCAATCCGTCGTGTTCGGCGAAATCAGCCTTTCGGGTGCGGTGCGGCCGGTCAGCCAGAGCGATTTGCGGCTGAAAGAAGCCGCCAAGCTGGGCTTTCAACAGGCTTTTGCGCCGACGGCGGGCAATGCGGCCATGCCGGTCAAGGAAATCGGAGATTTGGCGGCGCTCATCGCCGCATTAGGTGTTTCGCCGGACAGTCATCAAGACGACTCATGATAGGTTAGCGACCATGGAATTGCTTGCCCTCGATTACGTTGTATTCGGTGTCCTGCTGGTGTCAGCGGCGCTGTCTCTCATGCGCGGGTTTGTCAAGGAAGTGCTGTCCATCACGGGCTGGATTGTATCCAGCTATGCCGCGCTCTTTCTGGGCCCCTTGGTCAAGCCGTTTCTTGCGCCTTATATCAATATTGAATGGGTGGTAAACGCCGGTGCGCTATTGCTGGTATTTCTGGTTTTTCTCATTCTGTTTTCATTTCTCAGCAATTTCATTGCCTCCAAGCTCCGCGACAGCGGCATTGGCATGCTGGACCGCACATTGGGCGTCGCCTTTGGCGGTTTGCGCGGGGCGTTTATCGTCTGCCTTGCCTATTTCGTTGTGGTGCTTGTTTTGCCGGAAAAAGACCACCCCGATTGGATTCGCGATGCCAAAATGCGCCCGCTTCTGCAAACCGGCATTCGGGTTATGGTAACCCTTGTACCGATGGATCGCCTGCCGCTCAACATCACCAATATTGAGGGCATATTGCGCAATATGCCCGAACAAAGCTTCGAACAACTCGCCCCTGCGCTTTTACCGGAAGCTGCGCCGGACGCGCCCGCTGAGGCACCCGGCCCGTCCGATAACGAAGCACAAGACACACAAGCCGACACAGGCTATAAACAAAACGACCGGGACTTGATGGAACGTCTAATCCGCAATACGGAAGGTGTCAGATGAATTTGCACAATTCCTATGGCGACAGGCTGCGCGAAGAATGCGGCGTATTCGGCGTGTTCGGCCACCCCGATGCCGCCGCGCTCACGGCGCTGGGGCTGCACGCCCTGCAACATCGCGGGCAGGAAGCGGCGGGCATTGTTTCTTTCGACGGCAAGCAATTTCATGCAGAGCGACGGCTCGGCCTCGTCAGCGACCATTTTACCAAAGCCAGCATTCTCGACCGGCTCGAAGGCAATATGGCATGCGGCCATGTGCGCTATTCGACAACCGGCGAAACAATTTTGCGCAATGTCCAACCGCTGTTTGCCGATCTTGCCGGTGGCGGTTTCGCCGTTGCCCATAATGGCAATCTGACCAACGCGCTTACTTTGCGTAATTCGCTTGTGCGCGACGGGGCGATTTTTCAGTCAACCTCCGACACCGAGACCATTTTGCAGCTTGTCGCGCGCTCAGACCGCGGAAACACGCTGTCGCGCTTTACCGATGCGCTTTTCCAAATCGAAGGGGCCTATGCGCTGGTTGTCATGACCAATAAAAAGCTCATTGGCGCGCGCGACCCGCTGGGCATTCGTCCCCTTATTCTGGGCCAGCTTGACGGCCATTATATTCTGGCGTCGGAAACCTGCGCGCTGGACATTATCGGCGCGCAATTTGTGCGCGAGGTCGAAAATGGCGAGATTGTCGTCATCACGGAAAACGGCCTGGAAAGCATCAAACCCTTCCCCAAACTTGCGCCGCGCCCCTGCGTTTTCGAATATATTTATTTCTCACGGCCCGACAGCATTATTGACGGAAAAAGTGTTTATGACTGCCGCAAGGCGCTTGGTCGCCAATTGGCGCTTGAAAGCGCGGTGCCGGCGGATGTTGTCATTCCGGTGCCCGACAGCGGTGTGCCCGCCGCCATCGGCTATGCCGACCAGTCGGATATCCCGTTTGAACTGGGCATCATCCGCAATCATTATGTCGGGCGCACCTTTATTGAGCCGCAACAATCCATCCGCGCATTTTCGGTAAAACTCAAACACAATGCCAACCGCGTGCATGTTGACGGCAAGCGGGTGATTTTGATTGATGACTCGATTGTGCGCGGAACGACGTCTGTCAAAATCGTGCAAATGATGCGCGACGCCGGTGCAACGGAAGTTCACTTGCGAATTGGCGCACCGCCCATCACCCATCCTGATTTTTACGGCATTGACACGCCCAATCAGGATCAATTGCTGGCGGCAAATAATTCGCTGGAAGAAATGCGTGCCTATATCGGTGCCGACAGCCTCGCTTTTTTGAGCGTTGACGGGCTCTACCGCGCCATGGGGTATGAAAATGGCCGCGATCCGGCGCGCCCGCAATTCACCGACCATTGCTTTACCGGTGATTATCCGACCGGCTTGACCGACCAGCAGGATGACGGCCATGTCAAACAGCTGTCACTGCTTGCAGAACAGGCATAGCCCTTTCGATGACGGCCTCCGAACCTGATTTCAGCGGGCGCGTGGCGCTTGTCACCGGCGCGTCACGGGGGCTCGGATACGCCGTCGCCCGCGCTTTGGCCTTGGCGGGCGCGCATGTTTTGCTGGTTGGCCGCACGCAAGGCGCGCTGGAAGCCCTTTATGATGACATTCGCGCAGAAGGCGGAGACGCCACCGGCGTTCCGATGGATGTGACCGACGGCGATGCACTCGACCGCTTGGGCGCAGCCGTGGCCGAGCGTTGGGGTCGCCTCGACCTTCTGGTCGGCAATGCCGGCGATTTGGGGCCCATTACGCCGATCAGCCATATTGCGCCGGACGCTTTTGAAAAAACACTGGCTGTCAATGTCACGGCCAATGCGCGGCTCATTCGTGCTATGGAGCCATTATTGTTGCAGGCCGAAGCCCCGCGCGCGGTTTTCGTAACCTCCGGCGCGGCGCATAAAGCGCGCCCCTTTTGGGGGGCTTATGCCACCTCGAAAGCCGCCCTTGATGCGATGGTGAAAACCTGGGCGCATGAGCATGAAAACGATGCGCTGCGGGTCAATCTTTTGTCACCGGGGCCGGTGCGTACAGCCATGCGCGCTCAGGCCATGCCCGGCGAAGACCCCGACACGCTGCCCGCCCCTGCCGATGTTGCGCCCTTGTTTCTGGAATTGCTGTCGCCCAAGGAAACACGCACAGGCGAAATCGTTCAATTTATGCGCTGACACTACTTGTCTTCGTAAGGGTTTTTGCCTTTGCGCACAAAAAGACGCAGCGGCACGCCGGCAAGATCAAATGTTTCGCGCAAGCCATTGACCAGATAACGCTGATAGCTTTCGGGTACGGCGTGGCCGCGGCTCGAAAACGTTACGAAAGTCGGCGGGCGCGATTTGGCTTGCGTGATATAGCGCAGTCGCACCGGACGCCCCTTATCGGCAGGCGGCGGGTGGCGCTCAACCACACCCGACAGCCAATTATTGAGCTTGGCCGTGCCGATGCGGGCATTCCACAGCCCATATTGCCGGATGATGGCCGGCATGAGCTTGTCGACGCCATGGCCGGTTTCCGCCGACAGCATAATCACCGGCACACCGCGCAATTTGGGCAGGGCGCGCAACAGCGTGTCATTGACGGTTTGGCGCACTTCTTGGCGGTCAAGTTTCAAATCCCATTTATTAATGCAGATAATGAGCGCGCGGCCTTCGCGCTCAACCAGATCGGCCAATTGCACATCTTGCTTGTCAAACGGGCTTGTGGCGTCAATCAAAAGCACCACAATCTCGGCAAATTTTACCGCCCGAAGTCCGTCAGCGACCGACAGTTTCTCCAGTTTTTCGGTTACACGGGCCTTGCGGCGCATACCGGCCGTATCCCATAAAGTAACGGCGCGCCCCGCATCCGGCGCACCGGCCCCGTGCCACACCCAGTTCACCGAAATACTGTCGCGCGTGATACCGGCCTCCGGACCCGTCAACAACCGGTCCGTGCCGAGCAGCCGGTTTATCAGGGTTGATTTGCCCGCATTCGGACGCCCAAGTATCGCAATGCGCAAAGGGCGTTCGGGGTCGTCTTCAAACGGCGTTTCCGGGTCAAACGCCACATCGTCTTCATCAAACGCATCCGTGTCCGTCACCGGATTGGCTTTTGCGTGCGCGGCAATGGCGTCGCGCAATTGCGTATATAATTCATCAGTGCCCTGCCCGTGCTCTGCCGACAGCGCAATAGGCGTGCCCAGCCCCAATTTATAGGCTTCATTATAGCCGGTCTCGCCGGCATGGCCTTCGCATTTATTGGCCGCCAGAATGACCGGCACATCCGTTTTTCGAAGCAAACGGGCGAAAAACTCGTCTTCCGGCAACAGCCCGGCGCGCGCATCGGTCAGCATCAAAACCATATCGGCTTCTTCAATCGCGGCTTCGGTTTGCTCGCGCATGCGCGCCTGCAATGAACCGGATCTACCTTCCTCAAAACCTGCCGTATCGACAATCTGAAACTGCAAATCGCCCAGCCGCGCATCGCCGAAACGCCGGTCGCGCGTGACCCCCGGCTGGTCGTCGACCAGCGCAAGCCGCCGCCCGACAAGGCGGTTGAACAGGGTTGATTTGCCCACATTGGGCCGGCCGACAATGGCCAGTACAAACGGTTGCATTGTCTTTTGTGTCCGTGGTCGTTACCGACGCGCGATCAGGCTGCCGTCATCGGTCAAAAAGTAAATCGTGCCGTCTGCCACCACAGGCGGCACATTGACGGGCTCACCCAAATCCACACGCTCGCTGATTTCGCCATTGGTCGGGTCCAGCGCCAGCAGTTCACCGGTCGAAGACGCGACATAAATTTTACCGCTTGCCAGCACAGGGCCCGTCCAGTTGATGCGCGCTTCGCGGTCATCGGGGTCTTCAAAGGCCGGAAGCTGGCTCACCCAGCGCACGCGGCCTTGCGCGCTCGACAAACACACAACCTGCCCGTCCAGTGTGACGACCAAGATAAAATCACCCAACACCCAAGGGGTTTCAATCGAGCCGATATCTGCCGTCCAAATGCGCTCACCGGTACGCATATCAATACTCACCATGCGCCCGCCATGCGACACGGCGAAAACCTTGTCGCCGTCAATCACCGGGCGGCCAACAATGGCATTAAGCTCCGACAGCGGCGTTATCTGGGTGGCGCGACTTGTCAGGCTGTCCGACCAGGCCACCCGACCATTAATGCTGTTCAGCGCAACGACTTCGCCGGAATTAAAACCGGCAACAACCATGCGAGAGTCTACGGCCGGGCTCGTCGCCCCGATAACGGTCGCCAATTCGGTAATCGCCAAATGCTCCCACAAGCGGCTGCCATCCTCGGTCGATAGCACCTGAAGGCGGCTGTCGCGCGACACGGCATACAGGCGTCCGGCGCGAATTGTCGGCGCATTGGAAAACGGCACCGTATTGCGAATTTGCCAAATGACCTCACCGGTCTCGGCCGACAATGCGGTAATCTCACCAAATCCGGTGGTTACAAAAACCCGACCATCATCATATGCAAGCCCCCCGCCAAAGCCGTCTTCGACATCCACAGTCCGTTCGGATACGCCGAAAAACCGCGTCAGCCCCCGATTGGGC
This sequence comes from Parvibaculales bacterium, assembly GCA_049611805.1. GTDB lineage: Bacteria > Pseudomonadota > Alphaproteobacteria > RS24 > RS24 > UBA7378. Next base: position 42,652 of record JBMZAX010000003.1, on the reverse strand, counting down.
TCGGTATCCTGAGCGGCGACAGAACGCTGCCAGATAATCTTGCCGGTCGTGGCATCCAGCGCCGCAACATCCAATTCGGCACCCAGAGCAAAAACCTTTCCATCGCCGACAACAGGCGCGCTTTTCAGCCGCATATCGGAGCTATTGCCGGAAACGGCATCGACTTTGAAGGCTTGTTCAACGCCGTCAAGCGCGAGGTGATAGGCGGCATGGCTGGCATAGCCGCCGGGGTTCGGCCAGTCATTGTTTCTGAAAACCGGCGGCAGGGTAATCGCCTGCTCGCTGACGCGCGGGTCAACAGCCAGCGCGCGTTCAAAATTCAAAACCGAGATGCGCTCCCCGTCCAGCTTCGGCTTTTCATCAGCGCCGCAAGCGGCCAGAAAGAGTGCAAGCCCCAAGACCGGCAATGTCGGCTGCCTGTGCGTTTTTAAGGTACGGAAAATGGCGTTCATGGGTTTTTGACTTTCACCTTTTGAGTTTCACCTTTTGAGTTTCAAAAAATTCTCGCTAAATCGCATTAAATCGCATTGCACTCAGTCGGCTTGGCCGGAGGGACGCAATTTCGCCTCAACTTCACTCAGCATAATTTGTGCCCTCTGTTTGCTGAAAGGCGTCGCATCGGGGTCGGCCAATTGCTCGGCATATAATTCGCGTGCCTTTAACGGCGCATCCTTGGTGAAATAAGCCAGTGCCAGAATGTCGCGCGCAATCGGGCGCAGCGCATTGTCATCATCAAACAGGCGCGCCAGCCGTGCCGCAATATCGTCGGCGCTGGCCTTTTGGTTTACCAGCACAATAGCGGCCTGAAGGCGCGCATAATCGCGCATGGGAGCCGCCAGATCACCGCGCGCGGCCAGCGCATCAAATCCGGCCAATGCCGTTGTGAAGTCGCCATTTTCTGCCGCCGTCCCCGCAGCCCCAAAAGCGGCAAGCACGCCATAGCCATTGGCTTCTTCCAGGGCAAAAGAATTCAACAACTCAAATTTTGCGGCGCTGCCTTCCTCCTCAATTTGTTGAAGCAAGGCCTCATAGCGCAGTGACGCCGCTTCGTTTTGCGACTGCTGAAACGCGCGATAGCCAACGACAATGGCAACCAGCAAAACAATACCGACCGCCCCGCCGATAACCAGCAAGCCATAGCGATCCCACAGGGCCTGCCACCGGTCGCGGCGCAGCTCGGCATCTACTTCGGCAAAAATATCACTCACGGTTTGCTCCTTATTCGGCCTTTGGCTCTTCCTCGTCAGCTTTCATAGCATAGGTATGCTTTTGCTCAGGAAATTTTCTTGCCCGCACTTCTTGCGCGTAAGTCTCTGCGGCGCCCGCAATCTGCGCACCCAGCGTGGCAAATTCCTTGACGAATTTCGGCACGGACGGGGACAGCCCAAGCATATCCTCGGTCACCAGAATTTGCCCGTCGCAGCCCGGCGACGCGCCAATGCCAATGGTCGGTACGGATATTTCCGAGGAAATTTTATCGGCCAGTTCCGCCGCCATCCCTTCCAGAACAATGGCAAATGCGCCCGCGCGCGCCAGTGCTTTTGCGTCTTCTTCAATTTGCGGCCATTCGGCGCGGCGGCGGCCTTGCGTTTTGAAGCCGCCCATCACATTTACATTTTGCGGTGTCAGGCCAATATGCCCCATCACCGGAATGCCGCGCTCGGTCAGATGCCGGACGGTCGCTTCCATGCGCGTGCCACCTTCAAGTTTCACCGCCTGCGCGCCCGTCTCCTTGATGGCGCGCGCGGCATTGTGAAAAGCATGCGCCGGGCTTTCTTCATAAGTGCCAAACGGCAAATCAATAACCACCAGCGCTTTTTGAGACCCGCGCACCACTGCCGCGCCATGGGCGATCATCATTTCCAGCGTCACGCCCAGCGTCGTTTCCATGCCATACATGACCATGCCGAGGCTGTCGCCAACGAGCAGAAGGTCGACATGGGGGTCGATCAATTTGGCCGTATGCGCGTGATAGGATGTCAGGCAGACAATGGGGTCTTTGCCCTTACGCGCTACAAGTTCCGGAACCGTTAAGCGTTTGCTGCCCGCGTGCGTTGACATGAGATTCTCCAGAACACCGCACCGGAAATCCGGCTCAAGGTGTGTGAAAACGGGTGGTGAGAGCCAGCGAGAACCCTCGCGCGAAAGCTAGCCGATATTGGCCATAAGCGCAAATCAGGAAGCGCGGCGCAAGGTGCTGATTTGCGCCGCTTCACCCCTTTCGGACAGGCGTGCGCAGGCATTCCAAAACTGGCGGGCTTCCCAGTCATTCATCGCCGGGTCGGCATTGGTCAATTCAACCTCGCCATAGACATTGTGATAATAGCTGCCATAGGCCAGATCGGGCTGTGTGGCGCAAATGAGGCTGGTTTGGGCACCGGCAATCGGGTCGATCAACAAACGCCGTTTCATCGCCTTTGCCACCGCACCGCCCGCGCCGAGATTGGTCGCCACAACGCCCGGATGCACGATAAACACATTGAGGCGCGGATAACGCCGCTGCAATTCGCGCGCTACCCAGAAATTGCCGAGCTTGCTGCGATTATAAGCCTTGATGCCGCCCAGCGGCGTGCGCCAGCGGAAATCGGAGGAACAACCGTCCGAGAAAACATATATGTCGCCGGTCAGGATAATGACCCGTGCCTTTTCCGACAGGCACCCGCGCAACAGACCCGCGCGCAAAGCAAAATGCCCCAGCACATTTGTGCCGAAACTAATCTCGTGGCCTTGCGGCGTTTCGCTGTATTTTGTCGGCATAATGCCGGCATTTTCGACCAGAATATCGAGCGGTTTCATGCGAAGTATTTTGTTAATTTCCTGCACGGCCACGGCCACGCTGTCGAGGTCGGCAAGGTCGCAAATCACCGGCGTGAGCGCGCCCGTGTCATGGCCGTCTGCGGCCAGCCCGTCGATTAAGGCGCGCAGCTTTTTGCACGAGCGCCCGGCCAGCACGACTTGGGCCCCGCGCGACAGCAAACCGGCCACTGTTTCGCGCCCGATGCCGGAAGTCGGCCCGGTGACAAGCGCCGTTTTGCCTTTCAACAAAGGCAAATCGGGGCACATCTGTACAGAGCCCTTCTGCCCGGAAAAACAACCCAATATGCGTTTGACCGGACGCGCTTCTAGCCGCGTTAACATCGCATCTCCCGTTAGTTAAACAGGTTACGCAAAAATCGCCCTATCGGTTTAATCGACCGGTCATTTTAATTGTGCCGAACTTATGAACATTGAAAACTTCTCGCACCAGACAAGCACCGCCGGATAGTCATTGGCATTGACCGCAGACGGCACTTGCAGGCGGAAATTTTCAAACGCCTTGATATCGCCCACGCGCACGCTTTGAGCCTTGATGGCCTCAAAACCGGCTTTGGTATCGACATATTTCGGCGTGAGATAAAGCTTGCAATCCGGCCCCGGCGTCACATGGCCCTGCAATGTGATGAACGTTTCGCCATTTTCAACCGAATGGATAATCTCGCCATCGCCATAATGCAGCGGGTCGCTGCCGGGCAAATCGCGCACAAACGTGCCGTGCCGCTCGGCAGCGGCATGCGCACCGGCCAGCACGGTTTCATCAGCGCCCTTTTCGGCAATTATGATCGGCAGAAAGTAAACACCGAGCCCAAAGCCGGGAATAAGGCCCAACAGCCCACCGACAATCAGACCCACCAAGAAAGGTTTTCTATTCATATCATTTTTTTCCTTTTTTTCATGACACGCATTTCGCAAGCAATATATGGGGACACCGCCCGACGACCGAACCACACCGCAATCGGCATGGCGGTTCACGCAAACATGCAAAAATAACTTACAGAATTTTGAAGCCGACTTGTGTCGACACAATATTAAAAGCGTAAAGGCACACCGCCGTCAAAACAAGGCTGACCAAAAGCGCGACGTAAAATCCAAACTTGCCAATCACATAAGGAAAGACAACAAACATGGGCAAGGTCGGCAGCACAAAAAACAGGGTGTAGCTCATATGCTTCGATATTTTTTCCGAAGACGCACCCTCATAATACATCCATAAAATGACCAGAATTGTCGTCAGCGGCAAGGCGGCAATCAGACCGCCAAACTTGTCGCTTCTTTTGGCAACTTCACTCACCACCACAATTATGCCGGCGGTCAAAAACAGCTTTGTCAGAAAAAACATCATGCCGGCAGCCCCTAGTTTCGCGGTTGTGCGCCCAAACGCCACCCCCGCGGCGAGCTGAGCGTAATATGCGTGCCCTTGAGCGAGGGTTTGGGCAGGTCGAATAAATCATCCATGCCGGCGCTGATTTGGCGCGCATTGAGGATTTTGGAAATTTTGCCGACCGGCGCAAACAAGCCGTCCACGCGGGCTTTGTCGCGCGCGTTCAACGCCCGATAATGTCGTTGCAGAATTTCCAGACACCACACGCGGTAAAAGGTCGTTTTGGTGCGGGCGAAGCTGTGGTTCTTGCCCACAAAATCAAAGCGTTTTTGGCCGTCTCGAAAAGCCGCCGCATTTGCCTTCAAATAGGGCAGATAATCATTGGCAATGCGGTCCAGAAGCGGCGTCCAGTGACGCCCTTTCGGAAACACCCATTGTTGCTTGGGGCCCAAATCTCGCGCTTTGGTATCCCAAAGGCGCGCCAGCCATGCATAAGTATGGGGCGCTTGGGCACGCATGATTTCCGCCGGATCGGGATCATTTCCAAAATGGCGAAACATCGACGCGAAATAGCCGAAATCTGCGGCACTCGGATGACTGCCCAAAATAAAATCCTGCTTGGCGAAAACCGCCTCCAGAAATTCCAGTTCCTCGAAATACATATCACGCACGGCATCCGAATTGTGCCTGGTCATGCCGTCGCCCCACAACCATTCGCGCGATTGGCGCTGGGCGAAATACCACCACAGGGCCGGCGCGCCCAGCGCACCTTGCATAATCCGCGTGCCAAGCGCACGCCGCGACACGGGCGGCATCCAGCGCCACCACATGGCCGGTCGCCACAGCCATTCATCGCCATAATCCTCAAGCAACAGGGAGACAAATGCCAACGCCTTGCTTTTCGGCGTAATCGGCGTGTCCGGATAAACCGTTTCGAACCATTGAATGGTCGGCGTCGTGTCATAGAGCCATTGGCCTTGCGGCGTTTCAACGGCAGGCATTTTCTTAATGCCGGTATGAAAAAAAATCTTGCCGAGGTCATAGCCGTCAACAAGCTCGTGCGGAATGTCCTTATAGCGCATATAGGCTTCCAGCTTGCCGGTGAAATAGGAAATATTCACACCGTGCAATTGATAGGGCGCATTCGGATCTTTCTGCTTCACTTGCGTGTTCCTGCTTCGACCTTTGTCAATTCGTCAAATCGGATCGCCGCCAAGAACCGCCGGCGTTTCGCAATAGGTCTTCAAAATATAATCCCGCTGCACCTCAAGCCGGTCGGTCAGGGCTTCTTTCAATTGCGGAATATGCGAACTGGCTTCAAACATTGCCAGCAAGCCTTCATTTTGCTTGGTGCGCGGCATAATTTCGGGCGGTGCGGGTATCACCGCCATGCTCATCGTCGCCCAATAAACATCGGCGGCGGAAATGGCATCGCCCACCAGATATTTCGAGCCGCGTTCTTCCTGCGCCTGCACTTGCGCGTCGATCACGCGAACGATCTCGGCCATTTTGTCGGGCGCCTGCGCGCTGGCTTCCGGGCTATAGCCATATTTTCTGCCCAGCGGCCCGTCTGCCAATATGCGCATGTTCCAAACCAAACCGTCTTCGGCCAGAACAATGGCGCAAAGCCCGAACATTTCGACCCTTTGGCGGAAATCGGCGGGAATTAGTGCCGGGCTGTCCGAATCCCCTATCCGTTCAGCCAGCGCAAGCTGTTCGGTCCAGTTGCTTCTGGGGCGTTCATCATTGTGAAACATCGTCGGCAGGCTGGTTTGGCTGGTCAGTTCGTAAAGCTTCTCCTGACGGTCCTTGCCGGTTTCCTTATCGACGCCCATAAACGGGTGCAGTGCCCGGATGAGGGGAATTTTTTTGACATAGCAAATATTTTTGAGCGCCTCGGCGTAAAGCGCCTGCATGCCGGGAATGAAAGTTGCCCGCGTGCCGGTGGTCATTTTCGCCGCTTCTTCCAGTGGAATAAATTCCGGATTTTTTGTCTCACTCATTGCAATTTTTCTAACCCCCTAAAAGCGCAGGCTTATGCCGAAACGCATTATCTCGTTAATATCTTGGTGAATTTGTTACCCAGTTTGACCCGCGCCAACCCTATCATTATATGCCCGTTAAACTGTGATGGAAAAGATTAATGAGCAACCCCGAAACGCCACCCAACATTCAGCCTCACAAGTCATTTTCCTTATCCTTACAGCTGTGCAAGCATCAAGTAATCAGGCAATTTCCGGCACGTCGCGCATTGCCGCTTTTATCACATCGTCCGACAATTCAAGGTCTTTCATCTCGCCCCGCAAATATTTGTCATAGGATGCAAGGTCGAGATGGCCGTGCCCGCACAGCGCGGTGAGAATGGTTTTGCCTTCGCCACTTTCCTTGCATGCCAGAGCTTCGCGTATGGCAGCGGCAATTGCGTGGGTCGGCTCCGGTGCCGGCACGATACCCTCACTGCGGGCAAATTTTATTGCACCTTCAAAACACTCCAGCTGCGGCACCGCAATAGCCTCCACCAGACCAAGCTCATAGACATGCGATACCAGCGGCGCCATGCCATGATAGCGCAAACCCCCCGCGTGAATGGGTTCGGGAACAAACCCATGCCCCAGCGTATGCATTTTCATCAGTGGCGTAAGCCCTGCCGTATCGCCAAAGTCATAACGATACTCGCCCTTGGTCAAGGTCGGACAGGCTGCCGGCTCCACACAGCGGATTACCGGGTTCATGTTACCGGCCAGTTTTTCACGCAGAAACGGGAAGGCAAGCCCGCCAAAATTAGACCCTCCGCCGGTGCACCCCACCAAAACATCCGGGGTTTCACCCACTTTGGCAAGCTGCAACAGGGCTTCTTCGCCAATGATCGTCTGGTGCAGCAGCACATGATTAAGCACGCTGCCGAGCGCATAGCGAACGGTTTCGTCCTCCATGGCTTCGCTAACAGCCTCGGAAATCGCAATACCCAATGAGCCGGGGTGATCGGGATTTTCCGCCAACAATTTACGGCCGAACTCGGTCACATCGGAAGGGCTGGGATGCACCTTGCCGCCCCAGATTTCCATCATGGTGCGTCGGTGCGGTTTGGCGAGGTAACTTGCCGCCACCTGCCAGATTTCGCATTCGAGGCCAAATTGAGCGCAGGCAAATGCCAGTGAGCTTCCCCATTGGCCGGCTCCGGTCTCTGTCGTGAGTTTGCGAACCCCTTCCTGCGCATTGTACCAAACTTGCGGCACCGCAGTATTGGGCTTGTGCGACCCCGCCGGGCTGACACCCTCATATTTGTAAAAAATCTTGGCGGGCGTATCGAGAAGCTTCTCCAAGCGCCGCGCGCGGAAAAGAGGCGACGGGCGCCAGAGGCGATAAACATCCAGCACATCACCCGGAATATCAATATAGCGCTCAGTGCTGATTTCCTGCTCTACCAAAGCCATCGGGAATAGAGGCGCGAAATCTTCTGCAGTGGCCGGTTGATGGGTGCCCGGATGCAGGGCCGGCGGTGGCGGCTCAGGCAGATCGGCGACAATATTGTACCACTGCGTGGGCATTTCGTTCTCTTCGAGGAGAATTTTGGTGCGTTCACTCATGGGCTACTCCCTTTTCCAATCGCGTCACGGGTCGGGGCCCGCCGGCAATTTGAATTCAGGGAAAAATACTAGTCAATTTCGCGCCGCTTTGCGAGATGGTTCGGCCCAGCTTATTCCCACTCGATCGTGCCGGGCGGTTTTGATGTGATGTCATAGACCACGCGGTTAATGCCGCGCACCTCATTGATGATGCGCGTTGAGACGCGGCCCAGAAATTCATGGCTGAACGGATAATAATCGGCCGTCATGCCGTCGGTCGAGGTGACGGCGCGAAGCGCGCACACATAATCATAGGTGCGGCTGTCGCCCATAACGCCGACGGTACGCACGGGCAGCAGCACGGCAAAGGCTTGCCAAATCTCGTCATAAAGGCCGCTTTTGCGAATTTCGTCGAGATAGACGAGGTCGGCTTTGCGCAAAATATCGAGTTTTTCTTCCGTAATCGCGCCCGGAATGCGGATCGCAAGCCCCGGCCCCGGAAACGGATGACGCCCGACAAAAGCTTCCGGCAGGCCAAGCTCGCGCCCCAAGGCGCGCACTTCGTCTTTGAACAATTCGCGCACCGGCTCGACAAGCTTCATATTCATGCGCTCGGGCAGCCCGCCGACATTATGGTGGCTTTTGATGGTGACGCTGGGCCCGCCGGTGAAAGACACGCTTTCAATCACATCCGGATAGAGCGTGCCCTGGGCCAGAAAATCCGCGCCGCCAATGGCTTTGGCTTCGGCCTCGAAAATGTCGATAAATGTGCCGCCGATAATTTTGCGCTTGGCTTCAGGGTCGTCCACACCGTCCAGCTTGTCGAGAAACACCGCGCCCGCATCTTTATGGATGAGGCTGATGTTGAAATGGTCGCGGAACAGGCCGACAACCTCATCGCTCTCGCCGGCGCGCATCATGCCGGTATCGACATAAACGCAAGTAAGCTGATCGCCAATGGCCTCATGCAGCAAAACCGCGACGACGGAGCTGTCGACACCGCCGGAAAGCCCGCAAATCACGCGGCCCTCACCCACTTGCGCGCGAATATCGGCAACCGCTTTTTCGCGGAAGGCGGCCATCGTCCAGTCGCCGCGACATCCGGCGATATTATGGGTGAAATTGCGCAACAGCGCGGCACCATTCGGCGTATGCACAACTTCGGGGTGAAACTGGACACCGAAAATCTTGCGCGCGTCATCCGCAATGGCCGCAAAAGGCGCATTGTCGCTGGTGCCCACCACCGAGAAACCGTCCGGCAAAGCGTTCACCCTGTCGCCATGACTCATCCAGACGGGCAGTGTGTCCCCGGCCGCGGCGAAGCCGTCAAACAGGCTGTGCGTGGCCTCAAGCTTCAGTTCGGCGCGCCCGAACTCGCGCTCGTCGGATTGTTCAACACTGCCGCCAAGCTGGGCGCACAGCGCCTGTTGCCCGTAGCAAATGCCCAATATCGGTGTGCCGCCATGCAGAATATTTTCCGGAATGCGCGGCGTGTCCGTATCGGCCACACTGTTCGGGCCGCCTGACAGAATGACCGCGCGCGGGCCTATTTCGGCAAATTTTTCGCTTGCCGAATGAAACGGCACAATTTCGCAATAAACACCGCTTTCGCGCACGCGGCGGGCAATAAGCTGGGTGACCTGCGATCCAAAATCAACAATCAGCAGACGATCCATGCCTTGATCCATGTCCGGTTATTCTCCGTCGATTTTCGCATTGGTACTGTCGGCGGCACTGTTGGCGGCACTGTCGGTTGCATCGCCATCTTCAGCATTGCGCGCCGTTTCCACCAGCGCACCGAGCGTATCGGCCTCGGCGCAATTTGTTTTGCAAATCCGGCGGAACCGCTCAAGCGCCGCTTCGGCGACAATCACATTGCCAAGCTCCGAGGCCAGCCGCGTCTGCAACACCAGCCCCTCGCGCATGACGGGGTCGATTTGCAGACCGATGCTCACCAGCCGCAGGCCCTCGTCAGTGTCGCCCAGCAAATGCTGAACCTGGCCTTTGAGAACAAAGGCGCGGGCATTGCCCGGATCGGCCACCAGCGCAAGATCCAGCCGCGCATTGGCTTCGGCATTGCGTTCGGCGGAAATGTCGTCTTCCGCCTTGACGACCAAATCCATCGACAGGCTTTGATACGCATCCGACACAGCCAAGGCCGAGGCCGGAATAAAGAGCATGAATAAAAACGGGATAAGGGTTTTGGAAACCATATATATCAACCTTTCAACGCCAGAATCATGGCCCATTGCGACGCATAATGGCACAAAACATCCCGTCTGTATCCGTGTTATGCGGATCCAGACGAATTACCCCACCTTGATTGCCGAATTTGGCCGTTTCATCGATCGCGAATTCGGAATGCGTGTCCAGAAATTCCGCAATTTGGTGTTCGTTCTCACGCCCGATAATCGAGCAGGTGATATAGGCCAGACGACCGCCCGGCGCGACATAAGTCGCGCTTTCGGCGAGAATTTCCCTTTGCAGGGCAACCAGTTCGTCAAGGCCCGCCGGTGTCAGCTGCCATTTGGTTTCCGGTGCCCGCCGCCACCGGCCCGAACCACTGCACGGCACATCCGACACAACGAGCTGGCACCGCTCCCCAAGACGCGCCGTCTCATCCGCCATCGGGCGCACAATGCCGACACCGGCGCGCATCAAACGTGCCGCCATTGAGTGCAGGCGTTTGGGGTCGCTGTCATGCACGAATAAATGACCCTTATTTTGCATTTGGGCGGCCAGCGCGAGGGTTTTGCCACCGGCACCGGCGCAAAAATCCAGCACTGTCTGTCCGGGCTGAGCTTGGCACAGCCCGGCGGCTATCTGGGCACCGGCATCTTGTATTTCGACCCGGCCCGACTGAAACACCACACCATTGGTAATCTGGCCGGTGCCCTCGACACGCAAACCCAGCGGTACTTTGGCAAGCGGGCGCGTGCGCACGCCCTCATCGGCCAGTTTCTGACGGGCTTGCGCCGGCGACCCGCGCAATGTGTTGACCCGCAAATCAAGCGGCGCGCGGGCGTTCAACTTCTCAAGCACGGCATCTGCATGGATTAAATCGCCGGCCATGATTTCATCATATAACCACGCGGGCAGCGCAGCGCGTTCATGCGGCTGAAGTTCACCCGCGCGGTCGGCAATGCGCGCAAGCCGGGCGCGCATATCCGGCGTTGGCGGGGCAAGTGCATGGCGCGCGCCATCTGCCGGCGCGCAAACCGCCTCCAGCGTGTCGTCAAACAAGACCATGCGCGCCGCCAGCGTCACCAATACCGGATCATCGCTGTCCACCAGCGCGCAAAGTTTCGAATAATGGCGCAAAATGGCAAACACCTGATCGGCAATGTCGCGCCGATCACCGGAACCTGCATATCTGTTTTTGCGTCCCCACGCCTGCACCACACGGTCGGCGGCATTTGTAGAGCCCAGAATTTCGGGCAGCAATTCGCTGACCGCTTTAAGCCGCGCAGCCGGACGCACTAGTTTTTACCGGAACCCGGATAATTTGGCGCTTCGCGCGTGATGGTCACATCATGGACATGGCTTTCGGCCAAAGATGCCGACGTCATGCGGATAAATTCGGCATGTTCATGCATGGCGGCAATATTGGCCGAACCCGTATAGCCCATGGCCGCCCGCAAGCCCCCAACGAGTTGATGCAACACCTGCCCGACCGGCCCCTTAAACGGGATCTGCCCCTCAATGCCTTCGGGCACAAGCTTGTGGGTTTCGGAAATATCCTGCTGGAAATACCGGTCGGCCGAGCCGCGTGCCATGGCCCCCACCGAGCCCATGCCGCGATAGGCTTTGTAGCTTCGGCCCTGATAGAGAAACACCTCGCCCGGACTTTCCGTCGTGCCGGCAAGCAATGAGCCGACCATGGCACAACTCGCGCCCGCCGCAATCGCCTTGGCGAGGTCGCCGGAATATTTGATACCGCCATCGGCAATCACCGGCGTGTTGGTGGCGCGCGCGGCCTCGACAGCATCCAAAATCGCCGTGAGCTGCGGCACGCCGACACCCGCGACCACGCGCGTGGTGCAAATCGAGCCCGGCCCGATGCCGACCTTCACCGCATCGGCACCGGCATCAATCAGGGATTTTGCCCCGTCTGCGGTCGCCACATTGCCCGCCATGACCTGAATTTCATTCGAGACGGATTTTATCCGCGAGACGGCATTGGCGACATGTTCCGAATGCCCGTGCGCGGTATCGACAACGATTAAATCCACACCGGCATCGACCAGCGCCTCGGAGCGGGCAAACCCGTCATCGCCCACCGTCGAGGCTGCCGCCACCCGCAAGCGCCCTTGCGCGTCCTTGGCGGCATTGGGGTGCAATTGGGCTTTTTCCATATCTTTGACGGTAATGAGCCCGACACAGCAATAATCATCATCGACCACCAGCAATTTTTCGATTCTGTGCTGGTGCAACAGGCGCTTGGCCTCTTCCTGATCGACGGCTTCGCGCACGGTCACCAGATTTTCATGCGTCATCAGCTCGGAAATTTTCTGATCGGGATTGGACGCAAACCGCACATCGCGATTGGTGAGAATACCGACAAGGCGTCCGTTTTTTTCCGTCACCGGCACACCGGAAATCTTGTTTTCGGTCATCAGTCCCAGCGCCTCGGAGAGGGTCGCATCAGGGCGAATGGTCAGCGGATTGACCACCATGCCGCTTTCGAATTTTTTCACCTTGCGCACTTCGCCGGCCTGTTCTTCCGGCGTCATATTGCGGTGCAACACACCCAACCCGCCGGCTTGTGCCATGGCGATGGCAAGTTCGCTTTCGGTAACCGTGTCCATTGCGGCCGACACGAGCGGAATGCCGAGCGTTATCTCTTTTGTAACCTGGGTTGTTGTGTCCGCGTCAGTGGGCAAAATTGATGAAGCGGCAGGAACCAGCAACACATCATCAAATGTAAGGGCTTCGCGTAACATTTCGTCAAATCCTCCATAGGGGCTTTGACGAGTTTGTGTAGCACCAATTTCGGGGTCTGTGCAAAATTTCTCAAATGATGTGCGACTTATCCCTTAAAGCTTTGTGCCACCACGTATAATTCCACGGATTCCTGACGGCTCGACTTTGGTTTCATGTGCTGCACCCGCCCGAATCGCGCTTTCAGCTCTTTCAGCAATTCATTCGACGTGCCGCCCTGAAAAACCTTGGCGCAAAAGCTGCCGCCGGGTTTCAGCGCATCAAAGGCAAACCATGCCGCCGCTTCAGCCAGCGCCATGGTGCGCAAATGGTCGGTCTGCCGGTGCCCTGTCACAGGCGCGGCCATATCGGAAATAACCGCATCGGCGCGCCGACCGGCCAACGCCAGCACTTTTTCAGGCGCGCTGTCATCGAGAAAATCGAGCTTCAAAAACTCAACCCCCGCCACCGGCTCCATATCCTGAATGTCAACGCCGACGACCATGCCCTTATCTGCGCCCTGGCCTACGCGGTCGGCCGCAATTTGGGCCCAGCCGCCGGGCGCGCTGCCCAGATCGATCACGCATCCGCCGCGGGTAAAAAACGAAAACCGGTCATCAAGCTCGATAATTTTATAGGCCGCCCGCGACCGGTAGCCGTCTTTTTTGGCGGCAGCCACATAAGGGTCGTTTAATTGTCTTTCCAGCCAGCGGGTCGAGGACAGTTTGCGGCCCTTTGCCGTGCGCACCCGTGTGCGCAACCGGTCGCCGCGACGTTGCCCGTGCCCCGCCCCGCCGCCGGATTTTCGGTTGCCGATCATGGGGAGGGCTGGGCCGTATCCGGCGCCGATGAAGCGGGTGCGCGCCGATTTCTGCCGCGGCGCGACCGCCGCCGATCGCGGCGTATCATGCGCAGCAAAATGCCTTCGCGCAGCCCCCTGTCCGCGACACAAAATTCGTCCACCGCCCAATGCTGATGAATAACGTCGAGAACCGCGCATCCGGCCAGCACAAGATCGGCGCGTTGTTTTCCGATACACGGATTGGCCGCCAGTTCGTCGCGGCTTTTTTCACGCAAGTCGTCAATCACGCGGCGCACATCGGATGCCGCAATTTTGCACCCATCAACGACATTACGGTCATATTTGGCAAGACCAAGCTGCACCGCCGCAAGCGTGGTCACAGTTCCCGATGTTCCGATAATTTGGAGCTTTTCCATATCCGTGATCATCGACTGGCGCGCGAAAAATTCGCGCAATTGCGTTTTCGCCTCGGTGACCATTTCGTCATAACCATGGTCATGCGGCCCCGGCCCGCCAAAGCGTTCGGCAAGGCGCACCACACCTATCGGCAAGGAGGCAACATCAGCCGGCTTGAAAAACCCGTTGGCTTCCTTGTCGAGCCGCATAATCTCGGTGCTGCCGCCGCCAATATCGAAAACAATAATGTGGTCGGCATGGTTTTCGAATAATGAACCACACCCGACGGTTGCCAGCTCGGCTTCCGCCGCCCCGTCGATAATTTCAAGACGCAAGCCCGTTTCATCGCGCACCCGTTTGATAAAATTCGAGCCATTTTCGGCGTTGCGGCACGCTTCCGTAGCAACGCAGCGCACACGCGCGACGCCGGCTTTGCGAATTTTGCTCGCACATATCGACAATGCCGACAGCGTGCGCGACATTGCGCCTTCCGACAAAATACCGTCCTTGTCCAGCCCCTCGCCCAAACGCACAATGCGCGAAAACGAGTCGCGCACCCGAAAACTGTTGCGCGTGGCTTCAACAATGAGCAGGCGGCAATTATTCGTGCCCAAATCGATCGCCGCATAAAGCTTGGTCGCGCCCGATTTTCCACGCGCACCGCGTCGCCGTTTGGTCTTTTTCATTGTGTCGGGGGAAACCCCGTTGCGGGCGTCGTTTAACATAATTCTCTCTGGCTGAGCATGGAAGCACATGCTACAGAACATTCATAACTGCTTCGTTAAAACATACCAGCTTAAAAACCCAAAAAAAAAACCGAAAAATCCGGAGAGTTGCCCTTGGAACGCTTAATGGAACAAGTTGATGGCTATTGCGAACGCGCAAGCTTTGAGCTTTGGGCCGAACCCCTCAATGCGGTGACAAATCTGGCTTTTCTGCTGGCGGCTTTTGCGCTGGGCCGCTATCTCACGACCGTCGAAGCGCGAACCGGCTCCCGCGACCCGCAAAGCCGCGCCCTGATTTATATGCTCTGGGCAATCGGGCTTGGCAGTTTGGCTTTCCACAGCTTTGCAACAGTCTGGGCCGGCATTGCCGATGTGGTGCCCATCATCATTATCATTCTGACTTATGTTTATCTGGCTTTGCGCCGGTTTTTCGGCCTGCCGGTTGCCGCCGCGCTTTTGGGCCCGCCCGCTTTAATCGGCATGGCATATGTTTTCGGGCAAACCGGTTTTGCCGGTGCCACTTATGTGCCCGCTCTTATCGGCATGATTTTGCTGTCATTGGCCGCTGCTTTTCGCGGGCAATCGGAAATCGGCTACGGGCTGGCCGTCAGTTCGCTGGTTTTCGGCGTGTCGCTGGGCTTGCGCACAATTGATGAGCCCATGTGCATGCAAATCACCATCGGCACGCATTGGGCGTGGCATGTTTTGAATGCCCTGACGCTTTATCTGGTCATCAAGCTGCATATTGATCATCACCCCAAAGCGTGAAGCCCGAAAGCGTTTGGTGGGGTAGCTTGAAGCGGCACGCCTTTGGGCGTATTCTCCGATAAAAAGAGGAGGTCTGCGAAATGGAAAACTTGGACCCGAAGCTTCTAACCCCCTATCTCAACGGACGCACGGCGACCGACGCCATTGAGCAGTTTGAAGAGGAAGGCTACGTCACTTTCGACAATCTGCTGGGCGCAAAGCAAATTGCGACCGTGCGCGAAGCGCTTGCGCCCTATTTCGACCTGCAACGCACCGGACGCAATAATTTCGAAGGCATGAAATCGAACCGCGAATATTCGCTTCTGGGTAAAGGCGACATTTTTTCCGAAATTGCCACACATCCATTGCCTCTGGCATTTGCCGAAGCCGAGTTCGGCCATAGCTGCCTGTTGTCGGCCTTTCTTGCCATCAAACTGCATCCGGGCGAAACCGTTCAGCCTTGGCACTATGATGATGAGCACAGCTCCGCCTCGCGCCCGCGGGCACCGTTTCAGCTCAGTGCCTTTTGGAGCATAGATGCGACAACCGAGACCAATGGCGCGACCGAAATTATTCCGGGCAGCCATAAATGGGGCGACGACATGCGCCCGTCGCACACCATTTTTACCAAAGGTATCGCATCCACCGACATGGGCGACCCGGATATCGACCCGGGCGCGCATCCCGATGCCATCAAAATATGCCTCGCGCCCGGTTCGCTCATGCTCGCCAAAGGCACGTTGTGGCACCGGGGCGGCGCCAACCGCTCAGACGCACCACGCCTTATTCTGACACCGCAATATTGTCCGGGCTGGGTGCGGCCGCTGGAAAATATGTGCCTTTCCGTGCCGAAGGAAATCGCCGCCGAACTGCCCCAACGCGCGCGCGAATTGATGGGATATTCAATACACCCGCCATTTATGGGATATGTCGACGGCGTGCATCCGCAAAAGTCACTGCAAGCGGGGTCATTGCAGGCTGTGACAAAAAATGCCTGAGGATTAACTTGTTTATGTGCCGTCAGCGCGATAAATTTATTGCATGTTGACGTTGATCACGCGCGTATTGTCTCTCATGCCCATCTGGTACGGACTGTTTTTTATCGGCCCGTTACTGGCGGAGATTACTTTGCGAACTGCCATTTTTACGCCCGCGCTGGACTTTTTGGGCAATGCTTTACCCGTCAGCTTTGTCAACACTGTTGAAACTCTGCCGGTTTACGGCATATGCATGATGCTTGGCGGCACATATGGGCTGGTCGCACAAATTACGGGAAGATGGATATGACCCAGACACAGACACTTGATGCGCGCGACATTGCCAAAATGAGCAATGCGGAACTGAGCCGGCTTGAGCGCGAAATTGCCCGCCGCCATATTGAGGGGTTGTCGTGGTTTATGGTCTTCTGGCCGTTCGCCAATCTTATCTGCTGGCTGTCGCTTTGGCCTTTGGTGCTGACGGGCACATTGTCGGCCTGGGTTGCCTTTCCGATTGCCTTTTTCAATATCTCCTACAGCTATTTGCCGTCGCATGAGGCCCAGCACGATATTTACGCCCGCCCCGGCGACAAGCTGCGCTGGCTCAATGAATTGATCGGCCATGCATCGGTCATTCCGCTGGTGTCTTCTTATCGTGTATTGAAAATGACGCATCTTGAACATCACAAGCACACCAATAATCCCGACCTCGACCCCGATTATGA
This sequence comes from Parvibaculales bacterium, assembly GCA_049611805.1. Lineage (GTDB taxonomy): Bacteria > Pseudomonadota > Alphaproteobacteria > RS24 > RS24 > UBA7378. The sequence continues at coordinate 25,656 of JBMZAX010000003.1, read as the reverse complement.
CTCACATGCCCCGGGCGCGCTTGCAGCCATCTGGAAAGCGCTCAAAGTTCGCAATCCAAAATCTGAATTTCTGGACAGTTACGAAAAAACGCTGGATCGCCTCGACCCGGACCAGGCCGGCCTTGCCAAGCGCGACGGGATTATCATCAATCTGACCTATCTCGCCGTTTTGTTCGCCATGGCCGCAACAGGCCACGCGCTTGAAGCCTTCCTATTGTGGGTATTGCCGCTTGTATTGGCGGGGGTTTACATCCGTTTCTTTTTGTCATGGGCGCCGCACCATCCAGGCCATGAAACCGGCCGCTACCGCGACACGCGGGCGTTCAAAAGCCTGTTCGGTGTTATCGGCACAATGGGCATGACCGTGCATATTGTGCATCATTTGCACCCGCGCATTCCGCTTGACCGCACGCCCGCCGCCTTCCGCGAGATGCGCCCCATTCTTGAAGCGCGCAAGTGCGATCTTGGCGGCCTGTACGAATAGTCGGAACAGCCGGTCAGAACAGGTTTTTCGCAACCGAAAAATTGCGCAGGGTTCGCGCGCGGATAATTTCGCAATAATTTTGTCATCACTTTGTAATGAAGAATGCACAAAGCCATAACAATCGACGCCTTAAATCACAGTCCGCGTGTTTGAGGTGCCCGACATCAGGTGCCGCGCGAAAAACTCGCGGGTTTTGAGCGACCGGCGCCTCTCAGCCGGCCGTTCCAATTGGCAATTAGCCCGGCGGTGGAATTCGAGGAATAATCTTCGGTTTCCACCGCCAATTTATTTGCCGCGCCCGCCAATTGGTGATATACCCCGCTCGTTTCATGGCTTTTGAACAGGCGTCCACACTGCTTGCAGGCAGGGCTGGTATAAAACTTGCAACTCGAAAGTCTTGGCAGCCGGTATAGCTCAGTTGGTAGAGCATCTGATTTGTAATCAGAGGGTCGGGAGTTCAAGTCTCTCTGCCGGCACCATTTTTCCCCAGTAAAATCAAATCATTGGAAAAGTCAGGTTTAGGCTCTCCAAACCCGGGCCGCCCGCTTCGGTTTTCACGGAGACAGAAGCTAATTTCTTTTGCTTTTTTGCGGCTCCCACGCCCCGAAATAAATTGCGGCCGAAACTATGGCGGCATAAACCGCCAGCGATAATGTGGACACGGCAAAAATCGAGAAAACGCCCAGATTAAAGACATCCACTGCCAGCCAAGCGCCCCCGACAGCCATAAGACAACGCATGATTTGCGCACGAATGGGCCATTTCATGGCCGCGGCACCCTGGCTTGCGAAATACAAAACCAGACCGACAGCGTAGAAAGCAAAAGCCGGCCCGACGATTTGGATATAATTTGTTGTAACCTTGATGGCCACTGGGTCGGCGGAGAAAAACGGCACCCAGAATTTCGGGAAAATGGCCAGAACAGACCCGATCGCGCCGCAAAACACGGCGGCGCTGGCCGCGGCCTGCCACCCGATAAGTTCGGCACGCTTTTGTTGGCCCGCCCCTATATTTGTGCCGACCAATGTGGTTGCTGCCGTGCCAAAAGCGAACATGATGGGCAAAACCACAAATTCTATGCGGGTGCCAATTCCGTAACCTGCCAGGGCGCTTGCGCCAAACCTGCCGACCAGTGCGGTCAAAACCAGAATTATCACCACATTCAAAACCGGGTTGAGCGCCGCAGGCAGAGATACTTTTAAAATTTCGCGCAAGACATCGCCATCCGGGGCCATGGCGGATCTGCGAAACCGCACCGCACAATGGCCGAAGGAAATTCTGTTGACCATTGCGCCTGCCGTGACCATTGAGATTATGACGGAGGAAAGCGCGGCACCGGGCACGCCGAGGGCCGGAAACCCGAAGGCCCCGAAAATGAAAATCGCCGTGAGGGGAACTTGCACGAATGACGCAATAACCATAAGCCGCGAGGGATATGCCATATCGCCGGCACCACGAAAAATTGCGCTAATCGTGGAAGCCAACCACAAGAACACACCCCCGATAAAAAGGATTAGGCAATAATTGGTTGCGGCCTCAAGCACCGCGCCCTCGCCGCCCAAAAGCGCCAGAGCCGGTCTGCCAAAAAGCAAAAACACAATCAGAAAAACCAGAGATATGGCCGCCCCAAGATAGACCGCATGCCACAAAATTTTGTCGGCGCGCATTTTATCGCCATTGCCGAGCGCGCGGGCCACCGCCGATGATATGCCGCCGCCAAGGGCGCCGAGAGACATGGTTTGAATGAGAATTGAGAAGGGAAAAGAAAGGGCAATTGCCGCAAGTGCGCCCGTGCCCATTTTGCCGATGATCCAAATTTCGGCGATATTGACGAAAGCCTGAACCGTAAACGCTATGGCATTGGGCGCGGTCAGCATAAAAATCAGAGGCAGAGACCGACCGTCCAATATATTTCGCGTTAAATTATCCAATGGAATACTGCCGGCGCAAAGCTCTAACCCATATCTCGACGGGTTTGTGGCATGTTCATCATCACGGTGATTGAAAAGCAAACGAGCGAAACAATCATGGTGGAAGCAAGCACATACATTACGCCGGTCTGAACCTCATTCAGCGTGCCGGCCATGAAATCTTCGAACCGCCACGCCCAGGTGCGATAATGAAGGCAGAAGGTAAACCCCCACGCGCCGCATAATATGCCTGTGTTTTGCTCGTTTTTGATAAGCAAATACCCGCCGGCGACCAGCAATATATCGGCGATACAATCGGGCAAATATCCCAAAAAATGCTGTCCGACGACGATTGTGTATGCCGTCTCCAGAACGAAATGCACCAAGGCGAGTGCAAATGTCGCGATTGCGAAATATCTTTTGAATTTCGGGCTAAATTCCATCTCACCAACCTTTTCTGCGCGAAAAAAACCGAACCCCATCCGGCGCCACCGAATGTCAATGACACAGGTTTTCCCAAAAACGCCAAATAAGGGCTACAGTCGGGACAATGCGGGCTCCTGCTTTCGGGTGTCCCCAAAAGCGGGAAGCTTCCGTTTCGGCCTTGTCGCCCGCTCGGTTGGAAACCAAACCGGTCAGTTGACCTCAAACCCGTAATAGCCGCTTTGGGCAATTTGGTCGCATATCTCGCGATACACGCCCACGCCCCCGACATAGGCCAGAAACGCGCGCGGTTTGCCGGGCACATTGGCCCCGACATACCAGCTGTCAGCCTGCGGATACAAAGTCATATCTGCCATTTGCGAGGTATGTTCGGCCCACTGAATTTCGGCCGATCTCTCCGGTTCAATTCGGGTTTTGTCATTGCTGTTCATCCAGCCAATGCAATCGGCAATCCAGTCTACATGCTGTTCAATGGAGACCATCATATTGCTGAGAACGGAGGGGCTGGAAGGCCCGTTAATGGTGAACATATTCGGGAACCCGCTCACCCCGACGCCCAGATATGATTGCGGGCCGTCGACCCAAGCATCAATCAAGCGGCGTCCCTTGGAGCCACGGATATCCATCCGCAGCAAAGGCCCTGTCATCGCATCAAAGCCTGTGGCGAAAATTATGGCATCAAATTCGCGCTCAGTGTCGGAGGTTTTGATACCTTTTTCCGTGATCGTATCGATCGGCGTACGACGCAAGTTTACCAGAGATACATTGTCGCGATTGAATGTCTCGTAATAATTGGTGTCGAGACAGGGTCGCTTGGTTCCATAAGGGTGCGTATTTGGCAACAAGTCTTCGCGTGTTTGCTCGTCTTCGACAATGCCGCGAATACGGTCGCGAATGAAATCCTGAGCGGCTTCATTGGCTTTTTCATCCGTCAGAATGTCGCCAAAGGCAAAGAAGAAACTCGGCAAAAGGCCGGTTTCCCAGCCTGTTTGGAAGCGCGCCTCGCGTTCTTCGGCCGTTGCTTCCATCGCGCGGTCAAGTTGCGGCTCCGGACTAATGGCACCCAAACGGGATTTTCGGCATTCAGCCCGAAAGCCCGGATAATCGCTTTTGATTGCGTCGATTTCGGAATTCGACAGGGTACGGTTCAGGGCCGGGGTCGAAAAATTCGCCGTTCTTTGGAAAACAACCAGCTCGTCAGCCTGCTCGGCGACGAGTGGAATAGCCTGAATACCCGACGACCCTGTTCCGATGACGGCGACTTTTTTGCCGCTAAAGTCAACGGGGTCATGCGGCCATGAGCCGGTATTATAGGTTTCGCCTTTGAAATTGTCATAGCCCGGAATATCCGGTTTTTTCGACGCTGAAAGCACGCCGGAAGCCATAATCAGATAGCGTGCGCGCACCGCATCGCCATTTTCCATAGTCACAAGCCACTCATTCATATCATCGTCAAAATGCGCGCTGGCGACTTTCGTTTCAAATTGAATGTCTTTGCGCAAGTCAAACCGATCCGCGACATGATTGGCATATTCCAGCAATTCGGGTTGCGTGGCGTGCTTTTCAGACCAAACCCAATCCTGCTCCAGCTCTTTGGAGAAGGAATAGGAATAGGCAACGCTTTCAATATCCACGCGCGCGCCCGGATAGCGGTTCCAATACCAGGTTCCGCCAACGCCGGTGCCGGCCTCAAAAACACGCACATTCAGCCCCATTTCGCGCAGTCTGTGCAACTGATACATGCCGGAGAATCCGGCGCCGACAATGACTGCATCAAAGTGGTCAACCGAGTTTAAATGCGCATCAATGCGTGTCGACACCCAGTCAAGGGCTTCAAAGCCAACAGGCAGAGCATCAGCCAATCCCACAAACCCGTGAATTTGGCGCTTGAACTCTTTGTATGTAACGTCGACACCCGCCTCTTCCAATTTTTGGGCGTAAGCGGCACCTTCATCGCGCAAAATATCCATTTCGGCGGTCAGAACAACGGCCGGCGCGAGCCCGTCCAGATTTTTCAAATCATCTGCCAATAGGGGCGAGGCTTCCGGATCTGTCAGCTGTTCGTCATCTGCATAATGGCGCCAAAAATGTTCCATCAGCTCTTTTGTCAAGAAAAGCTGGCGCGCGTCATCCTTCCAGGTCGCCGAATTCATGCGACCGTCGGTCACCGGATACACCAAGATTTGAAGGTCAATTTTGGGCCCGTTTTCGCGAACCGTTTTTTGCGCTATCACGGCAGAAAGATTGCCGCCCGCACTGTCGCCGGCCACCATAATGGGCAGGTTTGCACCGGCAATTTTTTTCATATTGTCGCTCACCCAGTTCAACGCCGCATAGCAATCATTGACCGGAATTGGGAATTTGTGTTCGGGCGCTTTGCGATAATTGACGAGCACGACAACCGCATTGCAGCGTTCTGCAATGTGGCGTCCAAGGGCGTCATAATCGTCAATATTGCCGATCACCCAGCCACCGCCGTGATAGTAAACAATCACGGAGTTCGCTTTTCCGGCCGGTCGCAAGATGCGGCAGCCAATGGTCGCGCCATCAACCGGAATTTCCATGTCCTCGGACGAAACGCTCTCCGGGCCATCAGGCAAACCCTTAAAGATTTCCGAATACGCCAAACGGGCATCTTCAGGTGACAATGAATCCAAAGTTGGTGCTTCTGCCAGAGCCATATTCGCCAGCAGAGCTGTCGTTGCAAAATCTACATTCATAACAATTCTCCCTTTAGAAAATGCTACAACCCCCTTTGGCTTCGGTAAAGAGGTTTAGAGATATTATTCCACTATCTTTTTTTGCTTGATAAAGGCCCGTTCCACCAAAAAATCCCACAAAACCGCCGCGCACCATTCTTGGCGCTTGCTCTGAACGGCTATTGCGACCAAAATCAGACAATAGTTTGCAATGCGTGGAGCGAAAAAATGGATATGCAATTATCGCCCGAAGATTTGGCTTTTCAGGACGAAGTCGAAGCCTTTCTTGATGCCAGTCTCGATGCCGAATTGCGGCGCGCGGGCGAATTGAGCAGCGGCATTTGCGGCGCGCATGAGCCGACCATGCGCTGGCACCGCATTTTGCACAAAAAAGGCTGGGTGGCGCCGCGCTGGCCGGTCGCGCATGGCGGCACGGGCTGGAGCGACATGCAACATTATATTTGGTCGAGTGCGTGCGCGCGCGCCCATGCGCCGCGGCTTTACCCGATGGGCCTCGGCATGATTGGCCCCACGCTGGCGGTATGCGGCACGCCGGAGCAACAACAATATTATTTGCCCAAGCTTTTGTCGGGTGAGCATATCTGGTGTCAGGGCTATTCCGAGCCGGGGTCGGGCTCGGATTTGGCAAGCCTGCAATGCCGCGCCGAGCGCGATGGCGATGACTTTATCGTCAATGGCACCAAAATCTGGACAAGCTATGCCCACCACGCCAACCATATTTTCTGCCTTGTGCGCACCGACAATAGCGGCAAACCACAGCAGGGCATTACGTTTTTGCTGATCGACATGACAACCCCCGGCGTGAGCGTGACGCCGATCGTGACACTGGCCGGCGACCATGAGGTCAATCAGGTGTTTTTCGACAATGTGCGCGTGCCGGTGGCAAATATTGTCGGCGCGGAAAATGACGGCTGGACGGTCGCCAAAACCCTGCTGACTTTTGAACGCTCAAGCGCCTATGCCGCGCGGCTGATGATGCGGCTGGCGGAATTGCAACCTCTGGTTGCGGCGGCAGATGAGCCTGCGCTCACCCTGCGGTTTCACGATTTGGAAGTGCGCGCCAAAGCCATTGAGATGACCGAGTTCAGAATTCAAGCGACATTGGCCGCCGGGCAATCGCCGGGGGCGGCGTCTTCGCAAATGAAAATTTTGGCGACGGAAATAACCCAAGCCCTTGACGAAATTTCTCTGGAAGCGTTGGGCCATCACGGTGTGCCCTGGCAATTGGCGGCGCGCGAACCGGGCAGCAATGTCCGGCCGATTGGCGAGCCTGCCGCGCCCAAGCTGGTGGCCGATTATTTCAATAATCGCGCCGCGACCATTTATGGCGGCTCAAACGAAGTTCAGCGAAACATTCTGGCAAAGGCCGAGTTGGGCCTGTAACGCCGCGAAAACCAACGCCCTCCCCCAAACATAATTTGCAAAACAGGAAATTTTAATGCCCGAAATTGCGCCGGTGGAACCGGAAGAAAATCCGAATCCGAAAATTGTTGTAGACCCGCCACGCTGGTTGCGCTTTATCATTCGCCGCATTGCCGACAAGGTGACCAATCCGGCAAAACGCGCCCGCCGCCGCGCCCGCGCCGAAGCCCGGCGCGTGAAATCCGGTGCCCCGCATATTGTTGAATATTTCCACCAGCTCGACGACCCCTATTCGCACCTCACCGCGCAGGTGCTCGCCAAATTTGCCGCGCGCTACAACATTGTCATCAAGCCGCATCTCATCAATGCCTCCGGCGGCAAAAACCAGCCGCGCTTGGCCGAGCTTGCTGTCTGGGCCCGCCGCGACGCGACGCTGATTGCCCCGCATTACGGGCTCAGCTTCCCGAAAGACGCACCCGAAACACCCGGCCCGGAGTTGCAGACGCAGGCCGCCAATTATCTCGCCGCCCTGTCGCCGGAAGCGTTTCTGGCCGAAATTGAAGCGGTCAGCACGGCTTTATGGACGGGCGATGAAGCGTTTTTCGCCCAACATGGCGCGCCCCTTGCCGATGGCGCGGCCGCGCGCGCGGCGGGCTCCGAGCGCATGGCCGCGTTAAACCATTATTCGGGCGCCACATTTTATTATGCCGGTGAATGGTATTGGGGCGTCGACCGGCTGTTTTATCTGGAAGCGCGCTTGCAGGAATTGGCCGCCAATAAAACCGGCGTGCGCGACTATCTGGTGCCGCGCCCCGATATTGACGTAAGCGGCGTGGACGCCGGCGCATTGACGCTCGACTTTTACCCTTCGCTCAACTCGCCCTACACATCCATTATTTTCGACAAAACCATCGCCCTTAAAAACGCCTGCAATATCGCCTTCAACCACAAGCCGGTTTTGCCGATGATCATGCGCGGCGTGGCCGCCACCAACGCCAAGGGCAGTTATATTTTCTTCGACACCAAGCGCGAAGGCGAATTTCTGGGCGTGCCCTTCGGCCCCATTATCACGCCGATCGGCGCCCCGACGCGCGCCGCTTACGCGCTTCTGCCCTGGGCCTATGAACAGGGCAAGGACGAAGCCCTGATGAGTTCGCTTTTGCGCGCGGCATGGAGTGAAGGCATAGCATTGCACAAGAAATCCGGCATGGCGCGCGCGGTGAAACGCGCCGGGCTCGACTGGAACGAGGCGCGCAAACAATTCAAACGCGACGACTGGAAACAGCTCATCGCCGAACACCAGCACGAAATGGTGGAAGGCATGGGGCTTTGGGGCGTGCCGAGCTACCGGCTCAGCGGGCCGGACGGCGAACCCGACCTGGAGGTCTGGGGCCAGGACAGGCTGTGGCTTGTCGCCGCCGAAATCAAACGCCGCGCCGGAAAGGCGAAGGGTAAATAGAAGGGTAAATCAACCGTCGGTTTTTTGCCGCCCGCGCGCTTGGATGGCGCGGCGGCGTTCTTCCACGCTGGCGCCCTGCACTTGCCGATTTGCGGCGCGGGTGCGGCTTGTTTCCAGTTCGAGGCTTTCGCCAAAATTGGTGGCGTAGCCGTCATCAATCAGGGCTTTGTATTGCACCAACGCATCGGGCAGGCAGGAAGCCATGTCTTCGGCCAAGCCAAAGGCGTGCGCGATAAGCTCGTCTTCGGGCACAATGGTGTTGATGAGCCCCCAAGCGCAGGCTTGCTCGGCGTCGACAAAATTGCCGGTGAGCGATATCTCCTTGGCGCGCGACGGCCCCAACAGGCGCGACAGGCGCTGGCTCAGCCCCCAGCCCGGCAAAATGCCCACGCGCGCATGCGTGTCGGCAAAGCGCGCATTGGGGCTGCCAATCAGCACATCGCAGGCAAGCGCCAGTTCAAAACCGCCGGTGATTGCCACGCCATTGACGGCGGCAATGGTGGGGCCGGAAAAATTCGCCAAAGCGTGCACCGGATCGCGCGCACGGCCCGACAATGCCGCGCCGTCGGCTTGGCCCAATTCCTTGAGGTCGAGCCCGGCGGTAAAAGCGCGCGTGCCCGCGCCGGTTAAAATCAGCACCCGCGTATCGGCATCGGCCTCCAGCGCCTCAATCGTGGCGGCCAATTCGTCGCGCAGCGCCGTCGACAGGGCGTTCATGGCGTCGGGCCGGTTCATGGTTACGAGTGCAACGCCGTCGCGCTTTTCGGTGAGAACGAGCGTCATTTTTGTCTCCCTTGCCTTTGCGGCAAATCCTAATTCGCCGCGCCTTCAACGGCCGACAGGCGGATATCCAATTCATCGAAACTGAAATCGACAACCTCATCTGCCAATATGCGATAGCCCGTATCGGTATATTCGGTCACCGCGCCGGTGGTGCTCAATTTCCCCTGCACGATAACCGGTTCGCCATAGGTGCGCATGCGCGTCGGCGCGTCAAGTTTGATGAAGATGGTCTGGTTGACGGGCGGCGGCGGCACATGAATGCACTGGCCCGCACTGGGCACCAGCAAAAACTCGAACACATCCGTGCCCTCATAAACAAGCGGCACCATATAGCCGGGCAAAACAACGGCGACCTTGTTCAGCTCAGGGCGAATTTTGCGTTCGGCATCCAGAATTTTCTGCTGAAAATCGGGGTCGGCCCAGTCAGACGCGCTCATGCCCTCAAGCGGAATAAAGTCGTAAAGACCCGCCGGCATGAGATGGGCCCAATCGGTCACGTAAGTCGTTGGCAGGGCGGGCTCGGCGCGCGGCGCGCCCCCCGGCGGGCCGGTAAACAGCAAAAAGCACAGCGCAAGGCTCGTCAAAAAATGTCGCATCAGCGTTCCACCATAATGCCATCCTGCACCGTGCGCCGATAAAGGCGCAAGGCCGGGACGAGGCCGGCAACCAGCGCGGCGGGAATAATATAGGCGACGATGAGCATTTCCTGCCAGCCGGGCAGCATGCCGGTTGCCACCAGACCGATGGTCTGGGTAAGCCATTGCTGGGCCAGCGCGCTGACCCCGACGGCAAGCCCCAGCCCCAACACCGAGGCGCAAATGGCAAGAAACAGCGCTTCGGCCAGAATAAGCCCGACCAGCACGGAGGGCGATGCACCCAAGGCGCGCAAAATGGCCATTTCGCGGCGGCGGCTGTCGGTGCTCAGCACGGTCATGGCGGTCATGGCCAGCAGCACCAGCGCGACGACCAAGAGACTGACCGCGCGAAAACCGCGATCTGCGACGCCGATTATCTGCCAGATTTGAGCCAGCGTCACACCGGGTATCACGGCGGTCAGGGGCTCAGGCTCATAATCGGCGATTTTGCGCTGTACGCGCACAATATTGCGCCGCTCTGTCAGGCCGACAAAAAAGCCGTCCAGCGCATCAAGACCTCCGGCATGGGCATGGTCGTGATGCTCATCCTCGTGATGCTCATCCTCGTGATGCTCAACCTCGTGATGTTCATCTTCGTGATGCTCATCCTCGTGATGTTCATCTTCGTGGTGTTCATCCTCGTGATGATGTTCATCTTCGTGGTGTTCATCCTCGTGATGCTCATCTTCATGCGCATGTTTCGGTTTTTCCACCTGCTCCGGCGACAGTTCCACAAGCTGCTGGCCGTTGCGCCAGCCGCGGTGAATGGCCTCAATCGCCTCAACCGACACCAGCACGGTGCGGTCGAACGGTGTGCCCGTGCGGGCCAAAACCCCATGCACCCGAAACGGCAAATCATCATGCGCCGCGCCATAATCTCCGAGCCCATGCTGCAAAACGATTTTGTCACCGGGTTGATAGCCCAGCGCCGCGGCAACATCGGCCCCGACCACGGCTTCCAAAACTTGCTCAAACGGGCCACCGGCCACGAACAAAGCGCCGCCTGACGGCGCAGGCATCACGCGGTCGAAAAATTCCGGCGCGGTTCCCAGCACCCGAAAGCCGCGATGACTGTCGCCCAGCGCCAAAGGCACGACCCACGCGACTTCGGGCATGTCTGCCACCGCCGCCACGGTTTCATCCGAAACAAGATTGCCGCTGGCCCCAAGGCCAAAAACCGTATTGAGCAGAATTTGAACATCCGAGCCGCGCGCGGCGACCACCAGATCGACGCCGGAAATGCTGTTTTCAAAACTTGCCCGCGTCAGACGCTGGACATTTTGCACGCCGACATAAAGCGCCACGGCGCATGCCAGCGTCACGACAATCAGGGCGAGGCTGAACGCCCGATTGGCAAGTGACCCGCGCAATAATGTGAGCATTTGTGCATTCATCGGGGCGCACTCCCGGCTGTGAGGTCTTCCATGTTAATCACGCGGTCGAAACGCGGGGCGAGGCGCGCATCATGGCTGACCACCAGCAATACCTGCCGTTGCCGGTCAAGCCCGGCCATAAGCAGGTCGAAAAACTTTTCGGTATTCGCCGCATCCAGCGCCGAGCTGGGCTCGTCGGCCAGCACTAAATCCGGCGCGCCGACCAATGCGCGGGCGGCGGCCACGCGCTGCTGTTGACCGAGGCTGAGCAGCCCGGCCGGTTGGTCGCCAAATGCGCCCGCGTCCAAATCAAGCCGCGTCATGAAATCGGTAATCGTATCGGCAATACTCGCATTCAGGCGGGCGCGGCGTTGCGGGGCAAAAGCCAGACCCAGCGCAATATTTTCGCGCACGCTCAACCACGGTATCAGATTGAGCGTCTGGTAGATAAAGCCGATATGCGTGCCGCGAAACCTGTCCATACGCGCGCCCGAAAGCTGCGACATATCTTGGCCCGCAAGCGCGATACGCCCATGCTCGGCTGACAGAACACCGGCCAAAAGACTTAGAAAAGTGGATTTGCCACTGCCCGACGGCCCCAGCAAAAGACAGCTTGTGCCCGCCTCCAGTGTCAGTGACGGCACGCGGAGGTGAAACCCGCCGGAACCGGCGTAACCGAATTGCAAATCGTCAATCTGGAGTGTCATCAGCGTTTCGTCGGAGGTTGAAAATTGTTAATTTTAAATAGAATATCATTTTCCACAGCGGCTTTGAATTTTTTTATGCCCGCGCCTTGTGATAAACTGCCATCATGGAGCAGACATTATCACCTGCAAAGTTTACATGGACGTGTAAACACACATGGCAACAGGCCATGCGCAATACGGCCTGGTGCCTCGCCGGATGCGCGATCGGTGATTTGGGAACCATCTATTATTTTCAAGTGACGGGCATAGGCTGGCCGGTCTGGGCGATTATGAGCCTCGCCATTGTCAACGGGCTCATCACCTCCATTGCACTGGAAACAATTATCCTGACGCGGCAAATGGCTTTGCGCGCCGCGTTCAGAACAGCCATCGGCATGTCGCTGATTTCCATGGTCTCAATGGAAGCGGCAATGAACCTTGTCGACGTCGCCCTGACCGGTGGCGCTGTGCTTACCTGGTGGGTTGTGCCGCTCATGCTCATTGCCGGCTATGTGACCCCGCTGCCATATAATTATTGGCGGCTGAAGGCGCATGGCAAAGCCTGCCACTAGACGCAACAAGCCCAACCGGACCGAAACCCCCTAGACGAGCCCGCGTTCGTTCAACTGATGCGCCGTTTCGACGAGCGCGTCCGCCGCATTGCGCGGCTTCCATTTCAAAATATCGCGCGCTTTGTCGGCCGGGGTGTAACGCTCTTCACCCAAGAGCGAGGCAATCTGCTTCATCTCACCGTCAAACAGGCCGATCATGCGCACCAACCAGTTGGGCACCATTCGCGTAGGCGCCTTAGTGTAGCCCGCATCACGCAAAAGCCGGCAAATATCGGAAAACCAGAACTCGCGCTCGCTGATGATGAAACGCTGACCATTGGCTTTGGTGCTGGTCATGGCGGCAATATGCGCGCTGGCAACGTCACGCACATCCACAAATCCCAGATGCATATTGACGGCACCGGGCACCTCGCCACAGATAATTTTCTTGATGAACACATTCGATGTGCCCAGATCATCCGTCAGGGTCGGGCCGACGACGCCGGCCGGATTGATAACCACCAGCTTTGTCTGCCTTGTGCCGGTTTGGGCTTCGACAATTTCCCACGCGCGACGCTCGGCCAGCGTTTTGCTCTTGGTATAGGCGGCGATTTTGGGATGATCGGCATTTGACCAGTCATCCTCGGTGAAATTCTGTTTGCCATCAAACGTATCGACAATGGCCGCACACGAAGAAGTCAGAACGACCTTTTTCACTTTCTTGACAATCGCGGCGGAAAGCACGCGCTCGGTTCCCTCGACAGCGGGACGGATCAAATCATTTTCATGTTTCGGCATGCCGATAATGAAGGGCGAGGCCACATGCAGTATGTAATCCATGCCGGTGACAGCCTCTTCCCATCCGTCATCTTTCAAGAGATCGGCCTCGACCAGTTCCAGATTGGCAATATCAACGCCGGTTGCCGTCAGGCCGTCGCGCACTTCCTGCGCGCGCGATTGACTGCGCAATGTGCCACGCACGCCATAGCCCTGTTCAAGCAGCTGGTGGATACAATGCAAACCGATAAAGCCGGTGGCTCCGGTGACGAGTACTTTTTTCATGAATTCCTCCGATAGGGTCTTTGTTCTACGCAACGGTGAAAAAATTTCCGTCACCGAAATGAAAAAATAAAAAAGGGGAACAGCAATGCTGTCCCCCTCTTAAAAATTGGGTCGTTTACTTGCGAATATCTGCGCTTCCCAACTGTCCGGTGGTCGCAATATTATCGACATAGCTCACACCAACAATCTCGCGCACACGGTCCAGCTGCCTTTGGAAAGGCGGCATAACGCGCAAAGTAAGCGGGTCGTTCAGATAATCCGCCCGGCTTTCAACGCCGATGACGACAATATGCGTAACGCCCGGCTGCCCGCCGGCTTTGACGGCCCACAGGTCAATGCTTGCAATGCTGGACAGCGAGTCCGGCCCGTCGGCCGTGCCCTGCATAAGCTCGGCATAACGCGCCGCATTGCGCACATTCACCGCATATCCGATAAACTGCTTGCTGTCGGCGGCATTTTTACCGAAGCCGACAACATGCTCGTAAACGGTTTCTGAAACGATCTGACCCGATGATGCCAGAGCTGCCTGAAACTGCAGAAAATCTGGGCTGGAAGCAATGGATGCCGAGCGCGTTTCCCATTCTTTCTGGTCGTTATAAACAACAGCAAGATTGTGTGTGGCCGGGTTCGCACCGTTTGCAACTTGTGCGTTCAGAAACATAACGCCCGGAAAAGCGCTTCCGGTCCGGGTTGTTTTATATTTGTTGAAAGCGGAAACCACCGTGCCCTGCTTTGCGGGGTCAACAACAACCTGATAATCGACCCAGATTGCATTGGCATTTGCCGGCAACATGCCTTGGGCGGCCAAACCCATAAGTGTGACTAAGGAAATGATTAAACTACGCATTATATATCCCCCCTGAAATGCTAGGTTGTTACTATGGCGCGTCGGCCCGCCCCACGAAAACCCCAAAGAATTTGGGGTATTTATGTTCATTTTACGGGAAAGGCGAAAAATTCAGGAAGCGGCGGAATAGACCGCACGCTCAAATGTGTCAAAAACCGCCAGCGTTGCTTCATTGTAAACCGGCAACATTTGCATCATGACCACGCATGCGGTTTGGCGCGTCGGGTCAATCGAGAAATATGTGTTGTAAAGCCCCGACCATGCCCCCGCTCCGGCCGAACGACGCCCCGCCACTTCGGTTTCGTTCAGCATCAAGCCATAACCCCACCTCATCGTGGTGCCTTCAAACCAGGCAAAGGATTTTGCCAGCATCGGATTGCGGGACGGCATGTGCCCAAGCTGCATGCCACCAATCTGGTTGGTAAACATGGCGCGCACCATATCGGCCGGCAGAATTTCCCCGTCCGGCCCCTGCCCGTTTTGCAGCATCATGCGCATAAACTTCATGTAATCGCCGACATTTGAATAAAGGCCGCCACCGCCAAGAAATGGGCCGTCGGTCACGTTCGGCATCAATTCGGAAACATCGCTCAGATTGCCGTCATCATCGCGCAACGCCAAGGGAACCAGCGCATCACCATCAAGGTCGCTGATTGAAAAACTGGTCTGCGTCATTCCCAAGGGGCGCAAAATATGCGCTTTGACATATTCGTTAAGGTCAAGCCCGCTGATTTTTTCGACAATCTTACCGGCCCAATCAATGTTGATGCCATATTCCCAATTCTCGCCGGGCTGGAAAATCAACGGTGCCGACAAAAACGCCTCATTGTCGCTGGCAACGGGGGCCAGTTTTTCCTGCGCAACCAGTTCGGCGATCAATTCAGAATGAAAATCATAGGCAAAGCCGGATGTGTGGGTCAGAAGATGGTGCAGTGTCATGTCGCGTGCCTGAGGCGCATAGACCCATTCATCGCCCTTGCGGTTGACTACTTGCACCTCCCCCAGTTCCGGCAAAATTTCCTTCACCGGCTGGTCGAGGCGCAAATCACCGCGCGCCACCAATTGCAATGCCGCAAGGGTGACGATCGGCTTTGTCATGGAAGCGATACGGAAAATATGAGTGTCGTCAAGCGCGGTTGCCCCCACCGAGCCGATATGGGTGTGCATGCGCGTTTCGCGCGCATCCGTCACCCCGAAACTGGCAAAAGGTATTTTGTGTGCCTGCAGTGTCGCCTCAAGTTCACCCTTTATTTTCTCATACATTTCGCTTTCCCCCTTAAACCGATTTTGATTGGCACCCTAACCCCCGATGCTAGAGGCGCACCTCGCCAGCATCAATTTGTTTTTGTAAATCGGGCGTCAGCTTGACGAATGCGTCCGATGCGGGCGCGAGGAAGAAAATATCATCATCAAGACTGCCGCAATCATAGGCTTCTTTTTTCAATTGGCTTTTTTGATATTTGAACGTTCCCGTCAGGCTGGTCGCCCGCCCGACACGCAAAAATCTTGGCACCGCATAGCCCGGCAGACGACTGCGCAAAAGTTCGGGCAGAGCTGCCAGTTCCATCGCACTGCCCGCGCGCGGCGTCACATACAACATGCCGCATCTGCCGTCGCGTCCGGGCACGCTCACGCCATACACCACCGCATCCTCGGCTTCGGGCCAATCGGCCACCGCGCCCTCGACTTCCGTGGTGGCAACATTTTCGCCCTGCCATCTGAACGTATCGCCAATGCGGTCGGCAAACTGAATGTGGCCGAAGGGCTGGCGCATAACAAGGTCGCCGCTATTGAACCAGCAATCGCCGGGCTCGAACACATCGCGGAACAGTTTCTTTTCCGATTCCTGCTGGTCGGTATAGCCGTCAAACGGATATTGCTCGTTGACTTTCATAATCAGAAGGCCGGTCTCCCCCGGTGCCAGTTTTTTCATGGAACCATCGGGCGCGCGCACAACTTCGTCATCGGCAATGTCATATTCCACAACGGCCCATGTTTTGTTGTTGCCCGGCGACCATCCGCAGGTTTTGTCGAAGTTGAAGATGTTGACAAAAGCGCTATTGCCTTCCGAAGCGCCGTAAAATTCGTGAATTCTGTCAATGCCGAAACGATTTTTGAACGCCATCCAAATATCCGGACGCAAACCATTGCCAAGTATTTTGACCACCTGATGATCGCGGTCATTGGCCTGTTCGGGCTGGGTCAGCAGATAGCGCAGCAATTCGCCAATGTAACAAAACGTCGTCGCGCCATAGCGGCGGCATTCATCCCAAAAGCCGCTGGCGCTGAACTTACGCCCGATAGCCAGTGTTGCGCCGCTCATCAATGTGCCTGACAGAGCCAGCGTGAGCGCATTGCTGTGGTAAAACGGCAGCGCACAATAAAACACATCATCGCTTGTCAGGTTCATCACCGTCAGCCCCATATGCGAGCCGCTGCGGAAAACTTTCAAATGCGTGGTGATCGACGCCTTGGGCAGCCCCGTCGTGCCGGAGGTGCAAATATAATAACACGGGTCACCCAAAAGCAGTTCGCGCGTTTCGGCCGGATTGCTTGTGGGCTGGTCGGCAATGGCCGGTTCGAGATCGGTATAACCGGCGGGCACCTTGTTGCGTGCGCCATCGGCGACAAACAGTAATTTGTCCGAAAAATTCTTCGCAAACCCGGCCTCAAGGCTCGACATATTCTCCACCTGCTCGGCACCGACCGCCAGAAGCTTGGGGTTAATCAGCTTCAGCGAATGCGCCAGCACATCATCGGTCTGGCGGGTGTTCACCATGCCCGCAATCACGCCCAGCTTCAGGCAGGCAAGCACGGTTATAATAACCTCAGGTCTGTTTTCGATATTAATGGCGACAGCATCGCCCTTCACCAGCCCGCGCGATTTGAAATAATGGGCCAGCCGGTTGACCCGCATGTTCAACTCGGCCCAGCTGATGTCCCGGTCTTCGAAAAGAATGGCGGATTTGTCGCCCAAGGTCAGGGCATTTTGTTCCAGACAGTCACAAATCGAGCGCCGGTCGGTCACCTTTGAAGACAGTGTCAATTTCAAATTCGAAATGGCACTGGGTCGCAACAGCTTTGTTGCAAGCCGATATGCATAGCGCGCGCGCGTAAAACTTTGTTCCTCGAACACTAAATCTCTCCTTTACTGATTGGATGATCAGACCACTCACCCGATTTGAATTACCAGTCTACTCACCCAGAAAGTGAAGTAAAGATGCGCCAGAGATCGGTTCAGCCAAAGTGTTTAAAGAAGCTCATTGCTTAATCCAAATAGGCAAAAAAAATACCGAAAGCCGAGCGACTTAAGCCGATATGCACATTTTATTGTGATATAAACGAAAGAGTCCAAATGGTTGTTGGAGGGAGAAACTTGGATTATCATTCAAACGATCTCATGCAGGCTCTCTTTGAACTTGAGCGCGAAATCAGAGAAGCACCTGACCCAAACGCGCTTGCAAAAGTAATAACCGTTCGGAGCCAGGCCGTTCTGAGTTTTAAAGACGCTATTTTTTGTGCTGGCTCCAATGCACAAAAAATGCGAGCTCAAGCTGCCTCCAACTCTGATTTGGTTGACCCCTCATCTCCAGTTTTAACTTGGGTTGAGGAGCTTTGTGCGCTGCATAGTTCGCAATTAGAAAACGGAAGCACCTTCGTAGCGTCAACCGACAATCATATCCAAGGTAAAAACCTTCTGCCAAAACACGTACTTTTTGTCCCTTTGCAAAGCAAAGATCATGGACTGCTTGGTTGCCTCGTTTTCACCCGAACAGCGAGGTTTTCCCAGGACGACACGTTACTCATAAATCATCTCGCTGGCTCAGCCGCTCATGCATTATCCGTCTTTTCCAGAAAACCAAGTCCTATATTGGGCATAGGCTTGGCGCGATTGGCCGCATTTATTGTCGTGACATTGTTCCTGCTTTCTGTATTTCCTATACACTTGACTACATTGGCCCCGGCCGAAGTGGTTGCTTACCAGCCGAAAATAATAAAAGCACCAATTGATGGTGTGATTGATGAGATTACTGTTGCGCCAAATACTCAGGTCGGCCCAGGGTCGTTACTTGCACGCATGAACCATCATAACCTCAAGACTTTTTATGACGATATTGCGCAACAAACCCTTTTGGCCGAAAGGAGAATTTCTAACACACAGGGAAAGCGCATAAGCGAGGAATTGAGATCAGACCTCGAAGAGAGCCGCGCCAGAATGGAAATTGCTGAGGAACGACTATTGCAAACAGACATTCGTGCCGAAACAAGTGGGATCGCCATAGTTAAGGCTCCCGGCGAATGGATTGGACGACCTGTTAAGGCAGGCGAGAAGATTCTAGAGATTGCCAATCCAAGGGAAGTCGAAGTTGTCTTGGAAATTCCGGCCGAAGACGCGGACTTGATCTCTCAAAATTCTAAAGTAAGAATATTTCTTGATCACAGGCCATTCAATCCACTCACTGCCAATGTTGTAGACAGTTCATTGGTTCCGGAGAAAAGCACATCAAATCGAATGTATTATACATTTAGAGCACGGTTTGATGAGGACGTATCGCTTCCTTCTATTGGGCAGAGGGGGGTAGCCCGGGTCTACGGGGAGCGCGCCAGCTTATTATTTTTTATATTTCGCGAACAGATGAAGTTTGCTCGAAACACCTTCAGACCTTAGGACTGTGGTAGTTTGGAAGTAGCTTTTCTGTTTCGCTTTAAAACATATCGAAAAACAGGGAACAGCAGATTCATTGTTTTAAGTGAACAAGAGAACTTCGGTATAAAATCAGGCTCTCATTTAAAAACTGTTCACACAATCAAAGTCTGGAGCAAATTTTTATGCAGGAAATTTTTCAGGCAAAATCCATTGTGACCATGAATGCGGGCCAACCGCGCGCCACGCATGTGCTGATCTCGCAAGGCCATGTGCTGAGCGTGGGCACTGAAGAGGATATTGCCTCATGGCTGGAAAAGTGGCCGGACACCCCAATTAACGCCGCTTTCGCCGATAAAGTGATTTTGCCGGGCTTTGTCGAAGGCCACAGCCATATGATGGAAGGGCTATTCTGGAATTATGCCTATGTCGGATATTACGACCGCGAAGGGCCGGACGGCACAATCTGGCCGGGCCTCAAATCCATCGAGGCGGTGACCGACCGGCTGAGCGAATTGCAAGCCACGCGCGCCGACAAAACCGCGCCGCTCATCGCATGGGGCTTTGACCCGATATTTTTTGAAGGCCGCCGCATGAATCTGGCCGATCTGGATGGAGTGTCAACGACATGCCCGATCATTGTCCTGCATGCCAGCCTGCATATTCTGAACACCAATTCCTTTGTCGTCGAAAAGGCGGGCGTCAGCCCCGGCGACAATAACGAAGCCATTCGCCGCGACGAAAACGGCCGGCCAACCGGCGAATTTCTGGGTCAGCTTGGCATGTATATGGCAATGCGGGTGACGGGGCTGAACCTTCTGGCCGCTGCCGGAGAGCCGCAAACCTTATATAATTTTGCCCATGTCGCGCGCCAAGTCGGTGTGACCACGGCGACAGACCTTGCCAACCCCCTGCCAGATGAAGCCGTCGACACATTGACGGAGGTGACAGGCAAAGACGATTTTCCCTGCCGCCTCGTGGTCGCCCTGCAAGGTGGCGGGCCCAAAGCCGCGGACGGCATCGCTCGCATCGCCGAATTGGCCGGGCGCCAGTCCGACAAATTGCGATTTTCGCTGGTCAAATTTGTTGCCGACGGGTCAATTCAAGGCTTCAGCGCGCGGCTGAAATGGCCGGGCTATCACAATGGGGCCGAAAACGGCCTGTGGTATATTGAGCCCGCGCGTCTGGCCGCCTTGATTGATGCCTATAATGAGGCGGGCATCCAGATCCATATTCACACCAATGGCGACGAATGCACCGACGTTGCGCTTGACGCCATCGAAGCGGCTTTGCGCAAAAACCCGTGGCGCGACCACCGCCACACATTACAACATTGCCAAATGGCCGACCGCGTGCAGTTTAAGCGCATGCGCGCGCTGGGGGTCGGCGTCAATTTGTTCTCCAACCATATTTATTACTGGGGCGACGCGCACATCGCCACCACCATGGGCCCCGACCGCGCCGCGCGGCTTGACGATGCCGGAGGTGCGCTGGCCGAAGGCGTGCCGGTGGCGATCCATTCCGATGCGCCCGTGACGGCACTTGCGCCGCTATTTACCGCATGGTGCGCGGTCAATCGCGTATCGTCTTCGGGCGCACGGCTGGGCACCCAAGCCCATTGCCTCACCGTTGACCAAGCCTTGCACGCCATCACGCTGGGTGCGGCCTATTCGCTGAAAATGGATCATGAGATTGGCAGCATTGAGGTCGGCAAGCGCGCCGATTTTGCCATATTGGACGAAGACCCGTATGAGGTGGCGCCTATGGAATTGAAAAATATCGGCGTTACGGGCACGGTGGTCGGCGGCGCGGTTCACCTCAATACGGCACCGGAAAAGACCTGAAAAAACGGCAGAAGATGAACACATCCCCCACCCCGCTTACAATCATCTCCGGTTTTCTGGGCGCCGGCAAAACCAGCCTGCTCAATCATTTGCTGCACCATGCCGGCGGGCGGCGCATCACGGCGCTGGTCAATGATTTCGGCGCGCTGAATATCGACAGCGAACTTATCGCGGCCGAGCATGGCGGCGAGATATCTCTGGCGAACGGATGCGTGTGCTGTTCGATCAGCGATGATTTGGGCGTCGCACTGGCTGATGCCCTCAACCGAAGCCCGCGCCCCGACCATATTGTGATAGAGGCAAGCGGCGTGGCCGACCCGGCCCGCATCGCGCTTTACGCGCAGGTTGACAGAGAATTGCGCCTCGACGGGATTGTAACGCTGATCGACGCCCCCGCCCATGAAACCCATGCGGGCGACCCGCATATTGGCGACACTTATGCCCGCCAAATGGCGGCGGCAGATTTGTTTGTTGTCACCAAATCCGATCTGGCAGACGAAACGCAAATGCAAGCCACCACACAAGCACTCGAAAAAACCCGCTCAAATGCGCCCGTTTTGCAGGCCACAAATGGCGTTATTGAAACCGACATTATTCTGGGCATCGGGCGCGCGGATGACGCCGCGCTGCCCTACAAGCAAGCGCATGCAGCCGATCACGGTTTCCGGCAATGGTCGGGGCATATTGCGCCCGAAACCGACAGGCATAAGCTGGCCGAGAAATTGCGCGCCCTGTCGCCGCATATCATCCGCGCCAAGGGCATTTTTTGCGACGCCGAAGGCACCTATGCCATCCATTATGCCGGCCAGCGCATATCTTTTGCTCACCATGCGGGCCGCGCCAGCGGGCATCTTGTCGTCATCGGCAAGCCGGAACTGCCGGCGCCAACATATCTGTCGGCTTATTTTGAGCAAGCCAGAGATGGCGCGCGCGCGTGATGGTTTGGGATTTACCAACACGCGTTTTTCACTGGTCATTCGTCATCTCGATTGTCGGCGCATTTTTAACCGGACGCGAGGGCAATTTATTCTGGCACGAATTATTCGGACTGGCGGCACTGGGGCTGTTTGTTTTCAGGATAATTTGGGGGTTCGTCGGGCATAAAAGCGCACGTTTTGCGACCTTCATCGTCGGCCCGCGACATATATGGGCCTATCTCATCGGCCTGACCCATCGCCGCAATCGCCCCACTCCCGGCCACAATCCGCTGGGCGCGCTGTCGGTGCTGGCGCTTTTGGGGCTGATGGGCACGCTGGGCGTGACGGGCTTATGGACCGGCGACGACATATTATACGAAGGCCCGCTGACCTTTCTCGCGCCCGATTGGGCCGGATTTGCCGGTCGCTGGCACATTTTACTGCAGGAACTGATTTTGCCGCTTGTCGGCCTGCATCTCGCCGCGCTTGCCGCGCATCGGGTTTTTTTGAAAGAACGCCTCGTCCAACGCATGATTACCGGCGGCAGCGACGAAGCGGCACATAAGCCGACGCGCACCCGCGCCGGCCTCATTCTGCTGGTCGCGTGTGTGGGTGCCGCCATGTCGCTGGCAGCGCTTAGCCCGAATTACTGATTATTTTTTGATGCGGTAGCTTTGGTGACACGCCTTGCAAGTGCCGCCCATTTTCTTGGCGGCTGCGGCAATCGTGGCTTTGCCCGTGCCCGCCAATGCCAGTTGCTGCAACGCGCGCGCGGCTTTTGCATTATCCGCCGCTTTTGATTTGAAGTCGTCAAAATCATCCCAAATGTCATCGCGCGCGCCGGGGCTGGTGCTGCCTGCGGGGAAATAATCCGGCATGACATCGGCCCAATCCGCTATTAGCGTCGCGGCCTCGGCTATCGCGGCGAAATCATCGGCACCCAGATGCGCTTTGAAAACCGACTGGATGGCTGCGCCGCTTTGTTTGAAACGGTGAACCCGCTTTTCGACAATCGACGCATCAGCCGCCGGTTCCACACTGTCATGGGAATGGGTTGAAGTTTCGTCATGGGCGGCAACGGAGGTTGCGACCAGCATGGCAAGGCCGGCAATTAGAAAACGCATGAACTCATCCCCTAATCGCGATAAGACGGGTCGAGACGGTCGAGCTTGCGCAGCAAAGCCGGCCAAGCAAGCGCATCCACGCCGGGGCCGAACAATGTTTTGGACTGCTCGGCAGTCGTATCAAGTGCTGCCTGGCTGGGGCGGTTCAATTCGCCCGTCATGGCGCGGATTTGCGCCGTGCAGGCGCGCTCAAGGAAATAAATTGCAATAAAGGCCAGCGCGCAGTTTTCACCGACCGCCAATGTGCCGTGATTGCGCAACACCATGAGTTTCTTGTCGCCAATATCGGCGACCAGCCGCTCACGCTCATCCAGATCAAGCGCCACGCCTTCATAATCGTGGTAGGCCACCTGACTGGTCAGCAACATGGATTGCTGGGTGATAGGTTGCAGCCCGTCTTTTTGGGCTGAAACGGCAACCCCGTCATCCGTGTGCAAATGCAACACGCATTGGGCGTCTTCGCGGGCGCTGTGAATGGCGCTGTGAATGGTGAAACCGGCCGGATTTACGAAATACGGGCTGTCCATGACAATATTGCCCTCAAGGTCGATTTTGACGAGGCTTGAGGCGGTAATTTCTTCAAACAACATGCCATAGGGATTGATCAGAAAATGATGTTCCGGCCCGGGCACGCGAACCGAAATATGGGTAAAAATCATGTCATCCCAGCCATGCATGGCGACCAGACGATAGGTCGCTGCGAGGTCGACCCGCAACTGCCATTCTTCTTCACTCACCATGTCTTGGACGGATGTAATTTCTTCTGCTGCCGACATTATCAACACTCCCTGTTATTTGCCTATACCTTCATGCGAAAGACCGGATTTGTCAATTGCCGGAAGGCTCCGAGCCGCGCAAAATCGGCTCCAGTGCTGCCCGCCACGCGCTTTGTTTTTGAGCGCGCCGGTCTTCCGGCATGGACGGCTCAAACGCCGCATCGAGGTGCCAGCCGGCGGCAAAGTCAGCCGCGTTGTCATACCAGCCCAATTTCACCATAGCCAGCATCGCTGCGCCTGCCGCCGTGGTTTCGATAACTTCCGGCCTGTCGATCGGGCAGGCGCATAAATCGGCGAGATTTTGCACAAACCAGTCATTGGCAACCATGCCGCCATCGACCCGCAAGCGCGGCGGCACCGACAGGCCGGCATGGGCCATGTCATCATTGATGGCGCGCAATAAATCATCCGTCTGCAAAGACACCGCTTCCAGCGCGGCGCGCACAATTTCAGCCTTGCCGCTGTCGCGCGTCATATTGAACAGGGCCGCGCGTGCTTCGGGTTTCCAGTGCGGCGCACCAAGGCCGGTAAAAGCCGGCGCCAGCACAACATTGCTGGTCGGGTCTGCCGCTTCCGCCAACGCTGCCGTATCGCTTGCCTTTTCAATAAGACACAACGCATCGCGCAACCATTGAACAATGGCTCCGGCCATGAAAATACTGCCCTCCAGCCCGTAAACCGTCTGCCCGTCCAGCCGATAGGCAATGGTTGTCAGAAGTCGGTTTTGCGAGGCAACGGCTTGTGCGCCGGTATTTGCCAGCACAAAACACCCCGTGCCATAGGTCGATTTTATCATGCCCGCCTCAAAGCAGGCCTGACCCAGCACCGCCGCCTGCTGGTCGCCGGCCATGCCGCAAATCGGCAAATCAGCCGCCAGAACGCCATCGGCGCTGATGCCGAAATCCGACACATTGTCGTGCACCGTCGGCAAAATTTCGCGCGGCACATTGAACAGCGCCAAAAGTTCATCATCCCAATCATGCGTATGGATGTTGAAAATGCTGGTGCGCGCGGCATTGGTTGCATCCGTTGCGTGCATTTGTCCGGCGGTCAATTGCCAGACAAGCCAGCTATCCACCGTGCCGAAAGCCAGTTCACCGGCTTGCGCCCGCGCGCGCGCATCGGGCACATTGTCCAGCAACCAGGCGATTTTGCTGGCCGAAAAATAAGGGTCGAGCAACAGGCCGGTTTTTTCGCGCACCATATCCTCATGCCCGGCCGCGGCGATTTGCGCGCATAAATCCGCCGTGCGCCGGTCTTGCCAGACAATCGCATTGGCAATCGGCACGCTGGTTTTTCTGTCCCATATCACAACGGTTTCGCGCTGATTGGTGATG
Source organism: Parvibaculales bacterium (assembly GCA_049611805.1). GTDB lineage: Bacteria > Pseudomonadota > Alphaproteobacteria > RS24 > RS24 > UBA7378. Next base: position 697 of record JBMZAX010000003.1, on the reverse strand, counting down.
CCGATACCGTGGAAATTTTCCGGCCCGGCCTCATCCATTACCGCGCGGCATACATCAAGCGTGGTCTGCCATATCTCATTCGCATCATGCTCGACCCAGCCATCGGCGGGAAATATTTGTCGGAATTCCTTCTGCGCCAGACCGCGAATTTTACCCGCACGGTCAAAAGCCAGCGCACGGCTGGACGTTGTCCCCTGATCAATACTCAACACCAGCGCGTCTGCCATGGCTCGCCTCCCCTGTTACGCCCGCTATATTATCTTCACCGGCCCAATGCGTGTAGGATGTTTTTTGCTTTTATTACATGCTAAAAGGCCAATAAACGCAGGGGCGATTTTGACATGAGCACGCCGGAACAAATCAAAAAGCTGGCCTTTGTTGCCAATGGGCGCGAGGACGCCGAAGCCGCTTGCGCGCAGTTAGAAGCAAAATATAACGGCGTGCCGGTGGACGAGGCCGACATTATTGTGGCTCTGGGCGGCGACGGGCTGATGCTGCAAACGCTGCATAAATGCCTGCATACCGGCACCCCCATTTTCGGCATGAATTACGGCTCCATCGGGTTTTTGATGAACCCGTTTGGGGAAGACGATCTGCACGCGCGCATTGCCGGTGCCAAACTTTCGGTTCTGCACCCGCTCCACATGCAGGCGACTTGCGTTGACGGCACGCGCCACGAGGCTTTGGCAATCAATGA
>JBMZAX010000002.1:0-180502 GCA_049611805.1 Parvibaculales bacterium | reverse complement strand
GCCACCCGCCCCCAGCACGAGGGCCGGGCCCGACGCCCAGTCGCGTGTCGCCGAAAGGCTGTCAAGGAAGCCGCGCCCGTCAGTGTTATGCCCGCTTATTTTCTCGCCCGCGAGCATGATTGTGTTAACCGCGCCCAGACGCGCGGCGGCCGCATCATGTGTGTCGACGGCGGCAAAAGCCGCTTCTTTATGCGGGATGGTGACATTGACGCCGGCAAAGCCTTGCGCGCGCAATTCTTCAAGCTTTGCCCTGAAGTCAGCTTCGGGCGGCACGGCCACGGCCTCGTAAACTGCGTCAATACCGGCTTGGTGCAACCAGTAATTATGGATAAGCGGTGAGCGCGAATGCGCCACCGGCCAGCCAATAACGCCGTAGCGCGCTCTCATGACATCACCGCGCTGCGCGCTCGGAGCGCAGCCAGAAGCGGCACCAGCGGCAGGCCGAGAATGGCAAAATAATCGCCGTCCACTGCTTCAAAAAGTTGAACGCCCGGCCCTTCAAGCTGATAGCACCCGACCGATTTCAGCACATCGTCACCGACCTCAAGCAAATAGGCCTCCAGAAATTCATCGCTGAAATGGCGCATGGTCAGCGTCACCTGTTCGGTGAACGACCAGACCGGTTCGCCGTCATCAAGCAATACCGTGCCGCTGACAAGTGCATGGGTGCGGCCCCTGAATTTCTTCAAATTCTCGCGCGCCTCATCCATGTCCTTCGGCTTGTCGAACAAGGCCCCGTCGCACACCAAAATTTGATCCGCCCCGACAACCAGCCCGTCGCGGGCAATGGCGCGCGCCTTGGCCTCGGCAAGTTTCAGCGCCAGCGCATCGGGGGTGCCGCCATGCTCGGCCTTGATGGCATCTTCATCGACCCCCGAAACGGCAATGTCAAATTCAAGCCCCGCGCCGCGCAGCAATGCCGCACGCACCTGACTGCCCGAAGCCAGTGTGAGGGGTTTTTGTCCGCGCGCGCCCGTCATAGCCCGCGCAGTTCCGACGGTTTTGCGGCATGTTCTTGATAGAGGTTCAAAATCGCGCTGGCGATCTCCTCTATCGAGCGGCGCGTCACGTCAATCACCGGCCAGTTATTGCGCGCAAACAAACGCCGCGCTTCGGCCGTTTCGCTTTTGATAAGCTCCGGGTCAACATATTCGGTTTCATTGGCTTCCTGCATTGACAGCAGACGGTTTTTCCGAATTTGCATCAGCCGCTCCGTGCTGGTCGTCAGGCCGACAATCAGCGGCCGCGTGGCGTTGAGCAATTCATTGGGCGGATCAATGCCCGGCACCAGCGGCACATTTGCGGCCTTGATGCCGCGATTGGCCAAATACATGCAGGTCGGTGTTTTGGAGGTGCGGCTGACGCCGGTCAAAATCACATCGGCATCGTCAAGATCGCCCTGGCTCTGGCCGTCATCGTGCCGGATGGTGTAATTCAGCGCCGCGATGCGCTTGAAATAATCCGTATCCATTTCATGCTGGCTGCCGGGCTTGCCGCTTATTTCCACATTGAGATAAGCCCCCATCGTGCTGACAAACGGGTCAAGCACCGACATGCTCGGCACCTGCAACCGATCGCAGGCGCGTTCCAGCTCCTGACGCAGGCCGGCATCAATTATGGAAAACATGACCGGGCCCGGATTTTCCTCAATCGAGGCAATGGCGCGCGTAAGCTGTTTTTTGCCCCGCACCAGCCCATAGACATGCTCAATGGCCGTCGCGCCGACAAATCGCGCACAAACCGCCTTGGCGACCACATTGATGGTTTCGCCGGTACTGTCTGAAATTAAATGCAGGTGATAGTACTTTTCGCTCACCGCGATGCGGCTCCGATTTCGTGTGAGTTATGTGAATAGTGAGGATAAGTCGGGGTTCGCGGCTTTCCAAGCTATTTTGTTCACATGCGTGCAATTTCAACCGGCCGCTTATACGCAATTTAATAAATCGGGCGCGGCCTTTGTGAAAAACGGGGGCAAAATTACTTTGCCCCATTTCACCTTATTATCCCCGCTATGCCCGTTTTTCACAGGGCCTTCAAAAACCCGTTTTGCATATGATTTGGCAAAACTTGTGCGTGGTTTTTATTTATCCCCGAACTTACCCCTTAATCATCCACAAGGCGGGGCTGTGCATGAGCGGCATTCAGCCTGTTAATCCACAAGCCCGGCGCGGCACAAAAACAACTACTATTATTATTATTAATATATAAAAAGGGTTCACGACTGACCCGTCACGGAAAACCGCCCCATGGCAAAGCCACTTCTTGAGCTTATCAGACAGACCGAAATTCCGGCTACACCGCCCATATGGTTGATGCGGCAGGCAGGCAGATATTTGCCTGAGTACCGCCGTGTGCGGGCCGAGGCCGGGGGGTTTCTGGATTTATGCTACTCGCCCGAATTGGCCGAGGAAGTAACCCTGCAACCCATTCGGCGTTATGGCTTTGATGCTTCTATCGTATTTGCCGATATTTTGCTTGTGCCGCATGCCATGGGGCAGAAATTATGGTTTGAAACCGGTGAGGGCCCAAGATTGGAGCCGATATCCTGCGCATCCGATTTATCGCTCAAAGGTGCGCGCGACCATCTTGCGCCGGTCAGCGAAACGCTGAGCCGGTTAACCAAAAGCCTGCCCGCCGACACGACCTTGATCGGCTTTGCCGGTGCGCCGTGGACGGTTGCCACCTATATGGTGGCCGGACGCGGCACACCCGATCAGGCTCCGGCACGCGCGCTGGCGCGAACCGAGCCGGAAAAATTTCAGGAAATTATCGACATGCTGGTCGATGTCACGGTCGATTATCTGGCTGCGCAAATTTCTGCCGGCGCCGATGTGGTGCAGCTTTTTGAAAGCTGGGCGGCCAGCCTGCAAGGGGATGAATTTGAGCGCTGGTGCGTAAAGCCCGTGCAGGCCATAATTGCCGGATTGCGCGCCAAGGGGCTTGCGACGCCGGTCATTGGTTTTCCGCGCGGTGCGCAAAGCCCGCTTGAGGCTTATGCTGAACAAACACGCTGCGATGTGCTGGCGCTTGATACACATGCAGACCGGCGCGCGGTGTCTGCGGCGTGTGGGCCGGATGTCGTTTTGCAGGGAAATCTCGACCCGCTGACATTGGTTGCGGGCGGGGTCGAGCTGGATGCGGCCATTGATGCGATTTTGCAGGATTTTGCAAATCGGCGCTTCATTTTCAATCTCGGACACGGCATTCTCCCCGAAACGCCGCCCGAACATGTCGCGCAATTGGTGGCGCGGGTCAGAAAGGCAAGCTAGATGGATTTTATATGGCAATTCTCCGACTGGATTGAGGCGTTCCATATCATTTCCGTCATGTTCTGGATGGCCGGCATGTATTACCTGCCCAGACTGTTCGTTTATCACGCCGAAGCGATTGAAGGCGGGCAGGAATATGGCGTGTTTGAAAAAATGGAAGCCAATCTGCTGCGGATTATCATGAATCCGGCAATGATTGCGGCCTGGACTTTCGGGCTTTTGCTGATTACACGGCCCGGATTTGCGCTCGGTGCCGGTTTCTGGATCTGGACGAAGCTGGCGCTGGTGGTGTTTTTATCGGGCTATCACGGGTTTTTGGCTTCCGAACGGCAGAAATTTCTGGCCGGAGCGGCACCGCATAATTCGCGTTTTTACCGCATGATCAACGAAATACCGCCTGTTTTGACGATATTTATCGTCATTTTGGTGGTCGTTCAGCCTTTCTAGCTTCCCTTTGGGGCGCCTTTTTGGTATAAAGTGGACATTCCCCGCGCATTGCCATTTCTCTCCGCCGCGCGCGGGAGTATTTCCCCAGTAGGACATTATGGACCAGATCAGTCTCGAAGATCTAAAACAGAAGACGCCGACCGAATTGCTGGCATTTGCCGAAGAGCATGAAATTGAAAATGCCTCGGCCATGCTCAAGCAGGACATGCTGTTTGCGATTTTGAAAAAGCTCGCCGATGACGACATTAATATTATCGGGCAGGGCGTTGTTGAGGTTTTGCAGGACGGTTTCGGGTTTTTGCGGTCGCCGGATGCAAATTATCTGCCCGGTCCGGATGACATTTATGTCAGCCCGTCGCAAATCCGCCGATTTGCTCTGCGTTCGGGCGATACGGTGCAGGGCGAAATTCGCAGCCCCAAGGATGGCGAGCGTTATTTTGCGCTGTTGAAAGTCAATCAGATCAATTTTGAAGAACCCGATCGGGCCCGTCAGAAAGTTCATTTTGACAATTTGACCCCGCTTTATCCCGACAGCGCGCTTCAGATGGAAGCCGAAGCGGTTGAGGCCAAAGACCTGTCATCGCGGGTCATTGATATTGTTGCCCCGCTTGGCAAGGGCCAGCGCGCGCTGATTGTCGCGCCGCCGCGCACCGGTAAAACCGTATTGCTGCAAAATATTGCCAAATCCATCTCGGCCAATCATCCCGAATGCTATCTCATCGTGCTGTTGATCGACGAGCGCCCCGAAGAGGTGACCGACATGCAGCGCTCGGTGAAGGGCGAGGTGGTGTCGTCAACCTTTGACGAACCGGCGACGCGCCATGTGCAGGTGGCCGAAATGGTTATTGAAAAAGCCAAGCGGCTTGTCGAGCATGGCCGCGATGTGGTGATTTTGCTGGACAGCATTACCCGTCTGGGGCGTGCCTATAATACGGTGGTGCCAAGTTCGGGCAAGGTTTTGACCGGCGGTGTGGACGCCAATGCACTGCAGCGGCCGAAAAGATTTTTCGGTGCCGCGCGCAACATTGAAGAGGGCGGCTCGCTGACAATTATTTCAACCGCGCTGATTGAAACCGGTTCGCGCATGGATGAAGTTATTTTTGAAGAGTTTAAAGGCACCGGCAATTCGGAAGTTGTGCTCGACCGCAAAGTGGCCGACAAGCGCGTATTCCCGGCCATCGACATTATGAAATCGGGCACGCGCAAAGAAGAGCTGCTGACGGATAAAGAAACGCTCAGCAAAATCTATGTGTTGCGGCGTATCTTGAACCCGATGGGCTCGGTGGATGCCATCGAGTTTCTGCTCGACAAGCTCAAGCAGACGAAGACCAATAATGATTTCTTCGACTCGATGAACACCTGAACCCGCAACCTAAATTCGCAATTTAGCGCAGCGCGCCCGCCAGCGTTTCCAATGAGCGCGCATGGGCTGACGCGGTTGCCGCGGCGTCATAATGCATGCCGCCCTCGCGCGTGAAGCCGTGGTCTTGGTCGGGATAATCGAAGATTGAAACATGAGGGTGGGCATCAAGCCCGGCATGGACGGCGGCTTGCGCTTCCGGCGGCACAAATTCGTCTTGGCCCGCCATGTGCAGCACAAAAGGTGCCGAGATGTTTTTGGCGTCTTCGAGCATGTCCTGAATGCCGACGCCGTAATAGCCGATATTGGCGTCTGCATCCGTGGCGGTGGCCGACAGATAGGCCATCTTGCCACCCAGACAAAAGCCCAGCGTGCCAACCTTGCCGGTGCACATGTCTTTATCGGCGCGCAGGAAATCAATCGCCGTTTGAATGTCGCCAATCCCTGCTTGCTGGTCAAAGGCCGTCATCAGGCCGAAGGCTTTTTCAAGTTCGGCATCGTCGGGATCGGTAATTGAGACATTGCGCTCAAGACGCCAGAAAAGATCAAGCGCGAGCGCGCAATAGCCCTCGCCGGCGAGCCAGTCGGCGACGCCCTTAATGTTCGGGTTCACCCCGAAAATTTCCTGAATGACGACAATGCCCGGTGCCGGGCCGTCTTGTGCGGGGCGCGCGAGATAGGCGTCAAAAGCTCCGCCATCCGCCGCGATCGATATGGTTTGTGATCGGCTCATCAGTGTTCCTCCAAAAATTAGCCGGAAGGCATATGGGCCTTTTGCCGGCGCGCCATGAGATCATCCAAATATGATTTCAGTTTTTCAGCTTCGTGAACCGGAGGCAAGCATTCTTGTCCCGGACATAAATACGCCGTCGTTCGCCCGTCGACAATTTCCTTGGCCCGGGCCGGATGGTCGGGCGGCAGTTCGGCCCCGGGCGGCAATTCGACAATCAGCAAATCAACAATCGGGTGCTGGGTCGCGGTTTTTAGCAATGCGTCGTTTTCGCCATCTTCCGGCACCTTGCGGATGACCAGCGTGGCCGGGTGCCGGCCGGCGGTGGCGGCGTCGAGCAGGGCGGTCATGGAGGGGTAGTTTTTTTCCATCATGCCGGCCAGCGCATCGCGTATGGCCTCGGCGCGGCTGAGAAATCCCATATCTCCGGTGAGCTGGGCAAGGGCGGCAAACACCCGCAGCGCGACCGCATTTGTCGCGGGCATGGCGTTGTCCTGCACATTGCGATTGCGCACAAGAAGCCCCGGCGTGGTGTCATCATTTTCGAAATAGCCGCCGCGCTGTTTATCGGCATAGGCGCTATCAAGACTGCCCATCCAGCCAATGGCCTTGTGCAGATAAGCGGCCGCGCCCGTGTTCTGGTAAAGCGCGATCGCCGCTTCAGCCGCATGCGCCAGATCTGCGGCAAGGCACACATCCAATTGATGCACTGTGTCGTCGACCCGTCGGGCGCTGTGCACCAGCCGGCCCGTGGGCTTTCCATTTGCGGTTTCGCACAGGTCGCGCTCAAGCGCGGCGAAGGCGCGTATTGCGAGGTCGCGCCAGCCCGCATTGCGAAATGTCTGCGCGGCATGCGCCAGCGCCGTGATGGTCATGGTGTTCCAGTCGGCCAGCATTTTGTCGTCGCGTTCGGGGCGCGGGCGCGTATTGCGTCGCGCCAGCAGGGCGGTGCGGGCGTCGGCCAATATATCTTCAACCGCGTGCGCGTCGGGTGCGTCTTCTGCGGTGAGGGCATGTAACCTGTTCAAAATATTGCGGTTTTCGAAATTGCCTTCCGCCGTCACCCCATAAGCCTCTGAAAACATTGTTGTTTTGTCACCCAGCACATTTTCGATCTCTTCCGGTGTCCAGATGTAAAACGTGCCTTCCGCGCCTTCGCTGTCGGCATCGAGGCTGGCGGCAAAGCCGCCTTCGGGCAATTGCATTTCGTCTGCCAGCCAGTCAATCGTCGTGGCAATGCGCGCCGCATAAATCGGATTTTTGGTCGTGCGCCACAGCCGTGTCAGCAGGTCGATGAGCTGGGCATTGTCATAGAGCATTTTTTCAAAATGCGGCACCAGCCAGGCGGCATCCACGCTGTAGCGCGCAAAGCCGCCGGCCAAATGATCATAAAGCCCGCCCTGACAAATATTGTTTGCCGTCACCAGCACGCCGTCGCGCAAAGCGTCATCATCGGCGAGCTGGGCCTGTTGCCACAAAAAGCGATAGAGAAAGGGTTGGGGAAATTTCGGTGCCGCGCCCAGCCCGCCTTGGCCCATATCAATATGGGCATTGAGGGAGCGCGCCGCGCGCGCAGCCAAATCGGGCGGCAGCTTGCCATGGGCTTGCTCGGCGGCCCGCGCCCGCAGGCCATCGCCCAGCGCTTTGCAATTGCGCGCGATTTTTTCAGGGTCTTCGGCATAGACGCGCGCCAGCTCGTGCAGAATTTGCATGAAGCCGGGGCGTCCATATTGCGGCGTTTTGGGAAAATAAGTGCCGCCCCAAAACGGCACGCCGTCCGGGTCGAGAAACATGGTGAGCGGCCAGCCGCCCTGTTCGCCCATCATTGACAGGGCGGTCATGTAAATATCATCGAGATCGGGGCGCTCTTCACGGTCCAGCTTGATGCAGACATAATTTGCATTCATCAGCGCGGCGACCTCGGCGTCTTCAAAGCTCTCATGCGCCATGACATGACACCAATGGCAGGCGGCATAACCGACCGACAGGAGCACCGGCACATTGCGCCGCCGCGCCTCGTCAAAAACCGCCTGTTCCCAAGGCTGCCAGTGAACCGGATTGTGCATGTGCTGGCGCAAATAAGGGCTGGTGGCTTCGGCCAGGCGGTTTTGGTTGAACTGGTCTGTCATCTGCGCCACTTTAGCGAAGCTGGCGGCGCATACCAGCATTTTTGGCCAGCGTTTTTGGTCAGCATTTTTGGGGCACAAGATGAACGACCAGATGAACGACATGACGGCACCGACGATTTATGCCTGCGCGACCGCACCGGGGCGCGCGGCACTCGCCGTTGTGCGCGTGAGCGGGCCCGATTGCCGGGCCGTGCTGTCGGGGTTCGGGGCGGCTTGCCCGCCGCCGCGCGAAGCCTGCTTGCGGCGGCTTGCCCATCCGCACAGCCAAGATTTGCTGGACGAGGCGCTGGTGCTCTATTTCGCCGAACCGCACAGCTATACCGGTGAAGATGTTGTCGAGCTGCATCTGCATGGCGGCGTGGCCGTGGTCGCCAGCGTGTTGGACGCACTGGCCGCCCTGCCAAACTGCCGACCGGCCGAAGCGGGCGAGTTTACCCGCCGCGCGGTTTTGCACGGCAAGCTTGACCTGACGCGCGCCGAGGCCGTTGCCGACCTGATTGATGCCGAAACCACCGCCCAGCAAATTCAGGCGCTGGGTCAACTTCAGGGCAATCTGCGCGATTTGTTTGAGGGCTGGCGCGGCGAATTGCACACGGCGCTTGCCCATCTTGAGGCCGATCTGGAATTTGCCGATGAAGATTTGCCCGGCGGCATCGGTCGCGCGGCACTCGGCACTTTGCCGGATTTGCGCGACAAAATTGCTGCTTTTATTGACGATACGCGCGGGCTGCAATTGCGCGCCGGATTGCGCGTGGCCCTGCTGGGCGCGCCGAATGCGGGCAAATCCAGCCTGCTCAACCGGCTGGCCGGGCGCGACGCCGCCATTGTGTCGGCCCGCGCCGGCACCACGCGCGACATTATCGAGATTGCCATGACTTTGGCCGGCGTGCCGATAACGCTGATTGATACGGCGGGCCTGCGCGCCGCCGGAGATGATATTGAGCGCGAAGGGGTAAGGCGCGCGCTGGCCGCGGCCCGCGACGCCGATATTCGCATTCTGGTGTCGGCACCTGGCGCCACCGCCGAATTGCCGGCGGAAGAAAAGGATTTGCCGCCGCCGGAGTTTCACCTGAACAATAAGTCGGATCTCGGAGCATCAACCGCGGATGCCACGCACCGTGTTTCGGCCCTGACCGGCGAGGGCATTGACGGGTTTATCGACGATCTGTCGGCGTTTTTGCGGGAAAACTATGCGAAAACCGGCAGTGCCGTGCTGACGCGCGGGCGCCACCGGCAGATTTTGACCGAGGTGCAGGAGACGCTCTCCCGCGCCATTGACGCGGAAACGCGCGGGCTGGAGCTGGCCGCCGAAGACCTGCGGCTGGCCGCGCGCGCTTTGGGGCGGTTGACCGGTGCCGTCGATGTCGAGGCGCTGCTGGATATTGTTTTTGCCGATTTTTGCATCGGGAAATAATGGAAAATAAGGCGTAAGCCGCCTTTTGGGGCCGGTCGGCGTGAAATTGTTTCACGTGAAACATGCGCCGACTTGAGTTTTCATGCGGCGGCGGGTACAAAACGCGCATGGGAACAAGTGACCAAACAGAAGCGGCCCAAGCAAATTGGGACGTGATTGTCGACGTGATTGTCATTGGCGGCGGGCATGCCGGTTGCGAGGCGGCCGCTGCGGCGGCGCGCTATGGCGCACGCACACTGTTGATTACCCATAAAATCGAGACGATTGGCGAAATGTCCTGCAACCCTGCCATTGGCGGTGTGGGCAAGGGGCACTTGGTGCGCGAGATTGACGCGCTGGACGGGCTGATGGGGCGCGTGGCCGATGCGGCGGGCATTCAGTTTCGCCTGTTGAACCGGCGAAAAGGCCCCGCCGTGCATGGGCCGCGCACGCAGGCCGACCGCGCGCTTTACCGCGCCGCCATGCAGGCCGCGATTGCCGAGACGCCAAACCTCAGCGTGCATGCGGCGGCGGTTGATGATCTGGAAATTATTGATGGTCGCATTGCCGGCGTGGTGACGGCTGACGGCACGCGCTTTGCGGCGGGCGCGGTGGTTTTGACCACGGGCACGTTTCTGGACGGGGTCATTCATATTGGCACGGAGCGCATTCCGGCCGGTCGGCATGGCGAGAAACCCGCGCAAGCCCTGTCGCGGCGGCTTTATGCGCTGGCCGAGGCGCGCCCCGATTTTCGAATGGGGCGTTTGAAAACCGGTACACCGGCGCGGCTTGACGGCACCACCATCAACACAGACGTGCTGGAAGCCCAACCTGCGGATGCCGACCCGGTGCCGTTTTCGTTTCTGACGGAAAAAATCGAAACGCCGCAAACCGTTTGCCACATTACCGGCACAACGGCGGAGACCTTCGCCATTATTGCCGAAAATATCGAAAAATCGCCGGTCTATTCCGGCCAGATTAGCGGCGTGGGCCCGCGTTATTGCCCCTCCATTGAAGACAAGGTGGCGCGGTTTCCCGACCGAATGCGGCATCAGATTTTTCTGGAGCCCGAAGGCCTTGACGATATCACCGTCTATCCCAACGGCATTTCGACATCGCTGCCGGCGGATGTGCAGGAAGCATTTATCCGCACCATTCCGGGGCTGGAAGAGGTGCGCATTATGCGCCACGGCTATGCGATTGAATATGATTATGTTGACCCGCGCGCCCTGCACCCAAGCCTTGAAACCAAGGCTGTGGCCGGGTTTTTTCTGGCCGGGCAAATTAACGGCACTACAGGCTATGAAGAGGCCGCCGGACAGGGGCTGATTGCCGGTCTGAACGCGGCGCGCCATGCCGGCGGCGGGGCGGCGGCGACATTCGACCGTGCCGAGGCCTATCTGGGCGTGATGGTCGACGATCTGGTGACACGCGGCGTGTCCGAGCCCTATCGCATGTTCACCGCGCGCGCCGAATATCGGCTTTCTTTGCGCGCCGATAATGCCGACCAGCGGCTGACACAGCGCGGTGTGGCGTTGGGCCTTGTGGGGTCTCGGCGTGCGGCGGCGTTTGAACAGAAAATGGCGCGGCTGAACACGGCGCGCACCGAGGCTGAAAAACTGACCCTGACACCGCCCGAAGCCGCGCAATACGGGCTTCGCCTGCGCGCCGACGGGGTGCGCCGGTCATTGGTCGATTTGCTGGCCTATCCTGAGATTGGCTGGCCTGAACTGACCGCCATCTGGCCGCAGCTCGCCGATTGGCCGCTCGATGTGCGTTTGCAGGTGGAAACCGACGCGCTTTATGCCGGTTATATTGACCGGCAGGCCGCCGATATTGAAGCCTTCCGGCGCGATGAGGCGCTGCGCCTGCCTGCGGATATTGACTATTTGACGCTGGAGGGCATGGCAACGGAGGTGCGCCAGAAGCTCGCCGCCGCGCGCCCGGCGACTTTGGGGCAGGCGGCGCGGCTTGACGGCATGACGCCTGCGGCCCTGACCCTGCTTTTGCACCATGCCCGCAAGGACCGGCGCGCTGAAACTGCCGCCGAATAGAGCGCACAGCCAATGACACCCGAAGCTTTTGCCGACCAATTCGACGTTTCACGTGAAACATTGACGCGGCTTTTGGCCTATCAGGCCCTGCTGGGACGCTGGCAACAGCGCATTAATCTGGTCGGGCCGGCGACGCTTGATGATTTCTGGGCCCGCCATGCGGCGGATTCGGCCCAGCTTCTTGCGCTCTCCGGCGGTCGGCGCATCTGGCTGGATTTGGGCAGTGGCGGCGGTTTTCCGGGGCTTGTCGTTGCAATTATGCTGGCCGATTCCGGTGGCCATGTGCATTTGGTTGAAAGCGACGGACGCAAAGCGGCGTTTTTGCGCACGGTTATCCGCGAGGTTGGCGCACCGGCAAGCGTGCACAATCAGCGCGCCGAAGCCCTGGCGACGGCAGAAGAGGCTTTTTTGGCGGATGTGCAGGTCATCAGCGCGCGCGCTTTGGCGCCCTTGCCGGAATTATTTGCGTTAATCGCGCCGTTTTTCAATTCATCCACAATTGCTCTGCTGCATAAGGGCGCCGGCTGGCAAGATGAATTGACGCGCGCCGAGCAATGTTGGAATATTGACGTGGAAGCCCATCCAAGCCGAACCCATGACGCCGCGCGTATTTTGCATTTGCGTCATTTGAGCCGTCGCGGAGAGGCCGGATGAGAGTTGAAACAAGTTTTGAACCAGCCGCATTTTTTGGGCTTTGTACCCTGACAGGCCATAATCGGGAATTCAAGCGATGAGCGCAGATCAAACGGCACCGGACAAGTCGACGCCCGCCCCGTCGCCGCGTATTTTGTGTCTCGCCAATCAAAAGGGCGGTGTCGGCAAAACCACGACGGCGATTAATCTGGGCACGGCGCTGGCCGCCATTGGCGAAAAAGTTCTGTTGGTCGATCTCGACCCGCAAGGCAATGCAAGCACCGGTCTCGGTGTCAGCCAGAACGACCGCGCCGTCACCAGCTTTGATGTTCTGCTCGACGAGTGCGACCTGTCCGATGCGGTGCGCGCCACGGCTGTGCCGGGTTTTGATTTATTGCCCGCCAGCATGGATTTGCTGGGTGTCGAGGTCGAATTGGCGGATAATCCGCGCCGCATGCACCGGCTGGCCGATGCGCTGGCGGGTTTGACCGATTTGCAGGCGTCGGGTGGCGGGCGCTATCAATATGTTCTGATCGATTGCCCGCCCTCGCTCAACATGCTGACGTTGAACGCCATGGTTGCCGCGCAATCGGTGCTGGTGCCGTTGCAATGCGAGTTTTTTGCGCTTGAAGGGCTCAGCCAATTGACCCAAACCATTGAGCAGGTGCGGCACAGCCTCAACCCTGCACTCGATATTCAGGGCATTGTGCTGACCATGTATGATTTGCGGAATAATTTGTCCGGGCAGGTTGAGGCCGATGTGCGCGGGCATTTCGGCGCGCTGGTTTACCAAAGCGTTATTCCGCGCAATGTCCGTGTTTCGGAAGCGCCGTCATTCGGCAAGCCGGCGCTGTTATATGATCACAAATGCAGCGGCAGTCTGGCCTATATGAAGCTGGCATCCGAACTGATCCAGCGCGAGCGGGAGCGCGCCGCCGCGGCCTGATTTGCGAAAGCCATAAATTGAGAGTGTCATGACAGAAAAAAAAGCAGAAAGAAAAAGAGGACTGGGGCGCGGCCTGTCGGCATTAATCGGCGAAGCCGCACCGGTGGGCACCAATCCGGATGCCGGCTCAAAGGCGCGCGCGGGCGAGGCGTCAGCCGCCGCAACCGCAAATGGAGCCGGATTGCGGATGTTGGGCACCGACCAATTGCAGGCGGGGGCGTTTCAGCCGCGCCGCAATTTTGACGAAGATGATCTGAAAGCGCTGGCCCAGTCATTCGGCAAGTCGGGCATTTTGCAGCCGCTGGTTGTGCGCCCGCTCAAAGGCGCGACCGACCGGTTTGAAATCATTGCCGGCGAACGCCGCTGGCGCGCCGCGCAAATCGCCAAGCTTCACGCCGTGCCGGCCGTGGTGCAGGAACTGTCCGACAGCGAGGCGCTGGAGATCGGCATTATCGAGAATGTGCAGCGCGCCGATCTCAACCCGATAGAAGAAAGCGAAGCATATCAACGGCTTATCGACGAATTTAGCTATACGCAAGCCGAGCTTGCCGAAGTGGTCGGCAAAAGCCGCAGCCACATTGCCAATCTGTTGCGGCTGGCGCAGGCGACGCCGGGCATGCGCGATTTACTGGTTTCGGGCGCGCTCAGCATGGGCCATGCGCGCGCATTGCTCGGCCATGCCGATGCCGATGCGCTGGCGCGCCGCGTCGTTGCCGAGGGGTTGAGCGTGCGCGCGGTCGAAGCGCTTGTGGGCGACAAGTCGGGTGACAAGACCGGCAAAAAATCGGGCGGCAAGGGCGCCAAATCGGAAACCAAGGACGCTGACACCCGCGCCGTTGAAAAAACACTGGCCGATGCGCTGGGGCTGAAGGTTGATATTCGCCATCAGGGTGATGAAAGCGGCACGGTGACCATCAGCTATAAATCTCTTTCACAGCTTGATGGCGTGATTGCGCGGCTATTGTCGAATTCCTAACACTTCTTCTTAACGCCCCTTCTTAACACTTCTTCTTAACGTTGCGCGGCGCGGGCAATGCGCAGCAAAATCTGCCCCGCCACCGCTTCGGGCAGGCGCGTGCCGGCGGCGCGCATGGCGCGCGCGTCAATCTCGCTTTTGTGCAGCAATGACAAAGCGCGCTCTATTTTGCGGCGCGACCACAGCCTGAGCTGATTTTCGACCAGCGGTTTGCGGCGGAAATGCAGCGGTGGCCGGAAGGCCGAAAGCGCCTGGGCTTGCGGGGTGCCGGTCTCAATCAGGCCGGTGGCGAGGTGCAAAATTTGAAAATGCCGACGCACCACGCCCAGCGCGGTTTGCAGGGTTTGCCCGCCTGCCGTCAATCGCATCAGCGCCTGATCCGCCGCCGCCACGCGGCCCAAAGCGACCGCATCAATCAGGCTGTCAAGCGTCAGGCTCGACTGGTCGCCAAGGGCGGCATCGACATCATCCAATGTGATGAGGGCCGTATCGCCGGAAAATCCGGCACTGCCGCGCGGCCCCTTATAAAGCACCAGCCGCTCAATCTCGCGGCGCATGATGCCGCGATCGGTCGCAAGGCGCGCGACGGCTGCTTCAAGCGCGGCGGCCTCGATACGAAAGCCTTCCGCCTCAAGCTGGTCGCGCATCAATTGCGCGAGTTGGCGCGCATCGGCCTCATAGCATGGCAGGGCCATGGCGTCGGCATGCGCTTCGACCAGCTTGCGCAAAGCCGCCGACGGGCGCAAAGCTCCGGTCTCAATGACGACCAGCGCGGCTTTTGTCGGGGCGGCCAGATAATCGCCGGCGGCGCGCGCCACCTGTCCGCCGCCACCGCGCACCAGAACCAGTTTTTTGTCACCAAACATCGGAATGGCCGCGGCTTCATCGGCAAGGCGGCCGCCCGCGACTTCCGTATCGTTCAGATCGGTGCGCTGTAGCGGGTCGGGCTCGGCCCCCAGAAAGGCGGTGCACAGGCGCTGCCCGATATCGCGCACCCCGCCCTGGTCCGGCCCGTAAACAAGCACCAGCGCCGGCATTTGTTTGGGTGGGAAGGCGTCAATAAAAGCCTCTACCTTGCCGGCGGCCAGCTTCATCGGGCGCGGCCCGTATCTGCCGCCAAATCGGCCAGCAGGAATTGAATGTCCGAGGCAATGCGGTCAAGCGCGGTATTGCGCAAGCTGGCTTCGGTTTCCTGATTGGCCAGTTCGCTCGATGTCCGGTTATAGCTCGACGACACGCGAAACCGGCGTTGCGCAATGATTTCCGCCGCCGCCGTTTCAAGCCGCACAATCGCCGTCATCGTCAAATTAATGCGCTCGGCATTGCCTTCGGTTGCAATCAGCGCATCTTCCCGCGCTTCTTCCAGCGTCACATAAAGGGCCAGCCCGCCCTCTTCGCCGGAAGTGACCCGCCCGCGCAATTGATTGCCGAGATAGCGTCCGGCGCGCGTGTCGGGCAAATCAATCTTGCGCAAAAGCGTGGTTTGGCCGCCATCGTCGCGCAGAGCATAAACCGGCTCGAAGCCGCATCCGGCGACGAGCAGCGACACGACAAGTAAAATCGGGGCAAGTAAAATTCGGGCAGGCGCTCTAAACGACGAAATTGACAATCCGTCCCGGTACAACAACGCATTTCTTGATCGGTTTGCCATCGAGAAATTTCTCCACTTGAGGTTCGGCCCGCGCAAGTTCTTCTATCTTAGCCTGATCTGCCGATTTCGGCACAGTAATTTCTGCGCGCCTTTTGCCGTTAATCTGCACCGGCAGTGTCACGCTGTCTTCGACCAGCGCTTCGGCATCGGCCTGCGGCCAATCGGCGGTGGCGACAAGCCCGTCAGCCCCCAGCGCGCGCCAGCAAGTTTCGGCCAGATGCGGCATCATTGGCGCAAAAAGCTGCACCAGAGTCAAAAGGCCGGATTTCAAAATGCCGCGCTCGGCATCATCTGCCGGTGTGAAACCGGACAATTCATTGGCAAGATTGTAAATCCGCGCGACCGCACGGTTAAAGCCCAAGGCTTCGAGGTCCTGCGTCACCGCGTGAATGCTGCGATGCACCGTGCGGTATAAATCACTTGCGGGCGCAGACATTTTGTCCGGTTGCGCGGTTTTGATATCGGCCAAAGTTTCGGCGTGGGTGTCGATCAGCCGCCACACGCGCTGAACAAACCGCCAGGCCCCGTCAACGCCTTCTTGTGTCCACTGCACATCGCGTTCGGGGGGCGAGTCCGACAACATGAACCAGCGCGCCGTGTCTGCGCCATAGGTCGCGATAATATCATCGGGGTCGACAACATTTTTCTTCGACTTGGACATTTTCTCAATGCCGCCAATCTCGACGCGGCGGCTTGGGCTCTCTTTCAAAAAGGCGCCGTCCTCGCGCCGGTCAACCTGTTCCGGCAGCAACCAGTTTCCGTCTGCGTCACGATAGGTTTCGTGGCAGACCATGCCTTGCGTGAACAGGCCGGTGAACGGCTCATCCGTTCCCAAATGTCCGGTGCGGTGCATGGCGCGCGCGTAAAACCGCGCATAGAGCAAATGCAAAATCGCGTGCTCAATGCCGCCAATATATTGGTCGACCGACATCCAGTAATCGGTCGCCGCGCGGTCGGTCGGGGCGTCCGGGTCAAGGCCGGTAAAGCGGGCATAATACCAGCTGCTGTCCACAAATGTGTCGAATGTATCGGTTTCGCGCTCGGCCGCGCCGCCGCATTTCGGGCAGGCGGTGTGCTTCCAATCGGCATGGCGGTCGAGCGGATTGCCCGGCGTGTCGAAACTGACATCTTCGGGCAATGTGACCGGCAGGTCGGCGCGCGGCACCGGAACGGCACCGCAATCGGGGCAATGGATCATCGGGATCGGGCAGCCCCAATATCGCTGGCGCGAAATGCCCCAATCGCGCAACCGGAAATTCACCTGCCGCGTGCCGCGCCCCTGTTCGACAAATTGCGCGATAATCCGCGCGCGCGCATCGGCGGGGCTCAGCCCGTCAAAATCGCCCGAATTGAACATGACGCCATCGCCCGTATAGGCCGTGTCGGACACATCGAATGACGCATCTGCATCGGCCGGCCGCACGACCGCACGCACGGGCAAATCATATTTGCGGGCAAAATCCAGATCGCGCTGGTCATGCGCCGGACATGCGAAAATCGCGCCGGTGCCGTAGCCCATCAGAACAAAATTCGCCACATAGACCGGCAGCAGCCAATCCGGGTCAAGCGGGTGGCGCACGAAAAGCCCGGTGTCATAGCCCAGTTTTTCGCCCCCTTCAATATCGCTTTCGCTGGTGCCGCGCGCCGCGCACATGGCCCGGAAATCGGCCAATTCCGTATCGGCTGCGGCCAGTTCCAGCGTCAGTGGGTGGTCGGGCGACAGCGCACAAAAGCTCGCGCCATAAAGCGTGTCGGGGCGGGTGGTGTAAATCTCGATATCGCCAAATTCCCCGACCGGTTCGGTAAGTTCAAACCGGCAGGCCAGCCCTTCCGACCGGCCGATCCAATTGGCCTGCATGAGGCGCACTTTTTCCGGCCAGCGCGTCAGCCCGTCCAGCGCGCCCAACAGGTCGTCGGAAAAATCCGAAATTTTCAAAAACCACTGGGTCAGCGCGCGTTGCTCGACGGCCGCGCCCGACCGCCAGCCCTTGCCGTCAATCACCTGCTCGTTTGCCAGCACCGTGTGGTCGACCGGATCCCAATTGACAATGCTCTCGCGCCGGTCAACAAGGCCGGCTTCCAGAAAATCGAGAAACATGGCCTGTTCGTGGCGATAATAAGACGGGTCGCAGGTTGCAAATTCGCGCGACCAGTCAAACGAAAGGCCGAGCGATTTCAACTGCGCGCGCATGGCGTCGATATTTTCATAAGTCCATGTCGCCGGATGCGTGCCTTTTTCAATTGCCGCATTTTCCGCCGGCATGCCGAACGCGTCCCACCCCATCGGGTGCAGCACATTATATCCCTGCGCCATTTTGAAGCGCGCAATCACATCGCCCATGGCATAATTGCGCACATGGCCCATATGAATGCGCCCCGACGGATAGGGAAACATTTCCAGCACATAATATTTTGGTTTGCCGCAGTCCGGGCCCAGCGCCTTGAAGCAATCGGCGGCTTCCCAAGCGGCTTGCCAGTCGCCTTCGCTTACCGACGGATCATAGCGTGACACGGGGTGCCTCCGATGCTTTCGGCGCGGTCTATTTCGCGCTCTGGCGGGCGACCTTGAAATCGCGCGCGCGGGTCAGAACGAGATTTTCAAGCTGGCGCCCGACATTTGCCGTAGGCTCCGCATTCACCCAAGCGCCATTGCTGTGCACTTGTTTGAACAGTGTAATGCGCAAGGCATCGGCGCGTAAGGTGCGCCCGCTAATCACGACATTAACCTTGAACCGCTCACCGGTCTGGCTTGGGTCATTATACCAATCGGTGATGATGACACCGCCATTGGGATCGGCAGAAGCCAGAGGCATGAATGACAAAGTATCCAGCGCGGCGCGCCACAAATCGGCATTGACCGCCAGCTCGCTTTCGGCCGCCTTGCCGCCGCCCGTCAAGCCGCCCAGATTGAGCGTGATGGTCTCAAAAAGCGAACCGCTTTCGGCATCAGCCGTATTGCCCTTGGTCGGGTACTCATCTTCGAAAACAATATCGTCGGCACATGCGCCCAGCGTGGCAACCATGGCCAGCACCAAAGCGGTGCGGCGGGCATGTTTTGCGCCATGGCGGAAACAGGAAAGTTCGGGCAATTTCATGGTCATTAATTTGTCCGTTTGCAGAATAAAAATCACACCCGACTTTCTTATGGTGCGGTTCGCCAAATGTAAAGAAAAAGGAAAAGCGTCGGCGCGCAAATCTTAGCGGGCATTGAAAGCGGAAATGCCGGCATAGCCCGCAAGCGCGCCGCCGGCGGCGAGGCGCTTGAAGCGTGCCTCATTCACGCCGCCCAGCGCATAGACATATAGCCCGCGTGTCCCGGCGTGGCGCGCCAGTGCCAGAAAATTAAACGCCCCAAGCCCGCGCGCCTCGCCATGTGTGGCGGTCGGAAAAACCGGCGAAACCAAAACGCCGCCATATCCGCATTGCGCGGCGCGGTCGATCTCGGCGCGGTTATGGGCGGCGGCGAGAGATATGCCGCGCAAACCGGCCGGCAAGACGGTGCCCACGCAGCGCGCAGGCGCGTGAAAGCCCGCGCCCAGCTTTATGGCGAGGTTTGCATCTTCGCCGACAAAAAATCTGTGCCCGAATTGGCGGCAGGCCCGCGCCATTTCCTGTGCCAGCGCGGGGCGTCGGGCATGGGTGTAGTCGCGCAAAATAACACCGCTTCGCGGCGGCAGGGCGGCCACTGCCGTCGGCCAGTCGGGAAACCGGTCAAGATCGGTCATCAAAAGCCGCCGGGGAAACTGGCTCGGCAATGGGGGCGGAAATAGGGTTGGCCTTGCTGAGGAAAACATCGCAAAATAGCTTGTCCCGTGAACGCCGTCGGCACAAGTGAAACTTGTCGGGGGCGGGGCCCATATTGAGAGATCTTTTAGTGAAAGATGCCTGTATCGAAAGATTAATGTGACCATCCAAATGGACGACGCATCCCAAAAAACCGCACCGGAACGCTTGCACGCCATTCGGGACGAATTGTCCGGACTGGCGCGAAAAAACAATCGCGCGCCTGACGACATCACCCTGATTGCGGTGTCGAAAACACATAGTGCGGAAGCCATCACGCCGGTGCTTGAGGCGGGCCACCGTGTTTTTGGCGAAAACCGTGTGCAGGAGGCGGCCGAAAAATGGCCGGCCCTGCGGCGCGCCTATGCCGATACGCAAGTGCATCTCATCGGCGCTTTGCAAAGCAACAAGGCGGCCCAAGCGGTTGATTTGTTTGACGTTATTCACAGCCTGGACCGGCCCAAACTGGCCGCGGCGCTGGCGCGCGCCATGGCCGAGACCGGGCGCAGCCCCCGTCTTTTCGTTCAGGTAAATACCGGTGATGAGCCGCAAAAAGCAGGCGTGCCGGTGGCTGATGTTGCGGGCTTTGTCAGCGATTGCCGCACACAGCACGGGCTCAAAATAGAGGGGCTTATGTGCCTGCCGCCGGTCGGTGATGCGGCGGGCCCGCATTTTGCCCTGCTTGGGAAGCTGGCGGCATCGCTTGATTTGGCGTGTCTCAGCATGGGCATGAGCGCCGATTATCCTGCCGCCGTGGCACTGGGCGCAACGCATATCCGTCTCGGCACAGCCATATTCGGGCCGCGCGGCTAGCCCACATGCACCACACTGTCGGGCGTGATGTGCGACACAATCTGCCCCATGACGGGGCGCGAAACGGCGATGCAGCCGAGCGTCGGCTGGAAATTATTTTTCTCAAGATGCAGAAAAATGGCGCTGCCTGTCGGCGGCACGGGCGGGGCATCATTGAACCCCAGCTCCAGAAATATGTCGTATAGCCCGTCGGCGCGCCACAATATTTCGTGCGACCCGTCAAAGGGCAGCGTCACCGGGCGGTTATATTCAGGCCTTTCAATATCGTCGCACCAGCCGCTTTTCCTGTCGATTTGGCAAATTTCGAGCGATGCGACGGGGCGCGGTTCGCGGTCGGGCCGATACCAGATGCGGCGCACCGGCCACGCGCCGGCAGGGGTGATGCCGTCGCCCTCATTTTTGGCCGTCGCCACCCCGCCATGGCCCAGCGCGCAAGGCGCGGTCAAATCATTGAGTTTCAAAATACCGCGCGCGGGCGACTTCTCGGCTGTCACAAAAATATCCATGCGCAAACCCTAGCAAGGCGCGCGCACCGGTCAAGCAAAGGCTTGGATTTGCCCCGATAAGACCGCCAAATACCGGAGAAATACCGGAGAAATAATTGCCGATTAACTTTGCCGCAAGCCTTCTCATGTGCGCTCGCACACTCTAACATGGAGCCGAGTAGGGAGGTGTCCATGTCGATTGAGTGCCACATACTCGTCGTGGAGGATGATGAGCTGTTGACGGATGCGTTGCGCGAGCAATTCGCATTGCATGAAGAGTTTGACATCACGGTCGCGCAAACCGCCGCCGCGGCGCTTGAGCTGGTGACGCAAACCGAATTTGACCTCATTTTGCTGGATGTCGGACTGCCCGACCAGGACGGGCGCGAAACATGCAAAATCTTGCGCCGCCAGAAAGTCTCGGCACCGATTATCATGTTGACGGGCGCGGCCACCGAGGCCGACACGATTTTGGGGTTGGATACGGGCGCCAATGATTATGTCACCAAGCCGTTCCGCTTTGGCGTGTTGCTGGCGCGCATTCGGGCGCATTTGCGCCAGTTCGAAACCAGCGACGCCGCCATTTTGCATTTTGGCCCTTATGAATTCAGACCGTCCGTAAAGCAATTGACCACGCAAGCCGGCGATAAAATCCGCCTGACCGAAAAGGAAGCGAATATTCTGAAATTTCTCTATCGCGCCAGCGCCGGAACGGTTTCGCGCGAAACCCTGTTGCACGAAATTTGGGGCTATAACGCCCAGATTACCACGCACACGCTGGAGACGCATATTTACCGCCTGCGCCAGAAAATCGAGGCCGATCCGTCCAATGCAAAATTGCTGGTCACCGAAGAGGGCGGTTACAGGCTGGTTACCGCGACCCCGTAAAAACCGGCTCCAATGCGGGCTGCGCCGGATAGCCTTCGGCAAATTCTGCCGGCATGCGGCAGGCGCGCCCGGTGGAAATTTTTATCGTTGCAAATTCGCTCATGGCAAAAGCCAATGTTGTGCCGGCCCCTTGCAGGCATATTTGAAAGCGCCGTCGCAGGCGCACGCGCGCGTCATTGGCGGTAATCCACGTCGCCACAAGCGCTGTGGCTTCGGGCGGGCAGGCGGCGCGATACTCAATTTCATGGCGCGTCACAACAAACCCGCAATCAAGTTCCCGATAGGTGTCAAAGTCAAAGCCCAGCGCCTTGGAATGCGCCCATGCCGCGCGCGCAATCCAGCCCAGATAGACGACATTATTGACATGGCCGAAACCGTCAATATCGTCGGCGCGCACGTCAACGGCCAGCACAAACGGGTCGGGTGCGATAAAATTCTGCGGGTCGGTTTTGCTCATGCCCTCTCCTAACACGGGCCAGGCGCATGCGTCACGCGCCTTGAATTTCACGGGCCACCTGTCTAACCTTTTTGAAAATTCAATCCCGTAAAATTCAGGAGTTTGCATGAGCGCGCCCGCCCAAATGCCGGAACAAATTGGCCAAGCCCGCGACGGCTTTACAACAGATGCCGAAAACTGGCCGCCAAATGTCAAATCGGCGCATAAAAAACCCTCCCCCACCTCGGCGCATTTGGGGCTTGAATTGCTGGCGGTCAATCAGCAGGCGGGCATTGTCGAAATGGCGTTCAACGCAACCGACAAGCTGTGCAATAAATGGGGCGGCATTCAGGGCGGCAATGTTGCCGCCATGCTGGACGACGCCATGGCCTTTGCCATTGGCCTCAACCTTGACTGGGGACAAATTAGCCCAACATTAGAGATAAAGGTGTCGATGCTCGCGCCTGCGCGCCCGGGGCGCATATTGGCTGTCGGGCGCGTTTTGCGGCGGGGCCGGTCGGTCGGCTTTGTCGAGGGCGAGCTTTATGACGCCGAGGGGCGTCTGCTGGCGGCGGGGTCGTCGACGGCGAATTTTGTGACGCTGAAAAAACCCGCATCCTGATCGGGCGGGCGGCGTCGGCTGAACGGGCGCGGGATTAAAGGGAGAATTGTCATGGCGCATTTAAATCCGCCTGACGCGGCGGCGTTGGACGAGGTCAAAAACGAGCTGGACTTTGTTGCCGCGGCAATGGGGTTTGAGCCGAACTCGATGAAAATCATGGCGCATCGGCCAAATATTTTGCGCGGCTTTCTCGCGCTGATGGGCGCCATTATCGGGCCGGATGCAACGCTGGATCCCGGCCTCAGGCAAATGATTGCCCATATTGCCAGCAGTGCGGCGGGGTGCCGCTATTGTCAGGCGCACACCGCCCATGGTGCCGGCCATGCCGGTGTGTCGGAGGAAAAAATCGAAGCGCTGTGGTCTTATGCCGACAGCCCGCTTTTCACCGAGGCCGAACGCGCCGCCCTGTCGCTGGCACAAGCCGGTGGCAGCGTGCCGAACCGGGCCGAGGCCGCGCATTTCGAGGCGCTGAAGGCGCATTACACCGAGGCCGAGATTGTCGAGATTACCGCCATTATCGCCGCCTTCGGTTTCCTGAACAGATGGAACGACACGCTGGCAACGACACTCGAAGACAGCCCGCTGGCCTTTGCCCAAGCCAGCCTCGCGGCTTCCGGCTGGGCGGTTGGCAAGCACGAATAGCGGCGAACAGGCAATGGTCATGCGCGCATCATCTCCCACGGCGAAAATGCACAAAAAAGACTGGCGGCTGAACGAGGTCACCGACGAGTTGAACGCGCGGCCGTTTCCGCGCTTCGGCCTGCCGACAAATATTTTCCGGCTGTGCGCCGCCGGGCCCGATGCCTTTGTCTCGATACAGGCCTCGCTGTCGGAACTCTTGCCCGATGTCGATTGGGACACGGCCGAACAGGGTAAACTCATTCGCGGCACGCTGGGCAATTTGCGGGTCAATATTGAGCGGCACACGGAATTTGTTTCGGTCACGATTATTGATGCCGACGGAACCGAGCAGTCGGCGGCCAAGCATTTGCCCGATGATTGGGCGCAACGCCTGTCCGGTGAAATTGTGGTTGCGGCAGACTGCCTGTGTCGCCCGCGCGGGCCCGGCACCGATGGCTGGACATGCGCCAGCCAGCTGGAGGGCGGGCTGGCTTCGGCGTTTTTTGATTTCAAAGTGGCCGAAGACGGACACACCAAAATTTATCTGGAATTCGACCCGCAAACGGATGTGCGCGATATTGGCCGCGTGGCACTGCAAGTGCTGGAAATTGAAACCTACCGCTCCTTTGCCGCGCTGGGCCTGCCGGATGCGCGCGCCGCCCAGGCCGAGCTGATCGGCATTGCGGCCCGCATTCCACAGACGCCGATCGGCTTTGACGACCCGGCACTGGCCGAGGAACGCTTTGCCGAATTGTCGACCCTGGCCGCCGAATTGGAAGAAATTTGGCGCGCCACCTCTTTTCGTTTCAGCGCGTGTCAGGCCTATTGGGCGCTGGTGCAAGCGCGCCTTGCCTCATTGCAGGAATCTCCGCTCGACAGCCGCTTGACCGTCGGCGCGTTTCTTGAACGCCGCTTGCGGCCCGCCGTGGCGACCTATCAATCGACCGAGCGCCAGCGCCATGATCTGGCCGAGCAGGTCGGCAATATGGCGACTTTTTTGCAAACGCGGATCGAATTGGGGCTGCAACGCCAAAACGCCGAATTGCTGGCATCGCTCAATCGCGGCACCGAGCGGCAATTGCGCCTCCAGCGCACGGTTGAGGGCGTGTCGGTGGTCGCCATCAGCTATTACACGGTGAATTTGTCGCTCTATCCGGCGGCCTGGCTGGTCGAAAAATTCCCGTTTGTCGACGGTGTTGTTGTGCGCGCCGTGCTGGTTGGCGTGATCGTGCCGGTTGTCTGGTTGCTCATCCGGCGGCTTTTGCGCATTACCGAGCCGGAAGATACGGCCTAAGTCTGCAATTCTATTTGCAATGAGCCGGTAAATCCTTGCAATTTTGAGACGTAATTAACGGTGGGCCCGTTTTGCCAGCGCGCCCGTTTTATGAGTGCTTTGCGTGCTATGATGGGTATCGAAAATCGTGCCGAAATAAAGGTGCCGGAACAAAGGTGCTTGAATAAAGGTGTAAAAATGTTGTGTCAGCGCATTATTGTGTCGCTTGGTCTGTTTTTTGTCTGCGTGCCCGCTTACGCGGGCGATGCCAATCTTGCCTTTGCCGCCGCGCAGGGCGGCGATTTTGATACGGCCCTGACAGAATGGACGCCGCTGGCCGAGCAGGGCTTTGCGCGCGCGCAATATAATGTCGGCGTCATGTATGAAACGGGCGAAGGCGTGGCGAAATATTATAAGACCGCCGTCAAATGGTACACGCTGGCCGCCGAACAGGGTTATGTATTCGCGCAATACAATCTGGCCTTGAAATTCTTCAAGGGCGAAGGCGTCGCCAAAGACCCCGATGCGGCGGTCAAATGGTATACGCTGGCCGCCGAGCAGGGCCATGTGAAGTCGCAATATAATCTGGCGGTGATGTATGATACGGGCGACGGCATTCCCGAAGACAATGCCGCCGCGCTGAAATGGTATATGCAAGCCGCCAATCGCGGCCACATCAAAGCGCAATATAATCTCGGCCTTAAATTCGACAATGGCACCAATGTGCTGGAAGATGACGAAACGGCGTTTGGCTGGTTCAAGCTGGCCGCCGAACAGGCCGACGGGCGCGCCGAATATCAGCTGGCCTCAATGTATGATCGCGGCGAAGGCGTGGCGCAAAGCTATCGGGCGGCCATTGGCTGGTATACGCGCGCGGCGGAAAAAGGCTTTGCCAGCGCCCAGTTCAATCTGGGCCTGAAATATGATATCGGGCGCGGCACGCCGGAAGATGATGCGCAGGCCGGCGACTGGTATGCGCGTGCCGCCGAGCAGGGCCATGTCAAATCGGAATATAATCTGTCGGTTCTTGACGCGGATACGGGCGCAAGCGTGCGCGAAGACGACCGGTTCACGGAAGAATGGCGGGAGCTGGAAGCGGAAGAAAAATATAAAAACGTCGCGTTTAAACCGGATTTTCAGGCGCTTGTCATCCGTCAGGGGCGTGCTTCGGGTCGCGATACGGCGCAATGGTATGCCATTAAGCGCGAGGAAGAAGATCGCGCGCTGAAGCTGGTGCCGGCGGAAAAATATGTCGAGAGAAGCCCGATATTGGGCAAAAACACGACGCCGGAAGCATGGTTCACGCCGACGGCCGAACGCGGCAGCCCCGGCGCGCAATTCAGTCTCGCGCTGGTTTATGATCTGGGCGAAGGCGTGGCCGAAGACGATGAAGCGGCCGCGCGCTGGTATGCCCAAGCCGCCCGTCAGGGCCATGTCGCGGCGCGCTATAATTTGGGCCTTGCCTATGATGAGGGCGCGGGCGTTGACGAAAATGACGAGACCGCCGTTTCATGGTATCGGCGCGCCGCCGAACAGGGTGACATGAAATCGCAATTTAATCTTGGCGTGAAATATTCGCTTGGCAGCGGTGTGGACAAAAGCGATGAAACCGCCCTTTCATGGTACATGCTGGCCGCCGAACAGGGGCTGGCCCGCGCGCAATATAATCTCGGTGTGGCTTATGATACCGCCCGCGGCGTGTCCGAAGACCAAAGCCTCGCCGTGAAATGGTATCGCCGCGCCGCCGAACAGGGCGATGTGAACGCGAAGTTCAATCTCGGCGTTAAAAACGAGGCCGGCAAAGGCACGCCGCAGGACTTTGAAAAGGCGGTCGATTGGTACATGCAGGCCGCGCAAGCCGGGCACGCCAAGGCGCAATATAATCTGGCGCTGAAATATTTCACCGGCGAAGGCGTCAAGCGCAGCAATATTCGCGCACATATGTGGGCAAATATTGCCAGGGCCAATGATGTGCCGCGCAGCAAAAAACTCATTGATGTGATTGTGCGCGAAATGACGCCGCAACAAATAGCCACCGCCCAGAAGCGCGCGCGCAAATGTTCGGAAAAAGACCTGAGCGGCTGCTGAGGCCGCGCGGTCTGATTATCGGTTAATGATGGTCGCAGTCAGCGTTTCTGCACAGCCGGAAATTGCGAATGTGGGCCAGCGCAATGAAACCGGCGCCCAGCAATGTGGCGGCACGCTCGCCATTTTCGCCCAGCAGGGCGTGTCCGGCAAAAGCGGCAAAAACCAAAAAGGCAAGACCGGCACTGCCGGCAATCAGAACGGTTTTGTTTTTATGCCGCCCGCATCCCAGCGACAGGCCAAAGGCGCTGAGCGGAATAACGGCCCAAAGCAGCCAGACATGGAAAGCCTCATCGCCCAGAAACGAAGCGCTGATGGCCGGAAAAACCCCGATCACAAACGGCAGTGCAATGCAGTGAAGGGCGCAAATGGTCGACGTCGAAACGGCGAATTTGTCAGCCAGCCCGATATATTCCGTTTTGATTGCCATGCGTGAAAACCTGAATTGCTGAATGGGATTGCCGAAATCCAAGCAGAAAAGAAGACGCGGTACAAGCCCAAGATACAAGTTACAAACCGATTGGGCGCGCGCAACACACGGCTTTTTCTGGAGCGGGCGATGAGATTCGAACTCACGACCCCAACCTTGGCAAGGTTGTGCTCTACCCCTGAGCTACGCCCGCATCGCAGAAACTTCCGACCAATCGGAGAAGCGTGTTATGCACCATCGGCATGAATTTGACAAGCCCTGCCCTGCGGCAATTTCCGGGCCCTACCCTGCGTCAATTTCCGGGGTTGGCAATCGGTTGCAAAAGCCCCATCTTAGAAATGAAAGGAACTTCCATGGACACGATTTCCCCGACGCCGGATGCCGGCGCCGCCGCCACAATCGTCGATGTGACAACCGAGAGCTTTATGGCCGATGTCATTGAAGCCTCGGCCACACAGCTTGTTCTGCTGGATTTGTGGGCGCCATGGTGCGGGCCGTGCAAGCAGTTGACGCCCCTGCTTGAGCAGGTCACCGCGCAGGCCAATGGCGCGGTGCGTCTGGCGAAAATGAATATTGACGAGCATCCCGCCGTCGCCCAGCAATTGCAGGTGCAGTCCATTCCGGCGGTTTTCGCGTTCAAAAACGGCCAGCCGGTCGACGGCTTTATGGGCGCGCTGCCCGAAAGCCAGATCAAGGAATTTGTGACCCGGCATCTGGATGATGAGCTGGCCGCCTCGCCGGTTGAAGAAATGCTCGCCATGGCCGCCCACGCCATGGATCAGGGTGATATGGCCACCGCCGCGCAAGCCTATGGCCAAGTGCTGGAACACGACCCCACCCATAGCGGCGCGATTGCGGGTCTTGCGCAGGCGCATTTTGCCGCCGGCAATCTTGATCAGGCCGAGCAAATACTCGCCATGGCACCGGAAAATTCAACCGATCCGGAAATTGCCGCCGCGCGCGCGACCTTGGCGCTGGCGGCAAAATCCGACGCGCTGGGCGATGACACAAATGCCCTCATGGACGCGCTGGCGCACGACCCGAACAATCATCAGGCGCGCTTTGATCTGGCACTTGTTTATCACGGGGCCGGTGAGCGCGCCGAGGCGATGGACGCTTTGCTGGAAATTATTGCCCGCAAGCGCGATTGGGAAGACGAGCGTGCGCGCAAACAATTGCTCGAATTTTTTGATGCTTATGGTGCCGGCGACGAACTTGTCGCGGCGGCCCGCCGGCGGCTGTCTTCAATTTTGTTCAGCTAGCCATTTTGTGCAGTAAGGAAGCCCGATGTCCGCTTATTACGAAACCGTTGACGACCTGCCCGAACAGCTTCCGGTGTTTCCGCTGGAAGGGGCCTTGTTGCTGCCGCGCGGCCAGTTGCCGCTGAATATTTTCGAGCCGCGCTATCTGTCAATGTTCGAAGACGCGCTGGGGCGCGGGCGCGTGCTGGGCATTATCCAGCCCGGTGACGAGGCCGCCGAAGACGGCGCGCCCTTGCAGCAGGTCGGGTGCGCAGGCCGCATTACGTCTTTCAGCGAAACCGAAGACGGGCGCATGATTGTAAGCCTGACCGGTATTGCGCGCTTTCGCGTGCAGCAGGAATTGCAGGTGCTGACGCCCTATCGTCAGGTGGCGGCCGATTACCGCGCCTATGGCAGTGATTTGATTGCCGATGTCGGCGCGCTGGATGTCAATCGTGACGGGCTGGTGGATGTGTTGCGGCGCTATCTCGAAGCCAATAATATGTCGGCCGACTGGGACGCGATCGAGCAATCCGGCAATGAGGCGCTGGTCAATTCCCTGTCAATCATCAGCCCCTATGGGCTGAAGGAAAAGCAAGCCCTGCTGGAAGCCGAAACCCTTGCCGAACGCGCCGAGATTTTAATCGCGCTGACGGAAATGGTGCTGGCGCAAATGGCCATGGCAACCGGCAGCAACGATAATTCCGTGCAATAAGCCCAAATAAGTGAGCCCAAAATAGCGAGCAAAAAATGAGTGATAAAGACCCCGCCGCGCCCAACCCCCAAATTGCCGGGTCACAAGCCCCCGACAAGGCATTGCTTGAAATGCTGGTCTGTCCGGTGACGCGCACGCCCTTGCGCTATGATGCCGAGGCGCATGAGCTGGTGTCGGAAGCCGCAAAACTGGCCTATCCGATCCGCGACGGCATTCCGATTATGTTGCCCGAAGAGGCGCGCCCGCTGGAGGCCTAGCGCTGTCTTTTCGAATCCGGTGCATTGGGCGGCGGCATATCGTCAAGCGAGGATGCGCCAAACAGACCCGAAAGCGGCCCCAGCCCCTGATCGGCGTGGCGGCGAAACGCATCTTTTAATTTGGGATAAATATTTGCGATAAGCCCGACACCGCGCATGCCCGCCACGGCCAGGCTGCGGGCAGGGGCGGGGCCGGAAAACATCTCGGCCAACGCATGTGTGCCAAAGGCACCGGCCAGCGCATCGGCGCGGCGCAGGCCGGCATAATTTTCCAGCATGGTCGCATCGCCGCATTCGAGCCCCAAGCGGCGGGCGTCTTTGAGCGTATCAACCAGCGCGCCAATATCGCGCAAGGTGAGGTTCATGCCCTGTCCGGCAAGCGGATGGATGACATGCGCGGCCTCACCCACCAGCGCAAGGCGCGGGCCAATAAAGGCTTCGGCGATCTGCGCCTTGAGCGGCTGGTGCGCGCGCGCGCCTAAAAGGCGCATCTGTCCGAAGGGTTCGCGCGCGGCGGCGTTAAGCTCGCGGTTGAACAGGTTTTCCTCGCACGCCACCAGCGCTTGGGCCTTGCGCGCGGGCAGCGACCAGACAAGCGCCGCTCGGTCGGGCTTGGGCAGGGGCAAAAGGGCAAGCGGCCCGTCGGGCAGAAAAACCTGCCGCGCGACGTGCCCGTGCGGTGCGCCCAGGGCGACCTCCGCCGTCAGCGCCGCAGACTTATAATCATGCTGCAGGCACGAAATACCGGCGCGCTGTCGCCATTTTGAGTGCGCGCCGCCGGCATCGACCAGCAGGGCGGTGCGCATTTGTGCGCCATCGGCAAATGTCACTATGCCGGTGCGCGGGTCGAAATCGCAGGGCGCGGATGTCGTTTCCAATGCCTGCCTTTGTTCCGTAAGGGCTGTGCAGGCGTGCAAAGCCCGGCCAATGGCGGCGGTCAAATCGCTCAGGCTGACAATATGCGATAATATATCAACCGGTTGGATATCGGCCGTTTGGTTAGGGCTTGTGTGTGCGGCAAAGCGCAGGGGCAAATCCCTGTCATGCGGCCCCCCAACGGCGATATCGGCAACCGGCGCATGACCGGCCTCAAGGCGCTGCCAGACGCCCAAAGCCTCGAGCGCCCGCCGCGCGCCCGGGCTCAACGCCAATACACGTTGCCATGTCGCGCCACGCTGGCCTTCGGTCGGCGTGTCAGGTGCAGCTTGGGCGGCCTCGGCCCACACCGAAAAGCCTCTATCTGCCAGCGCCAGCGCAGCCAGCGCCGCCGAATTGCCCCGTCCCATAACGGCCACATCATGGCTTGGCATTTTAGTTGGAGCCTGCGCGTGCATGTTTTCGGTTTCCGCTATCATGCGCGCCACCCTGCCCCATTCGGGGCTCAGCGTCCAGTCTACACTGTCCAGCCCACACTGTCTGAATGGCGCGCCCGACAGAGCGGCGAATTTTGCCCAATAAATAAGCAAGCGTATTTTGGCGTGATTAAATTTTATGCAAATGCACCATGGCGCATGGATGCAAAAAAATGAATCCAGTCAAATCAGAGGCTTAGAACCCTCCAGATGGCGGCATAGTTCTTGCTGACAAAACCCATTATTGAGGGAGAACTCAGATGGAAAATAATCTAGTAGGCGGCGACGTCTTCTTTTTGCTCATGGGCGCGATTCTGGTGTTTGCCATGCATGCGGGCTTTGCTTTTCTGGAAGTGGGCACGGTGCGTGAGAAAAATCAGGTCAATGCCATGGTCAAAATCATTTCCGATTTTGCCATGTCGACCATTGCCTATTTCTTCATTGGCTATTCGGTCGCTTATGGCGTCGATTTTCTGGCCGGCGCGTCGGTCATTAGCGGTGGCGGCGAAACCGAGACATTCGGGCCGCAGGGTTTGACGCTGATCAAATTCTTCTTTCTGCTGACCTTTGCCGCCGCCATTCCGGCCATTATTTCCGGCGGCATTGCCGAGCGCGCACGCTTTGTGCCGCAATTGCTTGCTTCGGGTGCCATTGTTGCGGTGGTGTATCCGTTTTTCGAAGGCATGATCTGGAACGGCAATTTCGGTTTTCAGGCATGGCTCGAAGAAAGTTTCGGTGCCGGCTTTCATGATTTCGCAGGCTCGGTCGTCGTGCACGGCGTCGGCGGTTGGTTGGCTTTGGCGGCCGTCATTATGCTGGGCGCACGAACCGGCCGCTACGGCGATCGCGGAACGGCGTTCCCGCCCTCGTCAATCCCGTGGCTGGCACTGGGCAGCTGGCTTTTGTGCATTGGTTGGTTCGGTTTCAATGTGGTCAGCGCACAATCGCTGGAAGGCGTTTCCGGTCTGGTCGCGGTCAATTCGCTGATGGCCATGGTCGGCGGCATTCTCGCCGCCTTGATTGTCGGGCGCGCCGATCCGGGCTTTGTCCATAATGGTGCCCTGGCCGGTCTTGTGGCTGTGTGTGCGGGCTCTGATGTCATGCACCCGATCGGCTCGCTGATTACCGGCAGTGTTGCAGGCGTCTTGTTCGTCTATTTCTTTGTGCTGTGCCAAGAGCGGCTGAAGATTGACGATGTGCTGGGCGTTTGGCCGTTGCACGGGCTGGCCGGTGCGTGGGGCGGTCTGGCCGCAGGCATTTTCGGCACGCAAGCCCTTGGCGGCCTTGGCGGGGTAAGTTTTGCCTCGCAACTGGTTGGCACGCTGGCCGGTTGCGGTTTTGCGCTCATTAGCGGGTTTATTGTCTATGGCGGCCTGAAGGCCTTTATGGGCATTCGCATGAGCGAGGAAGAAGAGCAGGCCGGTGCCGACCTCTCCATCCATAAAATCGCGGCACGTCCGGAAGCCGGTATTTCCCGATAGCGCCGACGCCATCATAATCGGCCTGCGCAAGCGGCACTTCAAAAGCCGCTTTGACCGCCATGCGATAGACGCGGTAATGTAGGTCAGGCTGATTCGCGGAAAGCCCGTGAAGCATAATGCTTCGCGGGCTTTTTTGGAGGTACCCATGCAAAATCGCCTAGGATCGGGCAGCTTTGGTCCGGATCGCTTCGGCGCTTTGCCGCCCTCGCCTTTTGCCCGTTTGCGGGCCTTGCTGGATGATGTGGCCCCGACCCTGCCCCCGACACAGGCACCCTTGTCGCTGGCCATTGGCGAACCGCGCCACGCGCCACCGCCTTCCGTGCTGGAGGTGCTGTCCGCCGCGCGCGACAGCTATGCCAAATATCCGCCCATTGGCGGCACGCCCGAATGGCGACAGGCCGTTGCCGGCTGGTTGTCGCGCCGTTTCGGCCTGCCGGACGCCCTGTTTGAGGAAACCACACAGATTTTGCCCGTCAATGGCACGCGCGAGGGATTGTTCATGGCCGCGCAAATCGCGCCGCAAAAACCGGACGGTGTGGTGCTGATGCCGAACCCGTTTTATCAGGTCTATGCGGCCGCCGCGCTCGCCGCCGGTGCCGACCCGATATATTTGCCCGCCACACCGGCGACGGGCCACCTGCCGGATCTGGATGCGCTGGATGCAAATCTGCTGACCCGTACGCAGGCCTTTTATTTCTGCTCGCCCGCCAACCCGCAAGGCGCGGTGGCAGATGCCGCCTATCTTGCGCGGCTTCTGGAACTGGCGCGCGCGCATAATTTTCTGCTGGTGGTCGATGAATGTTATGCGGAAATTTACGACCACACACCGCCGCCATCGGCGCTCCAGCTCATGCAGGCCGCGGGCGATAATGATATGCCGCTTATTGTGTTTCATTCGCTGTCGAAACGCTCAAACCTGCCGGGGCTGCGATCGGGGTTTTGTGCCGGGGGTCGCCGTGTGATGCGCGCGCTTTCGGATTTGCGCGCCATTGCCGGCCCGCAATCGCCGCTGGCCGTGCAGGAAGCGGCGGCGCTGGCATGGTCGGATGACGCCCATGTGCAGGAGAACCGAAAAAAATATTCCGAGAAATTTGCCGCCGCCGAGGCGCTTTTTGCCGGGCGTTACGATTTTTACCGACCGGCCGGCGGGTTTTTCCTGTGGCTCAATGTCGGCGATGGCGAAGCCGCCGCGCGGCATTTATGGGTCACGCAAGGGGTGCGGGTGTTGCCCGGCGCCTATCTTGCGCGCGACGGCGCGGGCGGTGATAATCCGGCAAGCGCCTATATTCGCATAGCGCTGGTCGACGAGCAGGAAACAATGACAATCGCACTCCAACGGCTTAAAGACGGGCTGGAAAGTTTTAACCCCGCCACCAAAGGAGCCGCTTAATGGGGCTGGCAGACCGCGCGCGCATGCAAATATCCGCCATGGTGGTTGCCGCGGCCCCGCGCCTGCGGCAGGGCGCGGGCGTTTTCGTGCTGGCGGGGCTGGCTTTGGCTGCGCTGGCGCTGATAAGCCATAATCCGGGCGACCCCAGCTTCAATGTCGCCGCCGACGGGCAGGCCGAAAACTGGCTGGGTTTCTGGGGCGCGGGCTTTGCCGATTTCATTTACCAAATGCTGGGACATGCGGTGTGGTTCGGTTTTATTCCAATAGCCGCGGCGGGCCACCGCGCCATCACGCGCGACCCCGTCACCCTGCCATATATGCGCCGAATTTTGGCCGTTATATCGGTTTTGTTGGCGGCCATGGTGCTGGCTCTAACGCCGGTCGGCCGCGATGCCGGTGCGCCATTTCCGGGCGGTGCGTTGGGCCAGCTTCAGGCGCGCGCCGTCCAACCGCTTCTGGATATGATGGGCATTGCGCCCGCAACACCGGCCGCATTTTTCATCATGCTTTTCGGCTTGGTGCTGGCACTGGTGCTGGCACTTCTGGCCGCCGGCTGGCTGCGCCGCGCCGGACAGCTTGGGTGGGCGGGGGTCAAAGCCACGGCGCGCCTGCCGCAAAATTTTCGGAGCCTGCCCGGTCGAATGGGCGAGATGGGAAATTGGCGCGCGCGGCTTCCGGGCGGGCTGATGCCGCGCTTTGGAGCCTCGGCATCCGGCGCGGTTGAAGCCGGTGTGGAAGAGGAAATTTCCGCCTCTGCCGGTCGACAACGCGCCGTTTCGGATGACGCGGCACCGGATATGCCTTCAAGTGTCAAGGTCGATGACAAAAAGACGCCGCCGCGCCGCGGACGCCGCGTCACCCGCGAAGCCCAGACCAGCCTCAATCTGGATGCCGCGACACCGTTTGAATTGCCGCCCTTGCGCTTGCTGACCGAACACCGCGCGCCGCGTCAGTCGCGCGAGCTCAGCAAGGATGCGCTGGAAGCCAATGCGCGCCTTTTGGAAACCGTGCTGGGCGATTTCGGCATTCGCGGCAAAATCGGCCGCGTGCGTCCGGGGCCCGTCGTTACTTTATATGAATTGGAGCCCGCCGCAGGGGTGCGTTCCTCGCGTGTTGTCGGGCTGGCCGATGATATTGCCCGTTCGATGAGTGCCATAAGCTGCCGCGTGGCACCTGTGTCGGGGGCCAATGTTATCGGCATTGAGCTGCCCAATGCGGCGCGCGAGCTGGTCAGTTTGCGCGAATTGCTGTCGAGCGCGGATTTTGAAGGCGCAAAAGGCAAGCTGACACTGGCGCTGGGCAAGGATATCGGGGGCGCACCGGTGATGGCTGATCTGTCGAAAATGCCGCATTTGCTGGTTGCCGGCACAACCGGTTCGGGCAAATCCGTGGGCATCAACACCATGATCCTGTCGGTGCTGTATCGCATGACGCCGGAGCAATGCCGCCTCATTCTGGTCGATCCGAAAATGCTTGAACTGTCGGTTTATGACGGCATTCCGCACCTTCTCGCGCCGGTGGTCACCGAACCCAAAAAGGCGGTGGTTGCGCTTAAATGGGTGGTGCAGGAAATGGAAAATCGCTACCGCAAAATGGCGAAAATCGGCGTGCGCAATATTGAAGGCTTTAACGAGCGCATGGCCGAAGCGCGGCGCACGGGCGAAGAATTGTCGCGCCGCGTGCAGACGGGCTTTGACCCGGACAGCGGCGAGGCGGTTTTCGAAGAAGAGGTTATCGAGCCGGAAAATCTGCCCTTTATCATCGTCGTGGTCGACGAGATGGCAGACCTTATGATGGTGGCTGGCAAGGAAATCGAAGGTGCCGTGCAACGTCTGGCGCAAATGGCCCGCGCGGCGGGCGTGCATCTCATCACGGCCACGCAACGCCCGTCGGTCGATGTCATTACCGGCACCATCAAGGCGAATTTCCCAAGCCGCATTTCGTTTCAGGTGACGTCAAAAATTGACAGCCGCACCGTGCTGGGCGAACAGGGCGCCGAACAATTATTGGGTCAGGGCGACATGCTTTATATGGGCGGCGGCGGGCGCATTGAGCGCGTGCACGGGCCCTTTGTCTCGGATGGCGAAGTTGAAAAAGTCGTGCGGTTTTTGAAGCGTCAAGCCACGCCCGACTATATCGAACAGGTGACGGCCGAACAGGAAGAAGAGGCCGGCCCCGGCGCGGCGGCCAGCGGCGACACGCTTTACGACCAGGCGGTGGCGATTGTCACGCGAGACGGGCGGGCATCGACAAGCTATGTGCAGAGGCGGTTGCAAATCGGCTATAACCGCGCGGCACGGCTCATTGAGCAAATGGAAGAAGAAGGCGTCATCAGCGCCCCCAACCATGCCGGCAAGCGCGAAGTACTGGCCGGTAAACAGTGAGCAGGGCCGACAAAAAAACCTTTATTACCGGCCGGTTCAGCCAAGCCGGTGCGTGTTGGGCTCTGGCTTGTGCGCTTTTGCTCATGCCGGTTGCAAGGCCCGCGCGCGCCACCGACCTTGCCGATATCAATGCGGCGCTGGCCGATATGCGGGCGCTGTCGGGTCAATTTGTGCAATCGACGCCGGGCGGGGAGACCTTGCAGGGCAATTTTTTTCTCGCCCTGCCCGACCGCTTCCGGTTTGTCTATACGCAAGGCGGGCACAGCGTCGTGACCTTGCGCGGCAATTGGTTGGTGGTGCAGGAGTTTCAGGGCGCGGAGGCCAATCGCTATCCGGTGTCTGCCACACCCTTGCGCCTGCTGGTTGACGGGCGCAGCCCACGCATCCGGCCATCGCAACTGGAGGCGCTCACCGAAAAAGGCGGCTCGATTGAAGCCGCCTTGCGCGATCCGAAGGGCGACATTCCGGGGCGTCTGGTTTTGATCTTTGACAGCCAAACACTTGCCCTGCAGGGCTGGCGTTTGCTCGATATACAGCAGCAGCGCAGCACGGTATGGTTGAACAATGTCATCCGACATGAGGGCTTGCCCGAAGATTATTTCCGTATCGATGAATCCATAGCCGAGGCCGAAGACGAATGACCGCCGGAAACATGCCGCCCAATGGGCCCGACGAAGACGCGTGGCAACCCGATGCTGAAAGCCTGAACGCGCTTGAGGCTGAAATTCCCACACTCGCGGCCTTGCGCAGTTTCGCCGATGAAGCGTGTCGCCAACCCTGGTTTACCGAGCTGGGCGAACCGCTTGGCGCATCCGTCAAGGAGTTGGCGCGCGCCTATCTCGACGGGCTGGGCTATCCGGAAGCCGAGGCCGCGCCGATGATGAATTGGGACGATGCGCTGGATGCCGCCTTGTCGCTCGACATTAACAGCGCCGGTTGGGAGGCCGAAGAGCAATTGCGCGCGGCCCTTGTAGATGCCGCGCTCACGCAAGTCAGCGAAGAAGGTCTTGGGGTGCTTCTGGCGCATTTGGCGGCGCAGCTTTCCGAAACCCTGCACGAACTGGCCGAGGAAGCCCTTTATATGGCAGATGAATTGCCCGACCATGTGATCGATCTGGCCGTGGGTGCCGGCCAGCAGGCGGCTTATGGCGCGGCGCTGGTGCTGGCGGCCGGTGGCGTGGGCGATCACGATGATGCGTCAGATGATGCGTCAGATATTTTATCGCATCCGCTTATGTTGAAATACCGGCTGTTCGCCGCCGGACGCTGGCCGCTGACACTGACCGGCCAGACGCTGAATATTTTCTGAACCGAAACGAAAGGGCAAAGCCTGTCATGCGCGTTATCTCGTGGAACATCAATTCGGTGCGCCTGCGCGCCCCGCTTGTGGAAAAACTGATTGCCGAGGCAAAGCCCGACATTATTTGCCTGCAGGAAACCAAATGCCCCAATGACAGTTTTCCCGAAAAACTGTTTCACAAACTCGGCTTTGCCGATATCGCAAAAAACGGCATTAAGGGATATCACGGCGTGGCGACGCTTTCGCGCCTGCCCATGGTCGAGACGAATATTGTCACCTATTGCGACCGCACGGACGGACGCCACATTGAAACGGTTTTCGAAACCGCCAACGGGCCGGTGCATATCCATAATTTCTATGTGCCTGCGGGCGGCGATGAGCCCGACCCGAAAATCAATGAAAAATTTGCCCACAAACTCGCATTTCTGGATGAAATGGAGACCAATTTCCGCGCCATTCGGCGGCAGAAAAAAGCCAAGCGGCAAATTCTGGTCGGGGATTTGAACATTGCGCCGGGCGAACATGATGTGTGGTCTTCCAAGCAGTTGAAAAAAGTCGTCAGCCATACCGCCGTTGAAATTGAAGCGCTGGCGCGCGTTCAGGCCAGCCTGAACTGGGAAGATGTGTCGCGCCATTTCGTGCCGGCCTCGGAAAAACTCTATAGCTGGTGGAGTTATCGCGCGCGCGACTGGGCGGCGTCCGATCGCGGCAGGCGGCTCGACCATATCTGGGTGACACCGGCGCTTTTGAAAGATGTGACCGGTTTTGAGATATTGCGCGCCGCGCGCGGCTGGGAGCGGCCATCCGACCATGCGCCGGTGGTGCTGGATGTAACCTGAGGCGCGCTTTCGCGGCCATCCGCCACGCTTGCAAGTTTCAAGATGACCTACTAACGTTCAAACAAGTTTCAGGAGTTTGAGATAATGTTGGACACATATTCACCATCATGGATGACGGAAGATTTGGAGATTTTCAAAGACGCCGTGAACAAATTTTACACACGCGAATTCGCACCTCACAGCGATCGCTGGACGAAAGAAGGCATTGTTGACCGCGACGCTTGGTACAAGGCCGGCGAGGCGGGTATTTTATGCGCTTCGATACCGGAAGAATATGGCGGCGGCGGCGGCACTTACGCCCATGAAGCCATTTTGACGGAAGAAATGGAACGCTGTGGCGTTGCAGGCTTTGGCAATACGGTGCATTCGCTCATCTGCGCGCATTATTTCAATGCCTATGGCACGGAAGAACAAAAGCGCAAATGGCTGCCCAAAATGGCGACCGGCGAGCTTGTTTGCGCGATTGCGATGACCGAGCCCGGCACCGGTTCCGACCTGCAATCGGTCAAGACGCGGGCCACCAAGCAGGGCAATCAATACGTCATTAACGGCTCGAAGACTTTTATTTCCAATGGTCAGCACGCGGATCTGATTATCGTTGTTGCCAAAACCGACCCCGAACAGGGCGCCAAAGGCATTTCGCTGATGATTGTCGAAACCGCAGAAGCCGACGGGTTCCGGCGCGGGCGCAATCTCGACAAAATGGGCCAGCATGCGGCGGACACATCCGAGTTGTTTTTCGACGATGTGAAAATTCCGACCAGCAATTTGCTCGGCGGCGAAGAGGGCCAGGGCTTTTACCAGCTCATGCAGCAATTGCCGGCGGAGCGCCTGATTATCGCCAATCAGGGCGTCGGCGCGATCGAACGCGCCATTCAGCTGACCGTTGATTATACGCGCGAGCGCAAAACTTTCGGCAATGCGGTGTTCGATTATCAAAACACCCAGTACAAGCTGGCCGAGTGCAAGGCAACTTGGATGGCGGCGCGCGCCATGGTCGACCAGCTGGCCGACCAGCTTATGCGCGGCGAACTTGATGCAAACTCTGCCGCCGCGGCGAAATTCTGGGTCAGCGAGCGTCAGTGCGAGATTATCGACACCTGCCTGCAATTTTTCGGCGGCTATGGCTATATGGATGAATATCCGATCAGCCGCATGTATACCGATGCCCGCGTGCAGCGCATTTATGGCGGGTCGAACGAAATTATGCGTATGCTGGTGGCCCGCGCGCTTTAGGCGGGTCGGTTTTTCATTCGGTCGTTTTTCAAGAGGCAAGCAAACATGCGATTTACCTTTGCACAAGCTGTGAGGCGCGCCGCGCCTGTCATATTTCTGTCGGTATTTTTACCCGTTGCCGGTTGGGGTCAGGAAGCGGGGGGTGTGGCAGAAGAAACACCACCGGAAATTGTGACAGAGCGCGCGCCGGAAGCTGTCGGGGAAGCTGCGCCCGAAATTGCGCCGGAGCCGAGGGAAGAAATTGCGCCGGAGATTGCCGCAGAGATTACCGAAGACATTACCGAAGACATTACCGGGGAAGCGCCGCAAGACGCCGCCTCGGAAAATGCGGGCGAAGCCGATGATGAAGGCGGCTTCTGGTCGCTTCTGTTCGACAAGGGCGGCGTTGTCACATGGATTATTGCCATGTTGTCGGCCATCGGCCTGCCCATTGCGGCGGTTAAATTTGTGCAGTTTTTGCGCATGGAAATCTGGCGCCCCACGCGTGTCGAAGCCGCGATGATGCGCTATCGAAACGGCGATGAGCGCGGGCTGGCAGCCGAGTTGGAAGAAATTGCCCACCCCGCCGCACCGCTCATTGCTTATGCGATTGCCGAGGCCGGGCGCGGTGGCGCGAAGGGCGAAGCCGGAGATTTGCTGCGCGAAGAAGCGTCCCGGCGCGCGCAATATCTTTTGCGGCATTTGGGTTCGAATATCTGGGTGCTTGAGCTTATTGCGGCATCGGCCCCCCTGTTCGGTCTGCTGGGCACGGTGCTTGGCATGATTGTCGCCTTTCAGGGCGTCGGTCAGGGCGTTGGCGGTGCCGATACGGCGCTTCTGGCGGCCGGTATTTGGGAGGCCCTGCTGACCACCGCCTTTGGTTTGGCTGTCGCCCTGCCTTTTTCCATTCTCGCCGCTGTTTTCAACAATGCCGTCGACACGACGCGCGACCTGCTTGAAGATGCGCTCACCGAAATTATGGTGCGCAGTGCGACAAACGCCTCCGCCAA
Source organism: Parvibaculales bacterium (assembly GCA_049611805.1). Lineage (GTDB taxonomy): Bacteria > Pseudomonadota > Alphaproteobacteria > RS24 > RS24 > UBA7378. Next base: position 140,294 of record JBMZAX010000002.1, on the reverse strand, counting down.
GGGCTGAGCCCGATGCGGATTGACCGGCCAAAACGCAAGCTGGAAGCTGTCGGGCTGACACCGCTCATCGACATGATTTTTCTGCTATTGCTGTTTTTCCTGCTGGGCTCGGATTTCGTGCGCTATTCGCAAAGCCAGCTTGCGCCACCGCGCGGCACGGGCGGCACGGATGGCATGAGCCAGCCCGCCATCATCTCGCTGGCCGAAACCGGCCGGGTGCAGTGGAACGGCGCGGGCATAACACGCGCGCAAATGCGCGAACGCGCCGCCGACCTCATTGAAGCCGACACCGAACAGCTTTTTGTCGTCATGCCCGCCGCGACCGCCGAGGTGCAGCAGGTGGTCGGCGTGATGGATGATTTGGCGGCGGCAGGCGCGCAAATGGTGACGCTGGAGCGCGATGTGTTTGATATTGATCTGGCGGATTTTTGAGGGCGGCATGAAAATCGAAAGACCCCAACGCAAATTCAAGAGCATTGACCTTCTGCCGCTCATCAATGTGGTTTTTCTGCTCATTCTGTTTGTGCTGATTGCCGGTCGCCCGACCACCGACCATCCCGGCGAGATTGAGGTGGCGCTCAGCACCCAGGAAAACCAATATGTCGCCGCGCCGCTTTCCGTGCGCCTTGGGGCCGACGACAAATTTTATCTGACGGGCGATACACCAAAATCGCTGGCTGAAATTGCCGCGCGCGTGGCCGAAACGGGTGTGGCCGAGCAGGGGCTGGCGGTTGAGTTGATCGCCGACCGGCGCGCGCATGCCGCCGCCCTGATGGATTTCCGTCAGGCCATGGCAAAAGCCGGTGTCGGCGAAATACGCATCAAAACCGAATTTGCCGCGGAGCAGGCCAATGGCAACTAGCCCCGCCCCGCAACGAAACTGGCTGACGCGGCTCAAAAACCTGCCGCGCCGTTGGTGGATTACGTTTTTTGCGATTTCGCTGGTCGTGCATGTGATCGGCGTGGGCACGGTGCTGGTTCTGCTGTTTGGCGGCGCGCGCGGCGGCGACAATGCGGCCGAAAGCCTGATTATCTCAGCCGCCGCCGATGATCAGCAAAGCGTTGATCTGGAATTGCCGGAGCCGGTCACCATTGAGCGCAAGGCCGAGGCCGAGATGGATTTGTCGGAAATACTCGAAGTGCCGCTGGAAACAGATTTCAACCAAGTCATGATGGAGGCCGCCAGCACAGCCGCCATTGCGCCCGCCATGCCCGCGCCTTCCGCGGCCGCCACCCAGCGCGCCGCACCCGGTGGCGGGCTGATATCGGGCGTGCCGCAAACCTTTGCCGATTATATCCAGTATTTGCGGGAAACCGGCATTGATGTCGTGTTTGTGATTGATGCAACAGGTTCCATGGCCTGGGTGCATAATCGCGTGCGCGAACGCATTGAGGCGCTTGCCCAATATGTGCGCAATCTGGTGCCGCTGGCGCGTTTCGGCGTGATTGCCTATCGCGATTATCAGGACCCGGATTTTGTAATCCGGCTGTCCCAGCCCAGCTTTGACATTCTCAAAGCCCGCTCTTTCATGGGCGCGCTTGACGCACTTGGCGGCGGCGATGTGCCCGAAGCCGTCACCGAAGCCCTGCGGCAGGCTGAAAATACCATAAGCTGGCGTGCCGGTGCCCAGCGCGTGTTAATCGTTGTCGGCGATGCACCGCCGCACAGCTATGAAGCCGACGAGGCGCTGACCATTGCCGATCGCATGAAGCGCCGCGGCGCGCGATTGTCAATTGTCGACTCGCGCGTTGAGGCCAATCGGAAATATCTCGGACGCACCGAGTCGGTCGGGTGGTTCAGCCTGCGCGCGCCGAGCGCGCGGCGGCAGGATGTGTTGCCGGCGTTTCGCGCATTGGCCAAATCGGGTGGTGGGCTGGCGGTAACATTGGCCGGCGAACGCCAATTGATGAAAACGCTGGCATTGCTGATTTTTGATGACCGGTTCCATGATGAGCTGGCACCGTTTCTGGCGAGTTTGGAATAAATCATGCGCCGTTTGCTGCCCGCTTTCTCGATTTTTTGTCTCGCGGTCATCGCGCCGGCCGAGGCGTGTCGCTTGCCGCCCAAATCACTTTTGGTGCCGCCGGAAAAAATTCTGGCCGCCCTCGACACCCTACCCCAACCCGTGCTCAAGGCGATGGATGATTTCGCCGGCGATCTGGAAGCGTGTTATGACGCCCCGCTTGGGCCGCTGGAAATGGCCGAGATCAGAAATGGCGCGGCGGCTTTGCGCGACCATATGGATATGGTGCGTGCCGGTGCGGAAGCGCGCGTGCGCGGCAATGAACTGAATTTTGAAGAGCTGTTGTCGTCAGACCTCTGGCAGGATTTGGAAAGCCTGCGCGTGGCCGGTGCCTATGCGCTGGCATGGGCGCAAGTGTCGCGCGCGACCCGCGAAATTAGTGCCGAAAAGCGGCGCGCGGCGCTGCTTGGCGCAACCGAGGATATGCGCGCGCTGACGCTGGAGTTCAGCCATCCGGTGATTGTCCAGCGTGCCATGTATGGGCTGGCAACGGCACAGATTGAGGGCGGCGATGTGGCGGCCGCCATTGCGACGCTTGAGCAGTTGAAAGCCTCACTTGAGCGTGGCGGGCAAAAATCACTCGAAGAGGCGGCGGATTTGTTTTACGCCGAAATAACTGCGCCCGGATACACGCCGCCCATTTTGTCCGAAAGCCTCGCACAAACGCTTGAGCGGGATTTGTCGCAAATGCCGGGCGCGATTGACGGCGAAATTCTGCGCGCGGCCGAACAGGCGCTGGAAGATGGAAAAACGGCCGAGGAGATCGCCGCGCTTCTGGCACCGGCCTTTGACGGACCTCCGGCCATGATTGCGGCGGCGCTTGAATTTCTGGCGCGCGATAAAAATCTGGTGGCGGCTGCCGATTACCCGCCGGTCAATGCCGTGCATGCAATGGATGTGGGCTTTGCGCGCGGGCAGTTTGTCACCGTGCGCGAAAGCTGGCGCATTGTGAAACCCTATTACACGCTTTTGCCGCTTACGCTGAAGCGGGCTGTCGACTATCAGCTTGGGGTCAGTCTGGTGAATTTGAACGAAGCGGCGCGCGCCTTGCCGTTTTTGCGTGCGGCGCGTGCGGGCTATGGCGCCCGCGAGCAGCGCGAACAGGTCGATAAATTCATCACGCTGGCGCGCCTGTCGGTCGATGCCGATCCCGATGCTGAGCTTTTGGAGCTGGCGCAGCGCAATCAGAAACTGCCTGAAATGGGGCCCGATCAATCGCTCACGCTTGACCATGTCATTGCGTTGCGCGCGCGGGTATTGCTGGCCCGCCATGCGGCAACGCAAGGCAAATGGCGCAAAGCCGACAGGCTGTTATCCGGTTTTCTGCCGCATATGCCGGCCTATAAAATGCTCACCGGCATGCGTGTCCGGCTCATTGCGCGGCAAGTTGCCGATGGGCTGAAAAACGGTGAAGCAGCAGCAAAACTGCAAAAAACGGCAAGGGGCGGGCAGGCGATTTATACCATTTGGCGCCAGTCCGATTGTCCGCCGGGCTGTGTGGCGGGGGATGATGTATCCGTGCATCGCGCCGCCGTTAAGCTGGCCATGAATGGCGGTCTGAGCCCGGAATTTTTCGACACTGCCTATGCGGGGTTTGAGCTTGCGGGCGGCGATACACTGCAATTGGCACCGACCGCCATCTCCTATTTGGTGACGCAAGGCGACGGGCCGGGACTGATAGCCCTGCTTGAGCCGCCCGACGAAGCGCAGGCGAAACGCATTTTGGGCGTATGGAAGGCATTTTTGCGCACATTGCAGGAAACCGACATCGACGCGGCGCGCTATGCGTTCCTGCGCGACGGCTTGTCGGAATTGCAGGGCCGCCCCATTGCCAATTTGTACGAGGCGCTGGTGCAGATCAATTTGGCGCGCAACACGCCCGAAGAAGCCTTGCGCATTGCCGACCTGCTGGCACAGGAATTTCCACGCCGCCCGTCGGCTTGGTATTTGCGCGCCGAGGCCTTGCGCGTCAATGATCGCGACCTGGAAGCGGCCCGCGCCCTGTCCAGCCTGGCAAAGCGCACCCCGCCCGATGATCCGGTGGGCATGGGCGCGCGCGTCGGGCTGGCGGCGATTTTCACAAATCTGGGTGAAGGGCCAAAGGCCTGCGCCATGATGGAAAAAATATTCGCGCGGTCGCAGGCGGCGCAAAACTGGCAAAAGGCGACAAATGTGTTTCCCTTGCTCACGACATGGGAGCGGCAGGCGCGCTCATGCGCATCCGGCTAATGCCGGAAAATAGAGGCTAATGCCGGAAAATAGAGGCTAGTGCCGGAAATGGCGCATGCCGGTGAACACCATTGCCAGCCCCGCTTCGTCCGCCGCCGCAATCACCTCATCATCGCGGATCGATCCGCCGGGCTGAATAATCGCCGTGGCACCGGCATTGGCGGCACTCAACAGCCCGTCGGCGAACGGGAAAAACGCATCTGACGCAACCACCGAACCGGAAACCAGCGGTGTTGCAAGCCCTGCCGCTTCCGCCGCATCTTCGGATTTGCGCGCGGCGATGCGCGAACTGTCCAGCCGGCTCATCTGGCCTGCGCCAATGCCGACGGTTCTGCCGTCCTTGGCGTAAACAATGGCGTTTGATTTCACATGTTTGGCGACCTGCCAGGCGAATAATAAATCGGCCATTTCGGAGGCAGTCGGCGCGCGGCGTGTCACCGTTTTCAAATCTTCGGGCGTCACCGCGCCGGCATCTCTGTTTTGTGCCAGAAAACCGCCCGCCACCGTGCGCACGCTCAAGCCCCCGGCATGGCGGTCGGCAAGGCCGGTGGTAATCAACAGCCGCAAATTTTTCTTGGCCGCGATAATGTCGCGCGCCGCATCATCGGCACCGGGCGCGATAATCACCTCCGTAAACAATTGGGTAATTGCTTCGGCGGTGGTCGCATCCAGCGGGCGGTTCATGGCAATAATGCCGCCAAAGGCCGAAACCGGATCGCAGGCCAGGGCTTTGGCAAATGCCTCAGGCAGATCGGCACCGCGTGCCACACCACACGGATTGGCATGTTTGATAATGGCACAGGCCGCGCTGTCGGCGGGGTCAAACTCGGAGACAAGCTCGAAGGCGGCATCGGTATCATTGATATTATTGTAGGAAAGCTCCTTGCCCTGCACTTGTTGCGCCGTTGCCACGCCCTCGCGCAAGGGCCCGCCAACATAAAATCCGGCCTGTTGGTGCGGGTTTTCGCCATAGCGCAAACCCTGCTGCAAATGCCCGCCAAGTGCCCGAAATGCGGGTGTTTCGACGTTTAGCTCAGCCGCCATCCAATTGGAAATTTCCGCGTCATAGGCGGCCGTGCGCGCATAGGCTTTTTGCGCCAGCCTTTGGCGCAAGGCGCGCTCAGTGCCCCCATGGGTTTGAAGGCTGTCCAGCACGCCGGCGTAATCTTCAGGGTCAACAATCACCGCGACATCCTGATGGTTTTTGGCGGCTGCGCGGATCATGGCCGGCCCGCCAATATCAATATTTTCAATACACGCCTCATAAGCCCCGCCGCCGCGCACCGTTTCCTCAAACGGATAGAGATTGACCACCAGCAAGTCGATCGCGCCAATGCCGTGCGCGCGCATGGCGTCTGTATGGGTTTCATTGTCGCGTATCGCCAGCAATCCGCCATGCACCATCGGGTGCAGTGTTTTCACCCGCCCGTCCATCATTTCGGGGAAGCCGGTCAGCTCCGACACATCGCGGCAGTCTATGCCCGCTTGCGTAAGCATTTTTGCCGTGCCGCCGGTCGAGATAATTTCGATTTCTTGGGCTGCCAGCCCTTGTGCGAAATCGACAATGCCGGCCTTGTCCGAGACGGATATCAGGGCGCGGGAAACAGGTTTGAGAGTTGATTTTTCGGAAACTGACATTTGGGATAAACCTTGGGTTGGGGGTCTTAGAAATCTTCCGGTTGCGGGTTAACGGCGGCGGCCAATGCGCCCAACATAGCGCATGGCCCATTTCATTTGGGTATCTTTCGGTTGCAGCGTGCCGGCGATTGCAATTTGCTGGCATCGTTGGGGAATGCCCCCATCGCCCATAAACACGCTTTCCTCGATTTTCAAAATCTGGTCGGCCTGTGGTGCGAAGCGAAACTGCCAGCCATGGCCGCCATGCGACACCAGCAATACGCTGGAGCCACCGGCTTGCAGGGTGGCCGAAACCTGCGGGTGCAGGTGAAAGCGCAAATGGAAACGTGCGGCGATATATTTGCTTTTGCTTGAGGCCGGCATGAGCATGTCTTCGCCGCGCAAATCTTCGCCGGTCGTGTCGACAAAAAGTCGGCGGTTATAGCGCACGCCATGGCTTGCGGCGAATTGATCATGGCTGGTTTCCAGCCAGACGCCGGTTGCATCTTCCACCCGCCGGCAGGTGACGTGCCAGTTTTCCGGCGTCAACCGGTGTCCCAACACCCGCGCCGCCAGCCCGCCGCGCAGGAAGGGGTCGCTCATATCCGCGTCAAAGCCGAAGGCGGAATGCGCCGCCACCCCGCGTGAGGCCAAATGCCATTTCTCGCCATGCACCAGATTGGGACCGCAATTTACAAAGATCCGGTCTTGCGCATAGCTCATTTCAAGCGACAGGGGGGCTGCGTGGCTCATCTCGGTGCCCGCGCCGCCGCTGGCTTGTCCGGCATCGACCAGCAGGCAAAGTTTGCCGCACGCCAAGCGTTGATAGCCGCTGCGCTGGGCATAGCTCATCACATTTTTGGCATCGAGCCCGGCAAGCAGGGGCGCAAGTTCAGCCGACGAGCGCGCGGTCGCGCCATTGAACAAGCCAAGCCCGCCATCGGAATGACAGATGAGGGCAAGCATGGCCTGCATGCGCTTGCGCGTCTCGACCAGCGTTGCGGGCACCTGCACGGTGCGCGCCTGCATCGCCGCCTCCAGCGCCAGCATCAGGTTCAAAATATCGGCGAGGATGGCCGGTGAGCGGCTGACATGGCCGCCATCGGCGAGAATTTGCCGCCGCAATTCGCGCAAGATGGCCTCAACCCCGTGGCGCACCCATTGTCCGTCGCCGGAAAAAGCAAGGCCCGCATAGGCCAGCCCGAAAGCGGCTGTCAGGCGTCGCACGCCATCATTTTCCTCATCAACACAGCGCGCGAGATATTTTGATTGCTGGCTCAGGGCTTGCCTTATGGTGTCGATCTCGCGGCGTTCAAGCGCCGGCAAAATGGTCGGCATGGCGGCGCTCCAATTCATCAACCGCCGCGCGATAACATCCGACCGCATGGCTTCTTTCACGCGCACCGGATTGCGCCGTATCCAGTCTTGAACGTAAAACGCCGCCGCCGTTGCCCCGCGCTGGGCCGACAGGGCGCAGATATGGCGCAACCAGTCAAACCCGTGCAGTGAGGCCAGCCATTTGGAATTGGCAACCGGCACGTCGAAAGGCGATGTGTTGGCGACTTTGACCAATGCGCCGGGCAATGTGTAATCTCCCGCCAGCCAGTTTTCGCCGCGCACCGTATCGCCGGGGGTAAGGGCTTGGGGGTAAAGGCCGGTTATGTCGATGATGCCGGAGACGCGCCGGCTGCTCAGCGAAGCCGGACGCCGCAAGCTGCGTTTCAGGCCGACGCGCATATTTCGCATCATGGTCGAAAAAATTTCCAGATACAGGCCCAGCTTGCGTGCGCGGCTCATCAGGTCTGCCCGGCCTCCCGCAACGCGGCGATATTTTCGGCATAGAGCGACGGCCCGCCCTTGAAGGTGGCGGTGCCCGCAACCAGCACATTGGCCCCGGCGGCGATAACTTGGGCGGCCGTCTCGCGGTTTACCCCGCCATCGACTTCCAGTTCGATATCGCGGCCCGATGCGTCGATCAGTCGGCGCAGTTCCGATATTTTGTCCAGCTGGCTGGTGATAAAGCTTTGCCCGCCAAAGCCCGGATTGACCGACATCACCAGAACGAGATCGACAAGGTCGAGCATATGGTCGAGTGCGGCCAGCGGCGTGGCCGGGTTCAGCGACACCCCGACGCGACATCCGGCAGCGCGAATGGCTTGCGCGGTGCGGTGCGGGTGCGGCCCGGCTTCGGGGTGGAAGGTGATGATATCGGCACCGGCTTCGGCAAACGCCGTGATATAGGGGTCAACCGGCGCGATCATCAAATGCACATCGAGCGGGCGCGACGCATGCGGTTTAATGGCCTTCACGACATCCGGGCCAATGGTAATATTCGGCACGAAATGGCCGTCCATCACATCGACATGCACATAGTCGCATCCGGCCTCACAAATGGCGGCAACCTCTTCGCCCAGACGGGCAAAGTCAGCGGAGAGAATGGAAGGTGCAATTTTTACCGCAGGCATATTTTTTCAATAATCCTATTTGACGCGGCGCGCAAGATATCACTCATATCCGTGCCCCGGCTTTCTTGTGGAAACGCGCGGCAAAGAACCCGTCACAACCGCCCGAAGCGGCCAGCATTGCCGGTGTTGTGCGCAAATTGCCGGCTTTCGTCACGGCCATGGACAAACATTCCGGCACCTCATCCGCCCCAATCGGCATGAGGGAAAAATCGTCACGGCTTTCGAGAAATGCCTGCGCCACGCCTTCGCCTTCTTCGGGCTCCAGCGAGCACACGCAGTAAACCAGCGTGCCGCCGGGGGCCGTCGCGTCAGCCGCCCGCGCCAGAAGACCGGCCTGCAGGCGCGCGCTTTTTTCAATGTCACCGCGGCGACGGTGCAGCGGCAGGTCGGGGTGGCGTCGAATTGTGCCGGTGGCCGAGCAGGGGGCGTCCAGCAAAACATGGGAAAATCTTCTGGGCGGCTCCCAGTTTTCAAGGTCGGCCAGCAGGGTCTGCGCACCAAGGCCGGTGCGTGCCAAATTTGCGGCAAGGCGTTGCAGCCGGTTTTTGGAGGCATCAAGCGCTGTCACATGCGCCCCGCCTGCGGCCAGTTGCAGGGTTTTGCCGCCCGGAGCCGCGCACAGGTCGAGAATATCGGCTTGTGCGTCCGCGCGCAGAAGCGGCGCGGCCAACGATGCGCTGATATCCTGCACCCACCAAGTGCCGGCATCAAACCCCGGCAGGCGGGTGACATCGCCCGTCTCCTCAAGCCGCAGGCAGGTGGGGCTAAGCGCGCGGCCCATGCCCGGATTGCAGCTTTGCCAGTCTTTCAAAGCATCGGCGTTGCGAAACTGTAAATCCAGCGGCGGCGTTTGGCGCAAAATATTTTCCATCTCTGCCGTCTGCGCGGCACCATAAGCCGCGCGCCAGCCATCCAGCAACCAGGCCGGCAGGTCCGGCACCGTGTCGATATTCTGTCCCGCTTCGCTGACACGGCGCAACACCGCATTGATAAGCCCGCGAAAGGGCTGCTCGCGCCGACCCGTGGCCGCCACGGTTTCGTTAATTGCGGCATGCGGCGGCACATCCATGAACAGGATTTGCGCGGCACCAATATGCAAAAGCGCACGCGTCAAATGCGGGCGTGCCGGTACGGGGTTTTTGAGATGCGGCGCCAATGCCGCTTCGATCCGGCCGCGCCGGCGCAAGGCGGTCATAACCATGGCACGCGCAAAAGCGCGGTCGGCGGGGTTCAAATCGCCCAGCCGGTCGCGCGCCTCGTCCAGCGTTTTGCCGCGCTCAATGGCCGCCAGCATGGTCGCGGCTTGGCGTCGGGCGGCAGATTTGCCACGCCCGCGGGAGGTGGTGGCCCGCGATGTATGTCGCGCGTTTTTTTCCATGCATTTGTTAGACCACTCTGGAAATCTGCTGGCAAGCGCCCATATTTACACCATGGCAGATGACAAAAACCGGCCCTCGGCGCGGCAAAAATCAGTGGCAGAGGCCGCCAAACGCGCGCGCGCCGAAGCCGAAGCGCGGCGCAAAGAAAAAGTGGCGGCACATGACGAAAAAGCCCCGCGCAAGGAAACCGGCGGACAGGCGGGGCCTGAGCCGACGCGCTATGGCGATTGGGAAAAAGACGGCATTATTTCCGACTTTTAACGGCTCTCTACCCGCTGTTTTGGCGGTTGTCGATCAAATCGTCGACCACGGACGGGTCTGCCAATGTGGATGTGTCGCCCAGATTGGAAAAATCATCTTCCGCAATTTTTCTTAAAATTCGCCGCATGATTTTGCCCGAGCGCGTTTTCGGCAGGCCCGGCGCAAACTGGATAAGGTCGGGCGAGGCAATCGGACCGATTTCCTTGCGCACCCATTGCACAAGCTCGCCCTTCAAATCATCGTCGCCATCCAGTCCGGCGTTCAGCGTCACATAGCAGTAAATTCCCTGCCCTTTAATGTCGTGCGGATAGCCGACCACGGCAGCCTCAGCGACTTGTGTGTGCGCCACCAGCGCGCTTTCAACTTCCGCCGTGCCCAGCCGGTGGCCGGATATGTTCAACACATCATCGACCCGGCCGGTAATCCAGTAATAATCATCTTCGTCGCGCCGACACCCGTCGCCGGTGAAATATTTGCCCGGATATTGCACAAAATAAGTGTCGATAAAGCGTTGGTGGTCGCCATAAACGGTGCGCATCTGTCCGGGCCAGCTGTCGGCAATGCACAGATTGCCCGATGTGGCGCCTTCCAGCAATTTGCCGTCAGCGTCGACCAGTTCGGGGCGAATGCCGAAAAACGGGCGCGAGGCCGAGCCGGGCTTCAGCGGTGTTGCGCCGGGCAGCGGTGTGATGAGCGCCGCGCCGGTCTCGGTTTGCCACCATGTGTCGACAATCGGGCAGCGCCCCTCGCCAACCTCACGGTGATACCAGAGCCAGGCTTCGGGGTTGATCGGTTCGCCCACCGAGCCCAGAAGCCGGATTGAAGACCGGCTGGCGGCCTTGACCGGTGCTTCGCCTTCGCGCATCAGTGCGCGCAAAGCCGTCGGCGCGGTGTAGAAAATATTGACCTGATGTTTGTCGCATACGTTCCAGAACCGCGAATTGTCGGGATAGTTCGGCACGCCCTCAAACATCATCGTCGTCGCGCCATTGGCCAGCGGGCCGTACACAATATAGGTGTGGCCCGTCACCCAGCCGACATCGGCCGTGCACCAGAATATTTCGCCGCGCTTATAGTCGAACACATATTCATGCGTCATCGAGGCGTAAACCATATAGCCGCCGGTTGTGTGCAACACGCCCTTGGGCTTGCCGGTGGAGCCGGAGGTGTAAAGAATGAAAAGCGGGTCTTCGGCCCCCATTTCTTCGGCCGGACATTCGGCGTCTACCGTGTCCTTGACCTCGTGATACCAAATGTCACGACCGGCAACCATATTGACGTCGCCTTGCGTGCGCGCCACCACCACAACGCTTGAGACGCCCGGGCATTGCTCCAGCGCGGCATCGGTGTTTGCTTTGAGCGGAATTTTTTTCCCGCCGCGAATGCCTTCATCCGCCGTGATGACGCAAGAACTGTCGCAATCCTGAATGCGGCCGGCGAGGGCTTCGGGTGAAAACCCGCCAAACACCACCGAATGAATGGCGCCAATGCGCGCGCATGCCAGCATGGCATAGGCCGCTTCGGGGATCATCGGCATGTAAATCGTCACGCGGTCGCCCTTGCCCACGCCTTGTTGCTTCAGCACATTGGCGAAACGGCACACTTCTTCGTAAAGCCGGCGATAGGTGATTTTCGCATCCTGATCCGGCTCGTCGCCTTCCCAGATAATCGCAATATCGTCGCCGCGCGCGTCAAGATGGCGGTCGACGCAATTGACACAGGCATTGAGCGTGCCGTCTTCATACCATTTGATCGACACATCTTCCTTGCTGTACAGCGTGTTCTTGACCTTTGTGTAAGGGCGCATCCAGTCAATGCGCTTGCCGTGTTCGCCCCAGAAGGCGTCCGGGTCGCGCAGGCTCTCGGCATACATTTCATGATATTTGGCTTCATCGACCAGCGTCTCGGCCTTCACATTTTCAGGCACATCAAAAACCAGTTCTTCGGACATAAAACACCCTCCTTCTCGGCAACTCCCGCTCCGCAATTTAGCAGGTCGGGTTCGCGTGTAAAATACTATTGCGAATGACTGTTTCGAAACATTATTGCATCGGGGCACCGGTTCCAAACAGCCGCGCGCGGTCAGCGTGGAAACGCTTGCCGGCAACATACATGAGCGGAATTGCCAGCATGGACAAAACGGTGAATGCCAACAGCGTCACCGTATAGGGTTGCCCGTGGCCTTGCGCGGTCATGTAGTCGGCGAGAATGCCGCCGCCGGTAATGCCGATGCCAAGCCCGATAAGGTTCAGGCTCAATATGTAAAACGCCACCACCGTTGCGCGAATGCGCGGCGGCACCAGCTCCTGCACGGTGGAAAAAGTCGGCCCGTAAAAAAGCCCCAGCTGAACAAAGCCCAGAAAAATGCCCAGATCGAACAAAATATTGTCAGCCGGAACCAGGCGATAGGCCACGGCAAAGGGCGACAGCAGGAGCGAGGTCCAGAATAAAAACATCGGGCGTCCGGTTTTGAAATTTTGCTGCCATTTGTCGCCCAGCCAGCCGCCCAGCAAATTGCCCAAAATACCTCCGGCGGCGGCAAGCCAGCCGGAGTGGCGCGCAATCTCGGCGCGCTCAAAGCCGCGCTCATTGACAAACCAAAGCTGGTCGAACGCCGCCGCGCCCAGAATAAAATGAAACGCCACGCCGCCGGCAATGGTGCACATCAGCGCGGGAGATTGCGTCAGCGAGCTGCGCAGAATTTTGATGATTTCCCCGAATTTCAGTTTTTCCGGCTGCGCCGCATCCACACCCTTGCGCGGTGTCTCGCCCAGAAAAAGCAGGCCGACAGCCAGCAAAAGGCCGATACCGCCCAAGAGATAAAAACACGCGCGCCAGCCAATGGCCGGGCCCAGATAGCCGGCGATGAGCAGGCTGGCGGCGACGCCAATCGGCACGCCCATATAATAAAAGCCTGCCGCAAAGCCAAGCTGGCGCGAGGGAAACCGGTCGGCCAGCATCGACATGGCGGTTGGTGTGGCAACACTTTCGCCAACCCCGACCAGCATGCGCGGAATAAGCATGGTCACAAAGCCTTTGGCCGCCCCGGAAGCCGCCGTCAGCCCGCTCCACAGAGCCAGCCCGAAAGCCAGCAGGCGGGGCCGGTGCAGGCGGTCGGCCAATGTGCCCATAAACAGGCCCATCACCGAATAGAACACAATAAAGGCAAAGCCCGTCAAAAGCCCGAACTGGGTGTTGGAGAGCCCAAGATCCGGCACGATGAAATTGGCGAAGCTGGCAAGCAATTGCCGGTCGACGAAATTCATTACATTGATGACGGTCAGCAGGCACAAGACCGCGTAATCACGACTGCGCGCTTCGCTCTCGGCCGGCGCGCCTGTTTGAGACCCTGATTGCGACATTGATGACCCTCCCCCTTGAGGCTCAACTATGCGCGAGGCGCCCAATCAGCACAATATCTTTATCCGCACCCTTATCTGTCGGCTCTGCCTGCGCGCGGGCGCGCACATCAAGTTCAAGCGGCACCAGCCCTTTGCCCGCGCACGGGCCCGCCAGACAATGGCCCGTCGCATCGAAAAGCGCGCCATGCGCCGAACAAACCAGCGCATCACCCAAAGCGTTCAAAAATCGGTCGGGAAAGGTCTCAAGCGGCAAACCCAAATGCGGGCACCGGTTCACGAAACCGCGAAACCCCTCTTGCGTGTGCCAGATGATGAGGTCAAGGCAGTTGGTGCTGTGCGGGTCTGAAATTACGAAGCCGCGCGTTTCTTCCGGCGCGACAGCTTCTGCCGAACAAATGACCGTGCCGCTGGGGGGAAGCCACAGATCAGGCAATTGGTTGGGCATGGGCTAGGCCGGCGTGTCGCGGGCAGGGTCAAGCCCCGCCATTTTGCACACGCGCTTCCATTCCGCCGGTGTCACCGGCTGCACGGAGAGGCGCGAATTTGTCACCAGCGCCATGTCGGCGAGTTTCGGCTCGTTTTTAATCTCGGCCAGCGTGACGTGATGGGTCGCCGTTTCCAGCGCCATAATATCGACCATGCCGAAACGCCCCTTCGGGTCGGTGTGATCGGGATAGTGCTCGCGGATGACCTGCACACTGCCCATAATGCGTTTTTCATTGACCGAGTGATAAAAAAACCCGCGATCGCCGACCGCCATGGCTTTCATATTTTTGTTTGCCAGAAAATTGCGCACACCGTCCCAATGCTCGCCCTTTTTCCCGCGCGCGCATTGGTCATCCCATGACCAGGTATTGGGTTCGGACTTAAACAGCCAGAACTGTGTTTTGGTTGCCGTTTTTTTGTTTTCAGCCATGGCCCTTTTCCCGTCTAAATTCTGTCTGCAAATTCCCGTCTAGCCGGTTGCCTGCGGGTTTTCCAGCCCGCCGATCAGATGCTTCCATGGGTGAATTTCCACACGGTCGAACAATCCGGCCTTGGCATAGGGGTCGTTGCGCGCCCAGTTTTCGGCCTCGGCGCGCGTTTTGACGTCCAGTACAATCAGCGAGCCGATCATGGTCGCGCCATCCTCGCCCAGAAACGGACCGGCCACGATAACCCCCGGATTTTCCCGCACATAGGCCAGATGGTCGGGCCGGTTTGCCAGACGCAAATCCTGACTTTCGGGTCGATCCATGCAAATCAAACAAAACATGACACTCTCCAACGCTACCTGAGCCAAGCTAGCAGAGCCGCGCGCCGCGCTCAATCAGGCAATATGGTCACAATCGGCCGAATTTTTTGAAATGCGCCCCGAAGCGAAGGGCCAATAACAGGCCTATTCGCGCGCCAGCGGGCGCGACATGAGGTTTTGAATGGCCGTGTCGACATCGTGTCGTCCGGCCAGAATATCATCAACCGCCGCACAAATCGGCATGTCGACTTGGGCGCGCGCGGCAAGCGCGCAAACGGCTTCGGCACTGGTTGCCCCCTCGCTGACCGACAGGCGTTGGCTTAATATGTCTTCGGCGCGCCCGCCTTCGCCCAGCGCCTGACCCAGTGAAAAATTGCGCGATGTGGCGCTGGCGCATGTCAGCACAAGATCGCCCAGCCCCGACAGGCCGGCCAATGTTTCTGCTTTGGCGCCGAGTGCCAGACCGAGGCGTTGCATTTCGGCAAAGCCGCGCGATGTCAGTGCGGCGCGCGCGCTCTCGCCGAGCTTTTTGCCGGCGACAATGCCACAGGCAATGGCCAGCACGTTTTTGACCGCACCGCCAATTTCCGCGCCCAATATATCGTCCGACAGATAGGGGCGAAATCTGGGCCGTTCCAGCATTCGGCACAGTTCGGCCCCGCGCGCCGGGTCTGTTGCGGCCAGCGTTACCGCCGTCGGCAGGCCGGCGGCCACGTCTTTTGCAAAGCTTGGCCCCGACAATACGGCAAGGCGGCTTTCGGGCAGATATTCGCCGGCCAGTTGCGATATGAATTTAAGCGTGCCGCGCTCGACGCCCTTGGAGCACAGCACCAGCGTGGCGTGGGTCGGCAAAATTTCGGCCAGTCCGGCAATGACATTGCGGGCAAATTGCGCCGGTGCAACCATCAGCACGCAGTCACAATCGGCCAGAACGCGCATCTCGTTTGAGCCCTGCAAATTGTCGGGCAGGGTTTGGCCGGGCAGAAAATCCACATTTTCGCGCCGCTGATTAATATTCTCGGCGGTTTTCGGCTCATGCACATATATCGGTACGGGCTCCGCATGCCCGCGCGCGGCAACACAAGCCAGCGCCGTGCCCCACGCGCCACCACCGGCTACGCCTATTTTTTTGCCAGCTTCCGTTTTTTCCGACATGTTCTCTGCTCGCTTGTACGGGAAACACCAAATCAGCCGCCACCTTGCTAGCCCAGTCGGCCAGCCAGTGCAAGTTCCTGATTTGCGACTGCTGAGCGCGTCAGTGAATATTTTATTGATTATTCATAATTTCTTAATATACTGGTGTGATGAGCGAGCTGGAAAAAATACGGGAAAAAATCATCGATGCTGCTGTCGAACGGTTTCTGCATTATGGTTATCCGAAAACCACAATAGCCGAGCTTGCGGGCGATTGCGCCATGTCACCGGGCAATATTTACCGGTTTTTCAAAGGAAAAATTGATATTGCCGCCGAAATCGCGCGCCGCGAGGCTTTGCAGGCGGTTGAGCGCATGGAAGCCGTGCTGGAATGCCCGTATCGCAGTTCGCGCCAGCGTCTTGAAGAAGTTGTGTTCGCCGACATGCGCCACACGTTTCATTTGCTGGAAAATGAGCCGCGCGTGCTTGAATTGGCGCAAGTTGTCGTGCAGGAGCGCCCGCAATTTCAGATCGAGAGCCTGCGCCGCGAACGCCGCATATTTCAGCGCATTTTGCGCGATGGCGCACAAACCGGCGAGTTTGTGCTGGACAATATCACCCACGCCACCATTGCCGTGCATTCGGCGACGCTGAAATATCGCTACACACAGCTATTTACCAACCAGACGCTTGAGGAATTGGAGCGCGAATTGTGTTTTGTGCTGACCTTGCTGGTGCGGGGGCTGACCAATCCGGCCGACCAGGAGGCTTTGCCGCCAACCGAGGTGCCGCCGGAAACCGAGCTTGAGCAGGCCGTCTGACAAAATCTCTCCCTACCTGCCTTATTTTTCGGCCTGATTTTTCTTCAATTTCTTTTATTTTTGCATAAATCCTGACGGATATTCCCCGGATCTGCCGTTTAAGGCTGTGTTGGGCGGTTCAGTCCGACAAAATGCACCGGCGGTTGTTGTGATAACGGTGCAGAAACTGACAGAAAACACGGGTTTTGGGGCGTTTTCGCGGATTTAACGCCGCGTCACAAAGATTTAATAAAAAATATTGAATAAAATTTAAAATATTTATTGTTTTTTATTTGCGGATACCCTATATTCCTTTTGTAGGGGCGATGAAGTCCCTGCGCAACGAGATGAGAGATTTATTATGAGCAAGCTTTTCAAACAGATCGGTCGCACCGTTGACGGTCCGGCTTTGGTCTCAGGTCTTCTTGCTCTTTATGGTCTGGTCCTCGTAACCCAGACGGTTGCAGGCCTTTCCATTATCTAACGGGCTCCTCCCAAGACGTTGGATGACAGAAGACTGAGTTTTTGGGTGCGTTCCCTCCCTTCGCACCCCCCGGCCACCCTCCTGGCCAAATTGGCACCGATGGACCCTCCCCCATCGGTGCTTTTTTGTGGGAAAATTTTGAGCTGATTAAAACGGGTTTTCCGAAAGCGGCCAGCGCGCACGGGCGGGCGCTTCAAGTGCTTTATCGGGCGCGCTTCCGGCGTGCAGACGTTCGGCACCGGCCCAGGCAATCATGGCACCATTATCGGTGCACAGCGCAGGCGGCGGCACGGTCAGGCCAAAGCCCGCATCGCGGGCAACCCCATCAAGGGCTTGGCGCAAAAACTGATTGGCGGCCACCCCGCCGGCCACAACAAGGCGACCGGCATTGTCGGCGGATGGGTTAAATTCCCTTATGGCAACGCGACAGCGATCGACCAAACAATCGGCAATCGCGGCCTGAAACCCTGCGGCAAGGTCGCAAATATCGGTTTCGCTTATCGGTTGCAGGTCAATGGCGCGCTGGCGCAAGGCGGTTTTCAATCCGGAAAATGAAAAATCGCACCCGCTGTCATCCTGCCCGATGAGCGGGCGCGGCAGCGCGAAGCGGTGCGCATCGCCGTGCGCGGCGCGTGCCTCGATTTCGGGCCCGCCCGGATAGCCAAGCCCCAAGAGTTTTGCCGCCTTGTCAAACGCCTCGCCAACGGCGTCGTCGCGCGTGGTGCCGAGAAGCGTGTAATCCCCAACACCGTCGACCCGGCAAAGCTGGCAATGCCCGCCGGAAACCAGCAATAGCAGATAGGGAAAAGCGACATTATGGGTCAGCCGCGCGGTCAGCGCATGGCCTTCCAAATGGTTAATGCCGTAAAACGGCGTGCCGCTTGCCAGCGAAAGCGCCTTGCCCGTTGTCAGGCCGATCAGCACGCCGCCAATCAGCCCCGGCCCGGCGGTGGCGGCAATGGCGTCCATATCTTCCAGCGTGCATCCGGCTTCGGTCAGCGCGTCGGCCACCAGCCGGTCGAGATGGTCGATATGCGCGCGCGCGGCCAGTTCCGGCACCACGCCGCCATAGGGCGCGTGCAGGTCTATCTGGCTCAGCACCACATTCGACATGATGTCGCCGCACACACCGCCCGTTTGGGTGTCATCCGGCGTCAGGCGCACAATGGCGGCGGCGGTCTCGTCGCAACTGGTCTCAAGGCCCAGAACGGTAATCGGTGTTGCCGACAATTATTTCTCCTTGTTTGCCCGCATGGTGCAACATACTGGTCATCGGGCATAACTGGCTTTATATATAGGCGCCAAGCTGTCGGCCAGGCAATATCGGTTTGCCCAAGCCTTTGGCGGCGTCTCAGGAGCCCATCGCATGACCCGGCAAATCACCATCGGCACCCGCGCATCGCCGCTTGCTTTGGCCCAAACCGAGCAGATTGTCGCCGCGCTGCAAAGCGCGGTCGGCCTGCCGGCCGATGCCATTACGGTTAAAAAAATTTCCACCAGGGGCGATGAGATTCTGGATCGCACATTGGCCGAAATTGGCGGCAAGGGGCTGTTCACGGATGAGCTGAATGCGGGCTTGCGCGACGGCTCGATCGACCTCGCCGTGCACAGCCTGAAAGACCTGCCGACAGCCGAAGCGCCGGGCCTGCACAGCGCGGCCATTCCGACCCGCGAAGACCCGCGCGACATTCTCATTATGCCATCACCCGACGGCCCGATACCGGCCACGCTTGCCGATCTGCCCGAAGGCGCGCGCGTCGGCACCGCCTCATTGCGGCGCAAGGCGCAGATTTTGCAGGCGCGCCCCGACCTCGACATTGTGCCATTGCGCGGCAATATCGGCACGCGGCTTGCCAAATTGTCGCCCGATGCGGTGGCCGCCACCGTGCTGGCAATGGCCGGCCTCAACCGCATGGGCTATGCCGCCCCCGACTGGCAGACACTGCCACCCGATATTATGGTGCCCGCCGCCGGACAGGGCGCATTGGCGGTTCAATGTCGCGCAGATGACGCTGCCCTCATCGCTCAACTTGCGGTTTTGGATGATGCCGACACACGCGCATGCGTCACCGCGGAGCGCAGTTTTCTCGCCGGGTTGGACGGCTCGTGCCGCACACCGATTGCGGCACTGGCAATTCTTGACAGCGCAAATCCCCGGACCGCTCTTTTGCACGGACGCTTGCTGGCCGAAAACGGCACGGAATTTGTCGAAGACACATGCCGGTTCGACCCGGCCGACCTTGATGCGGCTTATGCCGCGGGCGCACAGCTTGCCGATAATTTGCGCGCACGCGCGCCGCATCTGGTGACGGCCTGATGCGCCTTCTCGTCACGCGCCCCGCCGCAGATGCGCAGGCGCTGGCCGCCGAACTGGAAGCGCGCGGGCACAGCGTTCTTTGCGCGCCGGTTATCGAAATTGTGATGAAGCCCGATGCCGCGCCCGACCTTGCCGACGTGAAAGGGCTTGCTTTTACCAGCGCCAATGGTGTGCGGGCATTTCAGCCCTTCGCACCCGCCGCGCGGCATTTGCCGGCCTATGCTGTCGGCCCGCAAACGGCGGCGGCGCTTGGCGCGGCCGGTTTTTCCAATGTGCATATTGCAGATGGTGATGTCGCATCGCTGGCCGGCACCATTACCGCCGACTGCCCGCAAGGGCCGGTGTTGCATATATCGGGGCGCGATCAGGCGGGCGATTTGGCCGCCGCGCTGCAAGCGGCGGGATGTGCGGCGACCCGTGCCGTATTGTATGAGGCGCGCGCTGCAAAAAATTTGCCGCCGGACGTTTTGGCGGCCTTGCGGGACGGAGCGCTGGACGGGGTCTTGTTATATTCAAAGCGCAGTGCCGAGATTTTTTATCGCTTGGCGGGGGCCGCAAATCCGGAGGCAAGCCTTCCGAAAGCCTTTTGCCTGTCGGCGGGGGTCGGCGATATTGCCCGCGCGGCAGGCGCGCAAGCCCATGTGGCAGAATTTCCCGATGACGCACATATATATGCCTGTCTCGACGCGGCCGGTGATCGCTAGGCGGCAATTGCGCCAAACGGGAAATCACACCAATATAAAGACATGGCACGTTCCGGAGAGACTTCGACCGGCGACAAGGCCGCTCATGGCGAGGCGACCATGCGTGGCGGCGCACGCCGCTATTTCAAAATTCCGCCGGTGATTGACCATCAAGCCGGGTCGTTTTTGGTCGACCGTTTGCGCCTGTTGGGGGCGCTGTTAATGCCGCTTCACTGGCGGCGGTTTCTGCTGATTGCCGTATTTATAATTATGGCGGTGAGCGCTTTTGTGCTGGGCGGCGGGACGCAAAGCATATTTACCGGCACAATCGCGACGCAGACCGATACGCCTATGCCGGGCACCACACCCGACACCACACGCGATGCGGCACCCGATACAGCACCCGATACAGCACTTGATAAAACAGATGATGCGGCAAAGCTGCAGGAACAGCTCGAAACAGCCGAGGAAAAGCTGCGCTACACCGAACGCAAGCTCGCCGCCGCGCTCGCGCAATTGCGTGACGGCACCACCGGCGGTGAGGCTGACCAGTTTGGCCGCCGCGCCGCATTGCTGCTCGCACTCGGCACGGGCCGCCCCTATCAGGCGCTGCTGGGCGATGTCGATCCGGACTGGCTCACGCCCGAAGATATGAGCCTGTTGCGCCGCTATGGGGGACAGGGATTTTACGATGCCAACCATCTGGCACGGCGTCTCTCGGCTCTGCTGGAGGGTGACTCGCAAGGCGATGAGACAAGCGCCCGAAATTTGCCGCAAACTTCACCCCAAAACCTGCCACCGGCTTTGGCTTGGCTGACGCGCAATGCGGGCGGTTTGGTTGAGGTGCGCCCGCAGGCGCTTGCGCAGGTCGCCGACGCCCGACACGAAATTCTCACCGCGCTGGTGGCCGACCGCCCCGCTGCCGCACTGCGCCTGGTCGATGAGATACTCGCAAGCGAAACCGACGCGCCATCGGCCTTGCGCGACTGGCGCGACGATCTGGCGGTATGGCGCACGCTTTCACCGGTCATGGCGCGCCTTCGAGACGCCCATGCCGGCAATGCGCCACCTGCGCGCGAGAGGGAATAGAGCCCCATGCGCAAATTTATCCTGACCTTAATTATACTGGCGGCTCTCAGCATTCTCGCCGTGCTGGTGGCCGGGCTGGACGGACGGCTGCGCGTCACGCTGATGGGGTTTGATGTGGCAACCGATCTGTCGGTTGCGGTCGGGGCGCTGCTGGTGGCGGCATTCGGTCTTGTAATCATGGTTTTGACGGCGCAATTTTTCTGGCACCTGCCCGCGCGCTTGCACGCCCGCCGCACCATGGCGCGTCAACGCATGGGCACGCAAGCCTTGGCCGAGGCATTAATGGCGCTGGCGCGCGGCGATGCCGAAGGCGCGCGTGCCGGTGTTGATCTGGCGCGCCGCAAATTGCCGCATGAGCCGTTACCTCTGCTGGTCGCCGCGCAAACCGATTTGCTGTCGGGAGATGCCCCCGCCGCCGAAGGCAAATATCGCCTGATGGCAAGCGACACGCAAAATCCGGCACTGTCCAAGCTGGGGCTTGAGGGGCTGTTTTATCTGGCGCGCATGCAAAACCCGCCGGAAGCCGAGGCGCTGGCGCATCGGGCCTTGGCGCAAGACGCAAAGGCATCTTGGGCGCTTGAAGGCCTGATGGCACTCGCTGTCCAAAATGGCGATTGGGAGGCGGCCGAGCACTGGCTGCGCCGTTGGGCGCGCAGTGGTGCGGGGCGCAAAAAAGTAAATGCCCGCCGCGCGGTCATCCATGCGGCAGCCGCCCAGGCGCTGGCGGTGGAAGACGATGCCGAGGCGCGCCGACAGGCACTTAAAAAAGCGGAACAGGCCAGCGCCGCCGCCCCCGATCTGGTGCCCGCAACGGCCCTTAAAGCACAATTGCAGGCGCGCGCCGGCAATCACCGCAAGGCACGCAAAACCTTGCGCGACGCCTGGGCGCGCCAGCCCCATCCGCATCTGGGCGATGCTTGGTTGGCCGCCCATGCCGACCAGCCCGCCGCCAGCCGGTTGCGGCTTGCGGCGCAAATGGTGCGCGGGCATGACAAACATATCGAGGCGCATATTTTCCGCGCGCGCGTTGCGTGTTCGGCGCGGCGATATGGTTTTGCGCGCAAATTGCTGGAGCCCCATCTGGAAAATCCCGACCGGCGCTTATGTCAGCTCTTGGCCGATATTGAAACCGAAGAGGGCAATGAGGCGGGCGCGCGTGTCTGGCTCGACAAGGCGCGCCATGCCCCGCTTGAAGCCGGATGGACGGCGCGCGGCTTGCGGCTGGATGACTGGCAGCCCCTATGTCCGGTCACGGGCGCGTTGGGCGGTGTGCTCTGGCAGGAGGGCGGGCAGGAAAATGCAATGGAAGCCGCGCTGCCCGCACCTCAAAATTCACCACAAAATCCGCAACAACATGCGCCACAACATTTGGGGCAAATCTCCGACACAGCGGCGCAGGAAGAAAAGTCCGAAGAAGAAATGGCACCGCTTGCGTGATGCGGCGGCTCATTTCAATGTATTGATCTTGGCAAATAATTCTTCTTTGAAATCGGGCGTGGCATCGGCGCATAAGGTAATGAGCATGCCGGTCAGAACCTGTATGCGATAGGTTTCCAGGTCAATATATCCGTGCATCCAGTCGAGGCGCGCCAGTCGTTGCGATGAAAAAAGTCTTGTCGCAATCTGCTCTTCGTCAATGCGCCCTTCCAGCTTGCCGCGCGCGACGGCATTTTGGCAGATCAAGCGCGCCTGATTGCGCGCCTGAGCCACAATGCCGGTGGTCGACCGATGCTCGAAATAATTCGTCCATTCCCCGGCAATGAAGGCGGCGCGGTATAAAGGTTCATTCGTGGCGAGAAGATTTGTCAATCCGTCAATGAAACCTTCCACCGCGGCAATGGTATCTGACGGGTCAAAATCAGTGGCCGCCGCCATCACCTCCGACATGGCCTCTTCCACCAGCGTGTCCAAAATATCGGCGCGCTTGCCTAGCAGATTGTGAACGGTCGGTATTGTCACATCCGCCTGCGCCGCGAGGCGGGCAATGGTGAACGCCTCCAATCCGTCTTCGGCAATAATTTTGCCCGCACATGCAACAATGTGGTCTCTGCGTTTGTGTTTGTTGGCGATGCGGGTTTCGAGGCCGCGCGCGAGGCTTTGTTTTTCCATGATTATTGTATAAGGGAGAAATCACTTGATTTGCAGTTTTTATTTTAATAAAAATTTGATGGTTAATAAAAACTGTGAGCGATGATAAAGGAGGGTCCCATGGTTCAGGATATTTCAAAATCTATAGAGGCCTGCGCCGCGCATTATGGCAGCGATGCGGATGCCATGCGCGAATATTTGATCAACGGTCAAAACAAGGCGCTTGAAATGGACAATCGCGGGCCGATTGTTTTTGAAGCTGACGGCGCGCTCGCACCCCATATTGTCGAGGCTTACGACAAATATGGATTTTATGTATTCACCAATGTGCTTGGGCAAGATGAGATTGAAGACATCAAGCAAGACCTTGAGCAAATGAAAAAGCGCTTTCCCGTCAGTCCGGGCGCGCCCAATGCGGCTGACGGTTCGCCGGCGCTGGGGGCTGATTGTACGGCATTGACCCTGCTGTGGTCGAAGCCGCTGGGCGACCCATTGGGCGGCACGACGCTGGCCAATGGCCGCCATCAGGTCAAGCTTTATGAGCCCGAAGCCGCCGAGACCGCCCCTGAATTTGCGCCCTTTCTTTTGCTGGGCTCTTTGCAATTTTCCGAAACATGCTTGCGCGTTTACGGGCATCCGCAATTGCTGAAGATTGCCGAAGAAATAAATGGTGAAGATTTTGCGCCGTTCAATGAAAGCCTGTTTATCAAGGAGCCGGGCATTGGGGCCGCCGTCTCCTGGCATCAGGACGGGTCGACGCATTGGGATAATCCGGATTTTGACGGCGGCATTCACGGGTTTAATTTCATGGCTCAGGTTTACGGCAGCACGGCTGTGAACGGCGTCTGGGTTTTGCCGGGCAGTCACAAGCAGGGAAAAATTGACATCACCAAGCTTGTGGAAGAATCCGGCAGCGAACGTATTGCCGGAACCGTGCCGCTGGTTTGCGACCCCGGTGACGTTATCATTTGCAACCGGCAAATATTGCACGGGTCTTTTGCCAATACGGGCTTCGAGCCCCGAATTACGGTGAATATGGGTTTCCATCGGCGCAGCTCCGTTCTCAATGTGAAAGGCGCAGGCACGCATAATGAAGTGCAGGTTTTCGACGAGGCGCTGATTGCAAAGCGCTCGGAGGTTATCGGCTATGGCATTGACGCCCGCCGCCAACGCTTCCCCGATGAGACACCTTTTGAGTATAAGCCCTTTGTCAAAAACGGGCTGTCTTACAAGTGGGACGACGCCGCGCGGGAATCGCTTCACGATTACAATACGCGCGATCTGAGCATTTAAGGCTGAAACCTGTCGCCCCGGCCGCGTGCGGTTGACACGGGCGCCATTATTGCGCCAGCACTATGTCTTGTTGCCTGCGTATGAATGGGCCGGCCCGCCAAGCGTGCGCGCATTGCGGGCCACCTGCCGACCAATTGCTCAAACAGCGCTTAAATAAGGGGAAAAGCCATGAACGGTGCACAAAGTTTAATCGGAACGCTTGTCCGGTCTGATGTCGAGGTTTGTTTTACAAATCCCGGCACATCGGAGATGCATTTTGTGGCCGCACTCGACCAGGAGCCGGATATGCGCGCCGTGCTTGTTCTGTTCGAGGGCGTTGCGACCGGTGCCGCCGATGGCTATGCGCGCATGGCCGAAAAACCGGCGGCAAGTCTGTTGCATCTGGGGCCGGGGCTCGCCAATGGTCTTGCCAATTTGCACAATGCCAAAAAAGCCCGCTCGCCGGTCGTCAATATAATTGGCGACCATGCAACCTATCACCAATTGCTGGAAGCGCCGCTCACCTCGGATGTGAAAGCCTTCGCCGCGCCGGTTTCGCAATGGATCAAATCGAGCCCCAATGGGGCCGAAGTGGGCCATGACGCCGCCGCGGCCGTGCGCGCGGCAAATTCCAATGGCGGGCAAATCGCCTCGCTCATTTTGCCGGCGGATACGGCATGGACGCAAGCGCATGATTATGGTGTCTATCGCAAGCCCCAAAGCCCGGACGTGCCGCCTGCCGCCGCCATTGAAAAAATTTCGGCTTTGCTGTCAAACGGCAAAAAAACCTCCATTCTGATGACGGGTCAGGCTTTGCGCGCGCGCGGCCTTGAGGCGGCAAACCGCATTGCGGCAAAGTCCGGCGCGCAAATTTTTGCCGATACGTTCAACGCCCGCACCGAACGCGGCGCCGGGCGCTATGGCATTAAAAGACTGCCCTATTTTGCCGAACAGATTGTCGACACGCTCGCGGGCACCGAACAATTGATTATTGTCGGGTCGCAATCACCGGTTTCGTTTTTTGCTTATCCCGATATTCCCAATTATCTCGTGCCGGAGGGCTGTGCGACATATGTATTGGCAACCCATGCCGAAGACGCCATTGGCGGGCTGGAGGCTGTTGCGGAAGAAATCAAAGCGCCGCAAAATCCGCCGGGCAAAATGGAACTCATCCGCCCCGATTTGGCGCGCGATGGCGATATCGCCACGGCGGTTTGGGCTGCCATGGCGCATTACATGCCGGAAAATTCCATTGTCGTTGATGAGGCCACGACAAGCGGCCTCGCCTCTGAAATGTTTCTCGCCAATGCGCCGCAACATGATTATCTGCAATTGACCGGCGGCAGTATCGGTATCGGATTGCCGCTGTCTCTGGGCGCTTCAATCGCGTGCCCCGACCGCAAGGTGATTTGCGGCCATGGCGATGGCGGGGCCATGTATACGCTGCAGGCCTTATGGACGCAGGCGCGCGAAAATTGCGATGTTGTGAACATTATCTTCAGCAACCGAAAATACATGATCCTCGAAATCGAGATCATGCGGGTGGGCGCCGAAAATGTCGGGCCCAAGGCACTCGATATGTTTGACCTCAGCCGCCCCAATCTTGATTGGTGCCAGCTTGCAAACGGCATGGGCGTTCACGCCATGCGCGCTTCAAGCGTCGATGAGGTGAACGCGGCCATGGCGCATTGCATGGGCAATAAAGGCCCCCACCTCATCGAAGTGATAATCTGACCGGGGCCGATTGACATGACGAACAAACCCGAACTCGCACCCGCCATTGCTTCTGCCATTTTGACGGGCGCGCCATTGCCGGCATTTGATACGACCCTGACGCTTGATGAAGCTTATGGCGTGCAGCATGAGGTTCTTGACCGGTGCGCGCCGGAAGGGTTGGCGGGCATCAAGGCGGGCATGACCACGCCGGCTTCGCAATCTTTTTTCGGCATAGACAAATTTCTGCTGGGCGGTATTTGCCCGAAGACGGTGCAAGCCTCCGGCTGGGCGGTTCCGTTTCGCGCGGGCAGGTTGATCGAGTGCGAGGTCGCGCTGCGTGTGGACGGGGAAGGGCGCCCCATTGCTTGTGCGCCGGCGCTGGAATTGGTGTCGCTGAATTTCGCGCGCGAGACGGATATGAATGCGACCAATTTACTGGCCGCCAATCTGGGTGCGGAATTTATTGTGCTGGGCGAATTTCAGCCCTGGAAAGATGAATTTGACGCGCTGGCCATCTCGCTGTCGCATAAGGGCATGTCGGTAAATTCCGGCGAGGTGAAAGACGCGCTGGGCGGCCCGTCCTTGTCGGCCGGGCTTATCTGCTCGGAAGCGCGCGTCCGGGGCTATGATTTGACGCCTGACCTGATTTTGATGACCGGCGCCTGCGGCCAAGTTGTTCCTGCTGAAAAGGGCAAATACGAAGCCGACTTTGGCGCTCTTGGCTCGGTGCATCTGGAAATTAATTAACGACGGCATCGTCGCTGCGCCGAAAAATCTGCAACAGAGCGTGTGGTGCCGCTTGCGTGACTCGAACACGCGACCCCGTCATTACGAATGACGTGCTCTACCAACTGAGCTAAAGCGGCCAAGTTTCGTAGCTTCTATCACAAGCCCGGTTCGAGCGCAAAGCGTTGCGCCATTTGCCGCTGTGGGGGGTGGATTGGCGGCTGTTGCATTTTTGCACCATCCATGCCGATAAAAATTTATTTCTCTTAAAATTAAATAATTCAATTGACTTAACTTATTTTTAACAGGCAAGCTAAAGCCGTTAATGCAAGGGGCTGTTGGTTATGGCTTGGAGGGTCTGCCACGGTATCTTCAAATTGGGAGGAGAACTCGATGAAAGAGTCTTTCATGCGTAGAGCCAAAGTGCTTGGCGCAGGTACACTGTTTGCGGTGGGCCTGACAACGTCAGCTTCGGCTCTTAATTATAAAATTGGTGATGTTGACCTTCGGGTAGACATCAACACCTCGGCGGGTGTGAGTGTTCGCGTCGCCGATCGCAATGATAAATTATTGCCGACAGTGAATGGCGGTCCGACAGACAGCCGGACTATTTTTAACTTTGGTTCAGGTGTTGCAGCCGGAACGGCAGTAACCTCGGCGCAAAGTTATGGTGTTCCGATTACTTGCCAAGATAATGGTGCCACGCTTTGTAACAAAAATGGCCCCGGCGTGATTTCCGCAAATGATGGTGCCTATGCCGGTTCAATCAATACCGATGACAGCCGGTTGAATTGGGACCGTGGCGATCTGACATCTGCAGCCCTTAAAACAACCATCGATCTCGATGCGCGTTCGGGCAACTGGTCATATTTCATGCGCATCAATGCTTTCCAAGATTTCGTATTGGACAGTTCCGGCGGACCTGAAAGAACTGCAATCGGTTCCGACGCTGAGTCCGACTCAATTCGTAACATCGAACTTCTCGATGCTTTTGTTTCTTACGACGGTCAAATTGGTTCCAGCCCTTACCAGCTCAAAGTTGGTCGTCAGGTGCTGAACTGGGGTGAGTCAACCTTTGTTCTTGGCGGCAACTCCGTGTTCAACCCGATTGACGTGAACGCTTTTGTTCGTCCGGGCTCGGAAATCAAGGAAGCCCTGCTTCCTGTTGAAGCCATTTCCGGTTCGATTTCGCTCACCGACAATTTGAGCCTTGAGGCTTATGTTGGCGGTTGGGACAAAATTAAACTGCCATCTGCCGGTACGCCCTTCGGGTTCACTGACGGCTTTGTGGAAGGTGGAGTGAATGCCTCCTTCATCGGTGGCTCTTATTCTTCCGGTAATGGTCGTATTAACTGTCACAGAACAGCTAATGCGCCGGGTGCGGCCGCAACGGGCGTTTCAAGCGATGCAAGTACATTGACGCAAACCTTGGGCACAGCCTATGAAGCAGCGCTTTTGGATGCTTATGGCTTTAATTGCTCGACAGGTGATGTCAATGCTCGACGTTTTCTTGACGCGCGTTACGCGCTTGGAAGCGCCGGGACTGCGACACCAGAACAGGAACGTGCCGCAGGCCAGGATCCTTACATGCTGGTTCGCGCCTATGGGCGAGACGATGAAGGCGAATTTGACGGCAACAATCACGGTATTGCTCTGAAATATTATGCTGAAGAGCTGAATTCCACTGAGTTTGGGCTGTATTATCAGCGCTATCAAAGCCGCATCCCTTATGTGAGCATATTCGCTTCCGGCCCGTCCACCGGGATGGCAATGCCGAGCGCTGTAACTGACGTTCACTCTCGCCTCGGCAATCATGGTGCCGCATACGGCCTCGCGGCTGGTGGTGTTACTTTCTCCGGCCTGCCCGGGGGCCTCACCACATGCGGTGGCTGGGGTAACTCGGCTGGCGAGCTTGCGACAGGACCCGCAGTCGGTTTGACCGCAGCTGTTGTAACCAATTACAATTCGATAATGGTCGATGACCCCACGGGGCTGTTGAACGCTTCTGCCGGTTCTCTCGGTGCTTCTATTGATGGGGCGCTGGCAACAAACCCAGTTGGAACGCCCGACACTGTGCAAGGTGTTCAGGTGGTTGCAGGTTCACTCGCGCATTTGGTTGATGTCATGTGTGCCGTTGGCCTGACGCATGTTGCAAATAGCGATGCTGATTTGGCGTACGGTGTGAACATGGGTGAGATGTTAGTTGGTGTTGGCTGGGGTGGAAGCGAGCTCGTCGCCGAATACCCGACCATCGACTCCTATGGTGCCAGCTTTGCAACGACCCTGTTTGACTGGGGCGTGCAAGGCGAGGTGGCTTTCCGTCCTGACATGCCGCTGCAAATTGATACCGACAGTGTCGTTATTTCGACCCTGATCGCGAATTGCGGCTTTGCCGGCTACGGCGGTGGTGTTACCACGACTACATTCTCCGGCAACTCCTATTACGCTTCGGCTAAGGGGCTGGCATGTGGTGATACCGGTCTGATTAGTGGTATCGATCATCAGGATGTATGGAACTGGGACATTGGTACAACGGCCACATTCCCGGCGTCTAACCCGGTTACTTCGGCCATTGGTGCTGATCGTATTATTCTGCTGACTGAATTTGCAGGCGTCTATGCCGATGGTATTGATGACGATACAGGCCTGTTCGAGAGCGGGATGCCGTCCACAAATATGTGCACATCCGGTTCCGATCTGCCTTTGGGAAGCTTGTTCAATCTTGACCCGCGTGATCCGGATGAATGCCGTGCAACGCAGCATGCCTATGGCATGGTGCTTTATCTGGCAGCCGAGTATCCGAACTTCCTCGGCACAGCTTGGAACTACAGCACGAATGTCGTCTACTCCACAGGGCTGGACGGTCGCGCTGCGCGTCCTGCCGGCACTTGGAACGAAGATGTTGAGCGGGCCTCTTTGGGTATGAACCTGGAATATCAGGGTCACACCAGATTGTCGCTCAGCTATTCCGACTACTTCGGTGACGAGAAGTATGATGCGTCTGAAGACAAAGACTTTGTGTCATTCAGCTACAGCCGCAGCTTCTAATACTTCATATGGGGCGGGTTCTGCCCGCCCCATACAAATCTAATCTAGAAGGGAAATGAAAATGAAAACCCAAGTTTTGACGACAGCGCTGACACTGAGCCTCGCGGCCGGTGCAGCTTGGGCCGAAGTGCCCGAAAGCGTCGCCGATCGTCTGGGCAAAGACCTGACGCCGATGGGCGCCGAAAAAGCCGGCAGCAAAGCCGGTGTTCCAGCCTGGTCCGGCAAGCCGATTGACGGCTCCGCCCTGTTGAGCGGATATGACGGCGGTGCTTTGCCGAACCCGTTTGCAGCGGACAAGCCGCTTTATACGATTTCGGCCTCCAACGCCGGTAAATATGATGCAGTTCTGACCACCGGTCAGAAAGCTCTGCTCGCGACCTATCCTGACACGTTTAAAATGAACGTGTACAAGTCACGTCGCGCCTGCACCTATCCGGACTATGTTTACAAAGCTGCCAAGCGTAATGCGGTGGTCGGTAAAAATGTAGACGGCGGCAACGGTATTTCCGAAGCCATCATGTCTGCACCGTTCCCGATCCCGTCAACGGGTCTGGAAATCGTCTGGAACCACACACTGCGCTATCGCGGTGACCGTGTGGCACGCGACTTCAACTATGCGGCACCGACGCAAAGTGGTGCCTATACGCTGACCGACACGCGTGACGAGATTGTGTTCGCTTATTCAAATCCGCAATATTCGCGGGCAGAAGAGCTGAACAATATCTCGATCTGGTTTGTGGCCTATACCTCGGCTCCGGCGCGTCGTGCCGGTAATGTGGTGCTGGTGCACGAAACGCTGAACATGGCGAAAGAGGGTCGTAAGGCCTGGACATACAGCCCCGGTACGCGCCGCGTGCGTCGTGCGCCGAATATTGCCTATGACAATCCTGTGACCAATGGTGACGGTCTGGCAACGTCGGATCAGTATGACGGCTATAATGGCGCACCTGACCGCTATGACTGGACGGTTGTTGGCAAGCAGGAAAAACTGTCTCAGCAAAACAACTATAATGCCGTTCAAACGCCTTATAGCGAATTGCTGTCTGCCAACCACCCGAAGCAGGACGTAATGCGTTACGAAATGCGTCGTCAGTGGGTTGTCGAAGGCACGCTGAAAGGCAATGCCCGTCATATTTATGCCAAGCGTGTACTGCGCATGGATGAAGACAGCAACCAGATGTCTGGTGGCGAAATGTATGACGGTCGTGGCGAATTGTGGCGCATTCAGGAAATCGGTCAGGCACCTGACTTCCGTCCTGATGCCCATGTCTGCTGGACAACAGGCGGTGAGTTCACCATGGACCTGCTGGCCGGCCGCTATCTCGGTCTGGCTATGAAGTCGGAACGTCCGGCCAATTTCGTGACCGGTCTTGAGCGTCTGACACCGGATTACTACACACCGGCGAATGTGCGTCGTCTGGGTCGTTAATCCAACCACTTGAATTTGGAAAAGGGCGGGTCTCGTACCCGCCCTTTTTTTCTCTCCCTCTCTTCTTTTCGAACCCGTGCAGGGTCTTTTACGAGCGCTATCTCGGCTTTTCATTTACAAGGCTTAAGCCGCAAGGCTAAGATACGGGCTCGCGATATTTTCCGGCCATGCCATAAAAAGGATTTTCGATGTTTTACAAACCCGCCAAACTCGCCGGCTTCGTGCTCACCGGAGCCGCCATGGTGTCCGTGTTTCTGTCTGCAACAGCTGCACTGGCGCTGGTACCGGAAGAACAGCAGGCGCGCCTCGATGGCGACCTGACGCCGCTGGGCTCGGAGCGCGCGGGCAATGCCGACGGCACGATACCGGCCTGGACGGGCGGCCTGACCAAGCCGCCTGCGGGCATTGGCTATGAAAAGGGCAAGCACTTGCCCGACCCGTTTGCCGATGACAAGGTTTTGTTCACGGTGAATGCCCAAAATGCCGACCGGTATGACGCCTATATCACGCGCGGCCAGCGCGCTTTGATGGAGCGCCATGACAGCTATTTTATGAATGTCTATCCCTCGCGGCGCAGTTGCGCGCATCCCGAACATGTCTATAAGGCCGCGCGCCGCAACGCCGCTGTTGGTGAGCTTGTCGCAGACGGCAATGGCGTTTCAAAAGCAATCATGGCCTCGCCCTTCCCGATCCCCAATAATGCGCTGGAAATTGTCTGGAACCATACGCTGCGCTATCGCGGCCACAAGCTGCAACGCCAGTTCACCGCAATTCCGGTCGACCAGCGCGGCGAGTTCTTTCAAATCACGGTGCATGATGATGCCATATTGCGCTGGTCCGATCCGCAGTTCAGATCGGCCGAAGAGCTGAACAACACCTCTATTCTTTATCTGCTGCAAACCAAATCGCCGGCGCGTATGGCCGGTTATGTTGTGCTCGTGCAGGAATCGCTCAACATGGCTGTTGAAGCGCGCAAGGCCTGGGTCTACAGCCCCGGCTTGCGGCGGGTGCGCCGCGCCCCGACAATTGCCTATGACAATCCGGGCACGAATTCGGACGGCATAACGACATCAGACAGCTTTGGTGGCTTCAATGGCGCGCCCGACAGGTTCAACTGGACGGTACGCGGACGCAGCGAGAAATTCATCGCCTATAATAATTATCGCCGTGTTCTGATGCCTTACGCCGAACTGGTTTCCGAAAAGCATATCAACCAGAACGTGATGCGCTATGAGCGCCACCGCGTGTGGGAAGTCGTCGGCAATTTGAAAGACAAGTTTCGCCATATTTATGCCAAGCGCGTTTTCTATATAGATGAAGACACAAAAGGCATTGTCGCCACCGAAATTTATGACGGGCGCCAAGAATTATGGCGCGTGCAGGAGCTGGGTGGCGGCGTGCAGTATGAGCTGCCCTTATGCGGCGGTTCGGGCGACACGGTGTATGATTTGCAGGTCGGTCGCTATCTCATGGTCGGCTTGATAAATGAAGAAGACCCGATCGACTTCAACGCCGCGCATTTGGACAGCCAACGCTACACGCCGGGCAATATTCGCCGCCTCGGCCGGTAATGGGGCGGCGCGCGGCCTACCGGTCGCCATCGCCTGCGGATAAAGGCGCTTTTTTTTGCGTATTTGCTGCTTGTCAGGGCGTGCCGCTAATCATATTATCGCGCCAGACGGGCGGGAATTTCCGGCCATAATGGGAGACACATGATGAAATTCAACTTGCTGACAGCGGCCCTTTTCGGCGTTTTCGGTATGGTCGCGCCGCTCACTCATGCGCAGGCGGTTGAGCCTTATGAATATGCCAATCCAAGCGCCATGACCACCAAGGCGCTGATCCTTGACGTGGCTGAAATCGGCGACCGGCTGGTCGCCGTGGGTGAATATGGACACATTATTTATTCCGATGACCGCGGTGAAAACTGGGTGCAGGCGCAAAATGTGCCGACCCGCAACACCATCACCAACATCACCTTTCTTGACGACAAGACCGGTTTTGCCGTCGGCCATGACGCGACGATTTTGAAAACCGAAGATGGCGGCGAAAGCTGGTCGCTCAAATATATCGAGCGGCGCGGCGAAAACCCGCTTTTCGGCCTGCAATTTTCCAGCCCGACTTACGGCCTTGCAGTGGGGGCGTTTTCAACCGTCATGGAAACAAAAGATGGCGGCGAAACATGGGCCCAGCGCCCGCTTGTCGAAGGCGGCTATGACGACTTCCACCTGAACGGCCTGTTCACCGACAGCGCCGGCAATTTCTACATTCCGGCCGAATTTGGCGTGGTTTACAAATCCAAAGATGGCGGCCGCACATTTGAAGGCATCCAGACGGCATATGAAGGCTCGTTCTGGGGCGGCATGGCGCTGGCCAATGGCAATTTGCTGATTTGGGGCATGCGCGGCAATGCCTATGTGTCAAAAGATGGCGGGCGTAATTGGGTGCGCTCGCAAACCAATACCGACCGGTCCATTTCCGGCGGCACCCAGCTTGCCGACGGCACAATCGTGCTGACCGGCCTGTCGGGGCTGGTGCTGGTGTCGAAAGACAATGGCCGCAATTTTGACGCCATTGTGCGCTCCGACCGGTTGAGCTTTGCCACCGTGTCCAGCAAGTCGGACGGCGAAGTGCTGCTTTATGGTGACCCCGGCGTGTTGCCGCATGCGCTCACCAATTAAACGCGCCAAATAAACCGGCCCGTTAAAACAAATTCGCTCATGTGGCGGAAAAGCCACGCGCTCCAACCGGCGCGTGGTTTTTGTTTGTGCCAGTGTCAGCGCGGGAAAGCCGAGGTTTGCGCTTAAAGAAAAATTTGAAAATAAGAGAAATAACAAAAAATAGCTTAATTGCTTTTTCCAAATGAATGCCCCGAAACTGGAATCTGTCTCAGGCGCAAATATGGGTGGTCATCTACCCGCCCGGGTTTTCGCCATGACGCATGATTTGCGCCGCAACGGGAGGTTTCGTGCGGTGCGGGTCGGAATGAAAATGGGTGCCGATCAGGCGTCATGAAGTCCCGTGCGGGAGGCGCGCCCGACCGCTATGACTGGACGGTTCTCGGCAAACAGGAAAAACTCTCGCAGCAGAATAATGTCCGCGCCGTGCTGACCGACTATAATGAGTTGTTGACCCCGCGCCATTCCAACCCCGATGCGCATCGTTATGAGTTGCGTCGCCAATGGGTTGTGCAGGCCGATTTGAAGGCAACGGCGCGCCATATTTATTCGCGACGCGTTTTGCGCCTCGATGAAGACAGCTGGCAAATCACCGGCGGTGAAATGTATGACGGGCGCGGCGAATTATGGCGCATTCAAGAAGTTGGGCAGGCGCCCGATTTCCGGCCCAATTCGCAGCTCTGCTTCACGACAGGCGGCGAGTTCACCTATGACTTGCTGGCCGGCCGCTATCTCGGTCTGGCCATGAAGTCCGAACGCCCGGCCAATATTGTCGATGAGGGGCTGGATTATCTGACGCCGGATTATTACACACCGGCCAATGTGCGCCGTCTCGGGCGCTAATCCGGATATCGAAAACCGGATATTGAAAATTGTTGAAGGCGGGCTTTCGGGCCCGCCTTTTTCGTGGAGCCCTGTCGCGCGCGCAGGCGTCAGACACGGGCTTGCGTCGCCTGTCAGCCATGATAGGCTCAAGCCTTTCGGCGAGACCTTTCGGGGAGGGAGACACATGCAAATGCCGGCATTGCCCGACGGCCTGACGCTTGAGCGTGCAGGCGCCCGCGCCACGGTGACCTTGGCGCGCGAAGACGGGCGCAATGCGCTGTCGGCTGAAATTATGCGCGGTTTGCGCGATGTGGCTTTGTGGCTCAAAACCGATATTGAAACCCATGTCGTGGTGCTGACCGGCGCGCCGGTATTCAGCGCCGGCGCGGATTTGAAAGACCCCGACATGCGCACCGACCATCTCGACAAATTGAGCCAAAGACAGGCCCTGTTGCTGGGGCCGGATATGTGCGCGGCATGGGAAGCGCTGGA
This sequence comes from Parvibaculales bacterium, assembly GCA_049611805.1. Lineage (GTDB taxonomy): Bacteria > Pseudomonadota > Alphaproteobacteria > RS24 > RS24 > UBA7378. The sequence continues at coordinate 104,942 of JBMZAX010000002.1, read as the reverse complement.
GCAGGTGACGATTGCCGCCATTGAAGGCTATTGCCTGGGCGGTGGGCTGGCACTCGCAGTGGCGTGCGACTGGCGCGTATGCGCCGACAATGCCGCCTTGCGCCTGCCGGAAGTGCCCTTGGGCATTAATATGAGCTGGCAGGCCAATCCGCGCATCACCGCGCTGGTGGGCCCGGCGCGGGCCAAGGAAATTACGATATTGGGCGAGGATGTGCCGGCCGCCACGGCGTTTGACTGGGGGCTGGTTGACCGGCTGGCCGCGCCCGGCACCAGCTTGCAGCTGGCCGGAGAACTCGCCGCCAAAGTGGCCGAATTGCCGCCCCTGCCGGTGCGCATGACAAAGCAGGCCATTAACGCGCATGCCCATGCACTCAATTATGCGGCGTCTTTCATGGATCGCGAGCAATATGCCCTGCTCGCCGGATCGGAGGAAAACAAGGCCGCCATTCGCAAATTTTTTGATCGGTCAAAATAATATCATCTGAAAAGGAGACACAGATATGCGGGTAGCCGGAAAAATGGCTTTTGTAACCGGAGGCGCCTCCGGGCTGGGGCGCGCCTCATCGCTCATGCTGGCCAAAGAGGGGGCCAAGGTTGCGGTGTCGGATGTCAATGCCGATGGTGCCAAGGCCGTGGCCGATGAGATTAATGCGCTTTACCCCGGTCAGGGTTTTGCCTATCGGCTGGATGTGACAAATGAGGCGCAATGGCAGGAGGCGCTGGGTGCCGCGCATGAAGATATGGGCGGGCTGAATGTTCTGCTCAATAATGCCGGCATTGGCGGCGGCTCGACGGTTGAGGATACCGATTTTGAAACCTGGAAGCGCGTGCATGAGGTCGATACTGACAGTGTGTTTCTGGGCTGCAAATATGCCATTCCGCTGATGCGCGAACACGCGCCCGGCTCGATCATCAATATTTCCTCGATCGCCGGTCTGATTGCCGGGCACAATATGGCGGCCTATAACTCGGCCAAGGCGGGGGTCTGGCTATTGTCAAAATCCGTGGCGCTGCATTGCGCCAATCGCGGTTACCAAATCCGCTCCAATTCAATTCACCCGACCTTTATCGACACGCCAATTCTCGACCCGATGGCCGAACATATCGGGCGCGACGAATTGCGCGAAAAACTGGCCCGTCAGGTGCCGTTGAAAACCATTGGCGATCCGGATGATGTTGCCTATGCGGTTTTGTTTCTGGCGAGTGATGAATCGAAGTTCATCACCGGCTCCGAAATAAAAATCGATGGCGGCATTTCGGCAATGTGAGACAGCGATGCTGACACCCGCCGACGATTACCCGCTGCACCAGACGCCGGAGCCGATGGCTCTGGCTTCCGGCGAGCGGAATTTCTACGACCGTTTCTTTTTCAACGGATACGCGCCCGACGGGTCGGTGTTTTTTGCCGCCGCGCTGGGGCTCTATCCGCAATTGAATATTATGGATGCGAGCTTCTGCCTGACGGTTGACGGCAAGCAACATAATCTGCGCGCGTCCAAACACATGCTGGGCGACCGGCTGGATTTGGTGGTCGGGCCGGTGCGTATCGAGATTGTCGTGCCACTCTCCCGCGTGCGCGTGAGCATTGATGACCCTGAAAATGGTATGACCGCCAGCCTCGAAGCCACGGCGCGCCATGCGGCGGTGGAAGAGCCGCGCTTCACGCGCCATAACGGGCCGCGCCTGTTTATGGACTATACGCGCGCGACGCAAAATGTGAGCTGGCAGGGCGAGATCGGGTTTGACGGCACCACGCATAAAGTAAACGGCTGGCACGGCACGCGCGACCGCAGCTGGGGCATCCGGCCCGTCGGCGACACCGACCCGCAAAGCGGTGTTCCCGAAATGGTGCCGCAATTTTACTGGCTGTGGACGCCGATAAATTTCGAAAACCATGTTCTGTTTTGTCACACCAATGATGATGGCGACGGCGTGGCGTGGAACCGTCGCGCGGTGCTGCAAGATCTGAAATCCGACACGGCGCGCCATTTTGACCGGTTCGGCCTCGATCTGCGCTACCATGACGGCACGCGCCGTGTCGCGGGGCTGGAGCTTGAGCTGACGGCGGATGATGGCGCGCAAGCGCATGTTCGCATGCAAACGCATACGCCATTGTTTTACATGCAAGGCTTGGGCTACACCCACCCCGAATGGGGGCATGGCAAAAATCAGGGCGCGATGAAAACGGCTTTTGACAGTGTTGATCTTGACGGTGCCGAAGCCGGTTTGCGGCAGGGCATGATGCATTTTCTGCATGTGCAGGCGCCGGTCACGGCCGGTTTGGAAACCGATACCGGAACCCATGAAGGGCGCGGCGTTGTCGAGCAATTATTTATCGGCCCGCATGCGCCCAGCGGCTTTGAAGACCTGCTTGATGGAATTGTCTCTTGAGCGGATTTTTCGACCATCCGGGGAAATTTGAACCCGATTGGCTGGCCGGTGTGCTGGGCCAGCCTTCGGGCGCGCTTCGGGGGCTGGAGTTTGCGCCCGTGGGCACGGGGCAGGTCGGCGACAGTTTCCGCCTGCATCTTGACTGGTTCGAGGCGGCTACAAATGCACCGGCGACAATCATTGCCAAATGTCCGGCGCAAGACCCGGTGAGCCGCGAAACCGGCGGCAATATGCGCCTCTATGAAATTGAGACGAGCTGGTATCGCGCGCTTGCAAAATCCTGCGCGGTGCGTTGTCCGGCGCATTTTCATGCTGAAATGGGCCCGACCGCGCAAGAGTTCATCCTGCTGCTGGAAGATATGGCGCCGGCTGTGCAGCCCGACCAAATGACGGGAGCCGCGCCCGACGCGGTGGCGAAAATTCTCAGCGAAGCCGCGCATCTGCATAAATTTCGCTGGCAAGACCCGCGCCTCGCAGACATTGCCTGGCTGAATTACGGGGCGGGAAACCAAGCCTTTGTGAAGGAGTTTTTGCCGGCGGTTTATCCCGAATGGCGCGCGCGCTATGCGACCCGCATTGACGCGAATATTCTCGATATGGGGGCCGAACTGGTGGCGCGTTTTGACAGCTATGCAGAGCCCAATCCTGCCCATGGCGCGCCACCCGTCACCATTACCCATGGCGATATGCGCCTCGACAATATGCTGTTTTTCGACCCCTCCGGGCGCGCCTGTCTGGTCGACTGGCAGACCGTCGGTGTCGGCGCGCCGATGACGGATGTCGCCTATTGCATATCCACCAGCCTTGCCGACCCGCAAGCGCGCCGTGACTGCGAGCATCAGCTTGTGGCCGATTATCTGGACGCGCTGGGCGCGCCCATTACCGAAACCTATTCCTTCGAGCAGGCCTGGCAGGAATATCGCCGCGCTTCTTTTGCCGGATTTTTAATGGGCGTGATATCGGCAATGCTGGTTGAGCGCACCGAGCGTGGCGACGAGATGTTTGCGGTTATGGCCGAGCGGTCGGGCTATATGGCGCTTGATTTGGATGCGTTGGATTTGGTTTGAACGCGGCCCGGAATTTGAGGTTCCGCCGAATTTGTCAATTCGGGGAATGTGTGGGAAAAAGATTTTCAAAGGCGCGTGATACTTGCTGAGCGGCCTTGCCAGTCTGGGGAAAAACAGTGCGGATTACGATTTTCAACACACCGGTTCTGTCGCCGATTTTGCGGCTTTTGTCGATCATCATACTTGGCCTTCTTGGCTGGCGCGCCGTCGGCAAAGTGCCAAAGGATATGCGCAAATATGTGATTATCGCCGCGCCGCATACATCCTATTGGGATTTTCCCATGTTTCTGCTGGTTGTGTTTGCCCTGCGCCTGAACCTGAATGTATTTATCAAGCACACGCTTTTTATCGGGCCGATCGGCTGGTTTTTAAGCTATTGCGGCGCGGTGCCGATCGACCGGCGCGCCGCCGGTGCCCGCGTGCGCCAGACCGTGCAGGAATTTGATAATAATGACGATATGGTGTTGCTCATCACGCCGGAGGGCACACGCAGCGCACAAGCCAATTGGAAATCCGGCTTTTACCATATTGCCAGCGAAGCCAATGTGCCGATCGCCGTGGCCTTTGTTGATATTGTTGAAAAGTGCGCCGGGATTGACCATTTCTTCACGCCGTCGGGCGATTTGGAAAAGGAAATGGCCGAAATCAAGGCTTTTTACGACACAAAGCGCGGCCTGAAACCGAATAATTACGCCTCCTGAGCGGGCGCGGCCGATTTGTCAGACCGGCCGCGATCCGTCATCAGCCCATATGGCAGATGGTGAGCTTGTTGCGGTCAAAATCGCGGACATAGCCGCCATAAAAGCCGGGTGCGCGTTCGCCGGGTGCGCCTTCATCGGTCGCGCCCAATGCCAGAGCCTTGGCGTAGATTTTGTCGACATTCTCGCGGCTGCCAACAGGTATCGCCAGCATGGTGCCATTGCCATTGGTTGCCGCCTCGCCGTCAAACGGCGTGCCGACGGCGATCATCGGTGTGGCCATATCTATACCGAAAAATACCAGACGCTCATTGTTGAAAAGCTGTTTTGCGCCCAGTTCGCCCAGTAATTCGGCGTAAAACGCCACGGCTTTTTCTTTGTCATTTGTGCCAATGGTTACATATGCAAGCATGTCTTTCTCCCTTTTTTGTTTTGCTAGATTAACGCTTGCGCTTCAAAAGGCAATTGTCAAAAGGGCGGCTTTTCGGCACAATAGGAAAATCTTACGGGGAGACAAAAATGTTGGATGACACAACAGACCGCGCATCGTTTTCGGCCATGGTAGACGGCACCGCGGATGATTACGCAAAGATTACGGCGGCGTTTGGCGAATTTTCCAAAACCCTGCCGGACCGCGTCATGGCGCATTTGCAAATGCTGCAGGGTGATTTTGGCGGCTTTGCCGTCGACCGTTTTGAACACAGCCTGCAAACGGCGACCCGCGCCTTCAAGGATGGCAAGGACGAAGAATATGTTGTGTGCGCTTTGCTGCATGATATTGGCGATTTGCTGGGCACGTTTAACCATGCCGAACTCGGCGCGGTTATTCTGAAACCCTTCATTTCCGAGCAGAACCATTTCATGCTGCAAAATCACGGCATTTTTCAGGGTTATTATTTCTTCCACCATATCGGGCTCGACCGCGACGCCCGCGAGCAGTTCCGCGGACATGAGCATTTCGAATATACCGCGCAATTCTGCCACCTTTACGATCAGGCCGCGTTTGACCCGAATTATGAGTCAATGCCGCTGGAGGCTTTCGAGCCGATGGTGCGCAAGGTGATGGAGCGCCCGCTCAATTCGATTTATATGCGGGATGACGAAACCTCGGCCATTTAACCGGGGCTCATATTTTTCCGGCATCACGCCCGGATAAGGGGGTCGGATGTATTCCGTTCTGATGCTGATTGACCGGATTATAGATATTTATGTCTGGGTCATTATCCTTTCTGCCGTGCTGAGTTGGCTCGTCGCCTTTGACGTCATCAATATGCGCAACCGGTTTATCTATCTCGTCGGCGACACGTTCAACCGCCTCACCGAGCCGGTTTATCGGCCGATACGCCGTTTTCTGCCGGATATGGGCGGCCTTGATCTGTCGCCGCTCATTGTCATTCTGGGTCTGTGGTTCCTGCGCGATCTTATGTGGGAACTCTTCCAGTCGGCCGGTTAGCGCCGGAGACGCGCATGACAGCACATTTAATCGACGGCAAAAAAATTGCGGGTGAATTGCGCGCGCAAATTGCCACGCGCGTTGCGACGCTCAAATCCGACCATAATCTGACGCCGGGGCTGGCAGTGGTGCTGGTCGGCGAAGACCCCGCCTCGCAGGTCTATGTGCGCAATAAGGGCATTGCGACAAAAGAGGTGGGCATGAACTCGCTGGAGTTCCGCCTGCCGGCCGACACCTCGCAAGACGCGCTTCTCGACAAGGTGCGTGCGCTGAACGAAGACGCGGCGGTACATGGCATTCTGGTGCAGTTTCCCGTGCCCGCGCAGATTTCCCAACAGGCGGTGATCGACACAATCAGCCCGCAAAAAGATGTCGACGGCCTGCATCCGGTCAATGCCGGACGCCTCGCTTCGGGCCATCTCACGGGGCCGGGTGCCGCGCTTGCGCCCTGCACGCCGCAAGGCAGTGTGCTGCTGGCGCGCGCCGCATTGGGAGATTTGACCGGCGCGCATGCCGTGGTGGTGGGGCGGTCGAATTTGGTCGGCAAGCCGGTCGCGCAGTTATTGCTCGGCGAGAATTGCACGGTCAGCATCGCCCATTCGCGCACGCGCGACCTGCCGGGCCTGTGCCGCAGTGCCGATATTCTTGTCGCCGCCGTCGGCATTGCCGAAATGGTCAAGGGCGATTGGGTCAAGCCCGGCGCATGCGTCATAGATGTCGGCATTAATCGCGTGCCCGCGGCGGAAAAAGGCCTCAATGAGGACGGCCAACCCAAGACAAAGCTTGTCGGCGATGTCGCCTTTGACGAAGCGGCGGAGGTGGCCGGTCACATCACGCCGGTGCCGGGCGGCGTCGGGCCGATGACCATTGCCTGCCTGCTGCAAAACACGCTCACCGCCGCCTGCCGACAGGCGGGAATTGACGAAACCGCCTAGCTTTTCTTCGTTTTCTTCAGTCTTTCCGGCGGCCGAGCAGTTTCAGCCGCAAGGCGTTCAGCTTGATGAAACCTTCGGCGTCTTTCTGGTCGTAAACCGCGTCTTCTTCAAATGTCACATGCGCTTCGGAATAGAGCGAATGGTCCGACTTGCGCGCCACCACGACGGCCGTGCCCTTATAAAGCTTGAGCGTGACCGAGCCGGTGACGTATTTCTGGCTTTCGTCTATCGCGGCCTGCAGCATTTCGCGCTCGGGCGAGAACCACAAGCCATTATAAATCAGCTCGGCATAGCGCGGCATCAACTCGTCTTTCAAATGCGCCGCGCCGCGGTCGAGTGTCAACGATTCCAGCCCGCGACGGGCGGCCAGCAGCACCGTGCCGCCCGGCGTTTCATAAACGCCGCGCGACTTCATGCCGACAAAGCGGTTTTCCACCAGATCGAGCCGCCCGATGCCATTGTCGCCCCCCAGCGTGTTGAGCCGCGCGAGCAGTGCCGCCGGCGACAGGCGCTCACCGTCAATGGAAACCGCGTCGCCGCCCTCAAAGCCCACCTCAATATGGGTCGGTTTGTCGGGGGCGTCTTCGGGCGATGTTGTGCGCTGATAGACAAATTCGGGACACGGCGCGGCCGGGTCTTCCAGCACTTTGCCCTCGCTTGATGTGTGCAGCAAATTGGCATCCACCGAAAACGGCGCTTCGCCGCGCTTGTCTTTGGGCACGGGGATCTGGTGCTGCTCGGCATAGGCGATGAGCTTCTCGCGCGAGTTCAAATCCCATTCGCGCCATGGCGCAATCACGCGAATATCCGGGTTGCAGGCATAATAGCCCAGTTCAAACCGCACCTGGTCATTGCCCTTGCCGGTGGCACCGTGGCACACGGCATCGGCACCCGTCGCCGCGGCAATCTCAATCTGGCGCTTGGCGATGAGCGGGCGGGCAATCGACGTGCCCAGAAGATACACGCCTTCATAAAGCGCATTGGCGCGGAACATCGGAAACACATAATCGCGCACAAATTCCTCGCGCAAATCTTCGATGTAAATTTCCTTGATGCCCAGCATCTCGGCCTTGGCGCGCGCCGGTTCAAGCTCTTCGCCCTGGCCCAGATCGGCCGTGAACGTCACAACCTCGCAAGCATAGGTCTCCTGCAACCATTTAAGAATAATGGATGTGTCGAGACCGCCCGAATAGGCCAGCACCACTTTCTTGATATCGCTCATATGTCTGCTCCAAACATGTCTCGCCTTTTAGCCGTTCATATTAACAGGTGCAAGCGCAGCTACATTAGTGTAGCTTCCGCGCGTGCGAAACTTAACCCTCATATGCGGCATGGCATTGGCGGCGTGGGCCGGAATTTTGGCTTTGGCCCTGCCTGTGCGGGCGGCGGATGTCGGTTGGCGCCCCGAACAAACCATGTATTGCTCGGATGGCGAATTTGATTGGGACAGCGGCCAGTCGCTCTATGATTTCGTCATTCAGACAAGCGCAGAAAATGACTTTATCGTCAGCTATCTGGGCATTCCCCATCCCAGTTTTGAAACGCGCGATTTTTTCCATATCTGGTTGAAAATGCGCGGGCAGTTTTCATCCGTCTTCGCGCAAGAGCCACGCGCGCGCGTCTACACTTTGCAGTTTAATCTGGAAAATGAGCCACCGCGTACCGGCACGCTGACCATTGCGCCCGACGATACTTACAAATTTTCGATGACACCGCCGCTTGATCGCGAGACCACAAAATCGGGTCTGTGCTGGGCGTCATTGCCGCTGACGCCGGAAGACAGACTGCCCTCATGCACGCCGTCACCGCTGGAAGACACCAGCAAGTGCGCCCGCTAGGGGGTGTCGGCTCCTGTGGGGGTGGCCGGGAAGAAGTTTTACTCGGCGGCTTGCAGATTCACGGCTGAATATTTGCCGTTATTGCCTTGCTCTTTTTCAAAACTTATTTTCATGTTTTCAGTCAGACGCAGGCCGGCCGCCTGAGCTGCCGAAATGTGAACGAATACATCGTCCTGTCCTTCAACGGCAATGAAGCCATAGCCTTTTGTCTCGTTAAACCACTTAACTGTTCCAGTAATCATAAAATATCCAAACTCTGGGTGTCTTTCGGAACCTTATTATAGACGCCAGCGCCACGAATTGGAACTGCCGCACTGCGCCCAAAGAAACCGTCAAGGGTGCGCCGCCACTGTTCGTTACCACATATATGCCCCTTTACAAGCTAAATTTACCGCTTCAGAGGGCAAGAAACGGCGTCGGACGGCGTCATAGGACGTCAAATTACAGGGCGTTGCAGCTTTTTTGCTTCCAATTCGGCCATTTTGCGGGCCGCGGCGGTTTGTTTGACGCTTTCCGATTTTAACTGTCCGCAGGCGGCCATAATGTCGCGCCCGCGCGGGGTGCGTACCGGGCTGGCATATCCGGCGCGGTTCACAATATCGGCAAATGCCTCAATGCGGTCCCAATCGGCGCACAGATAGGGGCTGTCGGGCCACGGATTGAACGGGATCAGATTAATTTTGGCCGGTATGCCCGCCAGCAGGCGCACCAGTTCGCGCGCATCGGCATCGGTGTCGTTCACGCCCTTCAGCATGACATATTCAAAGGTAATACGGCGCGCATTGGAAAGGCCCGGATAGGCGCGGCAGGCGTCGAGCAATTCGGCGATGGGGTATTTTTTGTTCAGCGGCACCAATTCGTCCCGCAAATCATCGCGCACGGCGTGCAGGGATATTGCCAGCATGACGCCGGTTTCGGCACCCACACGGGCAATGTCGGGCACCACGCCCGATGTCGACAGCGTGATGCGCCGGCGCGACAGAGCCAGCCCGTCGCCGTCGCTCATAACATTGAGGGCGGCAATCACATTGTCGGTATTGTAGAGCGGCTCGCCCATGCCCATCATCACAATATTGGTTATTTTGCGCGCCCCGCTATTCGACGCGCTGCCGGTCGGCCAATCCTCCAGCGCATCGCGCGCGGCGACAAGCTGGCCGGTTATCTCAGCGGCGGTGAGATTGCGCACGAGTTTTTGCGTGCCCGTATGGCAAAAGCGGCAGGCCAGCGTGCATCCCACCTGGCTGGAAACGCATAAAGTGCCCCGATCGGCTTCGGGAATGTAAACCGTTTCAATCTCGTGCCCGTCATGCAGGCGGAACAGCCATTTTCGGGTGCCGTCATCTGAAAATTGCGCTTGCGCGGTGTCGAGCCGTGCCAATGAGAAATTTTCCGCAAGCCCCGCCCGCACCGCTTTGGCGACATTGTGCATGGCGTCAAAATCATCCACGCCATGGGCGTAGAGCCAGCTCCAGATTTGCTGGCGGCGCATTTTTATCTGCTTGTCCGGCACACCGGCCCGGCGAAGCGCGGCGTCAAGCACCGTTTTGTCGGCCCCGCACAGGCTTTCGCGCATATTGGAAATATCGGCAGGTGCCTCAGCCATCGCTGCAGGCTTTGTCGATGGCTTTCATGGCCGCGGTGACGCCTTTCAGCGAATAGCTGTCCGTCGTCAGCGTGCCGCGCTCGGAGGTACCTTTGAAAACAAGCTCATTGCCGCGCTTCATGGCGTTGACCAGCGTGCCCTGACGCGCCTCATTGTCGAGCCATGCCCATTCCTTGGCATTGGTGTTGGCGCGCACGCCGGTAAAAAAGGCGAATGTATCGCTGCCAATGCGCGCGAAGGGATTGCTTTCGGCTGAGAACGGATAGCCAATGCGCACGCTCACCTCATTGCGCACCCCTGCGCCCGGTCGATGCGACACGGTAACGAAAACATCCCCGCGGCGCGCGGCGCGGGGCAATTTGCGGCGCGGTTCGCCGACAATATAGCAAAGCTTGGTTTGGCCGCTGCCTTCAACATAGGCGCGCCAGTCATTGAATGTACCCACAGGCCGGACATCGGCCGCATTTGCGGTCGGTGCGCCAAATAAAATGCCGCACAGGGCGAGCATTGCAAAATTTGTAAACCGTTTCATTGAACCATTTTTTCTGAAATTCACACGTTGCGCACTCTACGCGCTTTGCGCGGCAATTTCCAGCGCTTGCTTTCGCGCGGCGAGTAGCGTTTAATCATTAAGTGCACTGCATTCTTGTGCGCGTAGTAGAAGGTCTGGTGACCATGCAGTCGAGCGGCCAGAACATCCGGTCCGCGCGGGAAGTTTTAGAGAGGGAGCAGGGCGTAGCCTATTTTGCTTCCCTAATTGAGACAATCGCCGAACACAAAAGCCGAGACGCCTTTGCGGAGCTGTTCAAGCATTTCGCGCCAAGGCTGAAGGGGTATCTCATGCGTTTGGGGTCTTCAGACCCGCAGGCCGAAGAGATTGCCCAGGAAGCCATGCTGACCGTATGGCGCAAGGCGCATCTTTACAAACGCGATTTGGCGGCTCCCTCGACATGGATTTTCGTCATCGCCCGTAACCGGCGCATTGATATGTTGCGCCGCCTGCGCTTCCCTGAAATTGACCCTGATGACCCGACACTTGTCGGCGATGAACCCACACGCCCCGATGAGGAACTCATTGGTCGGGTCGAGGCCGACAAGGTGCGCGGCGCGCTGACCAAGCTGCCGGAAGAACAGCGCGAATTGATCCAGCTTGCATTTTACAAGGGCTGGTCGCATTCGGAAATCGCCCGCGAGACGGAATTGCCATTGGGCACGGTCAAATCCCGGCTGAGACTGGCAATATCGCGCCTGCGCAATGAGCTTGAAGAGCGGTTCTGAGCGCACCCCAAGCTGTTTCATATATTTTTCTTCTCATTACCCTTGCTTTGCATATGCGAGGGGCTTTGCGTATGATACGGGCAGATTTTTCGTGAAGACGCCGGCGCGCGCCGGCTTGAGGGGAGAAAAAAATGAAAGCAGTTTTGTGCAAGGAATTCGGCCCGCCGGAAACACTCATTGTTGAGGATATCCCCTCACCGGAACCCGGCCCCGGACAGGTTGTTCTCGATGTGCATGCCGCCGCGGTCAATTTCCCCGATACGTTGATTATCGAAAACAAATATCAGTTCAAGCCGCCGCTGCCCTTTTCTCCGGGCGGCGAGGTGGCCGGTGTGGTCAGCAAGCTGGGCGAAGGTGCCAATATGTATAAAATCGGCGACCGCGTCATCGGCTCATGCGGCCATGGCGGGTTTGTCGAGGAGCTTGCCATTCCCGAAACAAGCTGCATTCCGGTTCCCGACGCGATGGATTTGGAAACCGCCTCGGCGCTGGTGCTGACCTATGGCACATCCTATTACGCGCTGAAAGACCGCGCCTATATCAAGCCGGGCGAAAATCTTCTGGTTATGGGTGCCGCCGGCGGGGTCGGGCTGGCTGCCGTTGAACTGGGCAAGGCTATGGGCGCGCGCGTGATCGCCGCCGCCTCATCGCAGGACAAGCTGGATGTGTGCCGCGAGCATGGTGCGGATGAAACCATTCTCTACCCGTCGGGGGAGTTGGACCGCGACCGGCAGCGCGCTTTTTCAGACGCCATTAAAGAGCTGACAGGCGGCCAGGGTGCCGATGTCGTTTATGACCCGGTTGGCGGCGATTATGCCGAACCTGCCTTGCGCGCCACCAATTGGGACGGGCGCTATCTGGTAATCGGCTTTGCCGCCGGGCCAATTCCCAAAATTCCGCTCAATCTGACATTGCTGAAAAGCTGTCAGGTCGTTGGCGTGTTCTGGGGTGCTTTTGTGGCGCGTGAGCCCGAAACCAATAAGCAGAACCTCGATGATTTGATGCAAATGTTCAATGACGGCAAAATCAAGCCGCGCATTTCGGGCCGCTATCCGCTTGAAGAAGCGGCCAAGGCGCTGCGTGAAATGTCCGACCGCAAGGTGAAGGGCAAGGTCATTTTGACCACGGGGCGCGACGCTGGCTGAGGAAATATATCCCCGCCCACAAAAGGTTGAGAAAAACAATTCGCGCGCGGCCCTGTGGCTGCTCGCCTCGGCGGTTTTGTTCACGCTGATGAGCGTAAGCGTCAAATATCTCGGCGAGGAGATGCACCCTTTCCAGATTTCGTTTTTCCGGCTGCTGGTGTCGCTGATTGTCATTTGGCCGTTTCTGATGCGCATGGGCGGCCTGCGCGCCGGCATTTCGACATCCGTGCCGGGCCTGCAACTCCTGCGCGGCATTGTCGGTTCAACGGCCATGGTGCTGGGGTTTTATGCAATTGTGCATTTGCCGCTGGCCGACGCGCAAGCGTTCAGCTTTTCGCGCAATCTTTTTATCGTGCCGCTGGCGTTTGTTCTGCTGTCCGAGGCGGTGGGGCTGCGGCGCACGCTGGCGACGCTTGTCGGCTTTGCCGGTGTTATCATCATGCTGCGCCCGGGCGGTGACATGGTGCTTGGCCTGCCGGTCGGGGCCGCGCTCGGCCATGCGGTGCTGGTGGCGGTCGCCACAATTTTGGTCAATATCGCCTCGCGCTATGACCGGCCGGTTACGCTCATGTTCTATACCGGCGTGGTGGGGCTGGTGATTACCGCGATCCCCGCCATTTGGGTTTGGACGCCCGTTGGTATCAATGATCTGATTTTGCTGTTCGTCATGGGCACGCTGGGCGCGATGGCGCATAATTGTTTTATCCGCGCCTATGCACAAGGCGAGGCCAGCGTTATTGCACCGGTCGATTATACCCGCCTGATTATGGCGGCGATTGCCGGATATCTTCTGTTTTCCAATGTGCCCGACGCCTACACGATTGTCGGTGCGGCGATTATTATCGGTTCCAGCTTTTATCTGATACGCCGCGAAGCGCAATTGCGCGGCGCGCAAAATTAAACCGCTTGCCACTGTCGGCACGCCTTTATACGATGCCGCCTATCTTGACGCAGTTTCAAATATTCAGGGAGATATAACCATGAAGCTCGATTCAAATATTACCGCAATTGTTACCGGCGGTGCATCCGGTCTGGGCGAGGCGACAGCCCGCATGCTGGCCGAGAAGGGTGTCAAAATCGGCATTTTCGACCTCAATGAGGAGCGCGGCGAGGCGGTTGCTTCCGAACTGGGCGGAGCCTTTGCCAAGGTCAATGTCACCAATGAAGAAGAGACAGATGCAGGTTTTGAGAAAATTCGCGCGGCGCTGGGCCAAGAGCGCATTCTGATCAATTGCGCAGGGACCGGCAATGCCATCAAAACGGCATCGCGGAACAAGGAAACCGGTGAAATTTCGCATTTTCCCCTCGATGCGTTCAATCTGATTATCCAGATCAATCTGGTCGGCACATTTCGCTGCATTGCCAAATCAGCCGCCGGCATGATGACGCTTGACCCGCTGGAATGCGGCGACCGCGGTGCCATGGTGAACACGGCCTCCGTTGCCGCCGAAGACGGGCAAATCGGGCAGGCCGCTTATTCGGCCTCCAAGGGCGGTGTGGTCGGCATGACCCTGCCCATCGCGCGCGACCTGTCGCGCGAGGGCATTCGCGTCAACACGATTTTGCCGGGCATTTTCAACACGCCTTTGCTGGCCGCCGCGCCGGACAATGTGAAACAGGCACTGGGTGCGCAAGTTCCCTATCCGTCGCGTCTGGGCAATCCGGAGGAATATGCCAAACTCGCCACAACCATGTGCGAGGTGAATTATTTCAATGGCGAAGATGTGCGCCTCGACGGTGCCATCCGCATGGCACCGCGCTAGGCGCAGCCCCGACATAACGGGGCGAGGTCAGATATCCAGCTGATCCGTTTCGATCAAATGACAGCCGGCGATCTTCCATGATCCGTCCGGCTGTTTTTGCATCATGTAGCGCGCGCGTGTGTTGCGCCCGCGACTGTCGGTTATGTCGACATGTTGAACGCGCGTTTCGGGCGCATCCTGCACGGCGCGGGCGGTTTCGGGAAATGCCAGCTTATGCGCCGTATAAACGGGCCGATAATGCGCTTTGACCATGGCAATGAAAACTTCCGGCCCGACAAATTGAGCCTGAATGGCGGGGGCGGCAAGGGCGAAGGCGGCATCATCATCGCCGCGCCCGAACGCGTCGATTTGCTGCAAAATAACCTCACGAATGGCCGTGTCGTGCGGCGCAAGCGGGGGTGATGCGGTTTGGCGTATCAGCGCGGCGGTGCTTGCCAGACACGCCAGCACACCGAGAACGATAATATCGCGCCGGGTGAGTGCCATGCGCGCGTCAGCTTTTCGCGCGGGATTTGGCGCGCGCTTTGACCCGTCCGGCAGCCCCGGCTGTTTTGTCCATGAACCGCGCCATTGTGACGTCCAGATCGGACAGGCCGCCGGCATCATGTGTGGTCAGGGTCACATTGACGGTTTTGTACACATTCGACCATTCGGGGTGGTGGTCGAGTTTTTCGGCCATCATCGCCACGCGGGACATCCAGGCAAAAGCCGCATTGAAATCGGCGAAAACAAAAGTTTTTTCAATGGCATCACGCCCGCGCGTTTTTTTCCATCCCGTCAGCGCGCTCATTGCCCGCGAACGGGCGGCTTTGTCCAGTTTCTGCATTATCCTTCATCCCCAAAATAAGATCAGGGGCAGACATTTGGCGCGCGCATATGCACGGCTTCAATCTCGCCCAGTAATTCGTCGCTCATCTCTATATCTACGCTGGTAACGGCCAGTTTCAACTGTTCCATTGTTGTCGCGCCGATAATATTCGAGGTTACAAAATCGCGCGTTGTCACAAATTGATTGGCAAGTTGCGAGGCATCCAGCCCCCATTTTTCCGCAATATCCAGATAGGCGGAAATGGCCGTATCGGCACCGGGCGTTTCATAGCGTTGCAACCTGTCAAATAATTGCTTGCGCGAGCCTTGCGGCAATGCGCCGTTTTGATATTTGCCGGTCAGATAGCCCTGCGCCAGCGGCGAATAGGCTAAGAGGCCAACGCCCTCATGGTGATAAATCTCCGAACTGCCCAGCTCGTAAATCCGGTTTACCAGATTATAGGCGTTTTGCACCGACACAATGCGCGGCAGGTCTTTGTTCAGTTCGGCATGTTGCAGAAACTTCATAATGCCCCATGGCGTCTCATTGGACAGCCCGAAATGGCGCACTTTGCCGGCCTTTTGAATATCGGCCAGAACGCCCAGAATATCCTCAATGCGGTTGAGCTGGTCGCTCAAATGCTTGTAGCCGAAGCCGCCGCCAAACACGGCCATCGGGCGGTCGGGCCAATGCAGCTGATAGAGGTCGACATAATCGGTTTGCAGCCGCGCGAGGCTCTTATCAATGGCTTCCATAATCTGCGCGCGCGAATGCTCGGTTTTCGAGCCGTCATCGCGCAGCCAGTCAAAAGGCGCGCGCCCCGAAACCTTGGTCGCCAGAATAATCTCGTCCCGCTTGCCGGTTTTTTTGAACCATGTGCCGATAATTTCTTCCGTCGAGCCTTGCGTGTCGGGTTTGGGCGGCACGGCATACATTTCCGCCGTGTCGAAAAAATTAATGCCCATATCGACGGCATAATCCATCTGCTCATGGCCCTCGGCTTCGGTGTTCTGCTCACCCCATGTCATTGTGCCAAGGCAAATGCTGCTGACTTTGATATCGGTGTGCCCTAATTGCCTGAATTCCATCATTTTGATTTCTCCCCTGAAATTACATTTGAAACGAGACGCTCGGCGTAAGGGCCAATGCGTGAAATAATGACGTCAATGCCGGCGGCATTGGGATGTATCCCGTCCGCCAGATTGAGAGATTTCTGCGCGGCGACCCCGTCGAGAAAAAACGGATAAAGCGCCACATCAAATTCTCGCGCGAGATCGGGATATATGGCGGCAAAGCGCTTGCCATAGGCCGGCCCCAAATTGGGCGGTGCCAGCATGCCGGCCAGCAAAATTGCCAAACCCCGCTTGCGCGATTTTTCGATGATTTGCGTCAAGTTGGCGCGCGTCACATCCGGATTGATGCCCCGCAAGGCATCATTGGCGCCAAGTTCGATGATAATCGCATCGGCCGCATCGGGCACCACCCAGTCGAAGCGGGCCAGCCCGCCCGAACTTGTGTCGCCCGACACCCCGCCATTGACGACCCGCACGGCCAGGCCTTGCGCGCGCAAATAGGCTTCCAGTTTTGGCGTGAAACCGTCCTTCGGGGCCAGCCCGTAGCCGGCGGTCAGACTGTCGCCCAGTGCCACCAGGGTTATTTCGTGCTGCCCATCTTGCGCTTGCGCTGTGCCCGACATGCAAGTGACGGACACAATAAGCAGACACAAGCCCATCAAAAACTTGGAAATTGCCGCCGGTCGCGCATATATAGAGCCTAACCCCGCAATAAAGGGTGACGGATATTCGCGGTAAAAACGTCCAAATGTTAACAAGAGTTTGGTTCCTTCAGATCCAAAAAACCCGAATTTCAAAGTTTAAATTGAGGTAATAAAGCCCCGCATGACCGACGCCATGATAGTTACCAGAAATTTGTTCGTTACCCTGCCCAGTCAGGCCGGAGCCGTCAACATCATTCGTGGCATAGATTTGTCGATCACATCCGGCGAAACGGTTGGCCTCATCGGGCCGTCAGGGTCGGGCAAGTCGACCTTGCTTATGGTGCTGGCCGGGCTTGAGCCGGCAAGTGACGGACAGGTGATTGTTTCGGGCCAGGATTATGCGCAGATGGATGAGGATGCGCTGTCGCGGTTCCGGCGTTCCAATGTCGGCATTGTGTTCCAGTCTTTTCATCTGGTGCCGACCATGACGGCGGTCGAAAATGTCGCCCTGCCGCTTGAACTTGCCGGTGTCGCCTCGGCCTTTGAAAAAGCCGAAACCATGCTCGAAGAGGTCGGGCTGGGCCATCGCCTGACGCATTATCCGGCGCAAATGTCGGGCGGGGAACAACAGCGCACGGCGCTGGCGCGCGCGCTTGTCGCCAATCCGCCGGTTTTGTTTGCCGATGAGCCGACCGGCAATCTGGATCAAAACACCGGACGCCAGATTATGGATCTGATTTTGCGTCTTGCCGAAGAGCGCGGCACGACGGTTTTGCTCATCACCCATGACCGCGCGCTGGCCGACCGGTGCGCGCGGGTGGAAACCATGCAGGACGGTCGGCTTTTGTCGGCTTGCGACAAGGCGTCATAATGGCCGCTTCGGGTTCCGCGCGGCTGGGGTGGGGGCTGGCACTGCGACTGGCGCGGCGCGAAATGCGTCACGGTTTTTCCGGCTTCAGAATTTTCTTCCTGTGCCTCGTGCTGGGCATTTCCACCATTTCGGCTGTCGGGTCGCTGTCGGCATCCATGGTGGCGGGCATGGCGGCGCAAGGACAGGCCATTCTGGGCGGCGATATGGATTTTCGTCTCGTCCATCGCGAGGCATCCGACGCCGAATTGGCATGGCTGAATGAACAGGCCGACGGGCAAGCCGATGTGTCACGCATGGCAACCATGCGCGCCATGGTGCGCCATGAACAGGCAACATTGCTGGTCGAGGCCAAGGCCGTCGACAATATCTATCCGCTTTACGGCGCGGTGACGCTGGCCGCGGGTGGCGCATTTGCGCCGGCGCTGTCTTCGGCGCTGGCCGTAACCCAAACACCATCGGGAAAAATTTACGGCGCGGTCGCCGAGGGCGGCCTGTTCGACAGGCTCGGCATTGCGCCGGGCGCGATTGTGCAATTGGGCGATATTCGCGTGCGCCTGAACGACCGCATCGCCAATGAGCCCGACCGCTCGGCGGGCGGGTTTCCGCTGGCACCGCGGCTCCTGCTCGGTTTTGAGGGCTTGCGCGCCGCCGGTCTTTTGCAACCGGGCAGTCTGATAAATTTCCATTACCGGCTGAAACTGCCGCCGGAAAATGCGCGTGCCCGCATGGCGGAAATTGCGCGCGCGGCGGAAACCACATTTCCCAATGCCGGTTGGCGCATTCGCGACCGGTTTGATGCCTCGCCTTCCTTACGGCGCTTTGTCGAGCGTCTCGGCCTGTTTCTTACGCTGGTGGGGCTGACGGCGCTGGTCGTTGGCGGCGTCGGGGTCGGCAATGCCATCGCCGCCTATCTGGAACGCCGCCGCGAAACCATCGCCATTGTCAAAGCACTGGGCGGTTCGGGCCGTTTCATTTTCAAAATATACGCATTGCAAATCTCGTTATTGTCGGTTTGCGCCATCGCGTTTGGGCTGGTGCTGGGCGCGCTTGCCCCTTTCGGTGTGCAGACATTTTTCGGTTCTATTTTGCCGGTTGCCCTTGTGCCCGATATTTATACCGCGCCGCTGCTTGCGGCGGCAGGGTTCGGCGTGCTGTCGGCCGCCGGATTTGCCCTGTGGCCGCTTGGCAAGGTCGAAAAGGTTTCCGTCGGCAGCCTGTTCCGCCAGGCGGTAGACGCGCGCGCTGTGCGACCGGCGCGGCGGTATTTATTTGCCATTGGCCTGTGTTTTGCCGGCCTGCTGGCGCTGGCAGTGGCGATTGCCCAGCGCACGGATATTGCCGTGTGGTTTGCCGTCGGGGTCGCATTGTCTTATCTCGCATTGCGCGCGACCGCCTGGTTGCTTGTGCAGCTTGTGCGCCTGGCCGGGCGACCGCGCCAACCCGAATGGCGCCTTGCCATGAGCAATATCACCCGCCCGAATGCGCCGGTGCGCGCCGTGGTTTTGTCAATGGGCCTGTCGGTAACGCTTTTGTCGACCATTTCCATGCTGGACGGCAATATCAACACGCAGATCAGCGGCGATTTGCCCGACCGCGCGCCGTCCTTTTTCTTTCTCGATATTCAGCCCGACCAAATAGACGGCTTCACCGATTTGTTGGCGGCGACCGACGGCGTGGATGCCACGGAAAAAAGCCCGATGTTGCGGGGTCAGATTATGGCCGTGAACGATATTGCCGCCGCCGATTTGTCGCCGACACCCGATGTCGCATGGGTGTTGCGCGGCGATCGCGGCCTGACCTATGGCCGCACGGCACCCGAAGGCGGCGAGATTGTTCAAGGCACATGGTGGGCACCCGACTATCAGGGCCCGCCATTGGTCTCGTTTGATGCCGAGATTGCCGCCGGATTGGATATCGGCATTGGCGACACGGTTACGGTGAATGTTCTGGGACGCCCGCTGACGGCGACCATTGCAAATTTGCGCAAAATCGACTGGGCGTCGGGCGGGCTTAATTTCGTCATGGTTTTTTCGCCCGCGCAAATGGCGGCCGCGCCGCATACCTATCTCACCACCGTCACCATGACGCCCGAAAAGGAAACCGATCTGACCCGCGCCGTGGCGCAAGCCTATCCGAATGTCACGATTATCCGCGTCAAGGAAGCCTTGCAAGCCGCGAGCGGCATTATCGAAAATATCGGATTGGCCGTGCGCGCCATGAGTGTGGTGACACTGCTGGCCGGCATTCTGGTTCTGGCCGGGGCAATGGCGGCGGGCCATCGCGCGCGCGTTTATGATGCGGTGGTTATGAAAGTTCTGGGCGCCACACGCTTGCGCGTGCTGACGGCCTTTATGCTCGAATATATGCTGATGGGTGCGGGCGCCGCGCTGATTGCCGCGCTTGCGGGCACGGTGGCGTCTTGGGCGCTGGTGGTGGGCGCGATGCAGGCGGAATGGGTTTTTCTGCCCGGCACATTGGCGACAACGGTTGTCGGGGCCACGGTGTTGACGGTTATGCTGGGGCTTATCGGCACTTATTCGGCCCTGCGCGCGCCCAGCGCGCCGGTTCTGCGCACCGAATAGGTCTTGAAATTGCCACATTGAAAGCAGATATTAGGTTTAACGGTTTTTAGGAAAGGAAGTTCCCATGTCTGATCGTTGGTCACAAGACGACACTCCCGCCGCGGTAGCCGGAGAAGCGCGTGCGCGCTCCATAGACGCCGGCCTGCGGATTTATATGACGAAAGTCTATAATTACATGGCAATGGGCCTCTTGGTCACGGCGGCGGCGGCTTATTTCGGTGCCACGTCGGGCATTTATCTTGCCATTGCCTCAACACCGCTGATTTACGTTCTGGCCTTTGCCCCGCTCGTTATGGCGATCTGGCTGGGCTCGCGCCTGCACGCCATGTCCTCGGCGCGCGCGCAGACCATGTTCTGGGTGTTTGCCGGTCTGATGGGCATGTCCCTGTCTTATGTGCTGCTCGTGTTCACGGGCGTCAGCGTGGTGCGCACCTTGCTGGTAACCGCCGGTTCGTTCGGCGCGCTCAGCCTTTACGGCTATACCACCAAGCGTGATCTGGCACCGATGGGCGCATTTTTGTTCATGGGGCTCATCGGCATTATTCTGGCGTCGATCGTGAATATTTTTGTCGGCAGCTCGGCCCTGCACATGACCGTGTCAGTGCTTGGCGTGCTGATTTTTGCCGGTCTCACAGCCTATGACACGCAAGACATCAAGCGCATTTACTATGCCGGTGACACAAGCGAGATTGCCGAGAAGAAAGCCATTTACGGGGCACTGCGCCTGTATCTCGACTTTATCAATCTGTTTATCATGCTGCTGCAATTCATGGGCGACCGCGAATAGCGCGCAAGCATCAAAAAAACATCAAAGCCCCGTCGCATCGCGTCGGGGCTTTTTTTGTTCAACCGTTCCGGGGTTCCGGTTTCACGTCACGAGAGAACGCGCAGGCTCTTGCGGTCGAAAAAGCGCAACAGCGCATCCAGCGTGTGGCCGCGGCGCAAAACGCGCCTGTCCATGCCGCGCACGCAATATTCGCCCTGCTTGCGGCGCAGTGCCGGTATTTTTTCAATGACATAAAGCGGCACTTCGCTGCTGTGCCGAAACACGGAAAAGCTGGCATGTTCGGTGCCGTCATCAATCGCGTAATCGCGCCAGATGCCGGCGGCCACATGGCGCCCATAACAGCCCAGCAAATCGGCAAGTTCGGCGCGCGTCCACATGATGCGGGCCGGTGCCTGATGCGCCAGCTTGCGCTCGCGTTCAAAAGCATTGGCAACAATGATCAAGGGCTTTGACGGCGACATGTCTTAGGATTGCGCGTTTTCGCGCGCCGATGCAAGAGGCATGCGACTTTTTTGCACGGGCGGGGCGGGTTTAAAGACCGTCTTGACGGGAAAACCGCAAGCGCGATTGCCCCAATATTGTCATATTTTCGCCCTTCTTCCGGCCCAATCCTCTGGCAATTTAACTATGCCCTCAGAGCGACCCGGCGTGAATGAAACTCTCCTCCCTTGTTCAGACCACGCCGGGTCTATTCTTTTCAGCTTGCAAGAATTGAGCGTGTCACCTATCTCATAAACCATGATTGATGTTTTGAACCTGACCAAAGATTTCGGCGACTTCCGCGCCGTTAATGATGTCAGTTTTTCGGTGGAACGCGGGCAGGTGTTGGGCTTTTTGGGGCCAAACGGAGCGGGCAAGTCCACCAGCATGAAAATGATTACCGGCTATTTGCGCCCGACCTCCGGCACGGCGCTGATTGACGGCATTGACATCTGCCTTGAGCCGTTGCGCGCCCAGCAATCCATGGGATATTTGCCCGAAGGGGCCCCGGCTTGGCCGGATATGACGCCGCGCCAGTTTCTGGATTTCGTGACCCGCATTCGCGGGCTGGACAAAGCCGCCGCCCGCAGCGCGGCGCGCCGGGCGATTGACATGACGGAACTGCACGGCGTGCTGGACCAGCCAATCGACACTTTGTCGAAAGGGTTTCGCCGCCGTGTCGGCCTTGCCCAAGCCATTGTGCATGACCCCGATATTCTGATTATGGACGAGCCGACCGACGGGCTTGACCCGAACCAGAAACATCAGGTGCGAGCCGCCATTCGCGAAATGGCCCGCACCAAAGCCATTATTATTTCCACCCATATTCTGGAAGAGGTTGATGCCATCTGCACGCGCGCCATGATTATCGATCGCGGGCGCGTGATTGTTGAAGGCACGCCTTCGGCACTGGCCGCGCGCTCGGCCTATCACGGGGCGGTTGTGATGACCGCCGACAGTGACAATGCCGCGTCTTTGGCGGGCCGGCTGGAAACTTTGGAAAATGTGAAAATCGAACGCGAGGCCCGCGGCGCGGAAACGATTTTCCGTATTTTGAGTGCCGACGGGTCGGGCGAAAACCCGACCGCCCTGTTTGCCCGCGTGCAGGCACTTGTCGACGGGCAGTCGGACGCAATTATCGGGCTGGCACTTGAGGCCGGGCGTTTGGACGATGTTTTCCGCGATTTGACGCGCGGCACGCAAACGGAGGCGGCACAATGATGCGGCAGCTGGGGCTGGTGACGCGGCGTGAGTTCAACAGCTATTTTGCAACGCCTCTGGCGTTTGTGTTCATTTTTGTCTTCCTGCTGGCGACCGGCCTGTCGACCTTTTATCTGGGCGGATATTTCGAGGCCGGACAAGCCGACCTGACGAGCTTTTTCCTGTTTCACCCGTGGCTCTATCTGTTTTTCCTGCCGGCGATTTCCATGCGCCTGTGGGCCGAAGAACGCCGCAACGGGTCGATCGAATTGCTGCTGACCTTGCCGGTACCTTTGAGCGCGGTGGTGCTGGGCAAATATTTCGCCGCGCTTGGGTTTTCCGCGCTGGCACTGTCGCTGACATTCCCGATCTGGCTCACCGTCAATTATCTGGGCAATCCCGATAATGGGGTTATCCTCGCCGGCTATCTGGGCAGTCTGATGCTGGCCGGCGGCTATCTCGCCATTGGCGGGTGCGTGTCGGCCTGCACGCGCAATCAGGTCATCGCTTTTGTGGTGTCGGTGGTGGTGTGCTTTTTGTTCACCATATCGGGTGCGCCGCTGGTCATTGAGCTGTTTCGCGGCTGGGCACCGGCGGCATTGGTGGACACGCTGGCGGGTTTCAGTTTTCTGACCCATTTTCGCGCCATTACCGGCGGGGTGATAGACATGCGCGATCTGATATTTTTCGTCAGCTTGACGGGTGTGTTTTTGGCCGCGACCGCCATCATTGTCGATATGAAGCGGGGGGACAGCTAATGCATCGTCGCCCGCATATTTTGGCACTTGGTTTATTGCTGGTGATTTTCATCGGCGTGAATTTATTCGCCGCCGTGTTTTTGCGCAGCGCGCGGCTCGACCTGACCGAGCAGGGCCTTTATACGCTGAGCCCCGGCACGCATAATATTCTGTCGCGGCTGAAAGAGCCGGTGACGCTGAAATTTTACTATTCGCGCGATCTGGCCGCCGCGCAGCCGGGCCTGCAAGTTTATGCCCAGCGCGTGCGCGACATGCTGGAAGAAATGACCAATGCCGCCAATGGCATGATCGATCTGCAAATTGTCGATCCCGCGCCGTTTTCCGAAGCCGAAGATCAGGCCGTGGCGCAAGGTCTGGTGGCCCGGCCCGTCGGCGAGGGCGAGATAGTCTATTTCGGTTTGGTGGGCACAAACCTTGTCGACAGTGTTGAGGTCATCCCGTTTTTTGCCGATGCCCGCCAGCAATATCTGGAATATGATCTGGCGCGTCTGGTCGATAATTTGTCGGTGCCGGAAAAGCCGGTGCTGGGCGTCATCTCCAATTTGCCGCTGGATACGGGCGCGGGCGGCATTCTCGCGGCCATGCAGGGCCAGTCGCAGCCATTTTTGATTTATGCCGAATTGACCGACCGTTTCGAGGTGGAATTTATCGCACTGGACGAGGTGCGTATCCCGCGCCGTATCAGCGTATTGCTGCTCGCCCATCCGCGCCCGCTGACCGACACGCAAACTTACGCAATCGACCAGTTCGTGATGCGCGGCGGGCGCGTTATCGCCTTTGTCGACCCGCATTCCGAAGTGAGCCTGACGGCGGGCCCGAATAATGAACCTTTGCGCGGCTATACCGAGCAGTCGAACCTGCCGGCTTTGATGGCCGCTTGGGGCGTGCGCATGGACGACACGCTTATCATTGCCGACCGCGCGCGGGCCCAGCGCGTCGCCGCGGGGCGCGATGCGCGCCGCGCGCTGGTTGATTACATTCTGTGGATGGCGCTGTCGGACGCAGAAATGGCGCAGGATGATTTGATTACCGCCAATATTGACCGGTTGAATCTCGGCACGGTGGGGGCGCTGGAGCCCATACCGGCCGCGCGCACAAAACTGACGCCGCTGGTGACCAGCTCAACCGATGCCACGCTGATGGCGCGCGATTATGTGTTAAGCGCGCCGACGCCGGATGCCTTGCAGCGCGCCTTCGAGCCCGGTGCCGCGCCCTACACGATTGCCGCGCGCCTGACCGGGCCGGTGGCGTCAATGTTTCCCGACGGCCCGCCCGATGCTGAGACAAAAAAGGGCGAACGCGCGCGCGCGGACGAGCATGTGGCCGAAACGGATGCGGCCAATATTGTCGTGTTTGCCGACAGTGATTTTTTCGACGACCGGTTCTGGGTGAGCGAGCAAAATTATCTGGGCCAACGCTTTGGCGTGCCGATTGCCGATAATGGCAAGTTCCTGCTCAATGCGGTCGAAAACATGACGGGGTCGAGCGATCTGATTTCCTTGCGCGGCCGCGAGCGCATTGCGCGGCCCTTCACGCGTGTCGAGGCACTGCGCCGCGCGGCGGAAGCGCAATATCTGGCGGAAGAAGAAAACCTCATGGCGCGCATCGACGTGGCGCAGGGCGAGCTTGACCGGATCGAGCGCGAGGGCGCACAGCTTGGCGATGCCGAACGCGCCGCGCGGCAATATCGCGCCGAACTGGTGACGGCGCGCAAAGCCTTGCGCGATGTGCAGGGCAATTTGCGCCGCGACATTGACACGCTGGCGGGGCAGGTCACTTTCGTGAATATTGTCGTTATGCCGATATTTGTCGGGCTGGCAGCGCTTGGTTTGGCGTGGCGTCAACGCCGCCGCCGCCGCGCCACCCAAATAGCAGGGGGTTTGCGCGATGCGAAGCCCGAAGGGGGGCGCAGCTAATGGATATTTCGCGCTTGATAAAACCCTTATCGGCTTTTGCCGCTGTGTGTTTCCTGCTGGGCGTCATTGCTGTTTTTGCCGACCGTCCGGTCAATGCCGTGTCGGAGACGGAAATTCTGCTGCCCGATTTTGCCCGCCAGATTGACGCGGCGCAGGCTTTGGAAATCGTTCACGGGCGCGGCATGTCGGGTGCCGTCACGCTGTCTTTCAAGCGCACGCCTGAAGGCTGGGTGATGCGCGAGCGCGACGATTATCCGGCGCGTCAGGAACTTGTAAACGAAACCTTGCTGGCGCTGGGTGCTTTGCAAACCGGCGCGGCGCGCACGGCCCAACCCAAATGGCATCGCGCGCTGGGTCTGGTAACGCCGGACGCGTTTGGCAAAGCCATTCGGTTCCGCGTGCGTGACGCCGAGGGCGGCTTGCTTGCCGATGTTATGCTGGGCAAGGAAGAAGCCAGCGAGGTCGCCGCCGTTCAGCAAATCAAACAGCTTGGCACGGTCGAGCGCAATTTTTATGTCCGGCGCGCCGACAGCCCGCAAACATGGCTGGCGCGCGGGCGTTTGCCGCGCAATGGGCAAATTGCGGCATGGCTCGATCCGGCATTTCCAAGCCTGCCGCAGGCAGGGCTTGTTGCGGTCAGTGCGGGCAAGGATGCGCCGCTTTTCCGGCGTTTGCCCGATGGCAGCTGGAACAAGCCGGGTGCCGCGCGCTGGCTTGAGGGGTTCACGCGCTTGCAGCCCGAAGACGTATCGCGCGCCGCGGCGATTAATTTCGACACGGGCAGCACATTGCATCTGGCTTATGATAATGGCGTCACTGTCACGCTTGAAAATGTCGGGGCCGCCACCGCGCTCTGGACGCGCGCGCGGGCTACGGTTTCAAATGCTGCGCCCACTGCCGGGCCCACTGCATTGCAAGATGATGCCGGCCGTGAAGAGGCGCGCGCTCAGGCGGATGCGTTCAACCGGCGCTTTGACGGTTGGGCGTTACGCTTGCCCGCGTCTGCGGCGGCGCAACTCCTCGTTACCGCTGCTGATTTTGACGGCTGAACGCGCCGCGCTTTAGGCGGCGAGCTGGCGCAGAACAAATTGCAAAATACCGCCATTTTGGAAATATTCGACCTCGTCTTGCGTGTCGATGCGGCTTTGCAGTTTAACCGTTTGCTTTCTGCCATTGGCGCGCGTGATAACCATATCCAGCTTCTGGCGCGGCTTCAGCTTGCCTTCCAGACCCTTGATCGAGATGGTTTCCGTGCCGTCAAGTTTCAGCTTCTCCCAGCTCGCATCGCCGGTAAATTGTAGCGGCGCGACGCCCATGCCCACCAGATTGGAACGGTGGATGCGCTCGAAGCTCTCCGCGATAACGGCGCGCACACCCAGAAGGCGCGTGCCCTTTGCCGCCCAGTCGCGGCTGGAGCCGGTGCCGTATTCCTTGCCGGCAAACACCACCAGCGGCGTGTCCTTTTTGGCATAGGCGACGGCGGCATCGTAAATCGACATTTTGCGGCCCGACGGCTGGTGCTTGGTTACACCGCCTTCCGTGCCCGGTGCCATTTGGTTGCGAATGCGGATATTGGCAAAAGTGCCGCGCATCATGACCTCGTGATTGCCGCGGCGCGACCCGTAGGAGTTGAAATCAAGCGGCTTGACCTTGTTCGAACTTAGATATTTGCCTGCCGGACTGTCGGCCTTGATCGAACCGGCGGGCGAAATATGGTCGGTGGTGATGCTGTCGCCAAGCAGGGCCAGAATGCGCGCATCCGTCACCGGCGCAACGTCGGTCGGCTCGGCGCTCAGGCCGTCGAAAAATGTCGGCTTTTGCACATAAGTTGATTTGGCGTTCCATGTATAGGTCAGCCCTTTTTGTGATTTGACCTTGCGCCAGCTTGTATCGCCATTGAAAACATTGGCGTAGCGGTCGCGGAACATGGACGGCGTCACGCATGAGCGTTCCGTGTCGGCAATCTCGCGATTGCTGGGCCAGATATCGGCCAGATAGACCGGATTGCCCTTTTTGTCGGTGCCCAGCGGGTCGGTTGCCAGATTGATATTCACCGTGCCGGCAATCGCATAGGCGACGACCAGCATGGGCGAGGCCAGATAATTTGCCCGCACATCGGGGCTGACGCGGCCTTCAAAATTGCGGTTGCCCGACAGAACGGATGTGACCACCAGCTTGTTCTTGTTGATGGCGTCCGAAATGCTGGGGGCCAGCGGGCCGGAATTGCCGATACAGGTTGTGCAGCCATAGCCGACCAGATTAAAGCCCAGCGCGTTGAGCGATTTCTGCAAACCGGCCTTTTTCAGATATTCGGTCACGACTTGCGAGCCGGGCGCCAGCGAGGTTTTCACCCATGGCTTAACCTTCAGCCCGTGCGCAACGGCATTGCGCGCAACCAGCCCCGCGCCCAGCATGACGCTTGGGTTGGAGGTGTTGGTGCAGGAGGTGATGGCGGCAATGACAACATCGCCGTGGCCAATGTCATGTTTTGCGCCCTTGACCGGCACGCGCTTGGTTTTCACGCGCGGGCCAATGCCCTGTTCGTCCAGCACAGCGTCGAAACCGGCGGCCATATCGTCGAGCAGCACGCGGTCTTGCGGGCGTTTGGGCCCGGCGAGAGAGGGGCGCACATCGCCCAGATCAAGTGACAGGGTGGATGTGAAAACCGGATCCGGCGACCGCTTGGTGCGGTACATGCCCTGGGCTTTGGCATATTGTTCCACGAGGTCGGCACATGCTTTGCCGCGACCGGTCGCTTTCAAATAGCCGACCGTGTCCTGGTCGATCGGGAAGAACCCGCAAGTTGCACCATATTCGGGGGCCATATTTGCAATCGTCGCCTGATCTTCCAGCGACAGATAATCAAGGCCGGGCCCGTAAAATTCGACAAATTTGCCGACCACGCCTTTTTTTCGCAGCATTTCAACAATCGTCAGAACCAGATCCGTCGCGGTCGCGCCTTCCGACAAACCGCCGGTCAGGCGGAAGCCAATGACTTCCGGCAACAACATGGAAATGGGCTGGCCCAGCATGGCGGCTTCGGCTTCAATGCCGCCAACGCCCCAACCCAGTACGGCAAGGCCGTTCACCATGGTGGTGTGGCTGTCCGTGCCGACCAGCGTGTCGGGATAGGCCACCTCGACCATTTTGCCGTTTTGGCGCTCTTTGCGGGTCCAGACGGTTTTCGCCAAATGCTCCAGATTGACCTGATGGCAAATGCCCGTGCCGGGGGGCACAACGCGGAAATTTTCAAACGCTTGCGCGCCCCAGCGTAAGAATTCATAACGCTCGCGATTGCGCTGATATTCCAGCGTCACATTGTCCTTCAACGCACCGGCCGTGCCGAAATGGTCAACCATGACGGAGTGGTCAATCACCAGATCGACAGGGGTCAGCGGATTGATCTTGTTTGCGTCGCCGCCAATCTCGGACATGGCATTGCGCATGGTCGCAAGGTCAACCACGGCAGGCACGCCGGTGAAATCCTGCATCAGCACGCGCGCCGGACGATAGGCAATTTCACGGGTTGATTTGCGCCGCTTGAGCCAGCTTTTGACGGCCAAAATATCATCTGCGGTAACCGTACGCCCGTCCTCATGGCGCAGCAGGTTTTCCAGCAATACTTTCATCGAATTGGGCAAAGCGGAAATGCCGTCGAGACCGTTTTTCTCGGCCGCTTTCAGGCTGTAATAGACATAAGTCTTATTGCCGACTTTCAGGGTTCGGCGTGATTTGAAGCTGTTCGGGTGGCCGGAAACTGAGGATGCCTTTTTGCTTTGCGCCATGTTACGCTCCTTATTGAGAGGGTCAGATGCTTGTCAGCGGGCTAAAAACCCGTTATGCGGCGCGACTATAATGTTTTCCGGCGGAAAATGAAATGGTGAAGACAGAATATTTTTCCGATGCTTATGCCGAATTTCCCGCCGCCGCCGTGCCGGAGGGTCAGCTGTCTTTGCGGGTTGAAAATCTGGCATGCGCGCGCGGCCTGCGGGTGGTTTTTGCCGATTTGAATTTCACGCTTGCAGGCGGCGGTGTGTTGCATGTTTCCGGTGCCAATGGCGCCGGCAAAACCTCGCTTTTGCGGATGATTTGCGGCCTTTTGGCACCTGCCGCGGGCACTGTTTCGCTGTCCGCGGGCACTGTTTCGCTGGCCGACGGCGCGGAACTGGCCTCACAATGTCATTATCTGGGTCATGCCGATGGTCTGAAAAACACGCTGACCCCGCGCGAAACGATTTTTTACGAAAGCCGGTTTTGGGCGTCGCAAAACCCGCGCGCGGCGGAAGATTTGCTTGGCCTTGCCGGTCTGCTCAAACAGGCCGACCAGCGCGTGGCCACGCTGTCGGCGGGGCAAAGGCGGCGTCTGGCCCTGACCCGTCTTTTGGGCGCGCCGCGCCGCGTGTGGTTGCTGGATGAGCCCTATACGGCGCTTGACACTGCGGGTCGGGAACTGGTCGATACGCTCATTCGCCGCCAGACCGGGGCCGGGGGGCTGGTTGTGCTTGCCGCCCATGAGCCGGTGCTGCTGGCCGATCATCAGTTGGAGTTGGGCGCATGACGGGCCGACCCATATCCGCCCGGCGCATTTTGCAGGCGCTGTTTGCGCGCGAATTGCGGCTGGTGTTGCGCGGCGGGCACCTTATGCCCGTGCTTGCCTTTGTTTTCATCTGCGTGATGTTGATGCCCTTCGGGCTTGGCCCCGAATTGTCGCTTCTGCAACGCCTCGCCCCCGGCCTGTTATGGGTGATTATGCTGATGGCGGTTCTTTTGTCGCTCGACCGCATGTTTCAGGCCGATTTTGAAGATGGCGGGCTTGACCAGCTCATGCTGTTGCCGGTGGCGCTGGAAGGGGCGGTTATGGCGAAACTCTGCGCCCATTTTGTCGGCATTTTGCTGCCCGTGCTGGCGACAATGCCGCTGGCGGGCCTGTTGCTGAATATTCGCCCCGATACGGTGATGCCCATGCTGGCGACCCTTTTGGCCGGTGCGCCCGCATTGGTTATGCTGGGGGCCATTGGCGCGGCACTTGCGGTCGGTGTGCGGCGCGCGGGCCTGTTGACCGTGCTCATCGTCACCCCGCTTTATGTGCCGGTCATTGTGTTCGGTGCCGGTGCGGTGGCGCGCTCACTCGACGCACCGGGCACGCTGGATGTTGCCGCTCTCGGCGTGCTGGGTCTGATTTCCGCCGCGAGTATTTTTCTGGCACCGCCCGCCATTGCCGCCGCCTTGCGCGCTGGATTACGCTGATTGTGGGGAGGGGTCACCATGGGTAAACATGCCGCATTAACACGAAGTTTGACCCGCGTTAGGACACGCCATGCTTGAGCGTTTGGAAAATCTGTCTGCGCTATACGCCAATCCGCACCGCTTCATGAATTTGGCGGCGCGCCTGCACGCCCCGCTCTGGCTGGTGGCCGTGGGCGTGCTCGGCTTTGGCCTGTTCATGGCGTCGGGCGTGCCCGATGATTACCAGCAAGGGGCAACGGTGCGCATTATGTTTGTGCATGTGCCGGCGGCGTGGATGGCGCTGTTTGCCTATAGTTTCATATTTTTTGCCAGCATTGTGGCGGTGGTGTTGCGCCATCCTTTGGGTTATCTGGCAGCGCGCGCGGCCGCACCGGTCGGTGCGGTGTTCACGCTTGTCGCCCTGGTCACGGGTGCGCTGTGGGGCCAGCCCATGTGGGGCACATGGTGGGTGTGGGATGCACGCCTCACCTCTGTCTTGGTGTTATTGTTCCTATATCTCGGATATATCGCCCTGTGGGAGGCGATTGACGATTATGGCCGCGCGGCGCGCGCCACGTCAATTTTGGCCGTTGTGGGCTTTGTGAATGTGCCGATTGTAAAATTTTCCGTCGATTGGTGGAACACGCTGCACCAACCGGCCAGCGTGTCGCGTTTTGCGCGGCCTGCCTTGCATGCCGATTTTCTGTACCCGCTTTTGGTGATGGGCGTGGCGTTTTTGCTGCTGTTTCTGGCAATCACATTGACGCGCCTGCAAATGGAGGTTCTGCGCCAACGCTTGCGTGTGCGCCAGAGCGAGAATTGAGCGAGAGTTAAGCCATGTATGATTTTTATATTTATGCAAGCTATGCCTTCACGGCCTTCGCGCTCGGCGCCATAATTGCGGTGAGCTTTCACGGTCTGGCGCGCGCGCGTCAACGCCTCGCCGCCCTGCAGGACATGCAAAATGGCGATGGCTGAAAAACAATCGCGCTTGCGCCGCTGGCTGCCCATGCTGGCGGCTTTCGGGTTTTTCGGACTGTTTTATGTGGCCCTGTTTGCCGGTGACCCGACGCGGCTGCCTTCGGCCCTGACCGGACAAAAAGTGCCTGATTTTGCCCTGCCCGGACTTGAAGCCGGCAGTGCGGGCTTGCGCAGCGACGATTTGGCGACGGGCAGGCCGGTTGTTCTCAATGTCTGGGCAAGCTGGTGCGGGCCGTGCCGCGAAGAGCACCCGCATTTGATGGCGCTGGCGCGCGCCGGTGTCACGGTTTTCGGGCTCAATTATAAAGACGATGCGAAAGCCGCGCGTCGCTTTATCGGCGCGCTTGGCAATCCCTATACGCGCATCGGGGCTGACACGCGCGGGCGGGTGGCGATTGATTTCGGCGTTTACGGTGTGCCGGAAACATTCGTCATTGACGGTGCCGGACGCATTGTCTCGCGTTTTGCCGGACCGCTGGCCCGTGCTAGTCTGGAAAGCGAAATTCTGCCGCATCTTGATATTCAGCTTCCGGAGGTCAGCCAATGACGTTCAAAGACCGTTCGCGTGCCTATCGCAATGATTTGTCTTTTTCACAGCGCGTGCCCGACGGCGATGCCATCTCGCGCAATATTTGCGACCATTGCGGGCTGATTAATTATGAAAACCCGAAAATCGTGGCCGGCGTTGTCGCCGTCCGGCAGGACCGCATTTTAATGTGCCGCCGCGCCATTGAACCGCGACTTGGCTTCTGGACCCTGCCCGCAGGCTTCATGGAAAACAATGAAACCATCGCCGAAGGTGCCGCTCGCGAAGCCCGCGAGGAAGCATGTGCCGAGGTTGAAACAAATGCGCTGATCGGGGTTTACAATGTGGCGCGCATTTCTCAGGTGCAAATTTTCTACCGCGCCAAATTGCTTTCGGATGATATTGCCGTCGGCCCCGAAAGCGCGGAGGTTGCGCTGTTTGCATGGGATGACATTCCCTGGGACAATCTCGCCTTTCCGAGCGTTTACTGGGCCTTGCAACATTATCGCGAAACCAAAGACCAAGACAGTTTCGTCCCCTTCAGCGAGCCCGCAGACTGGGCCGCCACGCCCGGCTTTGAAGCCCTTGCCGCGCGCTATAAAACCGACTGAAAAATAGTTTGAAAAACGACAAAATCGCCGCCGCCCTTGAAGCCCAGATCCATGCTTGCGATGTGCTGGGCTCGCCGCTCACAAGGGCCGTGCTGGAAATCTGCCTGGACGATTTTTTGGCCGACGGCATTGTCGCAACACTGACGCGGGGCTGGGCGGGCGACCCGCTGGACGACAATGTGCCTTTGCGTCTGGCCGGTTTCATTCATTTTTCGGCACTGGGCGGCGACGCCGGTTTGCGCCCGCATTTTGCAAGCTGCGGCGGCATATTCAAGCCGCATGAAAAGGGCGCATTGGCGCGCGCCGTGCTTGCGTGTTTCACCCGTGACGCGGGGGATGCCCGCCGGTTTTTTCGCCGCACGCCGCAAACCAATGAAACCGGCCGCGCCGGTGTTTTGCTGGTCGGGTTTTCCGAAATTGCGCGGCGCACCGGCCTGCCGCTCAATTTGGCCGAAATGGGCGCGAGCGCGGGCCTGAATTTATTATTCGACAAATTCCGCTATTCCATCGAAACCGCCGACGGGCCGGTGAGCTGGGGCCCGCCCGACAGTGCGCTGAGCATTTCGAGCCACTGGCGCGGCGTATCGCCCCCGCCTTTGCAGGGCGAGATTGAAATTGCGGCCCGCGCCGGTTGCGATTTGTTTCCCGTCAATATTGGCGAGGCAGAAGCGCGCCGCGCGCTGGAGGCTTGGGTTTGGGGAGATATGTCCGAACGCCGCGCGCGATTGCTGGCCGCCCTGTCAATCGCCGACAAAGCCCCGCCGCAACTCGCACGCGCCGATGCCGCCGGATGGGTGGCGGCGCAAATCATGAACCGCCCGCGCGGGCAGGTCACGGTGCTTTATCATTCGCTTGTCTGGCCGTATCTCGATGTGTCGCAACGCATGGCAATCGAGTCGAGCTTTGCCCAGGCCGGTGAAACCGTAACACCCGACACGCCGCTGGCATGGCTGAAAATGGACCATGACCACATAAGGTCGTTTTCGCATTTGTCCTATCGTTTGTGGACGGGTGAAAACGGGCCGGAGGGCGAGCATGTGTTTATCGGCCCGTGCCATCCGCATGGGGCAGAGCTTGAATTGCGCGATGTGTTCGCGCGCGACTAGCCGTCGCTTTTCGTGTCTTGACCTGTTTCTTCGCCGAAATCGGCGGGCAGGTGCTTGCGCAGCAAGGGCATTTGCAAAAGCATAAAGCCGATGGTGAGCGGCAAAATCGCAAAGACTTTGAAGCTGACCCAGAAATCGGTCGATTGGGTGCGCCAGACGGCTTCGTTCAAAAGCGCGAGAAAGATGAAAAAGCCGGTCCAGCGGCGGGTCAAAACCATCCAGCCTTCGGTGCCGAGCGGCAGCATGTCGCCCATCAGCATTTGCAGGTAAGAGCGCCCGCGCACAAGCCCGAAAGTCAAAATGCCGGCAAACAGGCAATACACCAAAGTCGGTTTGATTTTGATGAAGGTTTCATCCTGCAAAAACAGCGTGATTGACCCGAAAACGAAAACAAAGCCGGCCGAGGCCAGCGTCATGTTATTGGGTTTTTCACCGCGCAGATAGGTTGACGCTATCGCCACCCCAAGCGCCAGCATGAACCCGCCCGTGGCGACAAACAGGCTTTGCGTTTCGGGCAGTGACAGCCATTCGGCACCGCGCGCATTCAGAACAAAAAACACGAGCAGCGGGCCAAATTCTTCAATCGTTTTGCGCATGATATTTACCTGTCGTGTCCCTTCGCATGTTTTTACAATTCGGCGCCGGTCAGGGCGCGTGAAAATTCATCAGCTGAAAATTCCTGCAAATCCTCGGCCTGTTCGCCGACCCCGATAAAATGCACCGGCAGATGCAATTTTGTCGCCACCGGAACCAGACATCCGCCGCGCGCAGTGCCGTCCAGCTTGGTCATAATGAGGCCGGTAATGTTTGCAGCATCCAGAAAAGCCTGCGCCTGCGTGAGCGCGTTTTGTCCGGTCGTGGCATCCAGCACCAGAAGCGTGGCGTGCGGGGCGTGTGCATCGAGCTTGCCCAGCACGCGGATGATTTTGCCCAGCTCGTCCATCAGCGCGGCATTTGATTGCAGCCGACCCGCCGTGTCGACAATCAGAATATCGATGTTCTGTGCAATGGCATGCTCAAGCGCGTTAAAGGCAAGCCCGGCGGCATCGCTGCCCGGTGCGGCGCTGACCACGGGCACACCGGCGCGTTCGCCCCATATTTGCAATTGCTCGCCCGCCGCGGCGCGAAATGTGTCGCACGCCGCAAGCATCACCGATTTGCCTTCGGCCTGAAAGCGCTTGGCGAGCTTGCCAATGGTTGTGGTTTTGCCCGCCCCATTGACGCCGGCCATCACAATCACGCGCGGCGTGTCGCCGGCGGGCAGGTCAAGCGCGTGCTGGGCCGGTACCAGCAATGCGGCAATTTCCGCCGCAAGCGCGGCGCGCAATTCGGCTTCGTCCAAATCTTTCAAATCTTTGCGCTGGCGCAAGGCCGCCACAATATTGCCGGCCGCCTCGACCCCAAGATCGGCCATAATCAGCAGGTCTTCCAGCGCGTCCAATTGTTCGGCGGAAAGCCTGCTGCCGCCCAAAAGCCCGCCAAGACTGTCGCCCAGCGCCTTGCTCGACCGGCTCAGGCCGGCGCGTAAACGACCGAACAGGCCGCTCATGCGCTGCGCCCTTCATCTATCTCGCCCAGCAAGCGCTCACCGTCATGGGCCGTTATGCGCACCGGAATAATGTCGCCCGATTGGGCCGCGTCGCCGGTCGCCTCAAATTCCACACGGGCAAAACACGGTGTTCGGCCTTCGCCGGATTTTTCAACCAGCACGGATTGGCGCGTGCCGATACGCGCCTCAAGCGTTTTGGTGCGCTGGCGCGCGCCCGCCTCGCGCAAAGCGGCGGCGCGTTCTTTAATTATGTCGCCCGCCAATTGCGGCATGCGGGCCGCCGGTGTGCCGGGGCGCGGCGAAAACGGAAAAACATGCAACCAGGCAATATCGCAATCGGCGACAAGTGCCAGCGAGTTTTCAAACATGGGGTCTGTTTCGGTGGGAAAGCCCGCAATGATGTCGGCCCCGAAGACAATTTCCGGGCGTTGCGCTTTGAGCTTCTCGCAAAAATCAACCGCCTGCTCGCGCGTATGGCGGCGCTTCATGCGTTTCAAAATCATATTGTCGCCGGCCTGCAAAGACAAATGCAGATGCGGCATCAGACGCTCTTCATGGATAACCATATCGAGCAGGGTCGGGTCTATTTCGACAGCATCGATTGAAGACAGCCGCAGGCGCGCCAATTCGGGCACTTCGTCCAGAATGGCGCGCACCAGCCCGCCCAGACCAATCTCGCCAATATCAGGGCCATAGCTGGTGACATCGACGCCCGTCAGCACAATCTCATTATGCCCGCGCGCCACCAAATCGCGGCATTGGGCCACCACTTCGGCGATTGGCACCGAGCGCGCATTGCCGCGCCCGAATGGGATGATGCAGAAAGTGCAACGATGGTCGCATCCGGTTTGAACCTGCACAAAGGCGCGCGCGCGCGACGGTTGCGGCGTTGCGGGCAGCGGGGTTGCGCGCGTGCGGGCCATAATGTCGCTCACCGCCACGGGGGTGCCCGCAGCATAAGCCGCGGGGTCGAGCTTTTCTTCATTGCCCAGCACGCGGTCAACTTCCGGCATGGCGGCGAATGTCGGCGCGTCCGTCTGTGCGGCGCAGCCGGTTACGATAATTTCATGGTCGGGGCCCGCGCGCTTGGCCCGCCGCGCGGCTTGGCGCGCTTGGCGCAGGGCTTCGCCGGTCACGGCGCACCCATTAATGATAATGGTTTTGTCGAGTCCTGCCGTTTTCGCCGCGGCTTTTGCCACATCGCCCTCAAGCGCGTTGAGCCGACAGCCGAAATTTTCGACTTTGACGCTCATGATACCGCCCCGGTTTCAAATTCAGCTTCAAACGCGCCGTCAAACTCGAATGCTACCGGCCCCTGCTGGGCGAGTGAATGGCCGTCATAATCCACCAATATCTCCAACAGATTATCTTGGTGGATGCCAGCACGATCGGAATTGTCCTTCAATTTCGGGTCGCGCGCGCAGGGCGGTTCGATGCGAAACTCATTATTGTGGTTTTTGATTTTGCCGAGATGAAAGGCGGCCACTGCCGTGGCGCATGCGCCGGTGCCGCAGGCTTGCGTCAGTCCGGCCCCGCGCTCCCATGTGTCCAGCTCGATAATATTGTCGCCTTTGCAGGCGGCAAAATTAATATTTGCGCCTTCAGGCAGCAGGCGGTTTTTTTCAAGCTCGAAACCATATTGGGCGGCAAGCCCGCCCGTGCCGCCATCAACGAAAATCACCGCATGCGGATTGCCCACATTGACCATAAAGGCCGGTGGCAATTTGGGATGCAGCGTGACTTTCGACGTGTCGGGCATTTCTTCGGCCAGCGGAATGTCTTTCCAGCCCCGTCGCGGCGTCGGCATGATGATGCCGGTGAATTGTGTTTTGTCCACAGGCACATGGGCCTGCAATGTGCCGCCCAGCGTTTCAATGACAGGCTCGGGGGTGCCCTGCCTTGCAAGATAGGCAGCCACGGCGCGCGCGCCATTGCCGCAAGCCTCAACCTCGCCGCCATCGGCGTTGAAAATCTGCATGAACACATCGCCTTTGTCGCGGCCCGCATTGCGCGGCGGGTGCAAAATCAGAAGCTGGTCGCATCCTTTTGTTGCCGCATTCTCGCGTGCGGCCAGCGCGCGCACTTCTTCGGCCGCCGGCGCCAATCTTTCGCGGCGGGCGTCGATCACCACAAAATCATTGCCGAGGCCGTTCATTTTGGTGAAAGCGATGGAGCGTGTCCGGCTCATGGCAGCTTATATAATCCTTCCCGCGCGCGAACACCAGCACCAGCTATGTGCCGGTTTCGCCCAACTTGACTTTGCAAGCCCCCGCGCCTATCTTGCGCCCACTTCATCAACGAAGCCACAATTAGTTCTGGTCTTGGCCGCCACAGGCAAGATCGCCACCCGTCAGCAAGGATTTGCCCGCGGGTGCAAAACCGCTTTCGGGCATGTCGGGTTCCGGCATATCACCCGAAAGCCATTGGAGAAACCGCGCAATGTTTGATGCATTGACGGAAAATTTGGGCTCTGTTTTCGACCGCCTGCGCGGTCGCGGCGCGCTGTCCGAGCGCGATGTCGAAACCGCGCTGGGCGATATTCGAAAAGCCCTGCTGGAAGCCGATGTTGCGCTGCCTGTTGTGCGCGCCTTTATCGACAAAGTGCGCCCGCGCGCGGTCGGCACGGAAGTGCTGAAATCGGTAACGCCGGGCCAGCAGGTTGTCAAAGTCGTCAATGATGAACTGGTCGACATGCTGGGTGCCGCCGCGCCTTTGGCGCTGGATGCGGTGCCGCCGGTCGGCATTATGATGGTCGGCCTGCAAGGTTCGGGTAAAACCACCAGCACCGCCAAGCTTGCGCGGCGCCTTCAAGAAGAAGACAAACGCAAAGTGCTGATGGCCTCGCTGGACACGCAACGTCCGGCGGCGATGGAACAGCTTGCCGTGCTGGGTCGCCAGATCGATGTCGAAACCCTGCCGATTATTGAAGGGCAGGGGCCGGTCGAGATTGCCAAGCGCGCCATGCAGGCGGGCAAGCTGGGTGGGTTTGACGTGGTCATGCTCGACACGGCAGGGCGCACCAATGCCGATGAAGCCTTGATGAGCGAAATGGCGGCGATTGAAAAAGCCGCCAATCCGAACGAAACCATGCTTGTGGCCGACAGTCTGACGGGTCAGGAGGCGGTGCGAATTGCCGCGCAATTTGCCGCCCGCGTGACGCTGACCGGCATTATGCTGACGCGCGCCGATGGCGACGGGCGCGGCGGTGCCGCGCTCTCCATGCGGCACGAAACCGGCGTTGCCATTAAATATCTGGGTGTTGGCGAAGCCATAGACGCGCTGGAAGTGTTTGACCCCGCGCGGCTTGCCAATCGCATTTTGGGCATGGGCGATGTTGTCGGGCTGGTTGAAAAAGCCGCCGCCACCATGGATGCCGAAAAGGCCGAAAAAATTGCCGCGCGCATGAAAAAGGGCCTGTTCACCCTTGAGGATATGGCCGAGCAATTGCGCCAGATGCAGCGCATGGGCGGCATGTCGGGCGTGCTGGGCATGTTGCCGGGCATGGGCAAGCTGAAAAAACAAGCCGCCGGGCAACTCGCCAATATGGGCATGGATGACCGGCAGCTGGCGCGTCAGGCGGCGATTGTTTCGTCCATGACGCCGGCTGAAAAGGAAAATCCGAAAGTGCTGAATGCCAGCCGCAAGCGGCGCATCGCCGCCGGTTCGGGCACCAGCGTGCAGGATGTAAACCGCGTGCTCAAAATGCACCGTCAAATGGCCGATATGATGAAAAAACTCGGCAAGGGCGGCATGCAGGGCATGGCGAATATGCTGGGCGGCGGTGCAATGGGAAGTGGGCCAATGGGCGGGGGAAGTGGAAGCGGCTTGCCCGATTTGAACGCACCCGGCGGCGGCCTGCCGGATCTCGGCAATCTCCAACCACCGGCCGGCCTGCCCCCCGGCCTCGGACTGCCACCCAAAAAGAAATAAACAAAAATGACGACAGTTTTTAATTCAAATATCTTCCAACATTTCTGTGAAAGGAAAATCTGATATGGCTCTTAAAATTCGCATGTCCCGCGGGGGCGCAAAAAAGCGACCCTTCTATCGCATTGTTGTGGCCGACAGCCGCATGCCGCGCGATGGCCGTTATATTGAAAAACTCGGCACCTATAATCCGCTATTGCCGAAAGACCATGATGACCGGCTGACGCTGGATCTGGAGCGCGCCAAGCACTGGATTTCGCAAGGTGCCAAGCCGTCCGACCGCATTGCGCGTTTTCTGGACGATGCGGGCTTGTGGAAACGCGAAGCCCGCAATAATCCGCAAAAAGGTAAGCCGGGCGCCAAAGCTCTGGAACGCATAGAAGCTGCCGAAGAAGCCAAGCGCGCCGCCGAGGAAGAAGCCGCCGCCGCGGCCGCAGCACCTGCTGAAGAGGCTCCCGCCGAAGAGGAAGCACCCGCCGAAGAAGCACCCGCAGAAGAAGCCGTTGCTGAAGAGGCACCTGCTGAAGAGGCGCCCGCAGAAGAAGCCGCTGCTGAAGAGGCCGCTGCCGAAGAGGCCGCTGCCGAAGAAGCACCCGCCGAAGAGGCACCTGCTGAGGAGGAAGCTCCCGCAGATGACGCCTCTGATGAAGAGGGTGAAAAGGACGCTTAATTGACCCGCCAGCCGCCGCCCCCGCAAACACCTGCCGACGGACTTGTCTGTTTGGGTATTGTCACGGGCACGCATGGTGTGCGCGGTGCTGTGCGGGTCAAAACATTTACCGATGACCCGCTCGGTCTCGGCAATTTCGGGGCTTTGCGCGATGCGTCCGGCAAGCGCCGTTATGTGGTGCGCGACATTCAACCGGACAAAACCGGTGCCCGCCTCATGCTGGAACACATCACCACGCGCGAACAGGCCGCAGCACTGAAGGGGGAAATGTTGTGCGTGCCGCGCGACATTCTGCCGGCGCTGGACGATGCGGATGATTTTTACCATGCCGATCTCATCGGCCTCAAGGCGCAAACCCCGGACGGGGCGGCATTGGGCACGGTGCGCGCCGTGCATGATTTCGGTGCCGGTGACCTGCTTGAAATTGACGGCACCTTCGTGCCGTTTACGCGCGATTGCGTGCCGCAGGTTGATCTTGATGCCGGTCACATCACCATCATCATGCCGCAATCTGATAAGGGGGCTGATGAGGGGCCTGATGCGGAGCCTGATGAGGAGGCCATGTCATGAGCGCGACTTCAGGCAAACCGGCCACTTGGCAGGCACATATTATTACCCTGTTTCCGGATATGTTTCCGGGGCCCTTGAACACCAGCCTGTCGGGGCGGGCGCTGGAAACCGGCGCATGGGCTTGCCAACCCCATGATTTGCGCGCATTTGGCGAGGGTCGCCATCGCGCGGTGGACGACACGCCGGCGGGCGGTGGCGCGGGCATGGTGTTGCGCGCCGATATTGCCTCTGCCGCGCTTGCCGATACGCAAGATAAAGCGGGCGATTTGCCGGTTTTGCTGCCCAGCCCCCGCGGTTTGCCGTTTACGCAGGAAATGGCGGCGGATTTGGCCTTGGGCAAAGGTGCGATTTTCATGTGCAACCGGTTTGAAGGCGTCGATGAGCGGTTCATCGAAGCCCATAATCTGCGCGAAGTTTCGGTTGGTGACTATATTTTGTCGGGCGGCGAGATGGCCGCTTTTGCCATGCTGGACGCCATTATCCGCCTGTTGCCGGGGGTGATGGGCTCGTCGGCCTCGCATGATGAGGAAAGTTTCACCGATGATTTGCTCGAATATCCCCAATATACCCGGCCCGCAAGCTGGCAGGGGCGCGATATTCCGGCCATTTTGACCTCCGGCAATCATGGTGACATTGCCGCCTGGCGGCGCGCGAGGGCGCATGAAATTACCGCCGCGCGGCGGCCCGATTTATGGGCGCGGTTTGTCGCACGCAATCCGTCAGCCGCGCCGAAAAAGCCGGATGACGAAAAAAGCGGCTAAACGGGTGCTTTATCGTCAAAAAAACCGATTGAAGGGGTGACAAAAGCCCCGTTTAGTGCTACGTCACGCCATCTTGAAAAAGCTGTCGGCGGGTATGCCCGCTTTGAGGTTATAGCCATGAACCTGATTGATGAGATTGAAAAAGAGCAAATCGCCGCAATTGAGGCGGAAAAATCCATTCCGGATTTCCAGCCGGGCGATACGGTCAAGGTCAATGTGAAGGTGATCGAGGGTTCGCGCGAGCGCGTGCAGGCCTTTGAAGGCGTGTGCATTGCGCGTTCGGGCGGCGGTTTGAACGAAAACTTCACCGTGCGTAAAATTTCCTATGGCGAGGGCGTTGAGCGGGTGTTTCCGATTTACAGCCCGCTTGTTGCCAATATTGAAGTGGTGCGGCGCGGTCGTGTGCGGCGTGCGAAACTTTATTATTTGCGTGGGCTTACAGGTAAGGCGGCGCGTATTGCGGAACGCCGTCTGAAAACGGGCAAAGAAACCCCGACGGCCGCGGCCGATACAATTCCACCGGCTGCCCAGGAGGATTCCGGCGTTAGCGCCGACGCCTGATCTTTCCTCCCAAGGCGGCCCACCCCAAACAGACCGGGGGTGACCCCCGGGAAGACAGAGAGGCATTGATGTCCGGAACCACATTATACGATAAAATCTGGCAGGCCCATCTTGTGTCCGCACAAGAGGACGGAAATTGCCTTTTATATATTGACCGCCATCTGGTGCATGAAGTCACCAGCCCGCAAGCCTTTGAAGGCCTGCGCATGGCCGGGCGTCGCCCGCGCGCGCCGCACAAAACGCTGGCCGTGGCCGACCACAATATTCCGACCACGGATCGCTCAGGCGGCTTGGCGGCGATTGAAGACCCCGAAAGCAAGCTGCAAATCGAAACGCTGGAAGCCAATTGCGCCGAGTTCGGCATCGAATATCTGGCGATGGATGACATTCGCCAGGGCATTGTTCATGTGGCCGGGCCGGAGCAGGGCTTCACCCTGCCGGGGCTGACCATTGTGTGCGGCGACAGCCACACCTCCACGCATGGTGCGTTTGGCGCGCTGGCCCATGGCATTGGCACCTCGGAGGTCGAGCATGTGCTGGCCACACAAACGCTTATCCAGACAAAGGCAAAAAATTTCCGCATTAATGTCGTCGGTGACGCGCCGTCGCATGTGACCGCCAAGGATATTGCGCTGGCGATTATCGGCGAAATTGGCACCGCCGGCGGCACGGGCTGTGTGCTGGAATATGCCGGCCCGGCCATTGAAGCCCTGTCAATGGAAGGGCGCATGACGCTGTGCAATATGTCGATCGAAGCCGGTGCGCGCGCAGGATTAGTGGCACCGGATGAAAAAACCTTCGCCTTTCTGGAAGGCCGCGCCAAAGCACCGTCGGGTGAGGCATGGGAGGCAGCTGTTGCTTACTGGCGCACGCTGAAATCGGATGATGATGCGGTGTTCGACCGCGAAATTACCATTGATGCCGCCAATCTGCCGCCGCTGGTAACTTGGGGCACCAGCCCGCAGGATGTGGTGTCCATCGAAGGTCAGGTGCCCGATCCGGCAGCGATTGAAGATGAAGGCCAGCGCCGCGCCGTGGCGCGCGCGCTTGATTATATGGGGCTGAGTGCGGGCACGAAAATGCAGGATATTTCAATCGACCGCGTTTTCATCGGCTCATGCACCAATAGCCGCATTGAAGATTTGCGCGCCGCGGCAAAAATTGCCGAAGGCCGTCAGGTGGCGGCAAATGTGTCGGCCATGGTGGTGCCGGGGTCGGGGCTTGTGAAACAACAGGCCGAGGCCGAGGGGCTGGACGCCATTTTCAAAGCCGCCGGTTTTGAATGGCGCGAGCCGGGATGCTCGATGTGTCTGGCGATGAACGCCGACAAGCTGGCACCGGGCGAGCGTTGCGCGTCAACTTCCAACCGCAATTTTGAGGGCCGACAGGGGCGCGGCGGACGCACGCATCTCGTATCGCCGGCCATGGCCGCAGCCGCTGCCGTGACCGGCCATTTTGCCGATATTCGCGATTTCGCAAACGCCTGAAGTATCGACCAAGGAGAAAAACATGGAAAAATTTACCAAGCTCGATGCCGTGGCCGCGCCGCTGAACATGATCAATGTCGACACGGATATGATTATTCCCAAGCAGTTTTTGAAAACCATCAAGCGTTCGGGGCTCGGCAAAAACCTGTTCGATGAAATGCGCTATGGCGATGATGGCAGTGAGATTGAGGATTTTGTGCTCAATCAACCGGCCTATCGCAATGCGCAAATTCTGGTGGCGGGGGCAAATTTCGGCTGCGGTTCCAGCCGCGAACACGCGCCATGGGCGCTG
Organism: Parvibaculales bacterium; assembly: GCA_049611805.1. Classification (GTDB taxonomy): domain Bacteria; phylum Pseudomonadota; class Alphaproteobacteria; order RS24; family RS24; genus UBA7378. Next base: position 61,385 of record JBMZAX010000002.1, on the reverse strand, counting down.
CTCGATTTTGGCATTAAATGCGTCATCGCGCCGAGCTTTGCCGATATTTTCTACAATAACTGCTTCAAAAACGGCATTTTGCCGATTGTTCTGCCGCAGGAAGATATCGACAAGCTGATGGATGATGCCGCGCGCGGTGCCAATGCCGGTCTGAGCATTGATCTGGAAGTCCAGGAAATTCGCGGGCCCGATGGCGGGGTTATCAGTTTTGACGTGGATGCGTTTCGCAAAACCTGCCTGCTGGAAGGGCTTGATGATATTGCGCTGACCTTAAAACAAAGCGACGAGATTTCCGCTTATGAGGCGGGTCTCGACGACCAGCCTTGGCGTTAGGCGGGGCAGTTTCGCAAGCGTACGAAAAGAGGCGATAAATGGAAAATATTCTGATCCTGCCGGGCGATGGCATCGGCCCCGAAGTGATGGGCGAAGTGGCCCGTATCATTGACTGGTTCGGCACGCATAAAGGCTTTGATGTTTCCATCGACCACGACCTTGTCGGCGGGTGCGCCTATGACGCGCATGGTGCGGCCATTTCGGACGCGGCCATGGAAAAGGCGCTGACGGCTGACGCGGTGCTTCTGGGCGCGGTCGGCGGGCCGCAATGGGACAATGTCGCCTATGAAGCACGACCCGAAGCGGGCCTGTTGCGCCTGCGTGCGGATTTGGAATTATTTGCGAATTTGCGCCCGGCGATTTGTTTTTCGGCGCTGGCCGAGGCTTCCTCGCTGAAGCGCGAACTGGTCGAAGGGCTCGACATTATGATTGTGCGCGAGCTGACCGGCGGGGTTTATTTCGGCGAGCCGCGCGGCATAACCGATCTGGGCGACGGCCAGCGGCGCGGGGTCAACACGCAAGTCTATGAGACTTACGAGATTGAGCGCATCACGCGCGTGGCCGCCGATATCGCCATGAAGCGCACCAAAAGGCTGGCAAGCTCGGAAAAACGCAATGTCATGGAAAGCGGCCAGCTCTGGTTTGAAGAGGTCAACCGGGTCATCGCCGCCGATTATCCGGAAATCGAATTGCAGCATGTGCTGGCCGATAATTGCGCCATGCAGCTTGTGCGCCAGCCAAAGCAATATGATGTGCTGGTGACGGATAATCTGTTCGGCGATATTCTGTCGGATGTCGCCGCCATGTTGACGGGCTCGCTGGGCATGTTGCCCTCGGCCTCGCTGGGCGCGCCGGATGCTGAGACGGGCCGCGCGCGGGCTTTGTATGAACCCGTGCACGGCTCGGCCCCCGATATTGCCGGTCAGGGCAAGGCCAATCCGATCGCCTCGATCATGAGTTTTGCGATGGCGCTGAAATATACTTTCGACCGCGGCGCGGATGCCGATTTGCTGGAACGCGCGGTGATGCAGGTGCTCGACAAGGGCTTGCGCACCGGCGACATCATGCAGGCCGACATGCAATTGGTCGGCACAAGTGCGATGGGTGATGCGGTGCTGCAAGCCCTCGACGAATTGGGGAATTGAGATGAGTTATGTGGTTGCCGTGATTGGTGCGACCGGCAATGTCGGGCGCGAAATGCTGAATATTCTGGCCGAGCGCAATTTTCCGATTGCGCGCGTCGATGCCGTTGCCTCGCGCCGCAGCCAAGGCAAAGAGGTGAGTTTCGGCGACAAGACGCTGCAATGTCAGGCGCTGGAATTTTATGATTTTGCCGCCGCCGATATTGCGCTGTTTGCCTGCGGTTCCGGCCCGGCGGAAGAATATGCGCCCAAAGCCGCCGCCGCCGGTTGTGTGGTCATCGACAATTCCTCGCTCTATCGCATGGAGGCGGATGTGCCGCTGATTGTGCCGGAAGTTAACCCGCATGACCTCGCCGGATACACACAGCGCAATATTATCGCCAATCCAAACTGCTCGACGGCGCAACTCGTCGTGGCGCTCAAACCCCTGCACGATATTGCCAAAATCCGCCGCGTGGTGGTGGCGACCTATCAGTCGGTTTCGGGTGCGGGCAATGCCGCCATGGACGAATTGTTTTCGCAGACCCGCGCCGTGTTTGTGAATGATGATTTGACGCGCGAGCATTTCTCCAAACAAATCGCGTTTAATGTCATCCCGCATATTGATGTCTTCCGCGACAATGGCGACACGAAGGAAGAATGGAAAATGGTGGTCGAGACGCAAAAAATGCTCGACCCCGAAATTCGCATGCACGCAACGTGCGTGCGCGTGCCGGTTTTTGTCGGCCATAGCGAGGCGGTGAATATCGAGTTTGAAACGCCGATCAGCGAAACAGAAGCGCGCGCGGCTTTCGAGACCGCGCCGGGTGTGTTGCTGGTCGACCGGCGCGAAGATGAAGGCTATGTCACGCCGGTCGAATGTGTCGGCGAATATGAAACCTTCGTCTCGCGGCTGCGCGTTGACCCGTCGGTTGAAAACGGGCTGAGCATGTGGGTGGTTTCGGATAATTTGCGCAAAGGCGCGGCCTTGAATGCGGTGCAAATCGCCGAATTGCTGGTGCGCGATTATGTGACCGCGCCCCGCGCCGCCTGATATTTAAGACAGCCGGATATTAAGACGGTAACGGGAGCGTTTCCTGCAGCGCGGCTTTTTCCAGTTCCACCTGTTGGCTGGGCAACACATTCTTATTGGCGCTTCTGCCCGCAAGCTTCGCCATGGTCGAGGTGGCAATGCCCAGCGCCATTTTGTCCCGTCGCAAATGCAGACCCATATAAAGCGCGGAAAAAAGATCGCCCATACCATGCGGCACTTGCGGCACGGCAACCGTCTCGCAGCGCAATAATTGATCGCTGACCAGCAATGTGGCGATGCGGCCCTTGGGGCCGGGCGCCGAGGTGACAATAACTTCCGGCACATTGAGTTTTTGCGCGGCGCGCGCGGCATCTTGGGTTTGCTCAAGCGGGCCGGTGCCCGTCAAATGCCCCAATTCGAACAGATTGGGGGTGGCAATACCGGCGCGCGGCAGGAGGTGTTCGCCCAGCGCGGCGGCGACTTCGCGCGGCAAATAGAGCCGGTCATTGTCGCCACAAATCGGGTCGCAACAAACCGGCAGGTCGGGCTTTTGCGCGCGCAACAGATCGATCGCGCCGGCCGTCGCCTCGACATGCTCGACGCTGGGCATATAGCCCGTCAAAATGCCGGCCAGCCCGTCAAAGGCACCGGCGGACAACAGCCAATCGGCAAATTCGGTGATATGTGCCGCCGGCAAAGCCCCGCCCGCAGGCGGGCCGGCTTGCGGATAGGCGGCAGGGTGTGCCGCCAGCAATGTGGTCGGCAGGCCGATACAGCCCAGCCCAAACGCGCGAAGCCCCGGCGCAATCGCCTGTATGCCAACCTGTCCGTCAATCACCTGACTGGAAATGACTAAGACAGTGGCGTTGTGTGTGTTAGACTGCGTCATGCAACAAGCCCTCCGACCGGCTTGCTGTTGAACCATAGAATTCGGGGTAAGTACACATGTCTTTGCCGCCTTCACACAAATCAGCGATCCCGCGCCGCTCGGCCCTTTACATGCCGGGGGCCAATGCCCGCGCGCTTGAAAAGGCGCGCACGCTGGATGCCGATTGTCTGTTGCTCGATTTGGAAGATGCGGTCGCGCCCGATGCCAAAGCACAAGCGCGCGCGCAAATCTGCGCGGCGCTCGAAGCGGGCGGCTATGGCGGGCGCGAAATTGTGGTGCGCGTGAACGGGCTGGATACCGAATGGGGCCATGATGATCTCGCCGCTCTTGCCAAATTGGCGACAAAAAAAGACAGCGCGCCCGATGCCATACTCGCTCCCAAAATATCAACCGCCGCCGACATTGATGCGGTTTGCGCGCATGTGCCCGACGGCACGGCCTTGTGGATTATGATTGAAACGCCTGCCGCCATTTTCAATCTGGATGCGCTGGCCGCGCGCGGGGGCGACACGCCGCTCGCCTGTTTTGTCATGGGCACGAATGATCTGGCAAAGGAAATGCAGGCCGCGCTGGTGCCGGGGCGCGCGCCGCTTCAGGCGGCGCTCTCGCTGGCGGTGCTGGCGGCGCGGCGCTATGGGCTTTATGTGCTGGACGGTGTGTTCAACGATATTGCCGACACGGGCGGGTTTGAGGCCGAGTGCCGGCAGGGCATGGAAATGGGCTTTGACGGCAAAACGCTCATCCACCCCAGTCAGCTTGGCCCGTGCAACGCCATTTTCGCGCCCGATGCGGAGGAGATAGCGCATGCGCGCGATGTCGTTGCCGCGTTTGACGATCCGGCCAATGCCGGACAGGGCGTGCTCAAGGTGAACGGCAAAATGACCGAACTTCTGCATCTGGATATTGCGCGGCAAAAACTCGCCATTGCCGATGCGATTGCCGCGCGGTCTGCCGCGGTTGCGAAAGAGGCATGATGATGACGTCTGACGCCGGTGGCCGGTTTTTCGAAGATTTCAAGCTGGGCGAAAAAATCACCCACGCCACCCCGCGCACGCTGGAAAGCGGCGATGTCGCGCTTTATCAGGCGCTTTATGGCGGCCGCCATATTTTGAACAGCAGCCTGCCGGCAGCCCAAGCCGCCGGTTATGCCGACCGGCCATTGGAAAACTGGCTGGTGTTTCATATTGTTTTCGGCAAAACCGTGCCGGATATTTCGCGCAATGCCGTGGCCAATCTGGGCTATGCCGAGGGCCGGTTTCTGGCGCCGGTTTATTGCGGCGATACGGTGTCGGCGGTTTCCGAAGTGATGGGTTTGCGCGAAAACAGCAATGGCAAAAGCGGCATTGTCATGGTGCGCAGTCGCGGCTTCAACCAGCATCAGGACATGGTCGTCGAATATGTGCGCTGGGTGATGGTCAATAAGCGTGACCCGTCCGCGCCAGCCCCCGACCCGGTTATGCCGCAACTTGCGCCGGCCGTGGCACCCGCCGATTTGGTGCCGCCACCGACAGGTCTGGCGGAAGGCATAAATATTCTCGACAGCGCGCAATCGGGCAGCGACAAATATTTCGACGATTACGAAACCGGCATGTTCATCGACCATCACGACGGCGTGACGCTGGAAGACAGCGAACATATGCTGGCGACGCGGGCCTATCAAAATACCGCGCGCGTGCATTTTGACGGGCTGGCCCAGCGGGAAACGCGCTTCGGCAAGCGGCTGATTTATGGCGGGCACATTATTTCGCATGCGCGCGCCATGAGTTTTAACGGGCTTGAAAACGCGGTTTGTGTTGCCGGGCTGAATGCGGGCACCCATGCCGCCCCCGCCTTTGCCGGTGATACGATTTATGCCGGTACGCGCCTTATTGAAAAAGCCACCATTGACGGTGTTGCGGGGGTCGGCGCATTGCGGCTCCGCCATTTTGTGACCAAAAACCGGCCGGTCGGCGATATTGCCGAGCTTGTCGCCAATCAGCAAGCCGAAACCCGACCGGATGATTTATTGCTGGATCTCGATTGCTGGGTGTGGATGGCGCGCCGCTAATCTGCGTCAGCCTGTCGCGGTGGTATGATTGGCAGCTTTGACTGCATCGGCTATAACAAAAGCGCGTAAAATTTTAGCGACGCTCAGGAGAGTTTATGTCCGATCAATCACCGTCCCGGCCGCTTTCGCCGCATATTCAGATTTATCGCTGGACGCTGACCATGATGCTGTCAATTCTGCATCGGGCGACCGGCGTGGCCCTTTATGCGGGTTCGGCTTTATTGGCCTGGTGGCTGATGGCCGCCGCCGGCGGGCCGGAGGCTTATGCGCTGGTGCGCGATATTTCCGGTTCCTGGATAGGGCGTCTGGTATTGTTCGGATATAGCTGGGCGCTGTTTCATCACATGTTTGGCGGCGTGCGGCATTTTATCTGGGATACAGGGCGCGGTTTCGACCTAAAACATGTGGAACTGATAGCGCGGGCGACGGCGATTGCGCCCCTGCTTCTCACCGGTCTGGCATGGGTGCTTGGGTATATGTATCTGGGAGTTTGGTCATGAGTGAAATGCGCACCCCCCTGTCGCGTGTCCGTGGTTTGGGCTCGGCGAAAAAAGGCACTGAACATTTCTGGCTCCAGCGCGTCACCGCGCTTGCCAATATTCCACTGACGCTGTTTCTGGTCGGGGCTCTTGTTGTCCATGCGGGAGCCGACCATGCGACCATGGCGGCGTTTCTCGGCAATCCGGTTGTCGGTGTTGTCATGTTGTTGCTCATTTTGAGCACATGCTGGCATATGCGCCTCGGTCTGCAGGTCGTGATCGAGGATTATATTCATGGGGAAGCAATGAAGCTGGCGGCGCTGGTCGCCAATAATTTTTTCGCCCTGATAATCGGTGTGGCGTGTGCGCTGGCCGTTTTGAAGCTGGTGGTAAGCCAGTAAACAGGTCGGCTAGGAGTGGATCATGAGTGCATATGAGTTTACCGATCATCAATTTGATGTTGTCGTTGTCGGGGCCGGCGGTTCCGGATTGCGCGCCGCATTAGGGTGTGCCGAGCGCGGGCTGAAAACGGCATGTATTTCAAAAGTCTTCCCGACGCGCAGCCACACGGTTGCCGCGCAGGGCGGCATTTCCGCCGCGCTTGGCAATATGGGCGATGATGACTGGCGCTGGCACATGTATGACACCGTTAAGGGGTCTGACTGGCTGGGCGACCAGGACGCGATTGAATATTTGTGCCGCAATGCGCCCGAAGCCGTTTACGAGCTGGAGCATTTCGGCGTGCCGTTTTCGCGCACCGACGAAGGCAAGATTTACCAACGCCCGTTTGGCGGCATGACAACGAATTTCGGCGAAGGCATTGCCCAGCGCACCTGCGCGGCGGCCGACCGCACCGGCCACGCCATTTTGCACACGCTGTATGGTCAGTCTTTGCGCCACGACACCGAATTTTTTATCGAATTTTTTGCGCTTGATCTGATTATGGATGAAGACCGCTGCGTGGGCGTGACGGCCATGTGCATGCAGGACGGCACCATTCACCGCTTTCAGGCCAAACAGGTTATTCTGGCAACCGGCGGTTACGGGCGCGCCTATTTCTCGGCGACCTCGGCCCACACTTGCACGGGCGACGGCTCGGCCATGGTCATCCGCGCCGGTCTGCCGCTTCAGGATATGGAGTTTGTGCAGTTCCACCCGACCGGCATTTATGGCGCGGGCTGCCTGATTACCGAAGGCTCGCGCGGCGAAGGCGGCATTTTGATCAATTCCGAGGGCGAGCGTTTTATGGAGCGTTATGCGCCATCGGCCAAAGACCTCGCTTCGCGCGATGTCGTGTCGCGCTCAATGACCATTGAGATTCGCGAAGGGCGCGGCGTTGGCCCCAATAACGACCATATTTATCTGCATCTCGACCATCTTGACCCGGATGTGCTGGCCGAACGCCTGCCCGGAATTTCCGAAAGCGCGCGCATTTTCGCCGGTGTCGATGTGACCAAGGAGCCGATCCCCGTACTGCCGACCGTGCATTACAATATGGGCGGCATCCCGACCAATTATCACGGCGAAGTGCTTAACCCGACCGAAGCCGACGCCGAGCGCACCGTGCCGGGTCTGATGGCAATCGGTGAGGCGGCTTGTGTGTCTGTTCACGGTGCCAACCGGCTGGGGTCAAACTCGCTCATCGACCTTGTGGTGTTCGGGCGCGCTTCTGCCATCCGCACATCGGATATTGTGACGCCCGGCGAGGGCCATGCGCCGCTGCCGGCAAATGCGGGCGACGATGCGGTGGCGCGTCTGGAACGTTTCCGCACCGCCGACGGCAGCACGCCGACTTCCGAACTGCGCCTTGAAATGCAAAAAGCCATGCAGGAAAACTGCGCGGTGTTCCGCACCGGCGAAGTGCTGGAAGAAGGCTGCGAACGGATGCAGAAAGTCGTTAATGCGATGGATGATATCGGCATTGCCGACCGTTCGCTGATCTGGAATTCGGATTTGCTCGAAACGCTGGAGTTCGACAATCTCATCGTGCAGGCCATCGCCACGGTCGAAGGGGCCAATGCCCGTAAAGAAAGCCGCGGCGGTCATGCGCGCGAGGATTTCCCGGAGCGCGATGACGAGGCATGGATGAAGCACACGCTGGCTTATGTCGATGCCAAGGGCAAAGCCACCATTGGCTATCGCGGGGTTCACAATTACACCTTGACCAATGAGGTCAATTATATCGAGCCGAAAGCTCGCGTTTACTAGGGGATAGAGATGGTTGAGATTGCACTGCCGGCCAATTCGCGCGTCAAAAAAGGCGTGACCCATACCGCCGAAGGCACGCTGAAAGCCCCGCGGACGTTGAAAGTCTATCGCTGGAATCCCGATGATGGGGAAAACCCGCGTGTCGACAGCTATGTTTTCGATGCCGATGATTGCGGGCCGATGGTGCTGGATGCGCTGTTGAAGGTCAAAAACGAACTTGATTCGACCCTCACATTTCGCCGCTCGTGCCGTGAAGGAATTTGCGGCTCCTGCGCCATGAATATTGACGGCCAGAACACGCTGGCCTGCACCAAAGGGCTGGATGATGTGAAGGGCGACATCACGATTTATCCTCTGCCGCACATGCCGGTTATCAAGGATTTGGTGCCGGATTTGACCGATCTTTACGCGCAATATGCCTCGATCGAACCATGGCTCAAAACCGACACGCCGCAGCCGCAAAACGAATGGCGCCAGTCGCGCGAAGACCGCGAACAGCTTGACGGGCTTTATGAGTGTATTTTATGCGCCTGCTGCTCAACATCATGTCCGAGCTATTGGTGGAATTCCGACAAATATCTCGGCCCCGCAGTATTGCTGCAAGCCTATCGCTGGCTGGCCGACAGCCGCGACGAAAAAACCGGTGACCGGCTGGACGATCTGGAAGACCCGTTCCGCGTTTACCGTTGCCATACGATTATGAATTGCGCCAAGGCCTGCCCGAAAGGGTTGTCACCGGCCAAGGCCATTTCCGAAATCAAGAAAATGATGGTCGAGCGCGAGGTTTGACGCGCGTAAAATTTGCGTCACAAAACTGTTATGTGGCGCGCTTAATAAAGACAGATGAAAAATATTCTGTTTCTGTGCACCGGAAATAGTTGCCGCTCGGTGCTGGCCGAAGCCTATATGAACGCTGCCGCCAACGGGCAGTGGCGGGCGTTCAGCGCCGGTTCGACGCCCACAGGCGCGGTGCATCCAATGGCACTGGCGACGCTCAAAGAGCTGGGCCTGCCCGACACCGGCTATCGGTCGAAATCCTGGGACGAATTTGCGGGGCCGGAAGCGCCCGAAATGCACCAAATTGTGACGGTCTGCGACAATGCCGCCGGTGAGGCCTGTCCGGTCTGGCCGGGCCATCCGGCAACCGCGCATTGGCCGTTTCCCGATCCGGCCAAATATCAGGGCGGCGAAGAGGCGGTGCGGGCGCATTTTCGCGAGGTTTTTGCCATGATCAAAAAACGTCTCGATGCGTTTCTTGCAGACGGGGGGCACCGATGACGCGTCACTTGCTGGCCGAGGCTCTGGGCACGCTGTTGCTGGTCTGCACCGTTGTCGGCTCCGGCATTATGGCGGCCGCGCTTGCCGGCGGTAATGACGCCATTGCGCTTTTGGGCAATACGATTGCCACCGGTGCCATTCTTTATGTGCTGATCACCATATTGGGGCCGGTGTCGGGGGCGCATTTCAACCCTGCCGTCAGTCTGGTGTTTTTTGCGCGCGGCGAACTGACCGCCGGCCTGCTGGTGCTTTATGTGCTGGTGCAGTGCATGGGCGGCATTGCCGGAACGGTTCTGGCGCACGCCATGTTTGATATGGAGCTTCTGGTGTTGGGCACAAAAGCGCGCACAGGCGCAGGCCAATGGCTGGCCGAGGGCGTGGCGACATTCGGGCTTGTGACAACCATTTTGGGCGGCTTGCGCCATCGGCCCGAAGCGGTGCCCATGCTGGTCGGGCTTTACATAATGGCCGGCTATTGGTTTACCGCGTCAACGAGTTTTGCCAATCCCGCCGTCACGCTGGCGCGCAGCTTTACCGACAGTTTTTCCGGCATACAGCCGGTCGACATGCCCGGATTTGTGCTGGCCCAGATTTTCGGCGCGCTGGCGGCGGCGGCACTGGCGGCTTGGCTTTTTCCGCGCGCCCTGCCGACGGACAGCAATTGACCCGTGATTAGCCTCTGACTAAAGTCGGGCAGCAAAATTTTCAGGGGTAGCGAGTTTGGGTGACACCACGTCCATAGGCGTTTTGGCCGCGCATTATCAAGAGCTGGTGGATGGACATACCGTCGAAGACGATCCCGCCCAGCGCGACGCGCTCGTCCATCTGGACGCGCTTGCCATCGGCTTGAGCGCATATTCCCGCCCGTCGTTTCCGGCAGCCTTGCGGCAGGCGTTAAAGGGCCGTTTCGGGCGGGCGACAAAAACCCCGCCCAAAGGGCTTTATCTGCATGGCGGGGTCGGGCGCGGCAAGTCGATGCTGATGGATTTGTTTTTCGACAAAATGCCCATGCGCGCCAAGCGGCGCGTGCATTTTCATGCCTTTATGCAGGAAACCCATGCGCGCATTCACGCGATACGCCAAAGGCCCGACCAGACGGGCGACCCGATGCCGCGCGTGGCGCGCGATATTGCCCGCGAGGCCACGCTTTTGTGTTTTGACGAATTTCAGGTCAAGGACATAGCCGATGCCTCGATTTTGGGGCGCTTGTTTACGCTTTTGTTCGACCTTGGGGTGGTTGTTGTCGCCACCTCCAACCGGCCGCCGGACGATCTTTACAAGGGCGGGCTGAACCGGCATCGGTTCATGCCGTTTATCGATTTGTTGAAAGCGCGCACGCATATTGTCGAATTGGTGGCCGCGCGCGATTATCGCCTTGCCTGTCTGCAGGCGCATCCTGTCTGGTTCAGCCCGTGCGGGCCACGCGCGCGCGCCGATCTTGATGCGCGCTTTGACGAACTGACCGGCCATGTGGCACCGACGCCGGTGACGCTGGCGCTCAAAGGGCGCGACCTGCCAGTGCCACGCGCGGTGGGCGGCATTGCACGTTTGAGTTTTGACGAATTATGTGTGGCGGCCAGAGGCGCGGCGGATTATCTCGCGCTGGCGCAGCATTTCCACACGCTGTTTATCGACAATATTCCGCGCCTGCGCGCCGACAAGCGCAATGAGGCGGTGCGCTTTGTCACGCTTGTTGATGCGCTCTATGAACATAAGGTCAAACTCGTGGCTTCGGCCGATGGCGAGCCTGACGCGCTTTATCCGGCGGGCGACGGCGCGTTTGAATTTGAACGCACCGTGTCGCGTTTGATGGAGATGCGGGCGCAACATTATCTGGCTCTTCCCCATTTAGGGCGGGGGGAGTAGCGTCTGGGGGCTTGAATTCGCGCGCGTTTCACGCTACGTCGCAACAGGAATTCCGGCTTCATGCCACACACTTAGGGAAGGTTTATCATGGCTCGTAAAAAAATCGCACTTATCGGTGGCGGACAGATCGGCGGCACGCTGGCGCATCTCGCCGGCCTGAAGGAACTTGGCGACATTGTCATTTTCGATATTGTCGACGGCATTCCGCAAGGCAAGGCACTTGATCTGGCCGAAAGCTCGCCCGTTAGCGGCTTTGACGCCGCGCTGAAGGGCACGAAATCCTACGCCGCCATTCGCGGAGCCGATGTTGTCATCGTCACCGCCGGTGTGCCGCGCAAACCCGGCATGAGCCGCGACGACCTGATCGAGATTAATTTGAAAGTCATGCGGCAAGTGGGCGAGGGCATCAAAAAATATGCGCCCAAAGCCTTTGTCATCTGCATCACCAACCCGCTGGACGCCATGGTCTGGGCACTGCAAAAATTTTCCGGACTGCCGAAAAACAAAGTGGTGGGCATGGCCGGCGTGCTGGATGCGGCGCGCTTCCGTTATTTTCTGGCCGAGGAATTCAATGTCTCGGTGCGCGATGTAACGGCCTTTGTGCTGGGCGGCCATGGCGACACCATGGTGCCGTCCGTGCGCTATTCAACCGTGGCCGGCATTCCGCTGCCCGATCTGGTCAAGATGAAATGGACCACGCAGAAGCGCATTGACCAAATTGTGCAACGCACGCGCGATGGCGGTGCTGAAATTGTGGCTCTTTTGAAAACCGGCTCGGCGTTTTACGCTCCGGCAGCCTCGGCGATTGAAATGGCGGAAGCCTATTTGAAAGACCAAAAGCGCGTTCTGCCTTGCGCGGCGCATTTGAACGGCGAATATGGGCAGAAAAATATTTATGTCGGTGTGCCCGTGGTGATTGGCGAAAAAGGCGTGGAGCGCGTGGTCGAGATTAAACTCGATGCCGATGAGCGCGCCGGTTTCCGCAAATCGGTCAAAGCCGTTCAGGGCTTGCTGGATGCCTGCCGCAAGATTGAGCCGAAACTGAAATAAGCGCCCGTCGCAATCGCCCCTCTGTTTTTATGACATTATCCATGTCATAATGCCCTCTGTGGATTTTCAATCTGACGGAGCAAAAAATGTTGCGCAAAACACTTAGACTCTTTGGATGGGTCGGGGCTTTTGTCCTTGTTCTGGCCGTGGTCGCATTTCTGGCCGTGCGAAACAGCGAAGCCTTGCAAGACCGATTGGTTGCCATTGGTGTTCAAAACAGTGTCGTGGCCGGTCTTGTCGATGACTGGGGCGGCGACAGACTGGAAGTTGCTTTTTGCGGCACGGCCTCGCCCATGGGCAATGGCCCGCGCGCGCAACAATGCGTCGCGGTTTTTGCCGGTGACAAATTTTTCATTGTCGATGCGGGCGCGCGTTCCGCCGCACGCGCCAATGAAATAGGCCTGCCAATGGGACGTCTGAGCGGTGTATTGCTGACGCATTTTCATTCCGACCACATATCCGCGCTGGGCGAGATGCATTTGGCAAGCTGGGTGCGCGGGCGCCCCAGCAAGCTGGATGTTTATGGCGGGCCGGGCATCAACCAGGTGGTCGACGGGTTCAACATGGCTTACGGGCTTGATTACGGCTATCGCGTCGCCCATCACGGCATGGCCGTGCTGCCGCCTGCCCATGCCGGATTACGGGCACGCGCCATTGACGCGCCCGAAACCGGCTCGGTCACAATTTACGAAGAAGGCGGGCTGAAAATTTCCGCCTTCACCGTGCCCCATCCGCCGATTACCCCGGCCTATGGCTATCGCTTTGATTATCGTGGCCGGTCTGTGGTCATCAGCGGCGACACGAAAAAAAGCAACAGGCTGGCCGCGGCGGCACAAAATGCCGACGTTTTGATTCACGAAGTTTTGCAACCGCAACTGGTAAAGGCCCTCACGGATGCGCTGGATGCGGCGGAGATTGACGCGCTGTCCAAACTTTTGACCGACACGCTTGATTATCACACAACACCCGTTGAGGCCGCCGAAATTGCCAATGCCGCCAATGTCGGCACATTGGTGTTCAACCATTTCGCCCCGCCGCCGGGCAATGCCATTGTCGAGAGCATTTTCATGCGCGGTGTCGAAGATGTGCGCCCGCAAGGGGCCGTGATGTCGGTTGACGGCATGCGCATCATCCTGCCGCCAAAAACGAGTGATGCGCCGGGGATTGTTGAGATTTCCGGTAAATAGAAAATTACCGCACTCAGGGCTTGTTTTGGGTTGAGATGGCCTTGGCGCTGGTCTAGGTTTAAGCCCTGTCCGATCAGTTCTGTGAGGGGTTTTCATGAACATTCACGAATATCAGGCCAAGCAAGTACTTGGGGCCTATCAGGTGCCCGTGCCGCGCGGCCATGTCGCATTCACACCCGATGAAGCGGTCAAGGCCGCCGAAGAGCTTGGCGGCCCGGTATGGGTGGTCAAAGCGCAGATTCATGCCGGCGGTCGCGGCAAGGGCGGCGGCGTCAAAGTCGTCAAATCGCTCGACGAGGTTCGCGAAGAAGCCACCCGCATGCTGGGCATGACGCTGGTCACGCATCAAACCGGGCCTGAGGGGCGCGAAGTGGGCCGCATTTATGTCGAAGACGGTTCTGATATTGCCCGCGAACTTTACCTGTCGGCGCTGGTCGACCGCGCGACCTCGCGCATTTCCTTCATCGCCTCAACCGAAGGCGGCATGGATATTGAGGAAGTGGCGGCGCAGACGCCGGAAAAAATTCTGACGATTGACGTCGACCCCGCCGGTGGCATTTCCGGCCATCACGGGCGCCAAATCGCCTTTGCGCTGGGGCTGGAGGGCGACCAGGTGAAACAGGCCACGGCCCTGATTGCCAATCTCTATCGCGCCTTTGTTGAAAAGGACATGTCGCTTCTGGAGATTAACCCGCTGGTTGTCACAGGTGCGGGCGATTTGATCTGCCTCGATGCCAAGGTGAATTTCGACAGTAATGCGCTGTATCGGCATAACGACATTATGGAATTGCGCGATCTGGCCGAAGAAGACCCGGCCGAGGTCAAAGCTTCCGAGTTTGACCTCAGCTATATCAAGCTGGACGGCACGATCGGCTGCATGGTCAATGGTGCCGGGCTTGCCATGGCAACCATGGACATCATCAAGCTTTATGGTGCCGAGCCCGCCAACTTTCTGGATGTCGGCGGCGGTGCCACCAAGGAAAAAGTGACCGAAGCGTTCAAAATCATCATGTCCGATGACAATGTTGAAGGCATATTGGTCAATATTTTTGGCGGCATTATGCGCTGCGATGTGATTGCCGAAGGCGTTGTCGCGGCGGCGCGCGAAACCCGGCTTGCCGTGCCGCTGGTCGTGCGTCTGGCCGGTACAAATGTTGAATTGGGTCAGAAAATTCTGTCCGAGTCGGGCCTGACCATTATTCCGGCTGATGATCTGGATGATGCGGCGGAAAAAATCGTCGCCGCTGTGAAGGAGGCCTCATAATGTCGGTTCTGGTCAATAAGGATACAAAAGTAATTTGTCAGGGCTTTACCGGCTCGCAAGGCACGTTTCACTCCGAACAGGCGGTGGCTTACGGCACAAAGCTTGTCGGCGGCGTAACGCCCGGCCGTGGCGGACAAACCCATCTCGATTTGCCGGTCTTTGATACGGTGGGCGATGCGGTTGCCGCAACCGGCGCAACGGCAAGCGCAATTTATGTGCCGCCGCCTTTTGCCGCCGACGCCATTTTGGAAGCCATTGATGCCGGTATCGAGCTTGCGGTCTGCATTACCGAAGGCATTCCGGTGACGGATATGATCCGCGTCAAGCGCGCGCTGCAAGGCTCCACCACGCGGCTGGTGGGCCCGAATTGTCCGGGCGTCATCACACCGGGCGAATGCAAAATCGGCATCATGCCGGGCCATATTCACAATCGCGGTTCGGTCGGCATTGTGTCGCGTTCGGGCACGCTGACTTATGAGGCCGTCGCGCAAACAACCGCGGCAGGGCTCGGCCAGTCGACCTGTATCGGCATTGGCGGTGATCCGGTGAACGGCACAAATTTCATTGATTGTCTCGATATGTTTCTGGGTGATGATGAAACCGAATCGATCATCATGATCGGTGAAATCGGCGGTTCGGCGGAAGAAGAAGCGGCGGAATTTTTGAAAGCCTCCAAGGTGAAAAAACCCGTCGTCGGTTTCATTGCCGGGGTTACGGCACCTCCGGGGCGGCGCATGGGCCATGCCGGTGCGATTATCGCCGGCGGCAAGGGCGGTGCGGAAGACAAAATGGATGCGATGCGTTCGGCCGGCGTTACGGTTTCGCCGTCACCGGCCGCATTGGGCAAGACATTGGTCGAGGTGTTGAAGGGCTGACCGCCGCTACCGATTAAGATTGCTGTCAGGCATTTTTTTCGTTTAAGCTGTGGTATTTAGTAAGGCTCAAAGGGGTAAGTTATGGCGCGCACGCCGTCGCATGGAGCGAGTGAAAATCCTCTCGAATTATCCGGTCATTTTGACGGTGCCAACGCGCATTACCTCGAACAACAATATACCCGCTACAAAAACAACGACCCCGCGCTGGGCGAAAGCTGGCGCGATTATTTTGCGCGTCTCGAAAATGGCGCGCCCGATGTGACGCCGCAAGCCCCCTCATGGCAACGCGCCGACTGGCCGCCGGTCGTCAATGGCGAAATGACGGCCGTGCTGGACGGAAACTGGCCAGCCGATACGCCCAATCAGGCCGAGCTGGGCAACAAGATTGCCGCGCGCCTGACGGGTGCCGACGAACAGGCGGTGCGCGCGGCCACGCTGGACAGTGTGCGTGCCATTATGATGATCCGCGCCTATCGTTTTCGCGGCCATTTGGCGGCTAATTTGGATCCGCTGGGTCTGGAGCCGCCCTCATCGCATCCCGAACTCGACCCCACCTCCTACGGCTTTACGGAAGAAGATTTCGACCGGCCCATTTTCATCGACAATGTGCTGGGTCTGGAAACCGCGACCATTCGTGAAATGATCGAGATTTTGCGCCGCACCTATTGCGGCACGCTGGCGATTGAGTTCATGCATATTTCCGACCCGGAAGAAAAGGCATGGTTGCAGGAGCGTGTCGAGGGGCCGGACAAGGAAATCGTTTTCACCCATGAGGGCAAGCGGGCGATTTTCCAGAAACTTGCCGAGACCGAAGGCTTGGAGAAATTTCTCGATGTGAAATATACCGGCACCAAGCGGTTCGGGCTTGATGGCGGTGAAGCGGTGGTGCCGGCGCTCGAACAAATCATCAAGCGCGGCGGCAATCTGGGCGTGCGCGAGATTGTGCTCGGCATGCCGCATCGGGGCCGCCTCAATGTGCTGACCAATGTGATGGCAAAGCCGTTCAGTGCGCTGTTTCACGAATTTAAGGGCGGCTCGTCCAATCCGGATGAAATCGAAGGCTCAGGCGATGTCAAATATCATCTGGGTGCGTCATCCGATCGCGAATTTGACGGCAATAAGGTGCATTTGTCGCTGACGGCAAATCCCTCGCATCTGGAAGCCGTTGACCCGGTTGTGCTGGGCAAGGCGCGCGCCAAGCAAGACCAGTTCAAGACCGATCCGCGCGGCATGGCCGATCGCAGCACTGTCATTCCGCTTCTTTTGCACGGGGATGCCGCCTTTGCCGGACAGGGCATTGTCGCCGAATGTTTCGGCCTTTCGGGTCTCATCGGGCACAAATCGGGCGGGGCCATTCATGTCATCGTCAACAATCAAATCGGCTTTACCACCAATCCGCGCTTTTCGCGGTCTTCGCCCTATCCGTCGGATGTGGCAAAAATGGTCGAAGCGCCGATTTTCCATGTCAATGGCGATGACCCCGAAGCGGTGGTGCATGCCGCCAAAATCGCAACCGAGTTTCGCCAGAAATTTTTGAAACCCGTTGTGATTGATATGTTCTGCTATCGCCGCCACGGGCATAATGAAGGCGATGAGCCGGCTTTCACCCAGCCGCACATGTACGCCAAAATCAAAACGCACGAGACGGTGGTGACCAAATATGGCCGCCGATTGGTCGAAGAAGGTGTCTACTCGCAAGGCGAGGTTGACGCGGCGGCGGCCAATTATCGCAAAGTGCTGGATGATGCGTTTGAGGCGGCCAACACGTTCAAGCCGAACAAAGCCGACTGGCTGGACGGCAAATGGTCGGGCCTTGAAAAGAAAAATGCCGATGATTTTGTGCGCGGCGATACCGGTGTTTCGGAAAAAATGCTGCAACAGGTCGGTGCCCGTCTGACGAAAACGCCCGACGGCTTCAATCTGCACCGCGCGCTGGTGCGCCAGCTCAAGGCCAAAAAACAAATGTTTGAAACCGGCGAGGGCATTGATTGGGCCACGGCCGAGGCGCTGGCTTTCGGCTCGCTCATGCTGGAAGGCTATCCGGTGCGCTTGTCGGGTCAGGACAGCGAGCGCGGCACGTTTTCGCAGCGCCATTCGGTGTGGATTGATCAGGAAACCGAGCGGCGCTTCAAACCACTGAAATATATTACCGACGACCAAGCCCCGTTTGAGGTGGTCAATTCAATGCTGTCGGAAGAAGCGGTTTTGGGGTTTGAATATGGCTACAGCCTCGCCGAGCCGAACGCGCTGGTTTTGTGGGAAGCCCAATTCGGCGATTTTGCCAATGGCGCGCAGGTGATTATCGACCAGTTTATTTCGTCGGGCGAGATCAAATGGTTGCGCATGTCGGGCCTTGTGCTGCTGTTGCCGCATGGCTATGAGGGGCAGGGGCCCGAACACAGTTCGGCGCGGCTGGAGCGTTATTTGCAGTCTTGTGCGGAAGAAAACATGCAAGTTGCAAATTGCACGACACCGGCCAATTATTTCCACATTCTGCGCCGCCAGCTCAAACGGCCGTTTCGCAAGCCGCTGGTGCTGATGACGCCGAAATCTTTGTTGCGGCATAAAAAATGCGTCTCGAAACTGGCCGAAATGGAATCCGGTTCCACCTTCCACCGTGTTTTGTGGGATGATATGGATGCGCGCCTGTCGGGCGGGCTGAAACCGGCCAAGGATATCCGGCGCGTGGTGATGTGTTCGGGCAAGGTGTATTATGATCTGGTCGAGGCGCGCGAGGCCGCCGGCTTGGACGATGTGTATATTTTGCGGCTGGAACAGCTTTATCCGTTCCCGACAGGGCCGTTGCTTGCCGAGCTTGAAGCCTATGACCATGCCGAATTTGTCTGGTGTCAGGAAGAGCCCAAAAATATGGGTGCATGGACATTTGTGGAGCCTGAGATTGAGCATGTGCTGACAATGCTGGGCGCCAAACATAAACGACCCGTCTATGCAGGCCGTGCGGCGGCTGCCTCCACCGCGACCGGCCTTATGAGCCGACATATGGCCCAGCGTGACAAATTATTGCAACAGGCGTTACAAGACCCGATCGGCTAAGCGAGGAGAGCCAAATATGGCAAGTGAAATCAGAGTGCCAACGCTGGGTGAATCCGTCACCGAAGCGACAATTGCACAATGGTATAAAAAACCGGGCGAGGCCGTGTCGATGGACGAGCCGCTTTGCGAGCTTGAAACCGACAAGGTGACGATTGAAGTGCCGGCCCAAAGCGCCGGCGTTCTGGAAGAGATTTTGTTCGAGGAAGGCGCGACGGTGGAAGTCGGTGCCCTGTTGGGATCGATTGATGCCGACGGCACAGCTGCCGCAACCCCCGCACCCGAACCCGCTGCCGCAACCCCCGCTGCCGCAACCCCCGCACCCGAACCTGCTGCCGCAACGCCTCCCGCCGACACACAAGGCGCAACCAAAAGCGATGCGCTGGCACCTTCCGTGCGCCGTCTGGTCAGCGAACACGGGCTGTCACCGGCCGATATTGCGGCGACCGGCAAGGATGGGCGTTTGACCAAGGGCGATGTGCTGGCCGCCGTATCGGGGCAGGCTTCCACACCGGCGCCGCAAGCCCCTGCTGCCCCAAGCGCGCGTCCGACCGGTACCGACCAAAGCGCGCGCGAAGAGCGGGTCAAAATGACCCGCCTGCGCCAAACCATTGCGCGCCGGTTGAAGGAATCGCAGAACACGGCGGCGCAATTGACCACTTTCAATGAAGTGGATATGAGCGCGCTGATGCAATTGCGCTCGGAATATAAAGACCTGTTTGAGAAAAAATATGGTGTCCGCCTCGGCTTTATGAGCTTTTTTGTGCGCGCCTGCGTCACCGCTTTGCACGAAATTCCTGCCGTCAATGCCGAAATTAGCGGCGATGAAATAATCTATAAAAACTATGTGAATATGGGCATTGCCGTGGGCACGGAAAAAGGGCTGGTGGTGCCGGTGTTGCGCGATGTGCAGGATATGGGGCTTGCGCAAATCGAGCAGACGATTGGCGATTTCGGCCGCAAAGCCCGCGACGGCAAGCTGGCCATTGAAGATTTGCAGGGCGGCACATTTACCGTCTCCAATGGCGGGGTTTACGGCTCGCTCATGTCGACGCCGATTTTGAACCTGCCGCAATCGGGTGTGCTGGGCATGCATAAAATTCAGGAGCGCCCAATGGTCGTCAACGGTCAGGTGGAAGTGCGCCCGATGATGTATCTCGCTTTGTCCTATGACCACCGGATTGTGGATGGCAAGGAAGCCGTGACGTTTCTGGTGCGCGTGAAGGAATCGCTGGAGGCGCCGGAGCGCCTGCTTCTGGACATATAATCGGCACAGCCAAAAGGATCTCCCATGTCGCAAGAAACCGAAGACATGTCGCAAAATTCCGAAGACCGGTTTGACCTGATTGTCATCGGCGCGGGGCCGGGCGGCTATGTGTGTGCCCTGCGCGCCGCCCAGCTGGGCATGCGCGTTGCGTGTATCGACAAGCGCGGCGCACCGGGCGGCACATGTTTGAATGTCGGCTGCATTCCTTCCAAGGCGCTGTTGCACGCCTCGGAAGTGTTTGACGAAACCCGCCACAGCGAAGATATGGGCATTCAAACCGGCAAGGTGAAACTCGACCTTGAAAAAATGATGGCCTATAAGCAGCGCGGCGTTGACGGCAATACGCAAGGTGTCACGTTTTTGATGAAGAAAAACGGCGTAGCGGAAATTTTGGGCAATGCCCGCCTCACCCGTCCGGGCGCGGTTGAAGTGGCATTGCTCGACGGCGGCACGCGCACGCTCAGCGCCGACCATATCGTACTGGCAAGCGGTTCCGAGGTGACGCCATTGCCGGGCGTCGAGATTGATGAAGAGCGCGTTGTGTCGTCCACCGGCGCGCTTGCTTTTGACAGCGTGCCCAAGCATTTGGTCATTGTCGGTGCCGGTATTATCGGGCTTGAGCTGGGCTCGGTCTGGCGGCGTTTGGGCGCCGAGGTGACGGTGGTTGAGTTTCTTGACCGCATCACGCCGGGCGTTGATGCCGAGCTTGCCAAAAACTTCCAGCGCGTTTTGAAAAAACAGGGCATTAATTTCATGCTCGGCCAGAAAGTAACCGGCGTGAAAGCGTTGAAGGCGTCGGCCAAAATTACGCTGGCTCCCGCTTCCGGAGAAGGCGAGGAAACGACACTGAGCGCCGACCGCGTGCTGGTGGCGATCGGGCGGCGGCCGCATACGGAAGGGCTGGGGCTGGAAGCGCTTGGCGTGGCGCGCGACGGGCAAGGTCGCATTGAAACCGACGGGCATTTCAAAACCTCCGTGCCCGGTATTTACGCAATCGGCGATGTCATCACCGGGCCGATGCTCGCGCATAAGGCCGAAGACGAAGGCGTGGCTCTGGCTGAAATGCTGGCGGGCCAAGCCGCGCATGTTAATTATGACGTTATTCCCGGTGTGATTTACACCGCGCCCGAATTGGCTTGGGTGGGCCGCAATGAAGAAGAATTGAAAGAAGCCGGCATTGATTATCGCGTGGGCAAATTTCCGTTCACGGCAAATGGCCGCGCTAAAGTGAACAACACCACGGACGGCTTTGTGAAAATTCTTGCCGATGCCGCAACCGACCGCGTATTGGGCGTGCATATTCTGGGCGCGCATGCCGGCGACATGATTGCCGAGGCCGCCATTGCCATGGAGTTTTCGGCCAGCGCCGAAGATATCGCCCGCACTTGCCACGCGCATCCGACTTTGACCGAGGCCGTAAAAGAGGCGGCACTTGCCGTGGAAGACCGCGCGCTGCATATGTGATTTGGTTGTGAGTTGGGCTTACGAGCCCCGCGCGCGCGGATGCACTTTGTCATAAACATCGCGCAAGGTCGTCGCGTCAACTTCCGTATAAATCTGCGTTGAACTGAGCTGGCTGTGCCCCAGCAATTCCTGAATGGTGCGCAAATCACCCCCGGCGGCGAGAAGATGGCTGGCAAAACTGTGGCGCAAAGCATGCGGGGTAACCGTGTCGGCAAGCCCCAGCGTGCGGCGCAAACCCGCCACCGTCATCTGGGCCTGACGCGCCGACAGGCGGCCGCCGCGTATGCCGCGAAAAACCGGATCTTGGGGCGCAAAACCAAAAGGCGCGGTGCGCATATAATCGTCAAGGCTTGCGCGAATGACGGGCAGAAGGGGCACTTGGCGTTCCTTATTGCCCTTGCCGCGAATGCGCAAACTCTGCGCGTGGTCGGGTGGCAGGTTTTCAACATCAAGCTGCAGCGCTTCGGACACGCGCAAGCCCGCCCCATATAGCAGGCACAAAAGCGCCGCATCGCGCTGGCCGACCCATGCGACCGTGGCACTTTCAAGCGCCAGTCTTATCATTGCCAGCGCATCATTTTGGGCGACCGGACGCGGCAGGCTGCGTTTGGTTTTGGGAACGCTCAGCAGATTAAAGGCCGGGCTCACCGGCATGTCGCGGCGTTCCAGAAAGCGGGCAAAATTGCGCAAGCCCGAAACCGAGCGGTTGAGCGACCGGCTTTGTGCGCCGCTGTGCCGCCGCGCGGCGAGGAATGCGCGCAAATCGGCAAGCTGCAGCGCCGCCATATCCGCCAGCGCCGGGGGCTGCGCATAATGGTCGGCCAAAAAGTCCAGAAACTGCGCGAGATCGCGCGCATAGCTGGTGACCGTGTGCGGGCTCAAACGGTTTTCGACGGTCAAACTCTCCAGCCACATGCCGCAGTGCTTTTGCAAATCCGGCGTCGCGTTGAACTGGGAGGTGTTTGACATCAGGTGATGGATTGTCCTGTTTTCTGCCAGTCGGCCAGAAAAGCGGCGAGCCCCTTATCGGTCAGCGGATGATTGATGAGGCTGCGCAAAACATCCGGCGGCAGCGTGGCAACATCAGCCCCGATGAGCGCCGATTGGCGGATATGCTCCGGCGAGCGCACAGAGGCCACAAGTATTTCGGTTTCGAGTTCGGGGTAATTGTCATAAATCTGGCGAATGTCCGAAATCAGCGCCATGCCGTCAGAGCCGATATCATCCAGTCGCCCTACGAAGGGCGAGATGAAGGCGGCGCCCGCTTTGGCGGCGAGCAGGGCCTGATTGGCCGAAAAACACAAGGTCACATTGACCTGCCGCCCCATATCGGCCAGTGCGCGCGTGGCGCGCAAGCCGTCCCATGTCAGTGGCACTTTGATGCAAACATTTTCGGCAATTGCGGCCAGCTCCTTGGCTTCGGCCAGCATGGCATCGGCATCCGTCGCCGTGACCTCGGCCGATACCGGCCCTTTGACGGTGCGGCATATCTCGCCGATCAATTCCTTAAAATCCCTTCCGGATTTGGCGACCAGCGACGGGTTGGTGGTAACACCGTCAACCATGCCGGTTGCCGCCAGATCTGCAATCGCTTCAATATCCGCACTATCGACAAAAAATTTCATGGCCATGCACCTCAAACATTGCGTTGCCCGCATTGTAACAGCGCAATCCCCGCGGTTACAGAATTTTGTGGCTGCGCGTTTTTATGGCTGCGCGCCGGCTTGCCTTTCATTTGCCCATGCGGGAAAGTGCCGACATGCAAACTGTCAGCGTATTGATTCCCCTCGCTCTGCCGGGGCCGTATGACTATGCCGTGCCGGAGGGTTTGGGGCTGGCGCGCGGTGATTTTGTGCGCGTGCCGCTGGGCCCGCGACAGGTGAACGGCGTCGTTTGGGGGCCGGGGGCGGGCGATGTCGCACCGGCCAAGCTGAAATCTGTGCTGGCGCGCCTCGATGCACCGGCCCTGGCCGAGCCGCTCATGCAATTTGTCGATTGGGTTGCCGCTTATGTACTGGCCCCGCCCGGTCTGGTTTTGCGTCAGGTCATGCGCGTGCCGGCCGCTTTCGAGCCGGAAAAACCCGTTTTCGGCTATCAGGCCACAGGCGTTTTGCCCGACCGTATCACGCCCGCGCGCCGGCGCGTTCTGGATGTTCTGCAAGATACACCGCCCCTGCCGGGCACTGAGCTTGCGCGTCTGGCGGGGGTTTCGGCTTCCGTCGTCAAAGGTCTGTTTGAAGCCGGTGCCTTGCAAAAAACCGCACTTCAACCCTCTGCAAGCGGCTTGCGGCCGGAGCCGAATTTTGCGCGCGTTGAGCTGACGCCCGACCAGAAGGGGGTCGCCACGGCCCTGGCCGATGCCGTCGCCCAACAAGATTTCGGCGTGCATGTGCTGGACGGGGTGACCGGTTCGGGCAAAACGGAAGTTTATTTCGAAGCGATTGCGCGCGCGCTTGAGGCGGACAGGCCGGCGCTTATTTTGCTGCCGGAAATATCGCTGACGGCGCAATTTCTGGCGCGCTTTGAGCGCCGCTTTGGGTGCGCACCCGCTTTGTGGCATTCGGGCCTCACGCCCGCCGAACGCCGCCGCACTTGGCGCGCGGTCTCGGAAAATCGCGTGCAGGTGCTGGTCGGCGCGCGCTCGGCGCTTTTTCTGCCATGGTCGGATTTGGGCGTTATTATTGTCGATGAAGAACATGATGGCGGCTTCAAGCAGGAAGACGGCGTTGTCTATAATGCCCGCGACATGGCGATTGTCCGCGCGCAGCTCACCGGCTGTCCGGTCATTTTGTCTTCGGCCACGCCCTCGCTGGAAACTTTCGTCAATGCCCGCCATGGGCGCTATCAGGCGCACCGTCTGGCGGCGCGCCACGGCATGGGTGAATTGCCCAATATCGAACTGGTCGATATGCGCGCCACCCCGCCTGCGCGCGGCACCTGGCTGGTGCCCCAGATTCTGACATCTGTTGAAGCGGCACTGGAGCGCGGCGAGCAGGCGCTGTTGTTTTTGAACCGGCGCGGCTATGCCCCGCTAACCATATGCCGCGCCTGCGGCCACCGCTATGACTGCCCGACTTGCGATGCGTGGATGGTGGAACACCGTTTCCGCCGCCAGCTGGAGTGTCACCATTGCGGGCACACACGCCCGACGCCGGAGGCTTGCGACAATTGCGGCACCGCCGATGAGCTTGTGGCCTGCGGGCCGGGGGTTGAGCGCATCACCGAGGAAATCACCGCGCGCTTTCCGCAAGCCAGAACCGCGATTTTGTCTTCCGACCATGCGGGCGGGGTGGCCGGTATTCGCGAGACCATCAAACTGATTGCCGAAGGCGGGGTCGATATTATCGTCGGCACCCAGATTGTCGCCAAAGGGCATCATTTCCCAAAACTCAGCTTTGTCGGCGTGGTTGACGCCGATTTGGGGCTGGGCAATGGCGATTTGCGCGCCGCCGAGCGCACCTATCAAATGCTGTCGCAAGTTGCCGGTCGCGCCGGCCGCGAAACTTCCGGCGGGCGGGCGCTGTTGCAAACCCATATGCCCGAACATCCGGTTTTGCAGGCGCTGGTTTCGGGCGACCGCGATGCGTTTCTGGAGCGCGAGGCGGATGCGCGCGAACAGGCCGCCATGCCGCCTTTCGGTCGGCTTGGCGCGATCATCATATCGGCGACCGACCAGCAGGAGGGGCTTGCCTTTGTCACGGAACTGGCGCGCAAAACCCCCAGCCATGACCAAGTGCGCGTGTTGGGGCCCGCGCCTGCGCCAATTGCGCGCATTCGCGACCGTTATCGCTTCAGATTTCTGCTGAAAGCCAGTCGCCAAGCGCCTTTGCAGGCTTTTATCAGCCAATGGCTCACTGCGGCCCCGCGGCGCGGAAGCATAAGGATTTCGGTCGATATTGACCCCTATAGCTTTCTTTGAGCAGGCTCTCTCCCGATCTCTTGCCGCGTTGTTTTCGGCCCGTGCGCAGACGTATTTTCGACCATGTGCACAACACAATATGGGGTGTTGCAAGGGGTGGAATGACGTGATATCCCATCACCCATGAACAGGCGGAACCGCGCGTGTTTTCGTCAGATTTCTTGTCATCCTGCGGGCGGCATTGGAGCCGGAACCTGCAGCCAATTACGGGATTTTTCTTTTGTCGGCACATGAAAGCGTCATCGGCGGAATTGCTGGCAGGTATGCTGCGGCCCTGTTCGATCTCATGAACGAATTGCCCGAAAGCGACCAGCAGCTTATCCACACCAATGTGGCGGGCTTCAAGGCCCTGCTGGACGATAATGCAGATTTGCAAAATCTGGTGCGCAGTCCGGTCATCACCGCTGAGGAGCAAGCCGCCGCGCTGGGCACATTGCTCGAACAGGCCGACGCGCATCAATTGTTCAGGAATTTTGTCGCGCTGGTGGTGCAGAACCGCCGCGCCATGGCACTGTCCGAAATGGCCCGCCAATATGGCGCGCTGGTGGCCGGCGCGCGCGATGAAATGGTGGCCGAAATCGCTTCTGCCCGCGCGCTGGATGACGGGCAAATCGCGTCGCTCACCGAACAGCTCAAATCACATTTTGGAAAAACCGTCACGGTGGAAACCACCACCGACCCCGACCTTCTGGGCGGCGTGGTTGTCAAAATCGGCAGCCGCATGATTGACGGTTCACTCCGCACCAAACTTAACTCTCTTAAAACCGCCATGAATGAGGCCCACTGATGGATATTAAAGCTTCCGAAATTTCTTCGATTTTGAAAGAACAGATCAAAGGTTTCGACCAAAGAGCCGAAGTGTCGGAAATCGGCCAGGTTCTGTCGGTCGGTGACGGCATTGCGCGTATTTACGGCCTCGACAATGTACAGGCCGGTGAAATGGTGGAGTTTCCCGGCGGCATTCGCGGCATGGCGCTCAATTTGGAAGAAGACAATGTCGGTGTCGTGATTTTCGGCTCCGACCGCGATATTCGCGAAGGCGATACGGTCAAACGGACCGGCGATATTGTGAGCGTACCGGTCGGCAAGGGGCTCTTGGGCCGCGTCGTTGACCCGCTCGGCAATCCGCTGGACGGCAAGGGACCGATCGAAGCCGAAGCGCACAAAAAAGTGGACGTCAAAGCCCCGGGCATTATTCCGCGCAAATCCGTGCACGAGCCGATGCAGACGGGTCTGAAAGCGGTGGATGCGCTCATCCCGATCGGTCGCGGCCAGCGCGAACTCATCATTGGTGACCGCCAGACCGGTAAAACCGCCATTGCGATTGACGCGATTTTGAACCAGAAAGCCATTAATGAGGGCGATGACGAAGCCGCAAAACTCTTTTGCGTTTATGTCGCCATCGGCCAGAAGCGTTCGACCGTGGCGCAAATCGTCAAGACGCTGGAAGAAAATGACGCGCTGAAATACTCAATTGTTGTCGCCGCCACCGCGTCGGAAGCCGCGCCGCTGCAGTTTCTGGCACCGTTTACCGGTTGCACAATGGGCGAATATTTCCGCGACAATGGCATGCACGCGCTGATTACTTATGATGATTTGTCGAAACAGGCCGTGGCCTATCGGCAAATGTCCCTGCTGCTGCGCCGCCCGCCGGGGCGCGAAGCCTATCCGGGCGATGTGTTCTTCCTGCATTCGCGCCTGTTGGAGCGCGCGGCCAAAATGAATGATGATTTTGGCGCCGGTTCCATGACCGCCCTGCCGATTATCGAAACCCAGGCCAATGACGTGTCGGCCTATATTCCGACCAATGTGATCTCGATCACTGACGGGCAGATTTTCCTCGAAACCGATTTGTTCTATCAGGGCATTCGCCCGGCGGTGAATGTGGGTCTGTCCGTGTCGCGTGTGGGCTCATCGGCACAAATCAAGGCCATGAAACAGGTGGCCGGCAAAATTAAGGGCGAGCTGGCGCAATATCGTGAAATGGCCGCCTTTGCGCAATTTGGCTCCGACCTTGATGCGGCGACCCAGCAATTGCTGCGCCGCGGTGAGCGTCTGACCGAATTGTTGAAGCAGGCGCAGTTTTCGCCGCTGAAAGTGGAAGAGCAGGTCGTCGTGATTTATGCCGGTGTGAACGGCTATCTGGACGCCATTCAGACAGCCGATGTCGGGCGTTTCGAACAGGGGCTTTTGGAAACCGTGCATACCAAGCACGCCGAGGTTTTGGATGCCATTCGCGCCGAAAAAGCCCTGTCTGACACCACCGAGGCTGCGTTGAAAGACATTGTTGACGCCTATGCGGGCAGTTTTGCCTGAGACGCGCAGCGGGACAATAAGGCGTGGGACAATAAAGAGGTAGGGCCTATTTGATATGGCTTCGTTGAAAGAACTTCGTAACCGGATTGCAAGCGTGCAGGCGACGCAGAAAATCACCCGCGCCATGCAAATGGTTGCCGCGTCCAAATTGCGCCGCGCGCAGGAAGCCGCCGAAGCCGCGCGCCCTTATGCCGACCGCATGAGCGCGGTATTGGCAAATCTTGCCGCCGGTGTTGCCGACCAGGAAGGCGCGCCGCGTCTTCTGGCGGGCACGGGGTCGGACAAAACCCATTTGCTGATTGTCGCCACGGCCGAACGCGGCCTGTGCGGCGGGTTTAACGCCTCGATTGCGCGCATGGCGCGTGAAGAGGCCGAGGCGCTGAAAGCGCAAGGCAAAACGGTCAAAATTTTGTGCGTCGGGCGCAAGGGCTTTGACATTTTGAAGCGCAATTATGCCGATGAGCTGCTTGAGCCTGTCAGCTATCAGGGGCTGAAATCGGTCGGTTTCACCGAAGCCCAGAACATTGCACAAAAAGTGCTGGACGATTTCGACACCGGCGCGTTTGACGTTTGTACACTCTATTATTCGGCCTTTCAGTCGGTGATTTCGCAAGTGCCGACCGCACTGCAACTCATTCCGGCGCAAATCGAAGATGCCGAGACGCCCGACCTTGGCGGCGCGGCCTATGATTACGAGCCGGAAGAAACCGAAATTCTGGATGCGCTGTTGCCGCGCAATATTTCCATTCAAATCTTGCGGGCATTTCTGGAAAACGCCGCCAGCGAGCAGGGCGCGCGCATGAGCGCGATGGACAATGCCACGCGCAATGCCGGCGAAATGATTGACAGCCTGACCATCACCTATAACCGGTCGCGGCAGGCACAAATCACCAAAGAACTGATTGAAATTATCTCCGGGGCCGAAGCGCTGTAATCCGGACCGAGCAGAAGGCAAATTGAGGAAGAGAAAATGGCAAAGCAGAAAACAGCAGAAAATGGCAAAATCGCGCAGGTTATCGGCGCTGTTGTGGACGTTCAGTTTGACGGCGCCCTGCCGGAAATTCTGAACGCGCTGGAAACCGATAATGGCGGCAACCGTCTGGTTCTCGAAGTTGCCCAGCATTTGGGAGAGCGCACGGTGCGCACCATTGCGATGGACTCGACCGAAGGTCTTGTGCGCGGCCAAGCCGTGGTGGACACGGGCGCGGCCATTTCCGTTCCGGTCGGCGAGAAAACGCTGGGCCGTATCATCAATGTGATCGGTGAGCCGATTGACGAAGCCGGCCCCATCGGCACGGATGAGACGCGCGCCATTCACCAGGAAGCGCCGGAATTTGTCGAGCAGTCGACCGAATCCGAGCTGCTTGTCACGGGCATTAAAGTGGTTGACCTGCTGGCGCCTTATGCCAAGGGCGGTAAAATCGGCCTGTTTGGCGGAGCCGGTGTCGGCAAGACCGTTTTGATCATGGAATTGATCAACAATATCGCCAAAGCGCATGGCGGCTATTCGGTATTTGCCGGTGTCGGCGAACGCACACGCGAAGGCAATGACCTTTATTGGGAAATGGTCGAAAGCGGTGTGAATGTCGAAAAAGGCGGCGAGGGCTCAAAATGTGCGCTTGTTTACGGCCAGATGAACGAACCGCCCGGCGCCCGCGCACGCGTGGCACTGACCGGCCTGACCGTTGCCGAAAATTTCCGCGACGAAGGCCAGGACGTTTTGTTCTTTGTCGACAATATTTTCCGCTTCACCCAGGCCGGTTCGGAAGTGTCGGCGCTTTTGGGCCGTATTCCTTCGGCCGTGGGCTATCAGCCGACATTGGCGACCGATATGGGCGCATTGCAGGAACGTATTACAACGACGACCAAAGGCTCGATTACCTCCGTGCAGGCGATTTATGTGCCGGCGGATGACCTGACAGACCCGGCTCCGGCAACCTCATTTGCCCACCTTGACGCGACGACCGTTTTGTCGCGCGCCATTTCGGAAAAAGGCATTTATCCGGCGGTGGACCCGCTCGACAGCACCAGCCGTATTCTGGAGCCGCGCATTGTCGGCGAAGAACATTATGCGGTGGCGCGTCAGGTGCAGGAGATTTTGCAACGCTATAAATCCCTGCAGGACATTATTGCCATTCTGGGCATGGACGAATTGTCGGAAGAAGACAAGCTGACCGTGAACCGCGCGCGTAAAATCGAGCGTTTTCTGTCGCAGCCTTTCCATGTGGCCGAGATTTTCACCGGCTCGCCGGGCATTCTGGTCGATCTGGCCGACACGATTAAGGGCTTTAAGGGCCTGTGTTCGGGCGAGTATGACCATTTGCCCGAAGCGGCATTTTACATGGTCGGCACAATCGAAGACGCCGTCGCCAAGGCCGAAGCCATGGCCGCGGAAGCCGCGTAAGGATTATTTTGCCGATGGACGACAAGCTGCAATTTGACCTTGTTTCACCCGAACGCCTCGTCGTTTCCGAGCGCGTGGACGCCGTAACCATTCCCGGCGTCGAAGGCGATTTCGGTGTTCTGCCAAATCACAGCCCGGTCATGGCGATGATCCGCGAAGGTGAGCTTATTGTCGAAAATGACGGCACACAGCGCAGTTTCGCGCTGGCCGGCGGGTTTGCCGATGTGACGCCCGAAGGCGTCACCGTCCTGGCCGAAGCCATTTCGACGCCCGATACGCCCGACACGGATTAATCAAAAATAACGGTTTTTTGGCCGTTGAGCAGAATGCGGTGTTCGGTGAAAAGCCGCACGGCGCGCGCCAGCACCGAGCGTTCGACATCGCGGCCCACATCAATCAAATCATCGATCGTCATATCGTGGCGAATATCGGCAACGCCTTGCGTGATAATCGGCCCCTCATCGAGGTCGGGCGTCACGAAATGGGCCGTGGCGCCTATCATTTTGACCCCGCGTTCATGCGCCCGGCTGTAAGGTACCGCGCCTTTGAAGCTGGGCAGAAAACTGTGGTGAATATTGATAATGCGTCCGGCAAGCCCCGCGGCCAGTTCGGGCGATAAAATCTGCATATAGCGCGCGAGGATCACAAGCTCTATGTCCTCCGCCTTGATCAGCTCCAGAAGATGGGCTTCATTTTCCGCGCGGCGATCGGCCCCGCCCGGCCGGTAGTGGAAGGGCAGGCCCGCATTTTCGCTCCATTGCCGGCCAACTTCATGATTGGAAATAACACCGGTAATTTCCATGTGCAGGGAATTGGTCTGGCAGCGGTAAATCAGATCGACCAGACAATGGTCAAATTTCGACACCATCACCAGCGCGCGCGGCCGGTGCGCGGCGTCGACAATCTTCCAGTTCATCTCGAATTTTTCGGCCACGGGCGCAAAATTTTTCTCCAGCGCGGGCCGGTCGAGCTTTTTTTTCGTGCTCAACCCGACGCGCATGAAAAACATGCCGCTTTCGGCATCGCTGAATTGCTGGCTTTCGTCAATATTCAGCCCGGCTTCGGCAAAAATTTGCGACACGGCGGCAACAATTCCGAGGCCGTCTCGACAAGAAAGGGTGACGATATATTTATGCATCGCGAAAATCCTATTCGGTTTCGTTGCGATAAGAGAAACTTTCGCCGATTTTGTCAATCAGATGCGACAGGCTGGTGGCCGGCGGGTATTTGGGTTCGGCGCCGGGTGCCACACATCCCGGCAGCGGCGACAGGTCGACATCCGGATCGGGGTCGAAAAAAAACGCCAGCGACAGGCGCGCCTCGTTTGATTTATTGACGACCCGATGGCGTGTCGAGGCGTATCGGTCATTGGTCCAGCGCGCCAGCATGTCGCCAATATTCACCACCAGCATGTCGTCACGCGGTGGCACGTCGCACCATTCATTGTCGCGGGTCAAAATCTGAAGTCCGCCAATATGTTGCTGTGCCAGAAGCGTCAGGCATCCAAAATCAGTATGCGCGCCGGCACTGATGCGCGCGCGTTCGTCGCCCCGCACAGGCATTGGCGGCACGGGCGGGTAATAAAGCGGCCCCAATGTCGCCATGGGCAGGCTCAACCACGCATCGAAAAATTGCCGCTCAAGCCCCAGCGCCAGAGCAAAAGCCTGCATGAGCTGGCGGCTCAAATTTTCGCAAGCCCCGAAACAGCGCTGCATGGTGGGCTGCCAGCCTTCAATATCCGGCCATTGATTGGGGCCGTGCAGCGCAAGACCGGCGCGCACGCGCGGATGGTCGGCAGCCAAATCCTGCCCGATTTTGATGCCTTCTTTATAATCGCCTTCGGGGTGTGCGCAGGCGTCAAGCGCTTCCCCGCCAAGGGCAAACCAACCGCGATGGCACGGCGAGTTTTCAATGGCAATGCGTTGCTTGTCGGCTTGTGGCAGGGCGAAAAATAGGGCGGCGGCATCAAAAGCATCGGTGAAAATATCCGCCGCAATCCCGTGATTTGCGAGGTAGAAAAACCCGCTCTCGCGGCAGGCATGGTCGATCCGGTCGGCAATGTGCGCGCGCGCTTCATCCGTGCCGCTCTCAAAGGCACCAAAATCAATCACCGGCAGGGTTGGCTCTGCCATGCGCTCACCCGCGCGCGGCCAGATGCGCAAACTGGCCGGCAACATATTGGTAAATATGGCGTTTGAACGGCACCACCAGCTCAACGCACTCGGCCAGCGGCCGCCATTGCCAATCGGTAAACTCGACCTGCTCATGGGCATCAAGGCGCACATCCGCGTCGGTTCCGTCAAACTGCATGGCAAACCATTTTTGTTTCTGGCCGCGATATTTGCCCTTCAGCGCTTGGCCGATCAAGGCTTCGGGCAGGTCATAGCTCAGCCAGCACGGAATTTCATACAATATTTTTTCGGCCCGCAAGCCGGTTTCTTCCAGCAATTCGCGGCGTGCGGCGCAAAGCGGGGTTTCGCCGTCATCCATGCCGCCTTGTGGGAATTGCCAGAGCGGGGCATCGGCGGGAAGTTTTTCGGTGCTGCGTTTGCCGGTAAAGGCCAGCCCGTCTCGGTTGAACAAGACAATGCCGACGCAAGCCCGATAGCTCAATTGATGCGCCGGGTGGTCGGGCGGAAAATCGGGCCGGTCGAATGCGCTTTGGTTCATAATGCCGTGCGGTCATCTTTGCCCAAATGGGCATTGTTCAAATTGTCGAGCAATTCTATCGCGTGCTGTAATTGCTTGTCATCGGCGGGTTCGGTCGGAATAAAGGCCACGGAGCGTTCCGGCTCATCCGACGGCGCTTCAGGCTCCTTATTGCTTTGGCCGTCAATATTCGTGCCGTCCAGCGCGCCGCGCAAATCGGCCTCGCTGCGCGCATTGCGGCCCTTGAACTCTTCCGGCAATTCTTGCTCGACCACAATGTCGGGTTCAATGCCCAGTGCCTGAATGGAGCGGCCCGAAGGCGTGAAATAGCGCGCCGTGGTCATGCGCAACGCGCCATTATTCGACAGCGGCATAATGGTTTGCACCGAGCCTTTGCCGAAACTGCGGGTGCCCAGAATAATCGCGCGATGGTGGTCTTGCAGCGCACCGGCAACAATTTCCGAGGCCGATGCCGAGCCGCCATTAATCATGACAATCACCGGATAGCCGCGCGCCATGTCGCCGCGCCGCGCGGTAAAGCGCGAACTGTCGCGCCCCTGCCGCCCGCGGGTCGACACAATCTCGCCACGGTCGAGCATAGTGTCGGAAACCGACACGGCCTCGGTCAAAAGCCCGCCTGGATTATTGCGCAAATCAATGATGAAACCCGCCAGTTTTTTGTCGCCAATCTCGGCGGGCAGGGCGGAAAATGCCTTTTTCAGATTTTTGGTCGTCTGCGCGTTAAATGTCGTCAGGCGAATATAGGCGATGTTTTTGCGCGGCCCCTCAACCCGGTGGCGCACGGCACGAATGCGGATAATGTCCCGCGTGATGGTAATTTCCAGCGGTTCGTCCTCGCCTTCGCGCAATACGGTGAGGGTGATGTCCGTGCCCTTTTGCCCGCGCATGCGCTCCACCGCTTCGGCCAAAGTCAGGCCCAGCACCGGCTCGTCATCAAGATGCGAAATCAGATCATTGGGCAACATGCCCGCGCGCTGGGCCGGTGTGTCGTCGATCGGGGCAATCACCTTGACCAGCCCCTTATCCATGGTCACTTCAATGCCAAGGCCACCAAATTCGCCGCGCGTTTGTATCTGCATGTCTTCAAAGCCCTTGGGCGGCAAATAGGCCGAATGCGGGTCGAGCGATGACAACATGCCGGTCAGCGCCGCTTCGATAAGCTCCTCGTCACTCGGCGCATCGACATATTCCGCGCGCACGCGCTCCAGAACATCGCCAAACAGGGTCAGCTGCTCATACAGCGCCAGCTGGCCGTCATACTCGTTTTCTTGAGCCCCGGTTATTTCGGCTCCGTTTTCTTGGGCCCTGTTTTCTTGTGCCCTGTTTTCTTGTGCCCTGTTTTCTTGGGCAAGTGCCGCCACACTGCCTGCCACGAGCATGAGCGCAACAATCAGCAGTTTTCTTGTCGCGAAAACCAATTCTGACATCATTTCGGACATGGCTTAGCCGCTCCTTTTTTCGTTTTTGATCCAGGGCGCCGGATCAATCGGGCGTCCGTTATACCTTAATTCCAAATATAACCGACTGCGCTCCAATGACCCAGTCCCTTGCGGCAAATTTCCCAAAGGCTCACCGGTCAGCACTTCCTGGCCCACATAGCTGTGCGGGGCCTCCATGCCGGCCAAAATCATCTGGTAATTGCCGTCAATGCCGAGAATGACAATGCCGCCATATTGCCTGAACGCGCCGCTATATAAAACGCGCCCGTCATAAGGCGCGGTAATCTGGGCTCCGGGGCGCGCGGCAATGGCAAGCCCCTGCACGGTCTGCCCATTGGTGTCGGCCTGCCCGAAACGCTGTTCGACCTGCCCGATGACGGGCAGGGGCACAAGGCCGCGGGCGCGGGCAAAATTTCCCCCTTGGGCGGGCGGCGACGCGGCGTTGGTGCGGCTGCGCTTTTGCAGGCGCGCGGCGAGGTCTTTGAGGTTTTTGGCCTGTCGCACCAGCTTGGCAATGGCTTCGGCCTCGCGTGCGGCGGCGGCGCGAATATCGGCCTCGGCCTCGGCTTTTTCGGCCAGTGCGACCTCAATACTGCGCCGGGCGGCGGCCGCGTCTTGTTCGGCGCGCACCAATTCGCCCGATTGCCGGTCCATATGCGCGCGAATGGCAACAAGTTCGACAAGCTGGCTGCGCAAGGCCTGCGCGCGGCCTTGCATGGACGGCACAATGCTTGCCAGCGCAATCGCGCCCTGCACGGCGGCCAGCGCATCATCGGGATGCACGGCAAAGGCCGGTGGCGGTTGCGTTTCCAATGCCTGCAAGCCGGCCAGCGTGCGCGACAGGGCGGCGCGGTCGCGCTGCAATTGCGCATCAAGCTGGCTTTCGGTCACGGCCAGTTCGCTCAAGCGTTCTTCAATGCGCTCGCGCTCAATGTCTATGTTGCGAATGTCGCGCGCCAGCTCAATCACCCGAAGCCGCAGGCGTTTGCTCTGATTTTGAATGGTCTCGGCTTCTTCTTCCAGCCCCAGACGGCGCGACTGCCGGTCACGAATTTCGTCATTAATGGCATCGAGATCCGGCCCGGCATTTTGTGCCGAAACCGACACCGGAAACAAAACCGTTCCCATCATTATCCCTGCCAGCACGCATAGGGCCGACAAATGCCGGTTAGGGGCGGGCAAAATCATCAAGACGGGTCGGTCGGCCATATTGGTTCAATCGCGGTGATAGGGGTGGCGGGTCAAAATGGATACGGCCCGCCAAATCTGCTCGCATAATAGCACACGCACCAGCATATGCGGCCAGGTCATCGGCCCGAAAGACAACACCATATCGGCGCGTGCGCGGATGGCATCATCCAGCCCGTCGGCACCGCCAATCACGAATGTAATTTCAGCTTCGCCGCGCTCGACCCAGCCTTGCAGCCGGTCGGCAAAGGCGCGGCTTGTCAGGCTTTTGCCGGTTTCATCAAGCACAATAAGCGGCCCGTTGCGTCGGGCCAGCGCATCGGCGATAAGCGCGTTTTCACTGCGTTTTTTTTTGGCACCGGCCAGCGCGCGCTTTTCGCGCAATTCCATGATAGACAGGCCGGAAATTCCCAATTGGCGTCCGGAGGCTTCTATGCGGCGGTGGAAGTCCTCGACCAGCGGCATTTCATCCGTGCCGCGCATTTGCCCGACGGCAATAATACCCAACTGCATGGGCTAGGCGCTTAATTCGGCTCCCAGTTGCCGGTCGGCGACACTGGCAGGCGAGCCTGAGGCCACGGGGCTGGCTTCGGCCGCCCACATTTTCTCAATGCCGTAAAATTCGCGGACTTCCGCCCGAAAAATATGAACCACAACATCGCCTGCATCGACCAGCACCCAGTCGCAGGTTGACAGGCCTTCGGCGCGCACGCCCTTATGCCCGTCTTCCTTGAGCTTGCGCAGCAAATGATCGGCAACCGCACCCACATGGCGCTGTGAACGCCCCGTGGCGACGACCATATGGTCGGCCAATGCCGATTTTCCTGCAAGATCAATGGTTACAATTTCCTGGGCCAAATCATCATCAAGACTTTTCAGCACCAGTTTGTGAAGGGCGCCGTCTAGCTGATCGGAACCCTCAATGTGCGCCATAGGCTTTTTTTCGCTCAGAGCACTTTCCCCGTGTAAATGTCATCAAGACATGCGCCAGCTCACGCTGACCTCTTAAATGAAAACAAATTTCGCCACAAATTTCAATTACTATGATTGCCTTTATGATGTCGCAGGGCGGAAGACGAAAGCCCGCTCAACACACCGTCGAGCATAATCCATGCCGGTGCTTGCGCGAAGCGAAAGCTGGCCGCGGCGCCGGCCGGCTTACGCCATGGTGCAAAACGCATCGCCGCCGGGCTGATACCGGCCTGCAAGGTGCTGCCGGGGCGCGGATAAATCGCCACCGGAATTTCGCGCATCAATTCGTCCCAGAACTTCCATTTGTGCAGACCGGCCAGATTGTCGGCCCCCATCAGCCAGATGAAACGCACCCCCGGATTGGCCGCTTTCAAGCGCCGCACCGTGTCGATGGCATATTGCGTGCCGATCCGTGTTTCCTCGTCGGAAACAAAAATTTTCGGATGTCCGGCAAGCGCCCGACACGCGGCAACGCGCGCCGCGCTGTCTTTCGGCGCATGTTGCTTGAGCGGGTTTTGCGGGCTGACCAGCCACCAAATGCGGTCGAGCTGCAGGGCTTTGAGCGCCATCAGCGACACCAGACGATGGCCGGCATGGGGCGGGTCGAAGCTGCCGCCGAACAGACCGACGCTCATGCCCGGCGCGAAATGGTGGCGCGCCATCATTATTTGGGCCGCACCTGTCCGTCGCCGCGCACGGCATATTTGAAGCTGGTCAATTGTTCCAACCCCACGGGCCCGCGCGCGTGAAACCGCCCCGTGGCAATGCCGATCTCGGCGCCCATGCCAAACTCGCCGCCATCGGCAAATTGGGTCGAGCAATTATGCATCACAATCGCGCTGTCAACCTCGTTGAGAAACCGGCTTGCGGCATCGGCATTGGCGGTAATGATGGCGTCGGTATGGTTTGAGCCGAATTGCGCAATATGCGCCATCGCCGCGTCAAGGCCGTCAACAACCCGCACGGCAATGACGGGCCCCAAAAATTCCTGCCCCCAATCATCATCCGCCGCAGGGCGCACGCCGTCATGTGCGGCGCATGTTTGGGCGCACCCGCGCACCTCGCACCCCGCGTCCAGAAGGTCGCCGACAATCGGTGCCAAATGGCTGGCCGCGCAAGCCCTGTCAACCAAAAGCGTTTCTGCCGCCCCGCAAATGCCGGTGCGCCGCATTTTTGCATTGATGACAATCTCGCGCGCCATGTCGAGGGCGGCATCGCCATGCACATAGACATGGCAAATGCCTTCCAGATGGGCAAACACCGGCACGCGCGCTTCGTCCTGCACGCGCCCGACCAGATTTTTGCCGCCGCGCGGCACAATAACGTCAATATTGCCGTCCAGCCCGCCCAGCATCATGCCAACGGCGGCGCGGTCGGTGCTGGGCACAAGTTGCACACTGTCGGGGTTAAGCCCTGCCGCGTCCAGCCCGCGCGCAAAACAGGCATGAATGGCGCGCGCCGAATGCACAATTTCGGAACTGCCGCGCAAAATGACCGCATTTCCGGCCTTCAGACATAAAGCCGCCGCATCAGCGGTCACATTGGGGCGGCTTTCGTAAATCACGCCGGTAACACCCAGCGGCACCCGCACGCGGGAAATATCAAGGCCGGAGGGCACCTGCCAGTCGGCAAGCACTGTCCCGACCGGATCGGGCAGGGCAATAATCGCTTCCACCGCATTTGCAATGCCTTCCAGCCGCGCTTCGTCCAGCATGATGCGGTCAAGGCGCGCCGCGCCGACATTCTGCTTTTCGGCTTCGGCGAGATCGTGCCGATTGGCCTCGATAATCTCGCCCGCCGCCGCGCGCAACTCATTGGCGGCGTTTTGCAGGCCCGCGTCTTTTTCTTCCGTACCGGCCAGCGCAAGGCTCTGCGCGGCAAGGCGCGCGCGCGACCCGATGGCGGACATAATTTCGGCCAGATTTTTATCCGTTTTTTCCGATAATTGTGTCACCTCATTCCCCTTCCTGGTTCATCGCATCCTGGTTCATTACGAGGTCGTCTCTGTGAACAATTTCGCGGCGTCCGTCAAAGCCCAGCAGGTCAATAATTTCCTTGCTGGCGCGGCCGATAATGCGGGCCGCATCGCCCGTGGCATAGGCCGTCAGACCGCGGGCAATTTCGCTGCCGTCGCAATCCATGATTTGCACGCAATCGCCGCGTTCAAAATTTCCCGACACATTGGTAACACCGATCGGCAAAAGCGATTTGCCGTCGCGCAGCGCGGCAACAGCGCCGGCATCAATATGCAATTGGCCGGCTGTTTGCAAGGTTCCGGCAATCCAGTTTTTGCGCGCCGCCAGCGGGTTTTGGGTGGCCCGAAACAACGTCGCGCGGCCCGTCTCGTGCAGGCGCGAAAGCGGGTCCGCCCCGCGCCCGTCGGTCAAAATCATGTGGCACCCGGCCTGCATGGCAATCTGTGCGGCCTGCAATTTCGTCACCATGCCGCCGGAGCCGACGGCACTGCCCGCGCCACCGGCCATGGCCAGCAAGTCGTCACTCACATCCGTAACTTCGCGGATGAGGTCGGCATTTTCATCCGTCTCCGGCGCGGCGGTATAAAACCCGTCAACATCGGAAAGCAGAATCAGGCAATCCGCCGACATCATGCCGGCAACGCGCGCGGCCAGCCGGTCATTGTCGCCATAGCGCAATTCCTGCGTCGCTACCGTGTCGTTTTCATTGATGACCGGCACCGTGCCCATATCCAACAGGGCCTGTAAGGTGCGGCGCGCATTCAGATAGCGCCGGCGCTGTTCCGTGTCGCCAAGGGTCAGAAGAATCTGGGCGGCTTTCAAACCCTTATCGGCCAAGCAATCCTGCCAGCCTTGCGTTAGCGCAATTTGCCCGATTGCCGCGGCCGCCTGGCTTTGCTCCAATGTCAGTGTCTGGCGGTCGAGGCCCGCCGCGGCACTGCCAAGCGCCACCGCGCCGGAGGTCACGACCATTATTTGCTGGCCGCGCGCGCTGGCGGTTTTAATCTCTTCGGCCAGCCCGGTCAGCCATTGCGTGTCGAGCGCGCCATTGCGAATAAGCAGTGAAGACCCGACCTTGATGACCACGCGTTTTGCGGCATTTATCTCATTTTGCATGGCCGCTAGCCTCTTTCGAGCGGGTGCCAGCCCGCAGATTGTTGCATGCCCGAACCTACCGCTTTTGTGGGCGTTCCGCCCTCTCCGGCGCGCACGCAATCGAGCAAAATATCGCATAATTGGTCGATATTTTCGCCGCTGACGGCAGAAATCAGAACCGGCGCGATGCCGGTCTCGTTTTCCAGCTGATGGCGTTTTTTTTCGCGCATTTTGTCATCCAGCGCATCGCATTTCGTCAGGGCGATCACCTCGCGGCGTCCGGCCAGATCGGCGCTGCAAGCGGCCAGCTCATGGCGGATGGTGCGATAATCGGCGGCAATGTCGTCTTGGGTTGCGTCCACCAGATGCAACAGCGCGGTGCAGCGTTCGACATGGCCCAGAAATCTGTGGCCCAAACCGGCGCCGTCGCTGGCACCGGCGATGAGGCCCGGAATATCGGCCATGACAAATTCGTGCCCGCGGGCCCCGACAACACCCAGATTGGGGTGCAGGGTGGTGAACGGATAATCGGCAATTTTCGGGCGCGCGCGGCTGACGCTGGCAAGCAGGGTCGATTTGCCCGCATTGGGCAATCCCAAAAGGCCGATATCGGCAATCAGCTTCAGCCGCAACCAGAGCCACGCATCGCGCCCTTCAAGCCCCGGATTGGCGTGGCGCGGCGCGCGATTGACCGGCCCTTTGAAACGGGCATTGCCAAACCCGCCATTGCCACCGCGTGCCAGCACAATGCGCTGGCCAATTTCGGTCAGATCGGCAAGCAGGGTTTCATTGTCTTCGGCGAAAATTTGCGTGCCGACGGGCACGCGCAAAATCTTGTCGGCACCGTCGGCACCGGTGCGGTTGCGCCCCATGCCATGCGTGCCGGTGCCGGCTTTGAAATGTTGCTGATAGCGATAGTCGATCAGCGTGTTCAGCCCGTCGACGCATTCGGCAATCACATCGCCGCCGCTGCCGCCATCGCCGCCATCGGGCCCGCCAAATTCGACATATTTTTCGCGCCGAAAGCTGACACAGCCCGCGCCGCCGTCGCCTGAACGGATATAGACTTTTGCCTGATCAAGAAATTTCATGTCGGTGCGTCGTCCTGTGCCGATCCGGAAAACCCGATAACATCCTGAATCTAGTGTTTTATCTTAACTGTTGGAAGCAAAAAGCCGATGCCCCGCACCGCGCTGATACACGCCCAAATAAAAAGCCAAATAAAAAAGGAGATGGTCGCCCATCTCCCATTTGCCTGAAAATGCCCCTGCGGGCCACAGGGTTTCGTTATTCGGCTGCTTCTGCTGCCGGCAGAACCGAGACGACCGTCCGGCCGCCTTTTTTCTCGGAAAATGCGACATTGCCTTCGACAATGGCAAAAATCGTGTGGTCTTTGCCAATGCCGACATTGTCGCCCGGATGCCATTTCGTGCCGCGCTGGCGAATGATGATATTGCCGGGGATTACATGCTCGCCGCCGAATTTCTTGACGCCAAGCCGCCGGCCCGCGCTATCGCGACCATTGCGTGAAGAACCGCCTGCCTTTTTATGAGCCATGAGTTCTACTCCTCGCTTTTATCTTCCGTTTCGGCCTCGGCAGCTTTTGCCTTTGCCTTTGCTTTGGTCGCCGCTTTCGCCGCAATATCGGTAATTTTCAAAACCGTGTGATGCTGGCGATGGCCTTTCGTGCGGTGATAATTTTTGCGGCGCTTGAATTTAATCACCGTCACCTTGTCGGCGCGGGTTTGCTCAACCACTTCGGCCACAACGCTTGCGCCGCTCACGGTCGGCGCACCGATTTTCGGTGCCTTGCCGTCTTCGCCCAGCAGCAATACTTCGTCGAACTTGACCTTGTCGCCGACTTTACCTTCAAGGCGCTCAATCTCAATCACGTCGTCTTTGCTGACGCGATATTGTTTTCCGCCTGTGCGAATCACTGCGTACATCGCCCGATTCCAATCCAAATATCGTCACATCGAATATCAAGTGCCACGGGGGAACACGTCCACCGCGCATGAGCCGCGAATATACAATGAAAGCCCTTCAAGTCAAGGGGCAAAGGGGCGGATTTCGCGGGTTTGATTAAAGCCCGTTTACGCTGCGCGGCGCCCATATGCGGCGCACATATGGGTAAATATCACCAGACAGGCAATCGCGGCCATAAACCAGCTATGCCACAGCGTCAGGCCGAACAGAACAGTTGCCAGACACGCCGCGATTGAAGCGCAATAATAGGGCGCTTGATGCGCGTCTGCATAATCATCCAGCCATGCAAAAAACCGCCACACAGCGGCCAAAACAAGCAAAGCGCCGACATAGCCGAACTCGAAGATGAGCTGCAAAAACAAATTATGCGCATGCGCCGCGACAGCGCCACTTTGGGTATCATTGCGCAGAATGTTTTGCAGGTCCGGGGCGTCACTTGTTTGTGCAATATAGGCCTCAAGATCAGCCGGTTTGAAATCCTTGGTGCCGTTTATACCATGCCCAAACAGGGGTTTGTTCGCAGCCTCTTCCGCATAGACATGGTAAATCCATTCTCGAACCTCCCCTGCGCCCCGCTCGGCGAGAGTTGGCGGTGCATAATTTGCCACCCATTTGCCCTGATAGGCTGCGCTGAAAATCAAAGGTGACGCCAATGTGCACACGGCGAGACTGGCAAATATGAGGTGTCGGCACAGCGGGACAGATATTTTTGCCAGCCCGAAAGCAATGAGGGCCAAAACCATGGCGAGAAAAGAGGTTTGGCTTTCCGATATAAAAGTAACACCGCAAGTGATGACGATGATCAACACTTGCAACCAGATGCGCTGCTTTTGCCAAGAGCCAAGCAAAATGAACAAAAACGCCGGCAGGATGGTAAGCGAATTATTCACCTGCCGCAGCAATTCGAAATATGTGCCCATAAAGTCAACGGCACCGGGCCAATATGCGTTATACGGCCCGATGATTAGGGCCGCGAAAATACCGAGCCCAAAAGATAGTCGCAACCGGCGGGCCCAGCGCATTTTTTGCTCATCCGACAAATTGTTAAATACAACAATTACGGCGCAGGTGAAGCTGACCACCAGCATTAGCCGAATGCCGGTATCGACAGCGCGCTCCGAGATACCCCAAACCGCCGATGCCAGCACATAAGCAAATGCCGCCACCAAAACAGCCGGCAGGTCGCGCCAGGTCGCGCGCAGCGCGCGTCCGTGAAACGACCGTTGCACCAACAGGGCCAAAATCGCCGCCAAACCGGCAAGGGCCAGAATCGGGGCAAACCCCTTTATCGCAAAAGCGAGGGCCGGGCCACTGAGGAGTAGAATTGGGAAGCTGGCTTGTCTGAACATGTTTTACTCAATTGCCTCCGACTGCCCGTCCGGGCGGTTTTCCATGAAACTAATAATACGTGCACAAGCCTGCCCGTCACCATAGGGATTATGGGCGCGGCTCATTTGGCGGTAGAGTGTCTCATCCGAAAGTAGTTTCAATGTCTCGCTGCTGATTAAAGCGCGATCCGTGCCGACGAGTTTGACCGTGCCGGCCTCCACCGCTTCGGGGCGTTCGGTGGTGTTGCGCATCACAAGCACAGGCTTGCCGAGAGCGGGTGCTTCTTCCTGAATACCGCCACTGTCGGTCAACACCAGATGGGATTTATCCATGAGCCAGATAAACGGCTCATATTCAAGCGGCGCGATGAGATGTATGTTGCTGCGTCCACCAAGGGCCGCGCGCACGGGCTTTTCAACATTTGGGTTGAGATGCACGGGGTAGACAATATCACAATCGGGACGCGCGGCGGCAATCTCGTCCAATGCCGCGCAAATATTTTGAAATCCGTCGCCAAAATTCTCGCGCCTGTGCGCGGTCACCAAAATCAGCTTCTTGGTATCGTCGAAAGCATATCCCTTGCTTGTCAGGGCGACACGCAAGCTCTCCTCACGGCTCGGATCGGCGGTAATGGCATCACGCACCATGAACAATGCGTCGATGACGGTATTGCCGGTGACACAAATTTGCTCGTCACCAATATTCTCGGCGCGCAAATTTTGGCGTGCCGTCTCGGTAGGCGCGAAATGCCATTGCGTCAAACGTCCGGTAATTTGCCGGTTGGCTTCTTCAGGCCAGGGCGAGTCCAAATTATGCGTGCGCAAGCCGGCTTCGACATGCGCGACAGGTGTCCGGGCGTAGAAACTGGCCAACGCCGTTGCGCTCGATGTGGTTGTATCGCCGTGCACAAATACCAGATCCGGCTGCTCGGCGGCCAGCACGTCTGCCATGCCGCTCAGCACGCGCATTGTCAGTTCGGTCAGGTTTTGCCCCGGTTGCATGAGGTCAAGGTCGTGATCGGGTTTCAGACCAAACAAATCCAGCACCTGATCGAGCATGCCGCGATGCTGCGCGGTAACACAGACCCTAGTTTCAAAAATATCTGCCCGCTTCTGAAAGGCTTTAACCAGCGGAGCCATTTTAATGGCTTCGGGGCGCGTGCCGAATACGATGAGAATTTTTTTCATAGCACCTGTGTGTAGGCTTCAACGGTTTGTTTGGCAATTTCCGCCCACGAAAATTTTGCGTCCACCAGGCGGCGCGAAGCGGCGCCCATCGGTGCCGGGTCGCCGGCGAGCAATTTTTCCAGACATGCCGCAAGCGCGGCGGGTGATGCGGGCTCGGCCAGATATCCGTTTACCCCTTCTTGCACCAGAAAGGGCAGGCCGCCGACATTGGTGCAAATAATCGGCAGAGATGCGGCCATGGCCTCCAGACAGCTAATGCTGGTGGCTTCCATAAGTGATGGCAAAATCGACAG
The DNA here is from genome assembly GCA_049611805.1 of Parvibaculales bacterium. Taxonomy (GTDB): domain Bacteria; phylum Pseudomonadota; class Alphaproteobacteria; order RS24; family RS24; genus UBA7378. The sequence continues at coordinate 17,199 of JBMZAX010000002.1, read as the reverse complement.
GTCGGCGGCACTGTAATAGGGCACAATTTCGCTGTGCTGCATGGCGCCCAGCATGAAATAGCGTCCGGAAAAATGTCTCTCAAGCGCGGCCTGCACGCCCGCATGCTCCGGCCCGTCGCCGATAAATAAGAGCTTCAAATCCGGGTTGGTGACATGCGCCATGGCCTCGGCCAAATGGATGAGCCCGTTTTTCTCCACCATACGCCGCGTGACGATGGCCAGCTTGTCGGTCTCGTTCAGCCCAAATTCTTTCCGCAAACGCGCGCGCGTCGCCGGATCGGGCACAAACCGGTCGGGCACGATGCCGTTGGATATGAAGCTTTTGGGCGCGCTTATGTCAAAAGGGATGTCGAGCAATTCTTCGCTGGGTGCCAGAAACAAATCCAATGGTGCGAATAACCGCTTCATGCGGGTAATGCGATAACCGCCTTTTTGCAACCGTTTCAAAAAGCCCGATGTGTGATTGGTGTAAACAATCGGCACGGGTTTCGGCCGCAAAAATTCGAGCGGGCGCATGCCGTGAATGTGGATGATGTCGGGTTGATAGCTTGCCACTGCGCGATCGATCATTTTGTTGATCGTGCGTCCGTATAGGGGCCCGAAGCGGCGTGGTGGCAGGGGCACGAGACGGACGCCGTCAACGCTTTGTTCGGCTTCGGTCAAATGCGGCAGTTTTTTGGTCAGCACGGTTGTCTCGTGGCCCAGAGCGACAAGCGCTTGGCAAAGCTCAAATACATGGGCGGAAATGCCGCCGGCGGTCGGCGGATAGTCCAGCGAGACTGTTAAAATATGCATCTGTAAACGCCTGTTTGCCTTATGTTGGTAACGTGATCATTGGATTTGGTCAATTGAGTTAAAACATTACTGTTTTGGCGCGCGCGTTCGGCCGGTGGTTCACGCGTTCGGATTGACAATCACGCGCCCCACCAGCGCGCGGTCTTCCATCATGGCAAATGCCGTGCGCCACTCCGACAGCGGCAATTCGGCATGCACATAAGGCTTTATGGCGCCGCTTGCGGCCAGTTCCCAAACGGTTTCCAGATTGTCGCGTCCGGCATCGGGGTCGCGGCGGCCATATTCGCCCGCGCGCACGCCGACAACCGAAAAACCCTTAATAAGCGGCATGTTGACCGGAATATTGGGAATGCGCCCGGAGGCAAAACCGACGACAAGCAGGCGGCCGCCCCACGCAATGCAGCGCACGCTTTCGTCGAAAATATCGCCGCCCACGGGGTCATAAATAACGTCTGCGCCGCCGCCGGTAATTTCCTTCACCGCTTCGCGAAACCCGCCTTCCGGGTCCAGCACCACATCGGGCCCATAATGGGTTTCGATGGCGCGGCGTTTTTCAGCCGTTGAGGCCACGGCAATGACGCGCGCGCCCAAATGCTTTGCCAGATCGACCGCGGCCAGCCCCACGCCGCCCGCCGCGCCATGCACCAGCACCCATTCGCCTGGCTGCACATGGCCGCGACACACCAGCGACACATAGGCCGTCAGATAGGCCGAGCCGGTGGCGGCGGCGGTGGCAAAACTCATGCGCTCCGGCACGGCGCGCAAACCGGCTGCGGGAAACACCCCCGTTTCGGCCAGCCCGCCGCCCAAGCTGCCGCCGACAACAGCGTCTCCGATTTTGAAATCCGTTACATTTTCGCCCAGCGCCGTCACCTCACCTGCCATTTCGGTGCCCGGCGTGAACGGCAATTCGGGCTTGTGCTGATAGCCGCCATGGGTCATCAGCAAATCGGGAAAGCCCAGCGCGGCGGCACGGATTTTAACCTGCACCTCGCCCGCGCGCGGCACAGGCGCGTCAAGCCCCTCGGCCAGGCGGCAGCCGCCAAATTCGGGCAGAAGCTCTTCAACCAGAAGCGCGCGCATCACTGTTTACCTTATGAAAGTCCAACCCCGCTCAGGGCCTCATGGAAGCGATAGAACAACCCATAGACCAATAAGCCAAGGGCTATGGCCAGACCATCCCAGTAAATCGGTTTGCTCTCAGCGGCTTGCGGTTGCAGGGTCATGCGCCTGTATATTGCATAGCCGCCGAAAGTAATAAAGATGATGGTCGAAGACAGATCGCCATTTGCCAGCAGGTGCAAAAACGCCCAAACGGCAATACCCGTCAACATGGGATGCTTGATGTGTCGCCCGATATTGCCGGGAATATTGCCCGCGACAATCAATATGGTCGCAATCGGCATAAGATAATTCGCCAATGCGGATGACGCCGGCAAAGGCATCCAGACCTGCTGATAGCTTGTTTGCTGATATCCCATAACAATGAGTGTCAGGCTGATGACCGACAAAACAGTAACCAGCCCCATATAGGCATGGTGGCCGCCAATGGCTTCCACTCTGGCGCGAAGCCCAAATGCGGAAATCATGTGACTGGCCAGAAAAAGAATGCTGCCCAAAACCAATAATGTCATAACGTCCCCCCGTTTCCGGGCCGATAATATCAAGGCCCGTTATTATGAACTGTCCGCTCAGGATAGCTCACTGTCCGGCAAAGTCTATCATTGTGGGGTTGTTCTGTTTTGTTGCAAAGGCCGGTGGCGGAGAGAGAGGGATTCGAACCCTCGGTACGCTTGCGCGCACAACGGTTTTCGAGACCGCCCCGTTCAACCACTCCGGCACCTCTCCGTCTCGTTGAGAGATTTCGAACACTCTGGCGCAAGGCGCGCTGGGGTTCGCCCCCGGCTCACCAAGCGCTTATAGCGTCCGGCACCTCTGCGTCTCGAGACAAACAGTTTTATAAAACTCTGGCGCGCAGGTTCAAGCAAAACCCGCGCTTGTGCCGCGTCGCCGCTTGCGCATAGACTGACGAAAAGGGAGATTTTCATGACTTACTGGCTTTGGATGAGTGCGGCGGGCGTGGCTTTGGCGGCCACGATTATCCACGGGATTTGGGGGCGCAAAATATATCTCGGCAATATCAATGCGTCGGAGATGGAGGACATAACAAAGTCGCTTTCCGCCGTTTCGTGGGATGCGTTTAGTGTGCAACTTCTGGTGAGCGCGTTGACGCTCTTCTACGTCGCCAATAATCCGGATGCGGCGCTCATTGCGGTGCCGATTATTGTGATGAGCTTTTTGGGCGCCGGGGTTTTTATCGGGCTTTATCTAACGGGGCATAAAAACCTCATCTCATTGCCCGGTGCCTATTTGCTGCTGGCCGTTGGCGGGCTTGGCTGGGCGGCGCTTTAAAGCCCGGGCGCGGCATTTTTTCAACTTGATGTGACCGGTTCGGGTTTTATATCTTCCTCACATTGAATTTGACGGAGATCCCCCATGCAAACGCTTTCCGACATTATTGAGCCGGAAGACAATAATTACCGCCCGCCGCATATCAAATATCAGACGCCGGAAGGCTTTGACCTGATGGATTTGATGGCTTTTGCAGAGCACGGCCAGCCTTATGAGTGGTTTCACAAATTGCGCGCCCAGGCGCCGGTCGCCTGGTGGCAGCCGCCGGCGGATATAGATGTGGCCGGTTTCTGGTCGCTGACGCGCCATGAGGATGTCAAAAAATGCGACCTTGACGCCAAGACATTTTCTTCCGGCACGGGCGGCATTTTGATGGGCTATAGCGAAAAAGCGGCGGGCCCCGAACGCCTGCGCGCGGCGGCGCTGAACTCCATGATCAATTTGGACCAGCCCTTCCACATTCCGTTGCGCATGGCGCATCGGCCGTTTTTCACACCCGATTATATCGCGCGCCTGCAATTGAGCGTCGAAAAGGAAGTCGACCGTCTCCTCGACGATATGGAGGCCAAGGCGCGCAAAAATGACGGCAAGGTCGATCTGGTGACGAATTTTTCCGAATGGCTGCCCATGTACACTTTGTGCGAAATGCTGGGCATTGACGAAAAAGACCGTCCGAAAATCGTACGCTGGATGCATTATCTGGAAATTGCCCAATACATCATCACCGACCCCGACGCCAAAGTAACGCCGCTTTTCATCATGAAATTTCTCTGGAATATCCGGCAAATGTTCCGCTACGGCCAGAAAGTGCTGGAAGACCGCCGCCGCAATCCGCGCGACGATTTGCTCACCGTCATCGCCACCACGGAAGTTGACGGCGAGCCGATGAACCAGTCCTATCTCGACGGCTCATGGCTGTTGATTATTTTTGCCGGCAATGACACGACCCGCAATTCACTGTCGGGCACAATGCGGCTGTTGACCCAATTTCAAGACCAGAAGCAAATGCTGCTGGACGACCCGAATCTGGTGCCGAAAATGGTGCCCGAAGCCCTGCGGCTGGTGTCGCCGGTTATGTATATGCGCCGCACCGCGCTGGCCGAAGCCGAGTTTTCCGGCCAGCAAATCATGCCCGGTGAAAAAGTCGTCATGTATTACGGCGCGGCCAATCGCGACCCGGATGTGTTTGTCGACCCCGACCGCATGGACATGCACCGCAATAATGTCGACGACCATCTTGCTTTCGGCACCGGCCCGCATGTCTGCCTCGGCCAGCGCATTGCCAATATGCAGCTGGAAACCGCCTATCGGCGCATTCTCGACCGCTTTCCAAACATTGCGTGGACGGGCAATCAGCGCCATGCGCCGAATAATTTCGTCAACGCCATCTCGCATCTGGAAGTCGATATGGGCTTGAACTAGACCCGCACGGTGGCTAGGCTTCGGTTAACAATAACAAGACGCGAGACGCGGGGAGACGATGGCGCAATATGACAAAAATAGCCCAGAATATGTAAATAACGGTCACTATAAAATTAACGACAAAGAGTATTTGTCGATATGGGCGTTTAAAAAGAAGTATGACATAGAACCCAATAATAACGGGGAAAACGGAAAAGAAGGCAAAGAATTGGCCGTGCAAGCGCTGGGAGACATTCACTCGTGCATCCCTGATTTTGGCGAATTCAACAACGTTTTTATCTATCCGATTGATGAATTGGCAAAATATTATGGCGTTTGAGTGCCATTTGGAGGCCCAGTTTTCAACGCCACACGAAAATAGTTTTTGGAATAGGTTCGTTGAGATACTGGAGAAAAACTTCCAATCATCAAACGAAAGGCTGTTTATGATCGGTAATATATTCGTAAGCGGCAAAGAGTTGGATGCTATAATTATCAAAGACGATGCCATTATTGTCGTTGACTTCAAAAATTATGGCGGCGCACTGGAAATATCGGAAAACGCTCCTTGGAAGATTACCAAAAATAATCGTGTTGCTACTATCAACGAAGGCAGAGTCAACCCTTACAGACAACTGCATAATTATAAATTCGCATTATTGGATAAATTGAAAACCCACTTGCCAGAAAATTATGCCGACTGGGTGAATCTCGGCCATATAAACGCCCTAGTTCTATTCCATGAAAAGATTGAATGCGACACCAACAATCTTGCATTAACCTTGGGTCATGGAGTGTCGAAATGGTTCAACATTTGCGACCTGTCCAATGTTGTCAGAATATTGGGCGAAATTACCAGTGGCGAAACTCACATAAATGATGCGAATTTACAGCATATTGCCAAGGCATTAGGCATCAACTCTCAGAAAAACAGCGGTTCTGTAGCAAGTCCAGACGCCAAACCCGATATTGAAACCACGCTAGAGGGCGTCTCTGACGGATGGGGTGCCTTTGCTGAAAAATATTATGCCGATGCCAAAAATTTGAGCGAAATCAAGGTTCTAATAGTCGGTCAAGACCCTTATCCCAAAGGCGGTAATGGTGTGGCATTCTGCAAAAATTCCCACTATGAGTTGTTTCAGGCAGGGTGTAGTGGCGGCACGGTCATAAAATCACTGGGATTGACCGAAGAAATGGTCCGTCGTGATTATAAGAATCCGACGGTTCTGTTTCATGATTTGCTCGATTCCAGAGGCATCTGCTTTGTAAATATAAGCCATAGGCGACTGAACTCGCTAACCGTCGAAGAAATTGAAGAAGCAGTGGCACTTGCCAAGATGTTTAACCTCGAATTGGTACAAAGAGCCAAACAAGTGATTGTTTTGGGCAAACGTACCAATAGATACTTTTCAAAGTTTTATGAAGGTTTTGTTCCCGATGAGGTGCTCATACACCCCTCACCGAAAGCAGGGGAGAGTAATGAGGCTGAATGGGAAGCAACTTGGGCGACAGAAAATTCACTTGCGAAGTTTCTTTAGAAAGAAAAAACGGAACCGCACGCCCCGAAGCCCCCTCACACTTTCTTATAAACTTGCGCGCCGCCAATGCGGAACTCGGTGGATTTTTCCGCCATGCCCGCTTTCAGCGCCTCTTCGGGGTCCATGTTCAGCTTGGCGGCATAGTCGCGCACGTCTTGCGTGATTTTCATCGAGCAGAAATGCGGCCCGCACATCGAGCAGAAATGCGCCACTTTCATGGATTGCTTGGGCAGGGTTTCATCGTGATATGCGCGCGCCGTGTCGGGGTCGAGCGCGAGGTTGAACTGGTCTTCCCAGCGAAACTCGAAGCGCGCCTTTGACAGCGCATTGTCGCGGATTTGCGCGCCCGGATGCCCCTTGGCGAGGTCGGCGGCATGGGCGGCCAGCCTATAGGTGATGATGCCGTCTTTGACGTCTTGCTTATTGGGCAGGCCGAGATGTTCTTTCGGCGTCACATAGCAGAGCATGGCCGTGCCGTACCAGCCGATTTGCGCGGCACCGATTGCCGAGGTGATGTGGTCATAGCCCGGCGCAATATCGGTGGTCAGCGGCCCCAGCGTGTAGAAGGGGGCCTCGTCGCACCAGTCCAACTGCTTGTCCATATTTTCCTTGATGAGTTGCATCGGCACATGGCCCGGTCCCTCAATCATCACCTGCACATCATGTTTCCATGCGATTTGCGTCAGCTCGCCCAATGTCTCCAATTCGCCCAATTGTGCCTTGTCATTGGCGTCCCACACCGAGCCGGGGCGCAAGCCGTCGCCCAGCGAAAACGACACGTCATAGGCCTTCATGATTTCGCAAATTTCTTCAAAATGCGTATAGAGAAAACTCTCGCTATGGTGCGACAGGCACCATTTCGCCATAATCGACCCGCCGCGCGAGACAATGCCGGTCATGCGTTCCGCCGTCAGCGGCACATAGCGCAACAGCACGCCGGCATGGATGGTGAAATAATCCACCCCCTGTTCGGCCTGCTCGATGAGCGTGTCGCGGAAAATATCCCAGGTAAGTTCTTCGGCCTTGCCGTCGACTTTTTCAAGCGCCTGATAAATCGGCACCGTGCCCACCGGCACCGGCGCATTGCGGATAATCCATTCGCGCGTTTCGTGAATATGCTTGCCGGTCGACAGATCCATAATCGTGTCGGCACCCCAGCGAATGCCCCATGTCATTTTGTCAACTTCTTCGCCGATCGAGGAAGAAACCGCCGAATTGCCGATATTGCCGTTGATTTTGACCAGAAAATTGCGGCCGATAATCATCGGTTCGCTTTCGGGATGGTTGATATTGGCGGGAATAATGGCACGCCCGCGCGCCACTTCATCGCGCACAAATTCCGGCGTAATTTCATCCGGCAGCGCCGCCCCGAAACTGTCGCCCGCATGTTGGCGCGTCATCATCGCCGCCATGCGCGCGCCGCGTTCGCCGGTCGCCGCCAGGCTTTCCAGATAGGCGGCGCGGTTCTGGTTCTCGCGAATGGCGACAAACTCCATCTCCGGCGTGATGATGCCTTTGCGGGCATAATGCATCTGGCTCACATTTCGGCCGGGCTTGGCGCGGCGCGGCGTGCGGTGCAGGTCAAAGCGCAAGGCGCGCAAATTTTCGTCTTCCAGCCGCGCTTTGCCATAATCGCTCGTCGGCCCGTCCAGCAATTCGGTGTCATCGCGCGCGCCAATCCAATCGCCGCGCAGTGCGGGCAATCCTTTGCGGATGTCGATCTCGGCCTTGGGGTCGGTATAGGGGCCGGATGTGTCGTAAACGAATATTGGCGGGTTTTCTTCACCGCCCATATCGGTCGGGGTGACGGTCTGGTTGATTTTGCGCATCGGCACGCGAATATCCGCGCGCGTACCGCTCACATAAATTTTCTCGCTATTGGGCAGCGGTGCAACCGAATGGGCATCGACACGGGCGTCTTTCGCCGAAAAAGCTTCGCGGGATTTGGTTTGCGACATTGGCTGTTCCTCCGCCCATATGGGCTCTATTGGCTCCGCCCGTTTGGGCTTAACTGGCTCCGCCCGTTTGGGGCGGTAAGGGGCCGAACAGACAAGTGCGGGGTGAAACTTCCGGCACTCCCTGCAGCGGCATGATCCGTAAACAGGTGCGAAGGGTATCATCTCACCGGCTGCCGCCGGACCCCTGTGCAGAGCTTCACCCTAGGCGAGGTTCGCCCAAGTCACAAGTGGTGGCCGACAAGTATTGGGCGACAAGTCACGGGGAATTCACCCCACGCGGCAATTTCGGGCGTCAAAAGGCTTGCATCCGAGGCACGGGCATTGCTACGCTTGGGGAAATGACGAGGGCGTCATATTTTCATTTGATGTGCACAGGAGCCGCATGATGAGCGAAGCAATCAAACAAACCACAACCGCCGCGGAAGACTACGCCTATTCGACCCCGCTTGACGAACTGGATGTATCCAATCCGCATCTCTGGCCGAACGAAGAATATTGGCCGATATTTGAGCGGCTTCGCAATGAAGACCCTCTGCATTATTGCCCGAAAGCGTGGGAAAACCCGCACCGTCTGGACGCAAACAGAGGTGTCGGCTCTTACTGGTCGGTAACGCGCTATGACGACATTATGGCGATCGACACCAATCATAAGGTGTTCTCGTCGGAGCCGATTATCGTGCTGCCCGACCCCGATGACGACTTCACATTGCCCATGTTCATTGCCATGGACCAGCCCAAGCATGACATTCAGCGCAAAACCGTCGCGCCGGTGGTCTCACCGCAAAACCTGCAACGCATGTCGGGCCTGATTCGCGAGCGCACCTGCATGGTGCTGGACAGCCTGCCCATTAATGAAGAGTTTGACTGGGTTGATACGGTCTCGATCGAACTGACGACCATGATGCTGGCAACCCTGTTCGATTTCCCGTTTGAAGAACGCCGCAAGCTGACACGCTGGTCGGATATTGCCACGGCAGGCCCAGAGACGGGCATTATTGAAAGCGAAGAAGCGCGCCGCGCCGAGCTTTTCGAATGCCTCGAATATTTCACCAATCTGTGGAATGAGCGGGTAAATGCGGAACCCAATTTCGACCTGATTTCAATGCTCGCGCATGGCGAGGAAACCCGCAATATGGACCCGCTGGAATATCTCGGTAATCTCATCCTGCTCATTGTCGGTGGCAATGACACAACCCGCAATTCCATGTCGGCCAGTATTTTTGCAACCAATCTTTTCCCGTCGGAATGGGACAAGCTGAAAAACGACCATGATCTGGTGCCCAATGCGGTGGCTGAAATCATCCGCTGGCAGACGCCGCTGGCCTATATGCGCCGCACGGCTCTGGAAGATTATGAAATGCACGGCAAGACCATCAAAAAAGGCGACAAGGTCGCCATGTGGTATGCGTCGGGCAATCGTGACGAGCGCAAGTTTGAGCGTCCGAACGATTTGATTGTCGATCGCCCCAATGCGCGCAATCATATTTCATTCGGCTTCGGCATTCACCGCTGCTATGGCAATCGTCTGGCGGAACTGCAATTGCAAATCCTGTGGCAGGAAATGCTGAAGCGGTTCAAGAAAATCGAAGTGGTGGGAGAACCGACACGCTCGCTGTCGTCTTTTGTGAAAGGCTACACCGAGATGAAGGTTCGCATTAGCGACTGATATGCTGAACGATTGTAGCGGAAAAATAGCACTCGTCACCGGCGCCGGAACCGGCATTGGCCGCGCGTGTTCCGTGGCACTTGCCGAGGCCGGCGCGACGGTGGTCGTCACCGATATTGACGCCGGCACAGCGAAGGACACAGCGGCGCTGATTGCCAAAAATGGCGGCAAGGCGCGCGCGCTCGGCCAGGATGTGACGGATGAAGGCGTGTGGGAAAATGTTATTGCCGGCATTGCAGATGAAGAGGGTGGTCTCAATGTTCTGGTCAATAATGCCGGTATTGCCATTGGCGTCGCGGTGACCGAAATGAGCCTTGCCGACTGGCAACGCCAAAATGCAATCAATCTGGACGGGGTTTTTCTGGGCACCAAACATGCCATTCCGCTGATGACGCAAAGCGGCGGCGGGTCGATCATAAATATTTCCTCTGTTGCCGGCCTGACCGGGGCCGCCGGGCTGGCCGGATATTGCGCGACCAAGGGCGGTGTGCGCCTTTTCTCCAAAGCCGTCGCCCTTGAATGCGCGGCGGGCGGGACAAATATTCGCGTCAATTCCGTGCATCCCGGCATTATCGATACGGATATTTGGGGCAAAGAAATTTCGGGCATAGCCGAAGCCCAACCCGACTTAATGGTTGAAGGTGCCAATCGCGTTAATATTGAAGCTTTCACCGATGCGGTGGTGCCGGGTGGACGCGTGGGCCAGCCGGATGAGATTGCGCGTGGCGTGGTATTTCTGGCCTCTGACGCTTCTTCCTATATGAGCGGTACCGAGCTTGTGATTGATCACGGGCTAACGGCTGTTTAGGCTGGACGTTTAACAATCGGGATTTTTCGCGCATGACCAAGCCGTCATCGGCAGATTTGTATGTTTTGGACAAGGGTAAGCCTGCCTGCTGTATCTGGGCGTTGACGCCGGAATTATTCGCCGATTGGAAACAAGCCCATTCAGGCCCGATGCTGGCATGGGCCGAAACCGCAAATTTTTCCGCCAAGTCAGGACAATTCGCCATGATGCCGGACGGCGCGGGCGGTCTGGCGGGCATTTTGCTCGGACTGGGCGACACGCCCGACCCGCTCGCCATTGCCGCATTGCCCGGAAAATTGCCGGCGGGTGATTATCGGCTGGCCGAAACCACGCCCGAAGGGATTTGCGAATTTGCACCGCTGGCCTGGGCGCTGGGCTTGTATAAATTTGACCGCTATCGCAGCCGGTCAAAAGCCGAGACCGACCTGCCGCGCCTTGTTGTGCCCTCAGACACCGAGCTTGACCGCACGGACCGGCTGAACGAGGCGGTTTATCTCGCACGCGACCTCATCAACACGCCGGCGGCCGATATGGGGCCGGTCGCCATGGAAAGCGAAATGCGCCGGCTTGCCGAGAGCCATAATGCCGACCTCGCCGTGACGACGGGCGATGCGCTGTTGGAAAATAATTTCCCGATGATCCATGCGGTTGGCCGCGCGGCTGTCGAAGCCCCGCGCCTGCTCGACCTGACATGGGGCGCGGCGGATGCGCCGAAAATAACGCTGATCGGCAAGGGCGTGTGTTTTGACACGGGCGGGCTGAATTTGAAGCCCGGCAATTATATGGCGCTGATGAAAAAAGATATGGGCGGGGCGGCGATTGCCATGGCACTGGCCGGTGCGGTGATGGCGGCCGGTTTGCCGGTGCGCCTGCGTCTGCTTGTCGGCGCGGTGGAAAACGCCATTGGCCCGGATGCTTTCCGGCCCGGTGACGTGCTGCAAAGCCATAAGGGGCTGAGTGTCGAAATTGGCAATACCGATGCCGAGGGGCGTCTGGTGCTGGCAGATATGTTGAGCCTGGCCGATGCCGAGACGCCCGATTTGATGATTGATTTTGCCACGCTGACCGGTGCCGCGCGGGTGGCGATGGGCCCCGAAGTCGTGCCGTTTTACACCCATGATGACGCGCTGGCCGAGCACATTGCAAAAGCCGGGGCGCAATGCGCCGACCCGATGTGGCGTTTGCCGCTTTGGGCCGGCTATGACGGCTGGCTGGACAGTCAGATTGCCGATGTAAACCATATTTCAAGCTCGCCCATGGCCGGCTCAATAACTGCGGCGCTGTTCTTGTCGCGCTTTGTGGAAAACACCGCATGCTGGATGCATTGCGATGTTTATGCGTGGAATATCAAATCGCGCGCCGGCCGGCCTGTCGGCGGTGAGGCGCAGAGCCTGCGGGCGATCTATCATTATCTGGAAGAAACCTATGGCTGACCCGTCAGAACCGCGGATCAAGCCCGACCCGCGGGTCAATCCGTGGCGTGACGATTTGGCGGCCGAGCATTTGCGCGGCGAGATTGACGCGCCTGCCTATGCGCGCGGCCATGACCGCGCCGTGGTTGCGCCGGTTACCGCATTGCGGCGCGCCCCGGCCCATGGCGCGATGATGGACACACAACTTCTGCTGGGCGAAAAATTCCGCGTTTATGAAGAGCGCGGGCCCTGGGTATGGGGGCAGGCCCAAAGCGATGATTATGTCGGCTATGTGCTGGCCGAAGATTTGGGATTGGATATTGCGACCACCCATCGCGTCACGGCTTTGCGCAGTTTCATCTACACCGATCCGGATATTAAGTCGCGCCCGCTTATGGCCGTTTCCATGGGCGCGCAAGTGCGGGTCACGCGGGTCGAAGGGGCGTTTGCGGTGCTGGCAGACGGGTCATATATTTTCGCCGACCATATTGATGTCGAAACCGCCCACGCCCGTGATTTTGTGCAGGTTGCGGAACGTTTTATCGGTGTGCCTTATCTTTGGGGCGGGCGCGAAAGCCTCGGTCTTGACTGTTCCGCATTGGTGCAAATTTCCCTGTCCATGTGCGGCCATGCCTGCCCGCGCGACAGCGACATGCAGGAAGCCGTGTTGGGCACGCCCGTGAGCGGCGCTCCGGCCCGTGGCGATCTGGTTTTCTGGAAAGGCCATGTCGGTATTTTGCAAGATGCCGATACGCTGTTGCACGCCAATGCCACGCATATGTGCGTGGTCAGCGAACCCTTTGCACCCGCAACCAAACGCATTGGCGAGACGGCCGGTGAGATTCGCCAAATGCGCCGCATGGGGTGAGTTTTGCGCCTAGTCGAAGGCCGCCTCGATCAGGGTTTTTGTGTAGGGCGAGGCCGGCGCTTCAAAAATCTGTTGCGTCGCGCCCAGTTCAACCGCCACGCCGTTTTGCATGACGAGCACGCGATGGGCCAGCGCGCGCACGACCTTCAAATCATGGCTGATAAACAAATAAGTCAGGCCGCGCTCGGCCTGCAACCGCCGCAACAGCTCGATAATCTGGGCTTGTACCGAGCGGTCAAGCGCGCTGGTCGGCTCGTCCAAAATAATGAATTCGGGGTTCAAAACCAGCGCGCGCGCAATGGCAATGCGCTGGCGCTGGCCGCCGGAAAATTCATGCGGGTAGCGACCGGCAATATCCGGGTCAAGCTCGACATCTTTCAAAATGTCGCGCACGCGCGCTGTGCGTTCGGCGTTCGTAAGGTCGGGTTCATGGATCGCCAGCCCCTCGCCGATAATATCGGCCACCGGCAAGCGTGGGCTGAGGGCCCCATAAGGGTCCTGAAACACAATCTGCATGTGTTTGCGCATGGCGCGCCGCGCCGCCGGTGATGCTCCGGACAGCTCGGTGCCGTTTATGGTGATGGCGCCTTCAGCCTTTTGCAGGCCGATCATGGCGCGGCCCAGCGTGGTTTTGCCCGACCCGCTTTCCCCGACAATGCCCAGCGTCTCGCCGCGCCCCACCGTCAGCGAAATCTCATTGACGGCTTTGACGTGGTCTTGCGTGGCGCCCAATAAACCCTTGCGGATGGGAAACCATACTTTGACATTTTCGCCGCGCACAATATTGGGCGGGTTGGCCGTTAAGGGCTCTGGCGCGCCGCTGGGCTCGGCGGCGATAAGTTTTTTTGTATAGGCATGTGCGGGGTTTTCAAAAATCGCATGGCTTTCGTCGTTTTCAACGATTTGGCCCTGCTGCATGACGCAAATCCGGTCGGCCATTTTGCGCACCACACCCAAATCATGCGTGATCAGCAAAATCGCCATGCCGTTTTCGCGTTGCAAATCCTGCAACAGGTCGAGAATTTGCTTCTGGATGGTCACATCAAGCGCGGTGGTCGGCTCATCGGCAATCAGCAGGCGCGGGCGGTTGGCAAGCGCCATGGCAATCATCACCCGCTGGCGCTGGCCGCCGGACAATTCATGCGGCAGGGCGTGAAGCCTGCTTTCGGGGTCGGGAATGCCGACGCGCGCCAGAAGGGCGCACGTCTCATCGCGCGCGGCTTTGCGCGACACGCCGCGATGCTGTTGGATAATTTCCGATATCTGCTTTTCAATGTCATGCAGCGGGTTCAGCGAACTCATCGGCTCCTGAAAAATCATCGAAATATCATTGCCGCGCAGCCTTTGCAGCACGCGCGTGCCGGCGCCCATAATGTCGTCGCCGTCAAACAAAATGCGCCCGCTCTTGTGAAACGCCGCCGGATAGGGCAGAAGCCCCAGAACCGACAGGGCGGAAACGGATTTGCCCGACCCGCTTTCGCCGACCAGCCCCAGCGTTTTGCCTTCCGGCACGTCAAAGGAGACGCCGTCCACGGCGGTCGTTTCCTTGCCGTCGCTTGTAAAGCCGACATGCAGGTTTTCAACCCGAAGCAGGGGCGGTGCGTCCGTCATGCCAGTGTCTTTCGCGGGTCAAACGCATCACGCACGGCTTCGCCGATGAAAATCAACAGCGACAGCATGATGGCAATGGTGAAAAAGCCGGACAGGCCCAGCCACGGCGCTTGCAGATTGGCTTTGCCTTGCGCCAGCAATTCGCCCAATGAGGGCGAGCCCGGCGGCAGGCCGAAACCCAGAAAATCCAGCGAGGTCAGGGTCGTGATCGAGGCGTTCAGAATAAACGGCATGAAGGTCAGCGTGGCGACCATGGCATTGGGCAGCAAATGCCGGAACATGATGGTCAGCGTGCCGACCCCCAGCGCGCGCGCGGCCTCGACATATTCAAAATTGCGGGCGCGGAAAAATTCCGCCCGCACCACGCCGACCAGCGACACCCATGAAAACAGCAGCAAAATGCCGAGCAGAATGAAAAAGCCCGGCTCGATGACGGCGGCGATGATAATCAGCAGATAAAGCGAGGGCACGGATGTCCATATTTCGATAAACCGTTGCAGGCCGAGATCGACCCAGCCGCCGAAATATCCCTGCACGGCACCGGCCAGCACGCCGATGATTGACGATAATATGGTGAGGCTCAGGCCGAACAGCACCGAAATGCGGAAACCGTAAATCAGCCGCGCCAGCACATCGCGGCCCTGGTCGTCCGTGCCCAGCCAATTGTCGCGGCTCGGCGGTGCCGGTGCGGGCTGGGTGAGGTCGAGATTTATCGTGTCATAGCTATAGCGCAAAAGCGGCCAGACCATTGTGCCGCCCGACCCCTCAATCAGCCCGACGACATAAGGGTCGCGGTAATCGGCTTCGGTGGCGAAATCGCCGCCAAAATCGGTTTCCGGATAGGCCACGAAAACCGGCATGTAAACGCCGCCATCATGCAGCACGAGGAGCGGTTTGTCATTTGCCAGAAACTCGGCAAACAGCGTGACAAAAAACAAAATGCCAAACAGCCATAGCGAGATGAAGCCGCGCCGATTGGCCTTGAAATTGCGCCAACGGCGGGCGTTGAGGGGCGAAACCTGCCGCATTATCCGGCCTCGCGCGCTTCAAAATCAATGCGCGGGTCAATCCACACATAGGTCAGGTCGGAGATGAGCGTGACGACGAGCCCCACCAGCCCGAAAATATAAAGCGAGGCAAACACCACCGGATAATCGCGGTTGATGATGCTCTCATAGGAAAGCAGGCCCAGCCCGTCGAGCGAGAAAATCGTTTCAATAAGCAGTGAGCCGGTAAAAAACGCGCCGATAAACGCGCCGGGAAATCCGGCAATCACAATCAGCATTGCATTGCGGAAAACATGGCCGTAAAGCACGCGGGCCTCGCTCAGCCCCTTGGCGCGCGCGGTCATGACATATTGCTTTCTGATCTCGTCCAGAAACGCGTTTTTGGTTAACAACGAGGTCGTCGCAAAGCCGCCAATGGTCATCGCCAGAACCGGCAGAAATATGTGCCAGAGATAATCGCCAATGCGGCCCCAA
Source organism: Parvibaculales bacterium (assembly GCA_049611805.1). Classification (GTDB taxonomy): domain Bacteria; phylum Pseudomonadota; class Alphaproteobacteria; order RS24; family RS24; genus UBA7378. The sequence goes on along the minus strand of JBMZAX010000002.1, from coordinate 1,249 downwards.
AATCCAAGGCTTTCCCAATCTTCCGAGACCAGCCCGCGCAAAGGGAACCAGTCGAAATAGCTGCCGCCCGCGAAAAACACAATCAGCGCCACGGCGAACAAAAATCCCGGTATCGCGTAGCCGACAATAATGACGCCGGAGGTCCACACATCAAAGGCGGTGCCGTCACGCCGCGCTTTGGCAACGCCCAGGGGAATGGAAATCATATAAGTCAGTAATGTCGTCCACAGGCCGAGCGTGATCGAGACGGGCAGTTTTTCGGCGATCAAATCGATAACCGCCACATCGCGATAATAGCTCTCGCCAAAATCAAACCGCGCATAATTGTAAATCATGCGTGCAAAGCGCTCATGCACGGGCCGGTCAAAGCCGAACTGCTTTTCAAGCTCGGCAATAAATTCGGGGTCAAGCCCTTGCGCGCCACGATAGGAACTGTTGGCATCGGCACCGGCGGTCGCCATGGCCCCGTCATTGACGGAGGTAAAGCGCGCCGTCGCGCCCGCATCATGGCCCTGCAATTGGGCGATAATCCGCTCGACCGGGCCACCGGGCGCAAATTGCACAATCGCGAAACTGATCGCCATAATCCCGAAAATCGTCGGAATCATCAACAATAAGCGGCGCAGAATATAGGCGGCCATGGCGTTTTAATTTCCTGTTTCAGTTTCCTGTTTCAATTTCCGGGTTCCGGCGCGGCGACCTGCCACCACAAATCGGGAAAGCCCAGCGCCAGCCCCGGCATGCGCGCAGGGTGGGCCAGTTTCCGCCAATAGGCAAGCCGCTCATGCGGCGCGTGCCATTGCGGCACCACATAATGATTGGCCGAAAGCACCCGGTCGAGGGCGCGTGTGGCGGCGACAAGCTCTTTGCGCGAGCCGGCAAAAATCAGCTTTTCGATCAGCGTATCGACCGCCGGATCGCGAATCCCGATCAGGTTTTTGCCGCCGGGCGTCTCGGCCGACCGGCTCGACCAGTAATCGCGCTGTTCATTGCCGGGCGACAGCGATTGCCCGAAACTTGCGACCACGGCGTCAAAATCATAATTGTTCAGGCGGTTTTGATATTGGCTGGGGTCGATAATGCGGGTTCTGGCCGTGATGCCGAGGCGTTCGAGATTGCGGATATAAGGCGCGACAATACGCTCAAAAGCGGGTTGAACGAGCAGAAACTCCATCTCGAAATGTGCTTGCCCGCGCTTTAGCTTGCCGGCGTCAATTTTCCATCCCGCCTCTTCCAGAAGCGCGCGCGC
>JBMZAX010000001.1:0-191475 GCA_049611805.1 Parvibaculales bacterium | reverse complement strand
TCGTTCCAATGTTGCAATGCGGCTTGTTACGCTCAAATTTCTCTTTCGACATTTTACAATCCTTATCTTCTTACAGATCTTGTCTTCAGTTCAGGCCGGAGCCCGGTTTGCTTTCAAATCCTTGCCGTCGCTTTCGTCATCCAGTGCCACAAGCGGCAGAATGACCCATGAAAACCGAGGCTTGGAGCGGGTGAAGGGAATCGAACCCTCATCTTCAGCTTGGAAGGCTGTTGCTCTACCATTGAGCTACACCCGCCTCTTGCCATCTGGCCCAATCACCCAGCCCGGCTAGGCATCCAACCCGTGTCGGTATCCCAAGTCGGGCAGTTTCGGATGGTGGAGGGAGTTGGATTCGAACCAACGTAGGCATAGCCAACGGGTTTACAGCCCGTCCCCTTTAGCCACTCGGGCATCCCTCCGTCCGAAAACCGAGCCAACGATGCCCTACGCAAAACAGGGCCAAAACGCCGGCTCCATCGAAAAAATCATCTCCTAAGCCCAAATTTCGGGCGCTTGCAAAAAAGCACAACCACCCGTTCGCGCCCTTCAAAATTTCAAAATTGGAAGACCGCGACCGAATGTTTGCACAACAATATCGCTAGCCTTATAAGGGTTTGCATGTCCAAGCGCAAGCCTAAGAATCAGCGAAAAAACAGCAAGTCCGACAATCCGGACGCCCCGGTGAGGTTGTATGGCACGCATGCCGTTTGCGCCGCCCTGCAAAACCCGCAGCGGCAGGTGGTGAAACTATGGGCAACGGCCAATGGCGCCAAGACCATTTCACAGCTGAAAACCGCCCACAAGCTGACACCGGAACAATTTTCTCCACAGGAATTGGCGCGCCTCGTGCCGCCCGATGCCGTGCATCAGGGGCTGGTGGCGGATGTAACCCCCCTGCCCGACACGAGCCTGGAAACCATTATGGCGCTTGGGCGGCCCATTATCGTGCTTGACCAGATTGTCGACCCGCGCAATGTCGGGGCGATTTTGCGCGCGGCCGCCGTTTTTGGCGCGGCCGGCATTATTGTGACCCGCCACCATTCACCGCGCGCCGAGGGTGCCTTGGCGAAAACCGCCTCCGGCGCGCTGGAAATCGTGCCGATTGTCGCCGTCGCCAATCTCGCACGCACGCTGTCCATGCTGGCCGATGCGGGGTTTTTGGTGTTGGGGCTTGACGAGCGCGGCAGCCGAACGATTGACCGGATTGACACGAACCAGCCGCTGGCTTGCGTGATGGGCGCAGAAGGCAAGGGTTTGCGCCGCTTGACGCGCGAAACCTGTACCGAATTGGTGCGCCTGCCCACAGGCGCGCCGGGCACAGACATGCAGAACGAATTTGTGACGCTAAACGTGGCGACCGCCGCCGCCATCACGCTCTACGCGCTCACGCGCTGAGTTAGAGTTTGTTGTGTGCGCCGTCACACATGGGTTGCTTGGCGGTGGCCTTGCACCCGCAAAAATAAACCTCGCCGTCTTTTTCAGCCGTGAATTTCACAGGTTCAAAACCGGTATCTTTGTGCGACCCGTCGCAATATGGCTGGCGCGCGGATTTCCCGCAACTGCACCAGAAATATGTTTTTCCCTCCTGCACGGTTTCTTTAAACGGTGCTTTTTGTGGAATGTCTGCTTTACTCATAATGCTCTCCCCCATGGCGAAAGGCCGGATTATCGGCTTGATATACCGCTCAATAGATGCACGATCATATGCGCGATCGACAGTTTTCATCAAGGAGGGAATGAAATGACGACCCCGACCGTTCCAACACTCGAAAAAGTTATGACCATGGCTGCCACCATCGACCCGCCCCAGCAGGTGGGTGACGATCTCAGCATTTACAATGTGCCGGGGGGAACGATTTTGGGTGACGGCTTCACCGCAGCGATTATCGCACCGTCGGCTGACTGGGCGCGGCCTGTCAGCGCCAATGTGATAGGTCTGGACGTGCGGCTGAGCGCGCAAACCGAAACCGGACACTATTTGTATCTGACCTATACCGGTCGCGTGGTCATCAATGACGAGGTCGCACCGAAAATGGTCAGCGGCGAGGAAATTCAAGGCTCGGAAATGTATTTCACCACCAATCCGGTTGTAAAAACCAACGACCCGGAACTGGCTTGGATGAACGACACGATTTTTGTCGGCAGAATGCAACGCAACACCATGGCCGGGGCCAATAGGCAGGGGCATCTTGTATATGACATCTACAAGGTCGTCTAGCAAAAACCGGCCTGCCGAAACAAAAAAACCCCGCCCAAGGGCGGGGTTTTATCTTTGTGGGGGCGCGACTTATTGAAGGTTTTCAATAATCGTGACATTTGCCATGCCACCGCCCTCGCACATGGTTTGCAGGCCGTATTTGCCGCCCTTGCGCTTGAGCGCATGCACCAATGTGGTCATCAGCTTGGTGCCTGACCCGCCCAGCGGATGGCCCAGCGCAATCGCGCCGCCGTGAATATTCAGGCGCTCTTCATCAACGCCCAGTTCCTTGGCAAACGCCACAGGCACCGAACCGAAGGCTTCGTTCACTTCGTAAACGTCAATATCGTCGACCGACATGCCGGTTTTTTCCAGCGCCTTTTTGACCGCCGGAATCGGCGCTTCAAGCATGATCACCGGGTCGTGCCCCAGCACCGACAAATGGATGATTTTGGCAAGCGGTTTGACGCCCAGTTTTTTCAGACCGTCTTCATTGACAATCATCACGCCCGACGCGCCGTCACAAATCTGGCTGGATGAGGCAGCCGTCATCATGCCGTCTTCGGCCAACAGCTTCACGCCCTGAATACCTTCAAGGCTGGCATCAAAACGAATGCCTTCATCGACTTTGTGCATTTCCTTTTCGCCATCTTCATTGGTCACTTCGACGGCAAGAATTTCCTCTTCAAAGGCACCGGCTTGTGTGGCGGCAATGGCGCGCTGGTGACTGCGATAGGCATAGGAGTCGATCTCGTCCCTGCTCAGATCGTATTTTTTGGCGACCATTTCCGCGCCGGCAAACTGGCTGAACTGAACATTCGGATATTTCTTCTTCATCTCCTCACTGACGTAAAAGCCGTGGCCTTCTTTGAACGGCAGGGAAATCGGCAGACCCATCGGCACGCGGCTCATGCTCTCGACACCGGCAGCGATAACGCAGTCCATTGTGCCCGACATAACGGCCTGCGCGGCAAAATGAATGCTCTGCTGGCTCGACCCGCATTGGCGGTCGACAGAAGTTGCCGGCACGCTTTCCGGCAGGCGCGATGACAAAACCGCGTTGCGGCCTATATTGGCAGCCTGTTCGCCGGCCTGACCGACGCAGCCCATAATGACATCTTCGACCAGTTCCGGATCTGCGCCGGAACGATCCAGCAATTCATTAATGACCTGACCGGCCAAATCAGCCGGATGCCAATCCTTGAGTTTGCCGTCGCGACGCCCACCGGCGGTGCGCACTGCGGCAACGATATATGCTTCAGCCATGTTATTCTCCCATATGTAGCTTTCCCTTGGTTTACCAAACTGAAACAGGGGGCGACAAGTCATAATTCTGCCGCGGCGCGAAAGCCGGACAAAATAAAGAGGGTTTTATTTCATCGGCTTTGCGCTTACCGTACGGCCATCTTGAATTTGGTTCTTTCACGGGAGAGAGAAATGAAAACGCGTATTACAGAACTTTTCGGCATTGAGCATCCGGTCATTCAAGGCGGCATGCACTATGTCGGTTTCGCCGAAATGGCGGCGGCTGTTTCAAATGCCGGCGGGCTTGGCATCATCACCGGCCTGACCCAGCGCACACCGAAAGACCTCGCCAATGAAATCGCGCGTTGCAAGGATATGACGGACAAGCCGATCGGCGTCAATCTGACATTCCTGCCCGGTTTTGCCGACCCGGATTATCCGGGCTATATCGAGGCGATTGTCGCGCAGGGCGTGAAGATTGTTGAAACGGCCGGGCGCAGTCCGGAACAATATATGCCGTCGCTCAAAGAGGCCGGCATCAAAGTTATTCACAAATGCACATCCGTGCGCCATTCGCTCAAGGCTGAAAAAATCGGCTGTGATGCTGTCAGTGTCGACGGCTTCGAGTGCGGCGGGCATCCCGGCGAGGACGACATCCCGAACATGATCCTGCTGCCGCGCGCGGCGGAAGAACTGAGCATTCCGTTTGTCGCATCGGGCGGCATGGGCAATGCCAAGCAATTGGTGGCCGCGCTGGCGCTGGGTGCCGACGGCATCAATATGGGCACGCGCTTCATCGCCACCAAGGAAGCCCCGGTTCACCAGAATGTGAAAGACGCGCTGGTCGCCGCGACGGAACTGGACACGACGTTGATTATGCGGCCCTTGCGCAACACCGAGCGTGTGCTGAAAAATGAGTCCGTTGAGCGCATTCTTGAAAAAGAGAAATCACTCGGCGACGATATTAAAATCAATGACATTATGGACGAGGTTGCCGGTGTGTATCCGAAGATCATGACCGATGGCGACATGGATGCCGGTGCTTGGAGTTGCGGCATGGTTGCCGGTCTTATCCATGATGTGCCGAGCTGCAAGGAACTCATTGACGCGATGATGAAAGAGGCCGATGAAATCATCACATCGCGCCTGTCGCAATTTGCCGCTTAACCGGCAGCAAATTCAACAATCAAACGGGGGCCTTTGAGCCCCCGTTTTTTGTTCGTAAATGCTTGGGTTTTACGGCGTTACGATATTGAACCACGGATCAAATTCCTGCAAACGCCCGAACACGCGCGTGAGCGCCAGCGGATTGCCGGAAAATTTTACATTGCCCAGCACAATTTCCTTGGCAAAATTTGTCTCCCCCAGCGCGACGCGATTAAACAAAGCGCGCGTGAGTTTCAGGCTCGCATTGGCCTCAGGGTCTTGCTTGCCCGGGATATTGTTGAGCACGCTGTTTTCGAGCGACAGCACAAATTGTTCATCCGTATCGGTGAAATCGAGATTGATTTTGACCTTCAAATCATCGGCGTCTTCGGGGTCAAACCGCACGCCCATAAAATCCAGAAACATGGATGTCGGCACGCTGGCAATCAAATCGGGGCTGACCGTGCGCACGCGCTGCGGTTTCAAAATGCCGCGCCGCAATTCCTGCGCGCCGGTCAGATAGAAATTGCGCCACGGCCCGCTTTCCGCCTGATAGCCCATTTGTTCATAGGCGTCCGCCAGCAGGTTTTTGGCGGCTTCATTGTCGGGGTCGGCAAACACCAGATGATTGAGCAGTTCTGCAACCCAGCGATATTCGCCCGCATCAAAAGCTGTTTGCGCTTTTGTCATGACACCGTCTGCGCCGCCTGCCAGCGCGACATATTTTTCAGCACGCGCGACCGGTGCCAGCGGATTGAGATTGGCGGGCACGGCATCGAAATAGCCGAGATAAAAATTATACACCGCGCGCACATTATGGCTCACCGTGCCGTAATAATTGCGGTTGTAAAACTCCCGCCGCAGGCTGGGCGGCAGGTCGAGCATGTTGGAAATTTCCGTCGAGGTATAACCGCTATTCATCAGCCGCACGGTCTGGTCGTGCATGAAGCGGTACATGTCGCGCTGCTTGGAAATATATTCAACCGCTTCTTCGCGCCCCCAGCGCGGCCAATGGTGACTGCCAAAAGCCAAATCCGTGCGGTCGCCGAACAGTTCCAGCGTTTCGGTCAAATGCCGCGACCAGATCAGCGCATCGCGGGTTTTGGCCCCGCGCGGCGTGTACAGATTATGCATCACCGCGTTCACTTCCTCGGCAAGGCACAGGGCTTTGAACTGCGGCAGGTAGAAAATAAATTCCGCCGGTGCTTCGGCACCCGGCACGTTTTGAAATTCGAAGGTCACACCGTCCAGCACCAGTTTTTGTCCGGTCGCCGTGATGACATCGGTCGGGGTCAGCAGCGAAATTGTGCCGAAGGCCACGCCCTTGCCCAGCCCGCTGTCAATATTGCCCTCAACCGTGGGCGGCAGCAGATTGCCGAACATATAGTTCGCGCGCCGCCCCATGGCGTTTCCGGCAATCACGTTCTCGCTTGCCGCTTCCTCGATAAAGCCCGCCGGTGCCACAAAGCGTATTTTGCCCGACGCCAGATCTTCGTCACTGGCCAGCGCACGAATGCCGCCAAAATGGTCGGCATGGCTGTGCGTTGACAAAATCGCCTTGATCGGGCGCTTGCCAAAATGCTTGTCCACCACGTCCATGGCGGCGCGCGCGGTTTCGGTTGCCGTCAGCGGGTCGACAATGATCCAGCCCGTATCGCCCTCAATCAATGTCATATTGGCAATATCAAAGCCGCGTATCTGGTAAATGCGGTCGGTAACCTGAAACAGGCCGTAAATGGCGTTTAATTGCGCTTGCCGCCAAAGGCTCGGATTGACCGTATCGGGGCGCGGGCCGTTCAGATAGTCCAGCCCGCTCATATCCCAGATGATTTCGCCATTGTCGTTTTTGATGATGAGGGGGTCGGGTCGCGCAATCAGGCCGCGTTTTGCCAGTTTGAAATCTTCCGTATTGTCGAAAGGCAGGCTGGTCAGCACCTGCGCCTGGGCTTGCTTGGTGGCTTGCGTTGCCGGTTTGCCGGCAAAGGCCGTGCTCGCGGCCAGAACAAGCGCGGCACCGATCAATATATGCTTCATGTGAGTGTCCCCCTTGGAGGTATTTATGGCACGTTTTTGCTGTCGTCGGACAGTTGCGGCGCAAAAATTATCCCCGCCCCGCCCGATTGCCAGCGGTCATATTTTTCCATCACGCCCAAAAACAGCGGCAAATCCAGAAAAGCCGTCAGCCATTTCTGCACATTTGGCAGGCCCAGTTCGTCATCGAACCAGACCGGATCGGCGATGCGGTATTGGCGCACAAAGGGCAGCACCGCAATATCGGCAAAGCCCGGATGCGCGCCGCCAATCCAGCCTTTTTCCAAATGCGGCTCCAGTTCTGCCAATATGTCGCGCGCCGCTGAACGGTGGGATTTGGCGTCGGCACCGTCATAGCGGGCGGCATATTTATATCTGTCCAGATGGTGCTTGAATGTGTCGTCAAACAACGCCACCCAGCTTTGCGGGTCGGGAACACCAAGCCAGCCAAACGGGTCATGCTGGCCCAGCGCCCAGTGCATCACATCAAGGCTTTCATCAATCACCCGACCATCGGGCAAATGCAGCACCGGCACTGTGCCTTTTTGCGACAGCGCCAGCATTTCGGCCGGCTTGTCGCGCAAAAGCACCTCGCGCAATTCACACGCAATGCCGGCAACCCGCAAGCCCATGCGCGCGCGAATGGCATAAGGACACCGCCTGAAACTATACAGCACCGGCAGGCTCTGATCGCCCGTCATCGCCGCGCCGCCTTGCCGATATGGGCTTGCCCGCGCTCTTTCGACAGGCGTATCTGTTTTTGCCGCTCACGAAAACGCGCGCGGTCAGCATCATCATGTGCATCAATGCAGTGCAGACAGCTTACCCCATGTTCAAAACTGGCACGTTGCTTGTCTTCCTGCGTCAGCGGCGTGCGGCAGGCATGGCACTGGTCATAGGCGCCCGGCGCAAGCCCGTGCTTGACCGACACGCGCTGGTCGAAAACAAAACACTCGCCGCGCCATGTGCTGTCTTCGGCGGGCATGGTTTCCAGATATTTCAAAATACCGCCTTCGAGATGAAACACATTTTCATAGCCGCGCGCGCGCAAATAGGATGTGGCCTTTTCGCAGCGGATGCCGCCGGTGCAAAACATGGCGATGTTTTTCGGGCGCTTGTTCTCCGGCAAATCCGCCATATAGCTTTCAATCCACGCCGGAAAATCCCGAAACGAAGCCGTTTCGGGGTCAACAGCGTTTTCAAATGTGCCGATGGCAACCTCGTAGCGGTTGCGCGTATCAATAACCAGCGTGTCGGGCGCGCTTATCAACGCGTTCCATTCCTGCGGCGGCACATAGGTGCCCACGCTGTTTTCGGGGTCAATATCGGGTTGCCCCATGGTTACGATTTCCCGCTTCAGCCGCACCTTCATGCGGTAAAAGGCCGGCGCCTCGGCGAAGCTGAATTTCGGCTGAATGTCGGAAAAATTCGGGCTGTCCGCGAAATGCGCCATCAGCGCACAAATTCCCTCTCGCGTGGCGCAAACCGTGCCGTTAATGCCCTCATGCGCGACCAGTATTGTGCCCAGAATGCCGGCGGCCTCGCATGTTTTTTGCAAGTCACGCTGCACGGCAACCGGGTCCGGCAGGCGAATGAATTTATAAAAGGCGGCAACAACCACCCCCTTGTCGGGGGGCGTTTCGGGAACCGGTTGAGAACTTGTGTGTGTCATGTGCCCATTCCGGGTTTCGGCAGAATTCTAATCAGCGGGATGGGCTGACCTGATCCGGTAATATCTATGTGCGCTGAACGGGATGCACGCATAATAGATTATACACATCAGGCTCAAAGTCATCCAAGGGAAAGTAAGCAGCATAATGCCCCAGACGCCGATGAAGATCATAATCGGCAATACATAACTGCGCCGAATTGTCGTTGACGAACTCTTCACCGAAAAAGTCGGCACGCGAAATACCATCAAAAACGCGACCAAAATGACATTCGCCATCACAACCAATGTGTTGTCCTGTAAGGAGATAAAGTCTCCAATTTGCAGATAAATCGGCCACATCATCAACCCTGCCGCGACGGGGGAAGGAACACCCAGAAAAAACCGGCTTTTCCAGGCCGGCTTATCGGGTTCTTCCATATCGACATTATAGCGCGCCAGACGCAACGCACAGCAAACCGAGAAAATCAATATGACCGCCCACCCCAGACGTCCGGTTGACTGCAACGCCCATAAATAAATCACGAAGCCGGGCACAATGCCGAAATTGACAAAATCGGACAGTGAATCGAGATGCGCGCCGAGCGCGGTTTCAGCCTTCAGCAGGCGCGCCATCGTGCCGTCGAGACCATCGATAAACCCGGCAGCGACAATGCAAAACACAGCCAGATCAAAATATCCGTCCAACCCCAGACGCAAGGCCGTCAGCCCAAGGCACAGGGCCAGCAATGTCATCGCAGAGGGGATGATCTGGCGTATCGGAAAACGCCGTCGCCCGACCCCGTTTTCTTTGGTTTTGGTCAATTTCTCGTCCAAATCAGTCATCTGGCTTAACCGGTTATCATTTGAAGCTGATTTTCACTTAATGTCGGGATGGCCGGTGCCACGCCGCGCCATCATGGCCGACAGAATTTTTCTGCCGCGCGAACATGCCATGTTGCCCCAATCAATTCAATATGAAACCGTCAAAAGCCGGACGCGCGATCATCCTCGCCACGCGTGTAATCGGCGGCTCCTTGGCGTCTGCCATCGGCACCTATCAGCACCGCCTCGACGCGGCCCAGCTCATATTTGAAGCGCGGCCACGCATAAAGACGGTGCCCGCGCCGCATCAGGCCTATCATGCTCGGCACACTCAGCGTGCCGCGCTCCAGCATCACCATATCGGGCTGCCATTGGCTGTGCGCTTTGCGGGCATTGACGCTCTGCTGCGCACTCATGCCGAAATCCACCACATTCATAATCGTCTGAAAAACGGAAGTGATGATGGTCGCACCGCCCGGCGTGCCGACAACCAGCCGCAAATCATCGTCTTTGGTGACAATGGTCGGCGTCATGGAAGAAAGCATGCGCTTGCCCGGTGCCACGGCGTTTTGGGCGTTGCCCAGAAGCCCGAACTGATTGGCGTGATCGGGCTTGATGGCAAAATCATCCATCTCATTGTTCAGAAAAAAACCGGCCCCACGCACCACCACTTTCGCCCCGAAATTACCGTTCAAAGTGGTGGTCATGGCGACCGCATTGCCGGCCGGATCGACGATTGAGACATGCGTGGTCTCCACGCTTTCCACGCGGTCAACGCGGCCTTCGCGAATTTCGGTGCTGTCGGTTTTCCGCCACGGGTCAATCGCGGCCATACGCGCCGCAACATAGGCATCCGACACCAGCCGGTCGACGGGCACATCGACAAAATCCGGGTCGCCCAAATAGCTGGCGCGGTCGGCATAGGCACGCCGCTCCAGTTCCACCATCATGTGAATATGGGCCGCCGAATTATGCCCCATATCACCGACCCGATAGGCTTGGGCACCTTTCAACAATTGCGCCAGCGCCACCCCGCCGCTTGAAGGGGGCGGCATGGAAATCACCTCATGGCCGCGATAGGAAAACCGAATGGGCGCGCGCCAAACCGGTGCATAGGCGTCAAGGTCGGCTTGGGTTATCAGCCCGCCGCCTGCATCCATTTCCGCCACTATCATTTGCGCCGTCGGGCCTTTGTAAAACCCGTTGCGGCCCTTTTCAGCAATGCGCGTCAGCGTGTCGGCCAGCGCGGGAAATTTGGCCCTATCGCCGGTCTGCCATCTGCCGGTTTTCAGTACAGTGGGTGTGTGCGTGTTAAGCTCGGAAAAATCGCTCTGATAGCGGTTGAACATACGCGCGCCCTTGGGCGACAGAACAAACCCGTCGCGCGCCAGTTTGACCGCCGGTGCCAGCAGGTCGGCCCAAGCCATTGAGCCGAATTTTTCATGCGCGGCGACCATGCCGGCCACCGTGCCGGGCACGCCGACCGCCAAATGCCCGCGCAGGCTTGCGCCCTTGATGACATTGCCGTCAGCGTCGAGATACATGTCGCGCCGCGCCGCCAGAGGCGCTTTTTCACGGAAATCCAGCGCCCCGTTTTCGCCATCGGCCAGCCGGTAGACCATAAACCCGCCACCGCCAATATTGCCGGCCTGCTGATAGACAACGGCGAGCGCAAAATTTACCGCCACGGCGGCATCAAACGCATTGCCGCCTGCGGCCAGCACATCGCGGCCAATTTCAGACGCAAGCCCGTGCGCGCTGACCACCATCGCCTTCTCGCCAAGCGTATCCGGCGGGGCCAAACGCCAGTGATGGCGCAAATAATCAAGCTGGAGGGCAATTACGGGCGCAAGCAGTGTCAGCACTGCACCAAAAACAATTGCGGTCGCAACGCGGTGCGGTTTTTCCATTTTTCGTTCCCCGTTTTGCGTCAAACACTAACAGTGTGCCCGGCGCACCGCAATATCGCAGCCTGTTTTCGCGCCCGCATATGCGCAATGCGAATTTATGAAGATGTTGCCATTGCCGCCGCGCACTTTTATCCTACTTCGTTAAAAAGGGAGATGCTTATGAGTGCGGCTATCGAAACTTCCGGAGAGCAATCCGAGCTTCCCGGACATGCGAAATACAAGCGGCTTTTCACCCCGTTGAAAATCGGCTCGGTGACGGTGAAAAACCGCGCAATTATGGGCTCAATGCATACCGGCCTTGAAGAAAGCCCGGACGGGTTTGAGCGCATGGCGGCCTATTTTGCCGAGCGCGCCGCGGGCGGTGTCGGCATGATTATCACCGGCGGCATTGCGCCGAATGAAGAAGGCGGCATGGTGTTTCGTGATGAAAATGGCGATGCGGTTTTCACCGCCTCGAAACTTTCCACCGATGCCGAGGCCGACGGCCACAGGTTGATAACGGACGCTGTTCACACCGCCGACCCGGATGTGAAAATCTGCATGCAGATATTGCATATGGGGCCGCTTGCGATGAATGATCAGCTTGTGGCACCGTCTGCGGTCAGGTCGCGCATCAGCAAATTCACGCCCAATGAGCTGGACGCCGAAGGCATTGAAAAACAGATTGAAGACCACGTAAATTGCGCGCGCCTCGCGCAAAAAGCCGGTTATGACGGCGTCGAGATTATCGGCTCGGCGGGCTATCTGATTTCCACGTTTCTTGTCGAAAAAACAAATATGCGGACGGATGAGTATGGCGGATCATATGAAAACCGCATGCGGTTTGCGCTTGAGGTCGTGCGCCGTTGCCGCGCAGCCGTGGGCGAAGATTTCATCATTATTTTCCGCATTGCCGGCATGGATATGCTGGAAGGCGGCATGAGCTGGGACGAGGTGGCCCTGCTCGCGCGCGAATTGGAAAAAGCCGGTGCATCCGTTATTTCCACCCATTTCACATGGCACGAATCCGCCGTGCCGACCATTGCCACCATGGTGCCGCGGGCCGCCTTTACGTCTGTCACCGCGCGCGTGCGCAAGGAAGTCTCAATTCCGGTCATCACATCGAACCGCATCAACATGCCGCAAGTCGCCGAAGACGTTCTGGCGCAAGGTGATGCAGACCTTGTCTCAATGGCGCGACCCATGTTGGCCGACAGTGATTTTATGAACAAAGCCGCCGAAGACAGGGCCGATGAGATCAACACCTGTATTGCCTGCAATCAGGCGTGTCTTGACCACACATTTTCCGGCAAGACCACCTCGTGCCTCGTCAATCCGCGCGCCTGCCATGAAACGCTTTTGAAATATGAGCCGACCGAGAACCCGAAGAAAATAGCCGTTGTCGGCGCAGGCCCCGCAGGTCTGGCCTATGCAACCGTTGCCGCCGAACGCGGCCATCATGTGAGCCTATATGATGCGGCGTCCGAAATCGGCGGCCAGTTCAACCTCGCGAAACTGGTGCCCGGCAAGGAAGAGTTTTACGAAACGCTGCGTTATTACAAACGCATGATTGAAAAACTGCGCATTGACCTGCATTTGAACACGCGCGTTGATGCCGACATGCTGACCGATGGCGGCTTTGACAACATTATCATCGCCACCGGCATTTCCCCGCGTGTGCCGGAACTTGAAGGCATCGACCATCCTTCGGTTGTCGGTTATGTCGACGCGCTGCGCGGCAACAAGCCGGTTGGCAGCAAGGTCGCCATTATGGGCGCAGGCGGCATCGGCTTTGACGTTGCCGATTTCATTTCCCATGACGGCCCCTCGGCGGCACAAAATATTGATGTTTTCGCCCGCGAATGGGGGATTGATTTTAAAAACCACCCGCGCGGCGGGGTTACCGGCATTGAACCGGAAGTTGCCAGCGCACCGCGCGAGATTTTCCTCATGCAACGCAAGGAAACGGCTGTCGGCAAGGGTTTGGGCAAAACCACGGGCTGGACACACCGGCTGACATTGTCGCGGCGCGGGGTCAAAATGATGAACGGCATTGAATATCTGAAAATCGACGACCGTGGCTTACATTTTCTGCGCGACAACAAGCCCGACCATCTTGAGGTCGACACAATCATCATTTGTGCCGGCCAAGAGCCATTGCGCGATGTTTTCGATGCCGCGCAAGCGCGCGGCCTGCCCGTTGAACTGGTTGGCGGCGCATTTGAAGCCGCCGAACTGGACGCCAAGGCGGCGATTTATCAGGCCAGCCACATGGCAGCGGCCGTTTAAGCCGAAAACCGTTTATTAGGTTCCCAGCGGGACATCGGTGGTTTCAATATTCAGCTGTCCGGCAAGCCCGGCATCGCGGTGCGGCGCAATTTCGGCATAAGCCGGCGACATCATCATGTCGAGCATGGCTTTGCGGTTCGGATATTGGGCAATCGCCACCATGTCCCAAAGCTCTTCAACCTCGCCCAGTGCCAAGCGTTCGACAGCGCCGGAAAACACCATCCCGCCGCCCAGTTCGACAAGCAATTTGGAGACAGCGGCACCATAGATCGCATAAGCTTCGGCCCCGGTTAAATCGGTTTCGCGGCCGTCGGGATATTCGGCTTTTTCCTTGAATTTGAGCAAATTGACCATGCTTATCGGTCCGCCGGAATTGTCCTCGGTAAAGCCTTTTATCTGCTCCTCATTGGGATAGACCGCGTTTTCGAATTTCATGCCTGTCTCCATGATATGTGCAATTGAATGACGGAGTTTCTAGCACCAATTCTGCGGTTTCGAAACTTGAAATTCTGCGCCGGCTGGGGTATTCCTCGCGACCAATAAGGGCAAACCAACAAAAAAACAACAAGCCGGTGGTATTTTATCAAGGATCTGTGTTTGGGGGATCGTCTAACGGTAGGACTACGGACTCTGAATCCGTCAGTGGTGGTTCGAATCCACCTCCCCCAGCCATTTTCCCGCACCCATAGGAAAATTCGATAATAAGTCCTATATATAGGGCGTAGCTTATGTCGCGTATAATAATTTGACGGAATCACAGCGTTATATGCGTAGAAATAGAATCTGATCGCTCACGAGAGTCCGAATGACATTTGATCCCAACCGGCACGAAAAAAAACCTATTCTTGAAAGGTTGCGCATCGTGCCTGCGCGCGTGCAGGTCAATCGTTCTGTCCTCACCTCTTTGGGCGTTTTGCTGGCGATTGGCCTCTGGATCGGCTCCGGCGTTTTCAACGGTGATGCAAACACCGTCGAACCGGCCCAAGCGATTAAAACACGCAGCGTGAACGAAACCCCTTTCCGTGTGATTGCGCGCGAGATTTCCGCCGGCGACACAACCGCCATTGTGCGCTTGCAAGGGCGTACCGAGGCCGACCGGATTGTGACGCTTGCCTCGGAAACATCCGGCACGATTGTCAATCTGCCGACCCCCAAAGGACGCCGGGTTCAAAAAGGCCAGTTGATTTGCGAAATTGATGCAGGCGCCCGTGCGGCAATGCTGGCCGAAGCAAGAGCCAAGCGCGACGCCGCACGCATTAATTATGAAGCCTCGCAGAAACTGTTTGAAAAAGGCCATATTTCAAAAAGCCAGCGCGCCACAAGCAAAGCCAATTTCGACGCCGCCGCCGCGGCCGTCAAAATGCATCAGGTGGAATTGTCGCGCACGCGCATCAAAGCGCCCTTTGACGGCATTCTCGATCAATTGCCGCTGAAAACCGGCGCGTTTATCGCCCCCGGCCAGCCTTGCGGCACGTTGATTGACAAAGATCCGCTGCTTGTTGTCGCCCATGTTGCCGAAAGCCAGATCACCAAAATTCGCAATGGCGCACCGGCGCGCGCGGTTCTGGCGACCGGCGAAGAGGTGACGGGGTTTGTGCGTTATGTCGCGGAAAGCCCAAGCCTTGCCACGCGCACATTTCAGATTGAAGTCGAAGTTGCAAACAAGGATTTTCTGCTGCGCGACGGCGTGAGTGCCGATCTTGAAATCGAGTCCGAGCGCGTGCGCGCTTCGCAAATTCCGCGCAGTGCCCTGACACTGGATGATACCGGACGCCTTGGCGTGCGCGTGCTGGAAGGCGAGGTGGTCGCTTTTCGCGAAGTGTCGATTTTGTCGGATCAGACCGAATATTCCACCGTCACCGGATTGGGCGAAACCGAAGTGGTCATCATTAGCGGCGGGGATTTCACACGCGCCGGCCAGCGGGTAGATGCCGAAATTCAGACGGAAGCATCGGTTAAAGCCGCCGGAGCCATGTAACCCATGTTCGGATTTATCACTCAGGCGATGCGGCGCAGCCGCGCCGTTATTGCGATTTTGTTCGGGCTTTTGTTCGGCGGCATAACCGCCTATCAAACCCTGCCGATTGAGGCAGACCCCGATATTCCGATACCGTTTATCTATGTGGGCGTGGTGCTGCCGGGCATTGCGCCGGAAGATGCCGAGCGCCTGCTGGTCAAGCCGATGGAGCTGGAGCTTCGCAATTTGACCGGGCTGAAGGAGATGCGCGCGGTTGCGTCGCAAAATTACGGCGCCG
The DNA here is from genome assembly GCA_049611805.1 of Parvibaculales bacterium. Lineage (GTDB taxonomy): Bacteria > Pseudomonadota > Alphaproteobacteria > RS24 > RS24 > UBA7378. Next base: position 175,950 of record JBMZAX010000001.1, on the reverse strand, counting down.
TCATTCTCGAATTTGATGTCAGCTTTGACAAAGACCAGGCATTGCTTGATGTGCGCGAGAAAATGGATCGCGTGAAATCCGAATTGCCCGATGACGCCGAAGAGCCGGATGTGCGCGAGTTCAACGCCAGCCTGTTTCCGGTCATGATGGTCAGCCTGTCAACGGAAGGCTCGGAGCGCGCGCTGTTCGAACACGCGCAAATGCTGAAAGACCAGCTCACGGCGCTGCCCAATGTGCTGGAAGCCAATATGCTGGGCAATCGCGAGGAAGTGCTTGAGGTCATTATCGACCCGCGCACGCTGTTGCATTACAAGATTTCCGCCGAGGAGATTTTTGCCACGCTGTCGCGCAACAACCGGCTTGTCCCGGCCGGCAGTATTGACAGCGGCGTCGGCCGGTTTTCGGTCAGCGTGCCCGGTCTGATTGAAAACGCCGAAGACATTTACAATCTGCCGATCCGCCAGGAAGCCGATGCCGTGGTGCGGCTTTCCGATGTTGCTGAAATTCGCCGCGGCTTCAAAGACCCCGACACCTATGCCCGCTTCAACGGCACACCGACCATTTCAATCGAGGTGACCAAGCGCATCGGTGCCAATGTGGTGGACACCACACGCAACATTCGCGCGGCCACGCAGGAAGTGACCGCCGATTGGCCGGAAAACATCAAAGTCGATTTTTCATTCGACATTTCCAGCTTTATTTTCGAAATGATCGGCACGCTGCAAACATCAATTACCAATGCAATTCTGCTGGTGATGATCCTCGTGATTTCGGCACTGGGCTTGCGCTCGGCCATGATGGTCGGGCTTGCCATCCCAACATCGTTTCTGCTCGGATTTCTCATCATCGATCTGATGGGCATGACGGTCAACCAGATGATCATGTTCGGGCTGGTTCTGTCTGTCGGCATTTTGGTCGACGGGGCCATTGTGGTGGTTGAATATGCCGACCGAAAAATGGCCGAAGGGCTGAACCGCAAGGAAGCCTACGCCATGGCCGCAGACCGCATGTTGTGGCCGATCATTGCCTCGACCTCGACGACTCTGGCCGCCTTCGCCCCGATGCTTTTATGGCCCGGTGTTACGGGCCGCTTCATGTCCTATCTGCCGCTGACGGTGATTATCGTTTTGTCGGCTTCGCTTTTGACGGCCATGGTGTTTTTGCCGGTTGTCGGCGGGTTGATCGGGCGCTCGGAACAGCGCGGTGACAAATTGCTGACCAGCCTGAGTGCGGAAAATGAACTTGATATCGCGGCCGCACCGGGCATGACCGGCAAATATTTGCGATTGCTGGACAGATGTATTCGCCACCCGATTATTTCCGTCTCATCGGCGCTGGCAATTCTTCTCGGCGTGATTGTGCTTTATGACAGGTTTGGCAATGGCGTTGAATTTTTCACGCCGACCGAACCCATTCAGGCCAATATTTTCATCAAGGCGCGCGGCAATCTGTCGGTCGATGAAATTGATGCGGCCACGCGCAAGGTCGAAGATATTGTGCTGTCGACGCCGGGTATTTTCGCCGCCTTTACCGAAACCGGGCCCGGTGTCGGTGGCACGGGCGGCAATCCGGCATTTGATGAAGATACACCGCGCGATATGGTCGGGCGTCTGCTGGTTGAGTTCACGCATTTTTCCTCCCGCAAACCCTCGTCACAAATCCTTCAGGATATTCGCGACCAGAGTACCGGTATTCCCGGCATTCAAGTGTTGGTTGTTGCGCGCGAGCAAGGCCCGCCCACCGGACAGGCTCTGCAGGTTGAATTGAGTGGCACGAGCAAGCAAAACCTTTACGCCGCCGCCAAGCAAATTCGCGGCTTTTTGGAAGAGCGCACGGATTTGTTTACCTCCATTGAGGACACCCGCCCCTTGCCCGGCATCGAATGGGACATCACCGTCGACCGCGAGGCCGCCGCCCGCTTCAATGCCGATATTGCGACATTGGGCTCAATGGTTCAGATGGTGACGGACGGCATTTTGATCGGGCATTACCGACCCGATGATTCCGAAGACGAAATTGAAATTCGCGCACGATATCCCATTGCCGACCGCTCTTTCGATCAGCTCGACCAACTCAGGGTCAGCACACCGGCCGGCAATGTGCCGATTACCAATTTCGTAACGCGTACCGCCGATGAAGAAACCGGCAGCGTCAATCGCATTGACGGTTTGCGCGTTGTCGATATCAAGGCCGATACAGCCATTGACCCCGAAACCGGCCTGCCCTATCTCGCCGTTATTGGCGAGCAGGCGTTTTTGTCTTGGATGTCGACCCAGACCCTGCCCGACGGCGTGCGTTATCGCCTGCGCGGGGCCAATGAGGAAAGCGAAGCGGCGGCAAGCTTTTTGGGCTTTGCCATGCTCGCCTCGCTAATGCTCATGTTCATTATTCTGCTGATGCAGTTCAACAGTGTTTATTACACCTGCCTGACGCTTTCCACCGTGGTGCTGTCGACGGTCGGCGTGTTGCTGGGCATGGTCGTTACAGGCCAGACCTTCAGCGTGATTATGAGCGGTACCGGCGTTGTCGCACTGGCCGGAATTGTGGTGAATAATTCGATTGTGCTGATCGACACCTATCAGCGGCTTCTGGAAAGCGGCATGGATCGTGTCACGGCGATTTTAAAAACCTCAGGACAACGCCTGCGCCCGATTTTGCTGACCACCGTTACCACCATGATCGGGCTGTTTCCGATGGCGATACAGGCTTCCGTCGATGTGATGAACCGCACCATTCAATTTGGCGCACCGACATCGGCCTGGTGGGTGCAAATGGCAACGGCGATTATTTTCGGGCTCGGCTTTTCAACGCTTTTGACCCTCATTCTCGTTCCGGTGATGCTGGCCCTGCCCGACCAGATACGCAATTCCGTATCACGCGGGCAATTTGCCAATTTGCGCGCGCAATTGGGGCGTCGCGGCTGAGAGCTGTTTGTCAATCTGTGAGCGTGTCGCGCACCGGCTCATTGCTGTCGAGATCTGCCAGCACGGTTTCTCCCGCAATCGCCGTCTGCCCGATGCTGACCAGCGGCACCGCCCCGACCGGCAAATAGACATCACAACGACTGCCGAAGCGTATGAGGCCGAAGCGCTCACCGGCGGTTACTTCCTGGTCTTCATGCACAAAGCACAAAACCCGTCGGGCGACCAGACCGGCAATCTGCACGACCACCAGCGTTTTGCCGTCTTCGGTTTCGACCAGCAAAGATTGGCGTTCATTGGCTTCGCTGGCCTTGTCCAGATCGGCGCTTAGAAACTGGCCCGTGCGATAGAGCGATTTGCGCACCGTGCCGCTGACCGGCATGCGGTTCACATGCACGTTGAACACATTCATGAAAACCGAAACGCGCGGGCGCATTTCCAGTCCCAGCCCCAATTCCGGCGGCGGCACGGCCTCGGTAATCATGTTGACGACACCGTCGGCAGGGCTGATGACAAGGCCGCTGCGCTGCGGGGTTGTGCGCGCCGGATCGCGGAAAAACCACGCGCACCAGAGCGTTAACACCAGACCGGCATTGCCCAGAAAATCGGAAATGAAATAAAGCAGCAAGGTCAGCGCCGCGAAAACACCGATAAATTTGTAGCCTTCAGGATGGATAGGGAACAAAAGGGATGTTAACGCGCGCATAAAGCCTCCGAAATTACTTCAAGTTTACTTTCAAACCGGCGGCTTGTCACCACATCCCGCGCAAGCAGGTTAAGCCGGGTTCAGGCGGGTTCGCTTTCGGGGTCGGCGCTGGCCCCATCGCGAAGAAGTTTGTAGTTTACGGCATCCAGCAAAGCCTCCAGCGAAGCGACCACAATATTGGCATTCACACCAATCGTGCGCCATGACCGCCCTTCGCCATCCACGCTTTCAATGGTCACGCGGGTTACGGCCTCGGTGCCGGAGTTTAGAATACGCACTTTGAAATCCACCAGCCGCATCTCGTCAATATAAACCGCATAGCGGCGCAGATCGGCGCGCAAGGCCATATCCAGCGCATTGATCGGGCCATTTCCGGTTCCTTGCGTTTCGACCGTTTCGCCGTCAATCACCAAGGCAAGCTTGGCAACCGAGCGCGTGCCGTGCGCGCGGTCATTGCTGACATTGACCTCATAAGCCTCAACGTCAAAAAATTCCGGCAACTGCCCCAAATGCCGCATGGCGAGCAGTTCAAACGACGCGCCCACCCCGTCATAGCTGTAGCCCTCGGATTCCTTTTGCTTCACCTCGCGCAAAATATGCTCGATCGCCGGGTCTGCCGCGTCAAACGCAATGCCCGCCGATGTCAGCCGGTCGACCACATTGCTTTTGCCGGCCTGATCGGACACCAGAATTGTACGCCGATTGCCAACCATTTCGGGCGCGACATGTTCGTAAGTGGTCGGGTCTTTCATCACGGCCGAGACATGAATGCCGCCCTTATGGGCAAAGGCAGATGCGCCGACATAAGGCGCATGGCGATTGGGGGTCTGGTTCAGCAATTCATCCAGCAAATTGGAAACACCGCGCAAGGCCGGCAGGTTTTCAATATCAATGCCGGTTTCAAAACGCTCGGCATAGCGGGGTTTGAGCAACAGGGTCGGGATCAGCGAAACCAGATTGGCATTGCCGCAACGCTCGCCCAGACCGTTGATTGTACCCTGAAGCTGGCGCACCCCCGCCTGCACGGCGGCCAGCGTGTTCGCCACCGCATTTTCCGTATCATTATGCGTATGGATACCAAGATGGTCGCCGGGAATATGCGTGGCGACATCCGACACGATTTCAAACACCTCATCGGGCAATGTGCCGCCATTTGTGTCGCACAACACCACCCAGCGGGCACCGGCTTCAAGGGCTTGCGTGGCACAAGCCAGCGCATAATCGCGATTGGCCTTATAGCCGTCGAAAAAATGCTCGCAATCGATCATGGCTTCGCGCCCGTGCTGGCCGACCGCCGCCACACTGTCGCGAATGCTGGCGAGATTTTCCTCATTGCTGATGCCCAGCGCCACATCGACATGATAGTCCCAGCTTTTGCCAACAAGGCACACCGCGCCTGCTTGGGCGTTGAGCACTTCCATAAATCCGGGGTCATTGTCGGCGCTGCGACCGGCGCGCTTTGTCATGCCGAAGGCCGTCATTACGGCGCGTTTCAGCTTGCGGTCTTCGGCAAAAAACTGGCTGTCGGTCGGATTGGCACCGGGGTAGCCGCCCTCAATATAATCAAGCCCCAGATTGTCGAGCGCATTGGCAATGCGAATTTTATCGGCCAGCGAAAAATCAACGCCGGAGGTTTGCTGCCCGTCGCGCAATGTGGTGTCGAATAAATATAGGCGTTCGGTCATATTATTGTTTCCCGGCCGCTTCCAATCGGGCGACCGCCTCATCATAACCGATATGATACAGCAAATGTTGCATTTCGGGGCCATGCGACTGGCCGGTCAAGGCCATGCGCAAGGGCATGAACAAGCCCCGCCCTTTTCGGCCCGTTTCCTCTTTCAGCCGACCCGTCCAGACCGACCAGCTTTGCGTGTCGAGCGGCGCATCCGGCAATAATACGCGCGCTTGCGCGACATAGTCGGCATCATCAGCCTCGACCATTGGCGTGACCGGCCCGTTAATGAGCGCCATGATGTTTTGCATATCGGCAAATTTTTCAATATTGCCGCGCATGGCCTCCCAGAATTCGGCTTGCGTGGGCGCGCCAATTTCGGCGAGGCGGTCTGCCACCGCCGCATAAGGCGTTTCATGCAAAATACGGGCGTTCAGGCGCACCACATCTTCCGGGTCAAAGCGTGCCGGCGCACGACCAAGCCGCGCCATGTCAAAACCGTCAATAATCTCCTGCATGGTCCGGGCCGGAACCACCGGATCGGCCGTGCCCAGACGCGCAATATGCGCGTTCAGACTTATCGGCTCCAGACCGCTATCGCGCAACTCCGCCAGTGCCAGCGACCCAAGGCGCTTTGACAGGCCGCTGCCATCGGCACCCAGCATCAGAGAAAAATGGGCAAATTCCGGCACCATCCCGCCCAGCGCTGCGATCAGCTCCACTTGCGCGGCGGTATTGGTCACATGGTCTTCGCCCCTGATGACATGGCTGATTTTCATATCCAGATCATCGACCACGCTGGGCAGCGTATAGAGCCAAGTGCCGTCGGCGCGGCGAATAACCGGGTCTGACACGCTGGATGTGTCGATTTTCTGTTCACCCCGCACGAGGTCGTGCCAGCCGACCTGATTGCCGGAAAGCTTAAACCGCCAATGCGGTGCGCGGCCCTCAGCCTCCAGCGCGGCCTTTTCATCAGCCGACAAGCCCAGACCTGCGCGGTCGTAAACCGGCGGTTTGCCGCGGGCAAGCTGGCGTTTGCGTTTGCGCTCCAATTCGTCCGGCGTTTCATAACAGGCATAGACATGGCCTTGTGCAACCAGCGTTTCAAATGCCGCGTCATAGCGGTCGAAACGGTCTGACTGGCGGGCGGTTTCATCCCATGTCAGACCCAGCCAGTCGAGATCGGCTTGAATGGCATCGGCAAAGTCTTGCGTCGAGCGTTCGGTATCAGTGTCATCGAGGCGCAGCACAAACTGGCCGTCATGCTTTTTGGCAAACAGGAAACAGAACAGGGCGGCGCGGGCATTGCCGACATGCAGCAATCCCGTTGGGCTGGGGGCGAAACGCGTTCGGATGGACATTTGAGGGCGACCTTTTTAATCAGTGTTAGCGCGTCAACGCGTCTCGAAACCCGTTGGTGATCGGATAGCGCCGGTCGCGCCCGAAATTGCGGGCACCAATTTTGGCACCGGGCGCGGCCTGACGGCGTTTATATTCGGAAACATATAGCAGATGTTCGATGCGGCGCACGACATCCTTCGCATGTCCACGGGCGACAATTTCATCCACGCCCAGCTCATCCTCCACCAGACAGAACAAAATATCGTCCAGCGCGTCATAAGGCGGCAGGCTGTCTTCGTCTTTCTGGTCGGGGCGCAATTCGGCGCTGGGCGGCTTTTCGATAATGGTTTCGGGTATCACCACACCCGACGGCCCCATGCCGGTTGCGGGAATATGGTCATTGCGCCAGCGCGCCAGTTTGAAAACTTCCGTTTTGTAAATATCCTTAATGGGGTTGTAGCCGCCATTCATGTCGCCATAGAGCGTTGCATAACCTACTGATACCTCTGACTTATTGCCGGTGGTGACCACCATGCTGCCAAATTTGTTTGAAACCGCCATCAAAAGCGTGCCGCGCAAGCGCGACTGGATATTTTCTTCCGTAATATCCGCATTGGTGCCGACAAACATATCCGACAATACGGTTTCGACAGCCTCAACCGGCGGCGCAATCGGCACCGTATCAAGGCGAATGCCCAGCGCAGCGGCGCAGGCCGACGCATCATCAAGGCTCGACCGGCTGGTATAGCGCGACGGCAGCATGACGGCATGAACATGGTCTGCGCCCAGCGCATCAACCGCCATGGCCGCGCAAATGGCGCTGTCAATGCCGCCCGACAGCCCCAGCAAAACACCCGGAAAACCGTTTTTGTTCACATAATCGCGCAAGCCCAGCATCGCCGCCTGATAAATCTGCGCCAAATCATCGGGCGCGGCGACAGCCGTTTGCGGGGTGCAGACCCAAGCCCCTTCGCCCGCGTGCCAGTCTGTCACAATAACGTCAGACGACCAGACAGCGCCCTGCACCGCAATCGTGCCATCGCCTGCCATGGCGAAACTGCCACCGTCAAACACCAGTTCATCCTGCCCGCCAAACTGATTGACATAAACCAGCGGCAGGCCCGTTTCGCCCACGCGTGCGCGGGCATGGGCACAGCGTTTGTCATGTTTGCCGCGCTCGAACGGCGACCCGTTGGGCGACACCAGAAGCTCGGCACCTTCTGCCTTCAAATGCGCGCACACATCGCCAAACCAGATATCCTCGCAAATCGGCAAGCCGAACCGCACCCCGCGCATCTCCACCGGCGCCGGCAGGGGGCCTGCATGAAACAGGCGTTTTTCGTCAAACACCGCATAATTCGGCAAATGATGCTTGTGGCGCACCGCCATTTGGCCGCCATCGGCAGCGACCACGCTATTGTGCAATTGCCCGCCATCAATCATGGGCGCGCCAAAAATCAGCGCCGGGCCGCCATCTGCCGTGAGGGCAACCAGATCATCGACCATTTCGCGTGCGCGCGTCAGAAAAGAACGCTTGAGCACAAGGTCTTCCGGCGGATAGCCGGTCAAAAACAATTCGCTGGCAACGACAATATCCGCCCCCGAAGCCGCGGCGTCGGCGCGCGCCTGTTTCAGAAGCTCGGCATTGCCCGACAGGTCACCCACAATCGGGTTCAACTGCGCCAGCGCGATTTTGAGCGTTTGGGTTTTCGACGTCATAACTGTTATGTAGCGCGAGCCGCGGCCCCGAACAAGCATTGCGGCATTTGGGCACAAAGGCTTTTTCGAAGTTTGGGATTAGTCTTTTGTCGCAACAGAAAGATGGCCTACCCCCTTTAAATTTCAGGGTAAACCCAGTATATCAGGCTAGAGATGAACCGGGTGGTTACGATGAACGAAAAATGGACTTTGAACAGTTGGCGGGATTTCCCGATTAAGCAGGTGCCGACATATGAAAATGCGGCGGCTCTGCAATCTGTGGAAGAACGCCTTGCCGGATTCCCGCCGCTTGTTTTTGCCGGTGAAGCGCGGAGCCTGAAAGCCCATCTTGCCGAAGTATGCGAAGGCCGTGCTTTCCTGCTTCAGGGCGGCGATTGTGCCGAAAGTTTTGTCGAACACCACGCCGACAATATTCGCGACACATTCCGCGTATTGCTGCAAATGGCAGTTGTGCTGACCTATGGTGCCAAGCTGCCGGTTATCAAAGTCGGTCGTATGGCCGGACAATTTGCCAAACCGCGCTCGGCCGATACCGAAACCATTGACGGTGTTGAACTGCCCAGCTATCGCGGTGACATCATCAATGGCATTGAATTTGACGCCGCCGCGCGCGTGCCCGACCCCGAACGCCAAATCTCGGCCTATCGGCAGGCGGCTTCGACGCTCAATCTTCTGCGCGCTTTTGCCAAGGGCGGCTATGCCGATCTGACGGAAGTGCATCGCTGGAACCAGGGCTTTATCGCCGACAGCCCACAAGGCGCGCGCTATGAGGCCATGGCAATCCAGATTAACGAAGCGATGGATTTTATGGCGGCCTGCGGCATTACCAGCCTGACCGCGCCGCAAATGGGCATGGTGGATTTCTACACCAGCCACGAAGCTCTGTTGCTTGGCTATGAGCAGGCATTGACCCGCCTCGACAGCACGAGCGGCGAATATTATGACACATCCGCCCATATGCTGTGGATTGGCGACCGCACGCGCCAACCCGACGGCGCGCATGTCGAATTTCTTTCCGGCGTCAAAAATCCGCTCGGCCTGAAATGCGGCCCCTCGCTTGAGCCGGATGAACTCATCACCTTGCTGGACAAGCTGAACCCAGAAAACGAGGCCGGGCGCGTCACGCTCATCGCCCGTTTCGGGCATGAAAATGTCGAAGCGCATCTGCCCGCACTGATACGCAAAGTCACCGCCGAAGGCCGCAAGGTTGTGTGGAGCTGCGACCCGATGCACGGCAATACGATCAAGGCCTCCAACGGCTATAAAACACGCCCCGTCGACCGTATTTTGACGGAAGTTCAGCGTTTCATGGCCGTGCATCAGGCCGAGGGCACCCATGCCGGCGGCATTCATTTTGAAATGACCGGCCAGAATGTGACCGAATGTCTGGGCGGGGCACAGGCGATTTCCGAAGAAGATTTGTCGAGCCGCTATCACACCCATTGCGACCCGCGTCTGAATGGATCGCAGGCGCTTGAACTTGCCTTTCTGATTGCCGAAGGTCTGGTCGGCGACAGCGCCAATAGCCGCGTCGCCTAAACCTGTTCGCTAGTCGCTTGTTTCACCGGTAAGGCTTTCAGCCTGCATTTGCGCACCCGTAATCCGGTCGCTTATTTCGGTTTGAATTTCAGCGAGGCGCGCCTCCGACACATCGCGTTCAATCTCAATCGGGTCTGCAAAAACCATTGCCAGCCTGCCGAATGGCAGCGGCACGCGCAGCTGATCCCAACTGTTGCGCATCCGATATTGATGCGCGCGGCTGATACCCAGCGGCACAATCGGTGCGCCTGATCTTGCGGCAAGATGGATCATGCCGGGGCCTGCTGCACGCGCCGGGCCCGGCGGCACGTCTGCGGTTGCGATGACGGTTTCGCCGCGGCGCAACACCTGCAACATGGCACGATAGGCTTGCGCGCCGCGCTTGCGCGGATTGGTTCCTTTATTGGCCGCCGCACCGGTGCCGGAGCCCTGAATATTACGCATGCCGAACTTGCGCATCACATTGCCGATAATCGCCCCGTCACGACTGCGCGATGTCAGCGCGTAAAGCGGGCGCGGGCAAAAAGACGTGATGCTGGGCACCTGAAATGTGCGCTCGTGCCACAGCAGAATAATCACCGGCTTGCCATCCAGTTGCAATTCCTGCACCGGTGCCACATTTTCAACCACATGGCGCGAGGACAGCGCAATCGCGCGCAAATAAGTGTTGATGCCGCCGGCCAGCACGCGCATGCCCAAAGGCAGTGCCGTTGCATCATATTGATGCGCGTGGGTTGAGCTTGCGTCCGGTGCGGCGTGTTCGTTCATACCTCAGCCCCTCGGTTGCTTGAACGTAACCAGCTCTTCGGCCGCCGTCGGGTGCACCGCAATCGTCGCGTCAAACTGCGCCTTGGTCGCGCCCATGGTCACCGCGACACCGAAGGCTTGTATCATTTCGCCACTGTCCGGCCCGACAATATGCAAGCCCAGCACCTTGTCGGTTTCGCGGCAGACGATGAGTTTCATCAGCGTTTTTTCCTCGCTGCCGGACAGCGTGTGTTTCATCGGTCGAAACACGGAGGCATAGATATCGACCCCTTCGCCGGTTTGCGTTGCGGCGCGCGCTTCGGCTTCCGTCATGCCCACCGTGCCGATAGGGGGTTGGGAGAACACTGCCGTCGGAATAACCGAATGGTCAACCGTGCTGGGATTGTCATTGTAAACGGTTTCGGCAAAGGCGGCGCCTTCGCGAATGGCAACCGGCGTCAACTGCGCGCGCGCGGTGACATCGCCCACCGCATAAACGGAGGCAATATTGGTCTGCGAATAGGCATCCACCGGCACTTCGCCGCCCGCGCCCATTTTCACGCCTGCATTTTCGAGCCCCAATCCGGCCGTGTTGGGCACGCGACCGGTAGCATACATGACAAGCCCGGCGTCGGCTTTGCTTCCGTCGGTAAAGGTCAGCTCATAACGGCTTCCCTTTTTCGCAATCTCGGAAATATCGGTTTGCGTTTTGACGGTGATATTTTTTTTCACCATTTCGGCATGCACATGCGCGCGCACCTCATCATCAAACCCGCGCAAAATTTCCTCGCCGCGATAGACAAGTGTGGTCTCCACGCCCAGCCCGTTGAAAATGCCAGCGAACTCGACGGCAATATACCCGCCGCCAATTATGGTGATGGAAGCCGGCAAAGCATCAAGATGGAAGGCTTCGTTGGAGGTAATGGCATGCGCGCGGCCCGGAATTTCCGGAATGAAAGGCGTCGCCCCCACGGCAATCAGAATGCGCTCGGCCGTTATTTCGCGCCCGTCCACACGAACGGTCTGCGCGTCGACAAGCTCGGCCCGGTGCGGCAGAATTTCAACGCCGCTGGCTTCGAGGTTTTTTATGTAAATGCTGTTGAGCCGGTCAATTTCTGCGTCTTTATTTGCCAGAAGCGTCGGCCAATTAAATTCAGGCGCGCCAACACGCCAGCCAAAACCGGCGGCCTCTTCGAACAATTCGGCATAATGGCTGGCATAGACAAACAGCTTTTTCGGCACGCAACCGCGAATGACGCAAGTGCCGCCAACCCGAAACTCTTCGGCCACCGCCACGCGCGCGCCATAGCCGGCACTCATGCGCGCCGCCCGCACGCCGCCGCTGCCCGCGCCGATTACAAACAGGTCATAGTCAAAACTCATAAATCGCCCAACTCCGTCAAACTGTCCGCGCCCGCAAGCACAGCCCCTGTTGCATAGGTTAAAAACAGCCCGTGTTCAACCACACCCGGCACAGCCAACAGTGCAGACGCCAATTCATGCGGTGCATCAATCTTGTCCAAAGCACAATCATAGATAAAATGCCCGCCATCGGTTTCAAAAGGCGTTTCGCCGCCGCGCAAGGCGACCGACCCCGAAAGCCCATATTGCGCGAACACACCCTGCAAAGCGGCGGCGGTGGCATCATGGGCGAATTTATTCACCTCGACCGGCAGGGCAAAAGCACCCAAATGGTCTTTGAGTTTTGTGTCATCGGCAATCACGATCATCGCATCCGAAGCTGCGGCAACGATTTTTTCGCGCAAGAGCGCGCCGCCGCCGCCCTTGACCAGATGCAGTTCGCGCGTCATTTCATCGGCCCCGTCTACCGTGAGGTCGAGACGGCCCAGCGCGCCAAGCTCTGCCATGGCAATGCCCAATTCGGCGGCTTGCGCGCGCGTTGCCTCGGAAGTCGGCACGCAGACAACATCCAGCCCCTCGGCGCATTTTTGCCCCAGCCCGTCGACAAAATAGCGCGCCGTCGAGCCCGTGCCGAGCCCCAATTTCATGCCCGGACGCACACATTCCAGCGCACGCAAGGCCGCTTTTTGCTTCATAATTTCAATGGGTTCGGTCGGTTGCAAAAGGCTCACAATCCACGTTCCTTTCTAATGGTTTCCCAAGCATCATTAATGGCCGCCATGCGCGCCGTTGCAATATGCATCATCTCCGGCGGCAGGCCGCGCGCCTGCAACTGGTCGGGATGATTGGCGCGCACCGCTTCCAGCCAGGCGGCGCGCACACCCGCATCACTGCTTGCCGGCGCGACGCCCAACACCACATACGGGTCTTGAACCGATCCGTCATGGCGCGCCTGCACGCGGCGGATGCCGCTTTCGTCAATTTCGAAAATCTCCGCGACAATGTGCAGAAATTCCTCTTCCGCCGGATGCAGATTGCCGTCTGCATAGGCGATGTAAAACAGGACGTCCAGCACATCCTCCAGCACTTGCGGGCTGTCGGCGTAAATATCGCGAATCTGGCGGGCATAGGTGTCGAAACCGGCAACATCTTCCTGCGCGAGGCGAAACACGCGCACCATATTGGCGTGTTCGGTTTCGGGCACGCGCAACACGCTTTGCACGGCCTGAACCTCGATCGGCGACACAATGCCGTCGGCGCGGGTCATTTTGGCGGCCAACGAGATGAGCGCAATGGTGAAAATCACCTGACGGTCATTGATGCGGTCGAGAACAAAATGCCCGGCCAGCGCCCCGAACACGGCCCCGGGCACGCCCCCGATCGCGTATCCTGCGGCAACGCCGGCAATTTTTCCCCAAATGGACATCTGATCTCCTTATAGCGGCGATTCTAGGTGATATTTTACGCCAAGACGACCCTGAGCCCCTCATGTTATAAGGCAGACATGACACAACAAGATCAAGTTCAATTGACCGGGTGGCAATTTGCGATAGACCGTGGCGGCACTTTCACAGACGTCATTGCCCGCGCGCCTGACGGCACCATTACCACACGCAAGCTTTTGTCGGAAAACCCCGACCAATACGAAGACGCCGCCGTTCAGGCCATGCGCGACTTTTTGGGGCTCGAAGCGCATGAAACGCTGGCTGACGCGCCGATTGACCGCGTGCGCATGGGCACCACCGTTGCCACCAATGCGCTGTTGGAGCGCAAAGGCGCGAAAACCGCTTTCGTCACCACGCGCGGGCTTGGCGATATTTTGAACATTGGCAATCAGAACCGCCCGAAGCTGTTTGTGCGCAATATCGAAAAGCCGACACAATTATACGCCCGCACCATTGAAACCGCTGCGCGCATGGATGCCGCCGGCAATGAACTGACCCCGCCCGATTTGGCGGAAGTCGAACATGCGCTTCAAGAGGCGCGCACTGAGGGCTGCGACTCCGTCGCCATTTGTCTTTTGCACGGCTATCGCAATCCGGCGCATGAGCGCCAAATCGGGGCGCTGGCCGCCGAATTGGGCTTTGCGAATATCTCAATGAGCCATGAGGTTATTTCGCTGATGAAACTTGTCGGGCGCGCCAGCACAACCGTTGCCGATGCCTATCTCACGCCGGTTTTGCGCGATTATGTGAACCGCGTGAGCAAGCATTTGCCCGACACTGATGCGGCCGCCACGCAGCTTCAGTTCATGATGTCGTCGGGCGGGTTAACCGCGGCCGGCCTGTTTCAGGGCAAGGATGCCGTGCTGTCCGGCCCCGCCGGAGGCGTGGTCGGCGCGGTGCATGTCGGGCGCGAGGCGGGGTTTGACCGCTTGATAGGCTTTGATATGGGCGGCACCTCGACGGATGTGTGCCATTTTGCCGGAGCCTATGAACGCAGTTTCGACAGCGATGTTGCCGGCATTGCCTTGCGCGCACCGATGATGCGCCTGCACACGGTTGCCGCAGGCGGCGGCTCGATTTTGCATTATGACGCCGGCCGCTTCCGCGTCGGGCCTGAAAGCGCGGGTGCCTATCCCGGCCCCGTGGCCTATCGCAATGGCGGGCCGCTCAGCGTGACGGATGCCAATATCATGACCGGCCGCATCACGCCCGACCACTTCCCCGCCCTGTTCGGGCCCAATGCCGACCAACCGCTCGACGCAGATGCCACGCGCGCGGCGTTTGAAAATCTGGCCGAAACGGTTGCCGCCACCACCGGACACCGTCAAAGTCCGGAAGAGCTTGCCGAGGGTTTTTTGCGCATTGCCAATGAGAATATGGCGCAGGCCATCAAGAAAATATCCGTGCAGCGCGGCTATGACATCAGCAAATATGCGCTGGTGTGCTTTGGCGGCGCGGGCGGGCAACATGCGTGTGACGTCGCCGATTTGCTGGAAATGGACACGGTGCTCATCCACCCCATGTCGGGTTTGCTTTCGGCCTGGGGCATAGACAAGGCGGCTGTGCGCGCATTGCGCGAAGATGCGGTGGAAGCTCCGCTCGACGAAGACTGTTTGGGCGTCATTAGCGCGCGGCTAGACGAATTGCGTGCCTCCGCCGAAGCCGAATTGGCGGCGCAAGGCCTCATATCGGCCACGCAAAAAACGGACGTGCTTATTCGTTATGACGGCAGCGACACTTCCCTGCCCGTGCCGTTGGATAAAATTCCAGCCATGCGCGCGGCCTTTGAGACCGCCCACCGGCAACAATTCGGCTTTGTTTATGACAATCGCGACATGATTGTCGAAGCCCTGACCCTTGAATGCGTGACGGCGGAAAGCGGCGGTGAAAATTCCGGCATTGAGGGCGCGCCAAACCGGTCATCAGAGGCAAAGCCTGAAGATAGTCGCCTGTTCATCAATGGCGCTTGGCTGGCGGCGCAACGCTGGCCCCGCGCCGCGCTAGAAACCGACACGCCCATTGTCGGCCCGGCCATTATCAGCGAGGCGCATGCCACGATTATTGTGCCGCCGGACTGGCAACTTGTTCGCAGCGCGCGCGATGACCTCGTACTCACGCGCCGCATTGCGCGGCAAAAGCGGGTTGCGACCGGCACGGCGCATACCGGCGCGGCCGATCCGGTTTTGTTGGAAGTGTTCAATGCCAGATTTATGGCGATTGCCGAACAAATGGGCGTGACGCTGGAGAAAACCGCCAGCTCGGTCAATATCAAGGAACGGCTGGATTTTTCCTGTGCGCTGTTTGACGCCAATGGCGGCCTCATCGCCAATGCCCCGCACATGCCGGTTCATCTGGGCTCCATGGGTGCCAGCGTGCAGGCCGTGCGCGACGTGCATGGCCCCGACATGCGCGAAGGCGACGCTTTTGTGGTCAACGCGCCTTATGCGGGCGGCACGCATTTGCCGGATGTAACGCTGGTGCTGCCGGTTTTCATGGAAGGGGAAACGCGCCCGCGATTTTACACTGCGGCGCGCGGGCACCATGCCGATATTGGCGGCATCTCGCCCGGCTCCATGCCGTCATTTTCTTCGCATATTGAAGAGGAAGGCATTTTGTTCCGTGCCTTCCGCGTGCGGCGCGACGGGACGTTTGACGAGGCGGGGCTGATGGCGCGGCTGGCCGACAGCCCCTATCCGGCGCGCAATCCGGCGCAGAACCGCGCCGATATTCTGGCCCAGCTTGCGGCATGCGAAACCGGCGCGCAAAACATTCGCACCATGTATGACGAATTTGGCGGCGACACGGTGAACGCCTATGTCGGATTTGTGCAGGACAATGCGGAAGAAAATGTGCGCCAGGTCATCGACCGGCTGCACGATGCTTCCTTCGGTGTCGATATGGATTGCGGTGCCACAATCCGCGTCGCGCTGACGGTCGATCGCGCGGCGCGCTGTCTCAATGTTGACTTCACCGGCACCAGCGCGCAGATGCACAATAATTTCAACGCACCCAGCGCGGTTTGTCGCGCGGCGGTTCTTTATGTTTTCAGATGCATGGTGGATGCCGATATTCCCATGAATGAAGGGTGCCTCAAGCCCATCAATATCGAAATTCCCGACGGGTGTTTGCTGGCTCCCGAACCACCCGCCGCCGTGGTCGCGGGCAATGTCGAGACCAGTCAGGCAATTTGCGATGCGCTGTTCGGCGCATTGGGTGCCATGGCCGCATGTCAGGGCACGATGAACAATCTGACCTTCGGCAATGACCGTTTGCAATATTACGAAACCATTTGCGGCGGTGCCGGCGCCGGTGACGGGTTTCACGGAGCTGATGCCGTTCACACCCACATGACCAATTCGCGCCTCACCGATCCGGAAGTGCTGGAATGGCGTTTTCCGGTGCGGCTTCTGAACTTCTCCATTCGCACCGGAACCGGCGGCGACGGCACATGGCGCGGCGGCTGTGGCATCAGGCGCGAAATCGAATTTCTCCAGCCGATGGAAGCCTCGCTTCTGTCGGGGCGCCGCACAACGCGGCCCTTTGGTCTAAACGGTGGCGCAGAGGGCGCATCGGGGCGCAATTATTTGCGCCGCGGCAGCGCGCAGACCGAGCTTGAGGCTTGCGCGCGCGTGACGATTGAGGCCGGAGATGTGCTGGGCATCGAAACACCGGGCGGTGGCGGTTACGGCTCTTCCACTTAAGAAGGAGTGTAGGCCAAAATCGGTGCCAGCCATTTTTCGCATTCGGCGAGGCTCAGCCCTTTGCGTTCGGCATAATCGGCGACCTGATCGCGGTCAATCTTGCCGACACCGAAATACGCGCTTTCCGGGTGGCTGAAATAGAGGCCCGAAACGGCGGCCCCCGGCCACATGGCATAACTTTCCGTCAGTGAAATGCCGGCCGCTTTTTCCGCATCAAGCAGTTCGAACAAAGTCGCTTTTTCGGTATGGTCGGGCTGTGCCGGATAGCCCGGTGCCGGACGAATGCCGCGATAGGCCTCCGCGATGAGCGCATCATTGTCGAGATTTTCATCCGCCGCATAGCCCCAAAACTCGGTGCGCACGCGCTGGTGCATACGTTCGGCAAATGCTTCGGCCAGCCGGTCGGCCAGCGCCTTTGACATAATCGCGGCATAATCATCACCGGCTTCTTCAAAACGCTTGGCGACATCATCTTCGCCATGGCCTGTCGTGACGGCAAAACCGCCGACATAATCTGCCGGGCCGCCTGTCGGTGCAATGAAATCGGCCAGCGCGAAATTCGCCCGCCCGCTGCTGTGTTGCATTTGCTGGCGCAAGGAATGGAGCCGCGTTCTTTCCTTTGTGCGGCTTTCATCTTCGTAAACAATAATGTCATCGCCGTCGCGCGCCGCCGGCCAGAAGCCGATAACCGCGCGCGCGGTCAGCCATTTTTGCGAAATCATGTCGTCGAGCATGGCTTGGGCGTCGGCAAACAGGCCGGAGGCCGCTGCACCCACCACATTATCGGTCAAAATGGCCGGATAGGTGCCGTGCAAATCCCAGCTTTGGAAAAACGGCGTCCAGTCAATATAGTCGCGCAGTTCGGCCAAATCATAATTGTCGAACACTTTCGTGCCAGTGAAAGACGGCGCGACCGGCGTGTGCGCGGCTTGTGGGCTGAACGCATTGGCGCGCGCATCAGCCAACGAGCGGCGCTTTGCATCGGCCCGCCCGCGCGCATGCGCTTCGGCCATGGCTTCGTAATCGCTGCGAATTTCCTGCTTATAGGCCGCGCCCTGTTCGTCCGACAATAGCCGCGAGGCCACGCCGACCGCGCGGCTGGCATCGGTGACATAAACCGTCTGCCCGCGCTTGTAATGCGGGTTGATTTTGACCGCCGTATGCACTTTCGATGTCGTTGCCCCGCCAATCAGCAGAGGAATTTCCAGCCCCTGCCGCTCCATTTCGGCAGCGACATGGCACATTTCATCAAGGCTGGGCGTGATGAGCCCCGACAGGCCGATCATATCGACCTGTTCTTCAACCGCTTTGGAAATAATGTCGGCGGCGGGCACCATGACGCCCATATCGACGACATCGAAATTATTGCACTGCAACACGACCCCGACGATATTTTTGCCGATATCATGCACATCGCCCTTCACCGTCGCCATCAGCACCTTGCCATTATTGCGCGCCACGATTTCGGCGCCAGAGGCCTGCATCTCGGCTTTTTCGGCCTCCATAAACGGCTCAAGATAGGCGACCGCGCGCTTCATCACACGCGCCGATTTCACCACTTGCGGCAGGAACATTTTACCCTCGCCGAACAAATCGCCGACCGTATTCATGCCGTCCATCAGCGGGCCTTCGATCACATTCAGCGGGCGCGGCAGTTTGAGGCGCGCCTCTTCCGTGTCGTCTTCGATAAAATCGGTAATGCCGTTAATCAGCGCATGCGACAGCCGCGCCTCCACGGGCGTTTCGCGCCATGCCGTGTCCTGTTCTTTCGACGCGCCTTTCTGCCCGCGAAATTCTTCGGCAATTTCAAGCAGCCTGTCCGTGCCGTCAGCGCGCCGGTTCAAAAGCACATCCTCGACCGCCTCTTTGAGCGACGGCTCGATATCCTCATAAATGGCAAGCTGTCCGGCATTGACGATGCCCATATCCATGCCGTTCGAAATGGCGTGATACAAAAACGCCGAATGCATGGCCTCGCGCACCGGCTCATTGCCGCGGAAGGAAAATGAGATATTCGACACGCCGCCCGAAACATGTGCGCCGGGCAATTCTTTGCGAATGCGGGCCGTGGCTTCGATGAAGTCGACCGCATAATTGTCATGCTCGGATATGCCGGTCGCCACGGCGAAAATATTCGGGTCGAAAATGATGTCTTCGGGCGGAAAATCAACTTCCTTGGTCAGCAAGTCATAGGAGCGTTTGCAAATTTCAAATTTGCGCGCCGCTGTGTCTGCCTGGCCGTCTTCGTCAAACGCCATCACGATGACAGCCGCACCATAGCGTCGGCACAGCCGCGCGTGTTCGAGAAAGCTCTCAGTGCCTTCTTTCAGCGAAATCGAATTGACGACGGCCTTGCCCTGCACGCATTTCAGCCCGGCCTCAATGACCGACCATTTTGAGCTGTCGATCATCACCGGCACACGGGCAATATCGGGCTCGGTGGCGACGAGGTTCAAAAACCGCACCATCGCCGCCTCGCTGTCGAGCATGCCCTCATCCATATTGATATCGATAATCTGGGCACCGTTTTCGACCTGCTGGCGGGCGATATCAAGCGCGGTGTCGTAATCACCATCGGAGATGAGTTTTTTGAAGCGCGCCGAACCCGTCACATTGGTGCGCTCGCCGACATTCACAAAACGGATTTCAGAGCTTAGCGTGAACGGCTCCAGCCCCGACAGGCGCAAATGCGGGTCAGGCTTTGCCGGTGCGCGCGGGCTGGCTTTTCCCGCCGCTTCGGCAATTGCGGTAATATGCTCCGGCGTTGTGCCACAGCACCCGCCCAGAATATTCACCAGACCGGAAGTGGCGAACTCGCCGACAATCACGGCCATTTCATCGGCCAGCTGGTCATATTCGCCAAATTCATTGGGCAGGCCGGCATTCGGGTAAATACAGATATTCGTATCCGCAATACGCGCAATTTCTGCCACATAAGGCCGCATTTCCTCAGCCCCCAGCGCACAATTCAAACCGACCGCAAAGGGGCGCGCATGACGCACGGAGTTCCAGAAAGCCTCTGTGGTCTGCCCCGACAAGGTGCGCCCCGATTTATCCGTCAGCGTGCCCGAAATCATCAATGGCAAGGTGGTTCCGGTTTCTTCAAACGCATCCTGCACGGCGTGGATTGCCGCTTTTGCGTTCAGCGTGTCGAATATGGTCTCGATGAGAATAATATCCGCACCGCCGTCAATCAGCCCGCGCGTGGCCTCGACATAAGCCTCGCGCAAATCATCATAGGTCACATTGCGCGCACCCGGATCATTCACATCCGGCGAAATCGAGGCCGTGCGATTGGTCGGGCCCAAAGCACCGGCGACATAGCGCGGGCGGTCGGGGGTTTCGGCTTCCATTGCGTCGCATGCCCCGCGCGCAAGGCGTGCGCCTTCGACATTGAGCTCATAGGCCAAGTCCTGCATGTCGTAATCGGCCTGCGCGATCGAGGTCGAGGAAAATGTATTGGTGCCGACAATATCGCTGCCGGCCTGCAAATAGGCGGTGTGAATATCGCGGATAATATCGGCCTGGGTCAGCGACAACAGGTCATTATTGCCTTTTACGTCAATATGAAAATCGGCAAAGCGCGGCCCGCGATAATCTTCCTCGGACAGATCATGGCGCTGGATCATCGTCCCCATCGCCCCGTCTAGTATCATGATGCGGCTGCCGACAACCTCGCCCAACAGCTTGTTTCGACTTTCACGATTCCAACTCATACCACGTCACTTTCTTGCCGGTCGCCGCCCAGACCCAGAATTCGGCAGACTGCAAAAGTCAAATCGGCCTGATTCAGCGTGTAAAAATGCAAGTACTCAAAACCCTCATCAATGAGCCTACGACATTGGTCGGTCGCAATCGATGCGGCAATATGCTTGCGCGTCTCAAGGTCATCATCCAGCCCGTCATAAGCCGCCGACAGCCAGTCGGGAACAGCCGTGCCACAGGCCGCGGCCATGCGGCGGGCACCGGCGAAATTCGTCGTCGGCATGATGCCGGGGATGATGGGAATGGAAATGCCGGCGGCGGCAACCGCATCGCGAAAGCGCATATGCGCCGGCGTATCAAAAACAAATTGCGTGATTGCGCGCGTCGCGCCCGCATCAATCTTGGCTTTCAGCAGGTCAATATCATCTTCAAGACTGCGCGACTCGGGGTGCTTTTCGGGATAAGCGCTCACCGTGATGTCAAACCCGCCGCGCGCCGAAATAGCTTCTACCAGTTCGACCGACCCTTCATAGCCCTCGGCATGCGGCGCGAAACCGCCCATATCGGGCATGTCGCCGCGCAAGGCCACAATATGGCGCACACCGGCCGCGGCATAGGCCTCGACCACACTGTCCACCTCGGCGCGGCTGGCGGCCACGCATGTCAAATGTGCGGCCGGTCGCAAACCCGTTTCCTCGACCAGACGGCGCACACATGCATGGGTGCGGTCGCGCGTCGAGCCGCCCGCGCCATAGGTCACCGACACAAAATCCGGTGCCAACGGTTCCAAACGCTCTACCGACCGCCAGAGTTTTTCTTCGGCGTCGGGTGATTTGGGCGGGAAAAATTCAAATGAAATGCCGGTCATTCAAGCCTCCGCTTTCACGCCGGTCCATATGCCGACCACAAGGTCGCCGTCGCGCTTTGGCTGTAAGTGCCGCGCTTCGACATTGACAATATCGGCCTCGCCCAGCCATTCGGTCACTTCGTCATCGGAAAATCCAAGGCGGCGATGGGCGTGTTCGTCGCGCAAGGCTTCCACCCCATGCGGCAGAAAATCGGCAATCAACACACGGCCCGACGGCGCCAGCACACGCGCCGCCTCGCCCACGGCGCGCGCGGGGTCATCGAGAAAATGCAAAACCTGATGAACGATAACCACCCCGGCGGCTCCGTCTTCCAGCGGCACGTCGGCGCAATCGCCCTGACGCACCTGACAATGCGACCGATCGGGATGGTCGAGGCGCGCACGCGCAATCGCCAGCATATTGGCGTTGATGTCAAAACCGACCGCGCGCGCGGCATGCGAGGAGAAAAGCTCAAGCATGCGCCCCGTGCCGGTGCCCAAATCGACCAGCAGATCGCATTTTGTGTCCGACAGCAGGGACGTCATCTCGGCCTCCACCAAATCTTCATGAATGTGGCGGGCGCGCAAATTATCCCAATCGGCGGCATTGGCGGCAAAATATTCCTGCGCGCGCGTGGCACGCTCGGCGCGCACGCGCTCAAGCCTCTCGCGGTCGCGCAGCAAAATCTGGTCATCGGGCGGCAAAAGCGCGATGAGCTGGTCGAGCAGCGCATAGTTTTCATTGGTTTCATTGAGCCGGTAAAACACCCAGCTTCCTTCGGGAAACCGCATTACCAGCCCGGCATCGGCCAGCAATTTGAGATGGCGCGAAATGCGCGGCTGGCTCTGCAACAGGGCTTGGGTCATTTCGGACACGGTCATTTCGCCCGTCGACAGAATCGACAGTATTCGAAGCCGCGTCGGTTCACCGGCGGCGCGCAGAAGAGCTAACAAATCATCCATAGGCTTTCCCCTGCTAATGAATACATAAATATATCTTTATATGTCAAGAATTCTTCCGCCTTCGGGGGCTATTTTTCGGTTTTTTTTTCCAGTCAAACCGCCTAATTTCAGGGCAATGATGTGGGTTGCGAATCGTGTGGCCCTATTTCTTGATGACACCTGTTTCTTGATAGCAAATGTGAAGTAGTTTTTATGGTTAAGCCCCACTTTATTCCCCTCCTGCTGGCGCTTTCACTGGCGGCTTGTGCCGGCAATCAGGCCGGCGCGCCAACTTATGCCGACGACAATGACCCCTATGAAGGGTTCAACCGAAAAATGTTTGCGGTGAATATGTCGCTCGACCGCGCCGTCGTAAAGCCGGTGGCGAAGGGCTATCTGAGCGTACCGCAACCGGTGCGCGCCTCGGTGCGGAATTTCCGCAACAATCTTATCTCGCCGGTCACGCTTTCAAACGACGCAATGCAAGCTTCGTGGTCGCGCGCCGGTGTTTCCGCATCGCGTTTATTGATCAACACGACCGTCGGTGTGTTGGGGCTTTTTGACCCGGCTACGGCAATGGGTTTTCCGCGTCACACGGAAGATTTCGGGCAGACGCTGGCCGTCTATGGTGTGCCGGAAGGGGCGTATATGTATGTGCCGCTCTTGGGCCCCGGCCCGCCGCGCGACATGGTCGGGCTGATTGTTGACACGGGCCTCAACCCGATCACCTATATGGGCGACAATGAATTGGAGGGGGCGGTATTGTCGTTTTCGATTGGCGGTGTGGATGCGCGCGCAAACAATCTGGGCGTGATTGACGAGATTGAACGAAGCTCGGTTGATTTTTATGCCAGCGTGCGCAGCCTGTATCGGCAAAACCGCGAAAGCGAAATCCGCAATGGCGAGACCGATTTGGACGCGCTGCCGGATTTGGACGAGCTTGACAATTACTAAACGGAGTTTTCGATATGCGTCTTTTTGCATTTGCGCTCATTCTGCCTCTGGCCGTAGGCTTGGGATCGGCATGGGCTGAAGACACGGCGGCGGATGAGAAACGGGCAAAAATATTCGTCACCGAACTGGCCGATGAAGCCATTACCGTTCTCAAAACCCAAACCACACGCGAGGGTCGCGAAGCCGGTTTTCGCAAAATTCTGGACGAGCGCGCCAATATGCGCCGCATTGCGCGTTTCACGCTGGGCCCGTTTGCGCGCAAAATTTCAGATGAGGATTTCGCCACCTACCGGCAATTGCTGAACGAGCTGATTATCAAGGTTTATGCCAACCGCCTCGGCGAATATGGCAATGAGCAAGTGGTTGTGGGGCGCAGCCAGAGCAAAAAGAAGAATTTTATCGTCAACAGCCAGATCGAATTTGACAATGGGCGCCAGCCCATCGCCGTCGACTGGTGGCTCTACCGCGAAAAAGACGGCAGCTTTTCGCTGTTTGACGTGCGCGTCATCGGCGTATGGATGGCGCAGGAACAACGCGACAGCTTTGCTTCCGTGCTGAAAAACAATCGCGGCGACATTTCTGCCCTGCTCGGCCACATCCGCAAGCAGATTGAGGCCGGCGGCGGCGCAGAACCTACCGGTTGAACTGCTTGTATTTTATGCGCTTTGGAATTTCGGCATCGGCACCCAGACGCCGCTTGCGGTCTTCTTCATAATCGGCGTAATTGCCCTCAAACCACTCGACATGGCTGTCGCCTTCAAAGGCCAGAATATGCGTGGCGATGCGGTCAAGAAACCAGCGATCATGGCTGATGATGACCGCGCAACCGGCGAAGTTTTCCAAGCCCTCTTCCAGCGCGCGCAAGGTCTCGACATCCAGATCATTGGTCGGTTCGTCGAGCAGAAGCATATTGGCACCCGATTTGAGCATTTTGGCGAGATGCACACGGTTGCGCTCACCCCCTGACAGAAGCCCCACTTTTTTCTGCTGGTCGCCGCCCCGAAAGTTGAAAGCCCCAACATAGGCGCGCGAATTCATTTCCCGCTTGCCAAGCTCCAGAATATCCAGCCCGCCGGAAATTTCTTCCCACACGGTTTTGTCGTCTTCGAGATTGTCGCGGCTCTGGTCGACATAGCCCATCGCCACCGTATCCCCGACCCGCAAATCTCCCGTATCGGGTGTTTCGGAGCCGGTCAGCATTTTGAACAGCGTCGTCTTGCCCGCACCATTTGGCCCGATAACACCGACAATGCCGCCCGGCGGCAGGCGGAAAGACAAATTGTCGATAAGCAGGCGGTCGCCGAAACCTTTGCAGAGATTTTCCGCCTCCAGCACAATGCCGCCCAATCGCGGGCCCGACGGAATGGTGATTTGCGCGCGCCCGACATCTTCGCGGTCTTGGCTCGCCAACAGGTCTTCATAGGCCGTGACACGCGCCTTGCTTTTGGCTTGGCGCGCCTTGGGGGATTGGCGTATCCATTCCAGTTCGCGCGCCAGCGTGCGCTGTTTGGCTTCGTCTTCGCGCGCTTCCTGTGCTAGGCGCTTTTGTTTCTGCTCCAGCCAGTCCGAATAATTGCCCTCGTAAGGAATGCCCTGCCCGCGATCAAGCTCCAAGATCCAGCCGGTAATCTGGTCGAGGAAATAGCGGTCATGGGTCACCAGCACCACCGTGCCGGCATAATCGGCCAGATGGTGCTGCAACCACGCCACGGTTTCGGCATCAAGGTGGTTGGTCGGCTCGTCGAGCAAAAGAAGGTCGGGTTTTTCAAGCAACAGCTTGCACAGGGCCACGCGGCGTTTTTCGCCGCCGGAGAGATTTTCGACAGAGGCATCGCTTGGCGGGCAACGCAGCGCATCCATGGCCTGCTCGACCTGACTTTCGAGATCCCATAGGTTTTGCGCGTCAATCTGATCCTGAAGCGCGGCCATTTCATCGGCCGTTTCGTCAGAATAATTCATCGCCAGTTCATTATAGCGTTCGACCAGAGCCTTTTGTTCGCCGACACCTTCCATGACATTGCCCAGCACATCCTTTGTCGTGTCCAGCTGGGGTTCCTGCTCCAGATAACCGACCCGCGCGCCCTCTGCGGCCCATGCCTCGCCCTGCACTTCCTTGTCGCGCCCGGCCATAATTTTGAGCAGTGTCGATTTACCGGCACCATTGACCCCGACAATGCCGATTTTCACGCCCGGCAGAAATGACAGGCGAATGTCTTTCAAGACCTGTTTGCCGCCCGGATAAGTCTTGGACAATTTGTCCATGACATAAACATATTGATACGCTGTCATCGGTTTTCCTTTTCCGTTAGCCCGCCTGCGTGGTGCGCCCGTCAGCGCGCTTTTTCCCGCTCTGTTTTGCCATGCCATGTTCTGCCATGTCGAGACCCGCTCTGGCAACCAGCGTATCCGCGTCCAGCCGCTGGATAAAAGCGGCCCGCACACCGCGCCATTTGAAGCGCATGGAGTTGACGACAATCTCGTGGTCAAGCTCCTTCAGCATGTCGATAATCGGCGCCAGCTCAATCAGGGCTTGCGGGGAACGCTCAAAGCCATGTTCGGGCTCGGCCCGTGCCGACCAGTTCACCAGCTTGCTGCGCGCGGCAAAATCGCGCGCATACGCCTTTAACTCATCATCAGGCAGGTCGGCATCGGCAAGCCGGTCAATGGCGGCATCCATAATTTGCGTGGCCTGCGCCTGCATTTGTGCGGGTGAAAGCCCCGTGCGCGCACCGATAACCGCCGCACAATAGAGCGCCAAATCGTCAACACAGACAAGAATGAGGCGCGAACGCGCCGGACGCAGCATGTCGACGAAGGTTTCATCCGTGAACAGATTGAAATGTTGAAGGCCGGCCCGCGTTCGCAAATAACCATAAAGCGTGGTCTGCGCGATATGGGTGGATTGGGCGAAACAGAAATCGGCCAGCGTCGCAAAATCGTCAATCGGCGCGGGTTTGGCCCAGAACCTGAAACTTGCGACCATCGCACCAAAATAATTGCCGATATTTTTGAGCATGGATGCGCTTTCGACTGATTTGTGATTGAACGGCTCGAAAACCTTAATTAACATTACCACGATTGTCGGGCCTTCCGATAATGCTTTGGGGCGGGGAGTATTTCCGTTCCACCAAGAGGGAGTAATTCATGTCTGATCAACAAAGCGGTGCGGCAACGCACTGGCAGCGTACGCGCAATTTGACATTTGTCACTTTGGGCATCTGGTTTTTCTTCGCATTTTTCATTCACTGGTTCGGTGCCGAACTGAACAATTATTCGTTCCTCGGCTTTCCGCTTGGCTTCTACATGGCGGCACAGGGCGCACCCATTGCCTTTGTCGTGCTGTTGTATGTGTCAACGCGCCGTCAGGAAAAAATTGACGACGAATGCGGCGTTGCCGAATAGGGGCCGAGTAGGAGATAGATATGAACGGACGTTTTATTGACAATCTGCCGCGCGTCTATGGCCTTTATACGGGCGGCTTCATTGTATTTATCGGCCTTATGGCGGTGCTGGAGCAAATGGGCGTGTCGGCGGATACGCTGGGCATTCTCTTCGTTGCCTTTACCATTGCGATTTATGCCGGCATTGGCTGGCTGTCGCGCACCATGCAGGTTGACGCCTATTACGTCGCCGGACGCGAAGTACCGGCCTTGTATAATGGCATGGCGACCGCCGCCGACTGGATGTCGGGCGCGTCATTTGTCGCCATGGCGGGCGGTGTGTATTTCGGCGGCTATGGCTATCTCGCCTTTATCGTCGGCTGGACGGGCGGCTATGTGCTGGTCAACTCCCTGCTGGCGCCTTATTTGCGCAAATTCGGCTGCTACACGGTGCCCGATTTCATCGGCACGCGCTATGGCGGCAATCTGGCCCGGCTGTTTGCGGTCATCGTGCTGGTGGTTGCCTCATTTACTTATGTCACGGCGCAGATTAACGCCACCGGCACCATCGCGGCGCGCGCGCTGCAAATACCGTTTGAGTTGGGTGTCTGGTTTGGTCTGCTCGGCATTTTGCTGTGTTCCATGCTTGGCGGCATGCGCGCGGTAACTTGGACCCAAGTTGCCCAGTATATCGTGCTGATTATCGCCTATCTGGTGCCGGTGTTCTGGATGTCCAATGTGCAGGGCTTTGGTCTCGTCCCGCAATTTTCATACGGCGCGGCGGTTGAACGCATTGGCGAATTGGAAGCCTTGCAAGGCGTCGGCACATTGACGCCGACAGAAAGCTTTGCCGGATTGCGCGCGCTCACAACCGCGCATGCCTCGGCACCGGACTCGGCCATGGCAAGCTGGAAATTCGTGACACTGGTTCTGGTGTTGATGGCGGGCACGGCCTCGCTGCCGCACATTCTGATGCGCTATTTCACAACACCATCCGTGCGCGAGGCGCGCCGCTCGGTTGTGTGGTCGCTGTTTTTCATCTTCCTGTTGTATTTCACGGCACCGGCTCTGGCGACCTTCACCAAGCTGCAAATCATGGACCCGAACCTCGCAACCGGCATTATCGGCAAGTCGATTGCCGAAGTGCAGACGCTGGACTGGATTCAGAAATGGGGCAATGTCGGCTTCCTCGCCATTTCAGACAGCAATGGCGACGGCCTGCTTCAGATTAACGAGTTCTTCATGCGCGGCGACATTGTTGTGCTGGCAACGCCGGAAATCGCAGGTCTGCCTTATGTCATCTCCGGTTTGGTCGCGGCAGGCGGCATGGCGGCGGCCATGTCCACGGCAGACGGGCTGTTGCTCGCCATCGCCAATGCCTTGTCGCATGATCTCTATTACAAGATTATCGACCCGAATGCCGATACCCGCACACGCCTTATTGTGGCGCGCGTTCTGCTCATTATTATCGGCGCCGGTGGCGCGCTGGTCGCCAGCCTCAAGCTCTCAAGCATTTTGGGCGCCGTGGCCTGGGCGTTCAGTTTCGCGTGTTCGGGCCTGTTTTTTCCGCTGGTGCTTGGTGTCTGGTGGAAACGGGCCAACCGTCAGGGCGCGGTCGCCGGTATGGGCCTCGGCTTCCTTGCGGGCTCGGCTTATCTCTATCAGGTGCGTTTCGCAGGCATGGAGCCATGGCTGGGCATTGACCATTTGCGCTTCGGCATTGTCGGCATGGTCGTCAGCCTCGTCGCCATGGTGGTCGTTTCCTTGCTCACGGAAGAGCCTGACGCCGAAACACAGGCAATGGTTGATGAAATTCGTGTGCCGGGCGGGGAAACCGTTCTGGGACAGGAGCATTAATCCATCATAAAATCAGACGGGTGGTGCTTTCATGCGCCATCCGTCTTTTTACGCGCGACAGGAGTAAACGCTTATGGCCGGAGCTTTCCCTCTTTGGGTTATCATCATTGATTACGGCCTCGGCGTGGTGATGTGGACATTGATCGGGCGCACGGCCATGAACTTGTTCCAGCCGGAAAATTCCGACTTCTTCTTCATGAAAGCCTTTGTGAGGCTCACCGACCCGCTTATTCGGCTTTGGAGCCCCATCACCCCGCAATTTCTGCTGCCGCCGCTGGTGCCGCTTTATGTGGCGTGGTTTTTCTATCTGGCGCGCTTTTACCTCATGCCGTATCTGCTGGGCTATTCGGTCATGGGCATGTTGTCTTTCCCGCTGGAGGGCGAGATAGCCGCCGGCATTTACGCAATCTTTAACCGCTAAAAAAACGGCCGCCCCAAAGGGCAGCCGCTTCTCTTTCACAATTATGGCGTCGGTCTAGAAAATGACCAATGCTTCACGAACCATCATGATGAGCAGGACAACCCACGACAGAACGAAAATGCTGAAACGCAACATCACGACATTGACCGTGCTTTGAATCAAGGAATGCACGACCCGCAAAATAACAAATGTCCAGGCGCAAGTGACAGCCGTTTGGTCACCATGACCCAGCACGGCAATCGAAATTGCGATTGCGTAAAACAGGGTCGGTTGTTCGAACAGATGATTATAATTATCTGCAATGCGCCGCACCTCTGAAGGCAGCAATTGCATACCGGCCGGATGGCCCATTTGGTCATTAGGAATATCGGCATTACCGACGGCCGGAATACGCGTGGCATACATCCAAAGCATCATGACCCCGGTCCAAAGGCCCAGGGCGATTACGGGTTGTAAAATTGCTGTAGGTTCCATTTCTCCCTCCCCCAACATTAATTTAACGCTGAAAGAGTGCCCCGTTTTGCTACCATGAAGCAACAGGAAAGCACCGGGACAATATCGGGGCAGGTTTTGGCGGGGAAATTATGAGCGATCTTATCGTCTACACAGCGCGCAAAATTCATACGATGGAGCCCAGCCAGCCGGTTGGACAGGCGGTCGCCGTGCGTGACGGCACCATTCTTGAAGTCGGCACGCTTGAAAGCCTGAGCCCGTGGCTTGAGCGTTATCGCCATACAATCGACACGACCTTTGAAGATAAAATCATCATGCCGGGCTTTATTGACCCGCATTTGCACCCCAGCATGGCATCCGTGATTTTGCCGATGCAATTCATCACGGCGCTGGAATGGAAACTGCCATGGGGCACCTCGCCGGCTGTCGACTCGCGCGAAGCCTATCTGGAAGCCCTCGCCTCCCAAGCGGGCGAACCGAATGACGCGCCCTTTTTCACATGGGGCTATCACCGCGACTGGCACGGCAACATCACCCGCCCCGATATTGATGCGATATGCCCGGACCGACCGGTCATTGTGTGGCATCGCTCATTCCACGAGGTCATTATGAATTCGGCCGCACTTGCACATTTTAATCTGGAAACGGATGCCATCGCCACGCACCCGCAAATTGATCTGCCGGCGGGCAAATTTTTTGAAACGGGTTTGCGGCTCGCCATCGCCGCGCTCAATCCTGTTTTAATGTCGCCCGAACATTTCGGGCTCGGCATGGCGCGCTTGAAACAGGTGGCGCATTTTGGCGGCCACACGCTTGTCGGCGATATGGGCATTGGCATTTTCAATTTTGACATGGAGTGGCAGGCGGCATGTGCCGGTCTTGATACACCGGACACGCCCTTCCGCATTCATTACACCCCCAATATTCTGGCGTTGACGCCGACCGGTGATTTTGAGGAGACGCGCAAATTTGTCGAAACCCTGCCGGAATTGAACACCGATCGGCTGTTTTTCTCCGACCATGTCAAGCTGTTCACCGATGGCGCGTTTTTCTCGCAATTGATGATGGTTGGTGAACCCGGATATCTCGACGGCCATGAAGGTGAATGGCTGATGGTACCGGAAAATTTCGAGGCCGCCGCGCGCCTGTTCTGGCATGCGGGCTATAAAATACACGTGCATTGCACCGGCGATCTGGGACTGGAACTGGCTTTGGATGTTCTGGAAAAACTGCAATTTGAAAAACCGCGCGTGAACCACCGCTTCACCATTGAGCATTTGGGGCTGTCGCGTCCCGAACAAATCCGTCGAATGAAAGATCTGGGTGCGCTGGCTTCGGTAAATATTTATTACCTGCACGAATTAAGCGACATTTATGCGCGCGAAGCGCTGGGCACGGCCCGCGCGCACACGATGGCGCGCGCCGGAACACTGAGCCGCCACGGCATCGCCTTTGCGCTGCATTCGGACTACACAATGGCACCCGCCCAGCCATTGAACTCGGCATGGGTGGCGGTCAATCGCAAAAATGTCGCCGGTGATATTGTAGGGTCGGAAGAGCGCGTCAGCGTTGAACAGGCCTTGCGCGCCATCACTATTGATGCGGCTTATGTGCTGGGGCTGGAACATGAGGTTGGCACGCTTCAGCCCGGCAAACGCGCCGATTTCACCGTGTTGGAAGAAGACCCGTTCGAGGTGCCGCCGGAAGATTTACGCGACATAAAAATTTGGGGCACGGTTTTTGGCGGCATGCTTGCCCCCTTGGAAGACGCGTGAGATGAGCATTCCGCTTGCAATTTTGGGCGGCTATTTGGGGGCCGGTAAAACCACCCTTGTGAACAGGCTGTTGCGCGAACCGCACGGGGCCCGCCTGACCGTGCTCGTCAATGACCTCGGCAAGGTGAACATTGACGCCGGACTGATTGCCGACCATGACGGCACGACGCTTACGCTGACCAATGGGTGCGCGTGTTGCCAGATGCAGGAAGACCTGACCAGCCAGTTAATGATGCTGGTGGCTGACGCCCACCCGCCCGACGCGGTGGTGATCGAGGCCAGCGGTGCCGGAGAACCGGCGCGCCTTGCGTTGGCCGGTGCCGGTATTGAGGGGCTGCTGCTCACAGGCGTATTTGTGGTGGCCGACAGCACCACCCTGCCGAAAAAGCGCCATGACAAATTTGTCGGCAAGCTCGTCACACGACAATTGGCGCAGGCCGACCTTGTTCTGCTCAGCAAAACCGACCTGACAGCTGATGAGGGCACGGACGTGCGCGCGCTGATCGCCTCGCTGACCGATGCACCCTTTATGGATACGGGCCGCATTGACGATTTTGCGCGCCTGTTGCTGGCATCGCCCCAAAACGCGGCACAATCAGGCACTGCGAGAGCTTTACGCACGCCCTTGCCCGAAACAGTCAATGCGGGCGAGGTTTTTGAGCATATTTATGTTTCGCCCCAACATCCGCTCGATATTGCGGTGCTGGAAAACCTGCTGGGGGCTTATGCCGGAAAGCTGGTGCGTGCCAAGGGGCATACGGGCACGCATCGGCTTCAGCTTGTGGAAACGGACTGGAAGCTGACACCGGCAACGCGCGCCGCCCCGCAGCTTGTATTTATCGCCGTGCGGGGAAAATGCGACCTCGACGCGCTGGAACACGACCTCAAACAAGCTGAAATGGCGGAAATGGTGGGCCCGGCAGGACTCGAACCTGCGACCAAACCGTTATGAGCGGTTCGCTCTAACCAACTGAGCTACAGGCCCCCAAGAAGCGTTTTAAGCGTTTTCGGCAAGAAAGACCACGGGATTGTGCGCGCGTGCCGCCGCTTCATCCATTTGCGCATAGGCCAGAATGATAACCAGATCATCGGGCTGGGCTAGCCTTGCCGCCGCGCCGTTTATGCCGATGGTCTTCGACCCGCGGTCTGCGCTAATGGCATAGGTGGTAAAACGCGCGCCCGTGTTGATGTTCAACACATCGACCTGTTCGTTCGGCAAAATGCCAACTTCATCCAGCCAATCCTGATCGATTGAAATAGAGCCTTCATAATTCATGTCGCATTGCGTCACGCGCGCGCGATGAATTTTTGCCTTGAGCATAGTCAACTGCATGAGATGTTCCTCACCGTGCTAACAAAATTTAATTATCCAGGAAACTGCGCAATTTACGCGACCGGCTGGGGTGTTTCAGCTTGCGCAACGCTTTTGCCTCAATCTGGCGAATGCGCTCGCGCGTTACGGAAAATTGCTGACCCACCTCTTCCAGCGTGTGGTCGGTGTTCATGCCAATACCGAAGCGCATGCGCAAAACCCGTTCTTCGCGCGGGGTCAAAGAGGCCAGAACGCGGGTTGTGGTGTCGCGCAAATTGGACTGAATGGCCGCATCAATCGGCAAAATGGCGTTTTTGTCCTCGATAAAGTCACCAAGCTGGCTGTCTTCTTCATCGCCAATCGGCGTCTCAAGACTTATCGGCTCCTTGGCGATTTTGAGCACTTTGCGCACTTTCTCAAGCGGCATGGACAATTTCTCCGACAGCTCTTCCGGCGTCGGCTCGCGGCCAAATTCATGCAACATCTGACGCGAGGTGCGCACCAGCTTGTTAATCGTCTCGATCATATGCACCGGAATGCGGATGGTGCGCGCCTGATCGGCAATCGAGCGCGTAATGGCCTGCCGGATCCACCAGGTCGCATAGGTTGAGAATTTATAGCCGCGGCGATACTCGAATTTGTCGACCGCCTTCATCAGGCCGATATTGCCTTCCTGAATGAGGTCGAGAAATTGCAGGCCGCGATTGGTGTATTTCTTGGCAATCGAAATGACGAGCCGCAAATTGGCTTCGACCATTTCCTTTTTCGCAATGCGCGCTTCGCGTTCGCCCTTTTGAACGGTACGGACAATGCGCCGGAACTCGCTGATATCAAGCCCGGTTTCATTGGCAAGCTCCTGAATTTCAGAGCGCACCTCTTTAATCTCATTGCGATTGTCCTGAATGAGGTTTTTCCAGCCCTTGCCCGTCAGGCGCCCGACACGGCGCGACCAGTTGGCCTCATATTCATTGCCCTGATATTGCTTCAGAAAATCTTCGCGCGTGACACCGGCCTTGTCGGCCAGCCGCCACAGCCGCGTTTCCAGACCGACCAAACGCTTATTAATGGTGTAAAGCTGGTCAACAAGCGCCTCGATGCGGTTATTGTTGAGCGACAATTCCTTTACTTCGTCAATAACTTCGGAGCTTAATTTCGTCAGACGATTGCGCTGTGCGGTTGAAAGCTCTTTATTGCTGGCCTGCAATTCAACGCTTTGGTCTTGCAGGCGGCGCAATTTTTTATACGTTCCCGCAATCACATCGAAACTTGCCAGCACTTTCGGCTTCAGTTCCATTTCCATGGCCGACAGCGACAGATTATTGTCATTGTCGTCGTCATCCTCATCCGGCTCGCCTTCGGCCTCGCCCGATGGCGCACCCGACGGCGGCGGCGCGGCACCTTCGGCACTGCGGTCAATTTTTTTGGCTTCGGGGCCTGCGAAGGTCGCATCAAGGTCGATGATATCGCGCAGCAAAACCTTGCCTTCGTTCAATTCATCGCGCCAGATGATGATCGCCTGAAATGTCAGCGGGCTTTCGCACAAGCCTGCAATCATGGTCTCGCGGCCCGCCTCAATGCGCTTGGCAATGGCAATTTCGCCTTCGCGCGACAAGAGTTCCACCGACCCCATTTCGCGCAAATACATGCGCACCGGATCATCCGTGCGGTCGGTACCGGTTGATGCTTTGGCGGTTTTGGCGACCGCGGTGCCGGTCGTGCTGTCTTCGGCCTCGGCTTCATTGTCGTCATTGGCCGCCGCCGTGTCGTCGTCATTGTCATCCGTGCCGTCATTTTCGACGACCGTAATGCCCATTTCCGAGAGCATGGACATGATGTCCTCAATCTGCTCGGAGGTAAACTCTTCCGGCGGCAAAACAGCGTTCAGCGCATCATATGTTACAAAACCGACCTCTTTGGCGGATTTGATCATCCGCTTGACCTGCCGGTTGTTCATATCGATGAGCGGGCTGTCACCTGTATCGACTTCTTCTGTTTTTTCTGCAGCTTTCTTCGTTGCCATCTTAGTTCGCGTGACCCCTCTCACGTTAACGTTGTCGTAGTGCTTCTCTCAAGCGCGGCGATCTGGTTTACAATTGCGCTGAGACGTTCAAAGTTTTCCTGTGTGCTGTCGACGGCAAAATCGGCCTCGGCTTCGGCACGTTCGTCCATCAATGTCTTTAATGTATGGTGAACGCCGACAACTTCAAGCCATCCGGCCTCGACAATCTCCAATGCGCTGTCTTGCCGCACAAAACCCATTGTCAACGCCTCCGGCATTTGTCGCAACTGGTCAACCAGTGCGCTTTCTCCAAGCGCATCTAAATGCCCAGTCAAACCGCCCTTGTCAAGCCCTTCGGCAGGGTCAGCCTGCCGGTCGGCATAGTCAATAATATGGAAACGCAGCTTGTCGAGGCCGGCTGTCTCAAAAATAAGGGTTTCAAACAGATCGCGGTGTTTTTGCATCAAATCGGGATGGTTGATGACGCACAGCACAATCAGCGCCTCGCGTGGCGGCATGCCATTGCCCTGGGCAATGGTCGAGCGGCGCGTTTCGCTTTTTGCCGACTGCCGCCGCCAGGACTGGCGGTGCGGTGGGCCTGACCGGTCGCCGGTTGCGCGATAGGGCACGCCCTGTTCGCCCAACAGCCGGTCGAGGCGGGTTTTAATCTCCTGCGCGTACAAGGCGCGCACATCTGCATCATTTATCTGCTGAACGGCGGCGCGCAGGCGTTTTTTTAATGCCGCGGCGCGTTCGGGCGTGTCCCACGGCGCGGTTTCAACCTCGCGCTCCCACAGCAAATCAATCATGGAAAGCGCGCGCCCGATGACATTTTGCACCGCATCGGCACCCCCCTCGGCCACCAGATCATCGGGGTCTTTGCCCGCAGGCAACATGGCAAACCGCAAGGAATAGCCCGCCGTCAACAGGGGCAAGGCGCGGTCAATCGCCCGGTAAGCCGCGCGCAATCCCGCCTGATCCCCGTCAAGACACATGACCGGTTCCGGCGCAAGCCGCCATAACAGCCTGATTTGCTCTTCGGTAATCGCCGTGCCCAGCGGGGCGACGGCATGGGCAATGCCGGCGCGCGCAAGGCCGATAACATCCATATAGCCTTCGGCCACCAGCACGGATTTCGTGTCATAGGCCGGTTGGCGCGCACGGGCAAAATTGAACAGAACCGAGCTTTTATGGAAAAGCGGCGTTTCCGGCGAGTTCAGATATTTGGCGCGCGCATCTGCCTGCATGGCCCGCCCGCCAAAAGCGATGACCCGCCCGCGCGCATCTTGAATGGGAAATATAATGCGGTCGCGGAAGCGGTCATAGGGCGCGCCGCCATCATCGGGCTTAATGGCAAGTCCGGCCTCGACAATCATGTCGATTGTCATGTCGCGCGCCTGCAAATGCTCAACCAGCCCGCGCCGTGCCGCCGGTGCAAACCCCAGTCCAAATTCGCGCACCAGCGCATCGCTGACACCGCGCTTTTCAAGATAGCTGCGCGCATCCGCCCCGTGCGACTTCGCCAATTGCGCGCCAAACCATGTCGCGGCGGCCTGTGTGACATCAATAAGAGAGGCCTGTCGGCGCGCTTTTTCCGCCGATTTCGGGTCGTTTTGCGGCATTTGCAAACCGGCCTGACGCGCCAGCGCCTCGACGGATTCAAGAAAGCTCAAACCTTCGGTTTCCATCAGGAAATCGAAAACCGAGCCGTGCTTGCCGGTCGAAAAGCAATGATAGAATTGCTTGTCATCATTAACGGTAAAAGAGGGCGTGCGCTCCGGCTTGAAGGGGCTGAGGCCGACAAATTCCCGCCCGCGCCGTTGCAATTTGACCTTACGGCCAACCACATCCGATACGGAAATCCGGTTCTTGATTTCTTGGAGGAAGTTTTGCGGAAAAGCCATGGCGCCAGTTTAGGCTATCGGCATTGGAATGCCACCCCGTGGCACGACCAAACTTGTGCAAAATATCAGCCGAGCTTTTCCTTGACCCGCGCACCGGCTTTGCCGAAATCCATCTGGCCGGTATATTTTTGTTTCAGCAGCCCCATCACCTTGCCCATATCTTTCAGCGTCTGCGCCTCCACTTCGGCGAGTGCGGCATCAACCGCGGCGATGATTTCATCATCTTCAAGCTGGCGCGGCATAAATTCCTTGATAATGGCAATTTCGCTGCGTTCCTGATCGGCCAAATCAAGGCGACCGGCCTCTTCATAGGCCGACAGGCTTTCTTGACGTTGCTTTATCATTTTTGCCAGAATTTCTAGAACGACCTCTTCCGACACGCCCGCGCCGCCATTATCCGTCCGGTCTGCAATGTCGCGATCCTTGATCGCCGCATTGATGAGACGCAAGGTGGAAATACGAACCTTATCCTGAC
This sequence comes from Parvibaculales bacterium, assembly GCA_049611805.1. Taxonomy (GTDB): domain Bacteria; phylum Pseudomonadota; class Alphaproteobacteria; order RS24; family RS24; genus UBA7378. Next base: position 138,773 of record JBMZAX010000001.1, on the reverse strand, counting down.
TTTTTAACGCAACCTTTAGAGCTTCGTTGAAACGCTCATGCATCGGTACATTCTCCCTGCCCGGCGAAAGCTATCGGACTGGTGTACAAGAAAAGCATCGGGGTGACAATAATATCGAGGCGATTATTTCCGACCGGTATTTTGCGAATCTGTTCGCGCTTGGGCGTTTGACCGACGCCGAATGGCCGGATGTGAATTTTTGCCTGTTTGGGCGCAAAATTCAGCCGATAACCCGCTGTCTTTTATGGCAAATTTTAATCACCGGAATCTTGGCTCTCACGCTTGACCCACCCTGTTCATTTCTATAGCTTCCCGTCAATTTGGCTGGTGACAAATTTCTTCCGGTAGGATTTTTATGAAAGCGCAATCAACCCTCTGTTTCCCTGCTTCGCACGATGCAGGGCCTGTTTTTGCTGAGCCCGATTTTGGCACTCTCGCACGCATGGAGCCCCGCTCATGAGTGTCTGGCCCTCTGAAACAAAAACCGCGCTTTTGCTGGCCGCCGACGGCACGAAAATTTACGGGCACGGGTTTGGCGCCACCGGCCACACGCTGGGCGAGGTGTGTTTCAACACGGCAATGTCCGGCTATCAGGAAATCATCACCGACCCCTCCTATGCCGGCCAGATTGTGGCTTTCACCTTTCCCCATATCGGCAATGTCGGGGTTAATCCGGCAGATATCGAAACCTCAAACACCGCGCAAGCCGAAGCCGCGCGGGGCATTATTGTGCGCGAGCGCGTGAGCGATCCGTCTAATTTCCGCGCGCAGGAGCATTTGAGCGACTGGCTGGCGGCGCAACAGATTATCGGCATTAGCGGGGTCGATACGCGCGCCATCACCACCCGCATTCGCGACCATGGCATGTTCAATGCCGTGCTGGCGCACGCGCCCGACGGCAAGTTCGATGAAGCGGCGCTGGCCGCCGAATTGAAAGATTTTACGGGCCTTGAAGGGGCCGACCTTGCCGGCCGTGTCACCAGCGCGGAAAATTATGACTGGGCGCAAGGCCGCTGGCACTGGCCGGAAGGCTTTAGCGAAGAAACCGCCCGCCACCATGTCGTCGCGCTTGATTTCGGCATTAAGAAAAATATTCTGCGCTGTCTGGCATCGGTGGGGTGCCGCGTCACGGTTGTGCCGGCAAGCACCGCGGCCGGTGATATTATGGCGCTCAAACCCGACGGCATATTTCTGTCAAACGGCCCCGGCGATCCGGCGGCCACGGGCGCTTATGCGGTTGCCCAAATCAGCGCGCTGGTCGACAGCGGCCTGCCGGTTTTCGGCATATGTCTGGGCCATCAAATGCTGGCGCTGGCACTGGGCGCGCAAACACAGAAAATGAAACAAGGCCATCATGGTGCCAATCATCCGGTGAAAGATATCGAAACCGGCAAGGTTGAAATTACCTCGATGAATCACGGCTTTACCGTTGACCGCGAAACCCTGCCCGACACGGTTGCCGAAACCCATGTCAGCCTGTTTGACGGGACAAATTGCGGCATCAAGCTGAAAGACCGTCCGGTATTTTCCGTGCAATACCATCCGGAAGCCTCACCGGGCCCGCAGGACAGTCACTATCTCTTCGACCGCTTTACAGCAGCAATGGAGCAGTAATGGCAAAGCGCACCGATATTTCAAGCATCATGATTATTGGCGCCGGCCCGATTGTTATCGGGCAGGCTTGCGAATTTGACTATTCGGGCACACAAGCCTGCAAGGCCCTGCGCGAAGAGGGCTACCGCGTCATATTGGTCAATTCGAACCCCGCCACCATCATGACCGATCCGGATCTGGCCGATGCTACTTATGTCGAGCCCATTACGCCGGAAGTGGTCGCGCGCATTATCGAAAAAGAAAAACCGGACGCCATTTTGCCTACCATGGGCGGGCAAACGGCGCTCAATACCGCAATTGCTCTGGCCGGTGACGGCACGCTGGAAAAATATGGTGTGCAGCTTATCGGTGCCGATCTCGATGCCATCAACATGGCCGAAGACCGCTTGCTGTTCCGCGAAGCAATGGATCGCATCGGGCTGGAAAGCCCGCGCTCGGCGATCGCCCATACGGTGGAAGAAGCCCTTGAGGGACTGGAAAAGGTCGGCCTGCCGACCATCATTCGCCCGTCTTTCACGCTGGGCGGCACGGGCGGCGGGGTTGCGTATAACCGTGAAGAATTTATCGCCATTGTCGAATCCGGTCTGGACGCATCACCGGCGACCGAAGTGCTGATTGAAGAGAGCGTTCTGGGCTGGAAAGAATATGAAATGGAGGTCGTGCGCGACCGCGCCGACAATTGCATCATCATCTGCTCGATTGAAAATGTTGACCCGATGGGCGTGCATACGGGCGACAGCATTACCGTCGCACCGGCGCTGACACTCACCGACCGCGAATATCAAATCATGCGCAATGCCTCAATTGCGGTGTTGCGCGAAATCGGTGTGGAGACCGGCGGCTCAAATGTGCAATTTGCCGTCAATCCGGCGGATGGCCGCCTTGTGGTCATTGAAATGAACCCGCGTGTGTCGCGCTCATCGGCATTGGCCTCAAAAGCGACCGGCTTTCCGATTGCCAAAGTCGCCGCAAAACTCGCTGTCGGCTACACGCTGGATGAGCTGATGAACGACATTACCGGCGTCACCCCGGCCAGTTTCGAGCCGACCATTGATTATGTGGTGACGAAAATTCCGCGTTTTGCGTTTGAGAAATTTCCCGGTGCCGAGCCCTTGCTGACAACGGCGATGAAATCGGTCGGCGAGGCCATGGCCATTGGCCGCAATTTTCAGGAATCCTTGCAAAAAGCCTTGCGCTCGCTGGAAACCGGCCTGACCGGTTTGAACACGCCGGAGGGCGCACCCATGGCCGACGACAGCGGCGATATGGACGAGTTGCGCGCCGCCTTGACGACGGCCACCCCGTCGCGCCTGCTGATGGTCGCCCATGCGCTGCGGCAAAACATGTCGGTTGAGGAGGTTTGCGCGCTGTCGCATTTCGACCCGTGGTTCGTGCGCCAAATCAAAGAAATCGTCGATACCGAAGCCTTGGTCGCCGAACGCGGCCTGCCCGACACGCCCGAAGCGATGCGCCATGTGAAAGCTATGGGCTTTTCCGATGCGCGGCTGGGCGAACTGGCCGGCACGGATGAAGACACCGCGCGCGCGGCGCGCCACAAGCTGGACATACGCCCCTATTTCCGCCGCATTGACACCTGCGCGGCGGAATTTGCGGCCGGCACGCCCTATCTCTATTCTAGCTATGATGAACCCTCGCCATTTGCGCCCCAGGCCGAGTCCGAGCCGACGACGCGCCCGAAGGCCGTTATTCTGGGCGGCGGGCCGAACCGCATCGGGCAAGGCATTGAATTTGATTATTGCTGCTGCCATGCGGCCTTTGCGCTGGATGATGCCGATATTGAAAGCATTATGGTCAATTGCAATCCGGAAACCGTTTCCACTGACTATGACACTTCCGACCGCTTGTATTTCGAGCCGCTGACACAGGAAGATGTTCTCGAATTGCTGGCGTGTGAAATGGCGGCGGGCGAATTGCTGGGCGTGATTGTGCAATTTGGCGGGCAAACACCGCTCAAACTCTCGCAAGCGCTTGAGCGCGCGGGCATTCCCATTTTGGGCACCTCACCGGATGCGATTGATTTGGCCGAAGACCGCGACCGCTTCAAAGACCTGCTCGACCGGCTCGACCTGAAACAACCCCCCAATGGCATTGCCCGCAGTGCCGAGGAAGCCCACGCCATTGCCGCCAATATCGGCTTTCCGGTTGTCACCCGACCGTCTTATGTGCTGGGCGGACGGGCAATGGAAATTGTTTCCGGCGATGCCCAGCTTGACCGCTATATGCGCGAGGCGGTGATTGTGTCGGGCGACAGTCCGGTTTTGATTGACGGCTATTTGCGCGATGCCACGGAACTGGATGTCGATGTTTTGTGCGACGGCGACGAAGTGGTGGTGGCCGGCATTCTCGAACATATCGAAGAAGCCGGTGTGCATTCGGGCGACAGTGCGTGTTCCATGCCGCCGCATTCGCTTTCTCAAAACATTATTGACGAGCTGACCCGTCAGGCCAGCGCCATGGCAAAGGCGCTCAATGTTGTGGGGCTGATGAATGTGCAATTTGCCGTGCAGGGCGACACGATTTATGTGATCGAAGCCAATCCGCGCGCCAGCCGCACGGTTCCGTTTGTGGCGAAAGTTCTGGGGCGTCCGATTGCCAAGATTGCCGCGCGGTTAATGGCCGGCAGCAAATTGTCGGAATTCGGCCTCGACTTGCAACCTTACGACCATATCGCCGTCAAGGAAGCGGTGTTCCCGTTTGCCCGCTTCCCCGGCGTGGATACGGTGCTGGGCCCTGAAATGCGCTCGACGGGCGAAGTGATGGGGCTGGACACGAATTTTGCGCTGGCCTTTGCCAAAAGCCAGCTGGGCGGCGGCACGGTTTTGCCGGAAACCGGCACGGCGTTTGTCTCCGTCAGGGAAAACGACAAGCAACGCGCGATTTTGCCCGCGCAATCGCTTCTCAATATGGGCTTCAAAGTGATTGCCACGCGCGGCACGGCGGCTTTTCTGGCCGAACAGGGGCTTGATGTTGCGCCGATCAACAAGGTTCTGGAAGGCCGCCCGCATATTGTCGATGCCATGAAAAACGGCGATGTTCAGCTTGTCGTCAATACGACCGAAGGCGAACAATCATTGGCCGACAGCAAATCCATCCGGCGCACGGCGCTGGTCATGAAAATTCCCTATTATACGACCATGGCCGGTGCCGAAGCCGCCATTGCCGCCATTCGCGCCCTGTCCGCGCAGAAACTGGGCGTCAGGTCGTTGCAGGATTATGCCGATACCGGCAATTAGGCCAAACACCCAACCAAGGCCATCTGGCTATTGCCTATTTCCGAGAATTTGTGGAACATGTTGGAGATGTCGCACTTTCCGGTGGGAAAACGCGAGAATGAGGGAAAAATGGAAAAAGTTCCAATGACAGCCGACGGCTATGCCGCACTTGATGCGGAGGTTAAAAAGCTAAAGGGGCCGGAGCGCCAGCGCATTATCAAGGCGATTGCCGAAGCGCGCGCGCATGGCGATCTGTCTGAAAATGCCGAATATCACGCCGCCAAAGAGCAGCAAAGCCACAATGAAGGCCGCGTGATGGAACTTGAAGATGTTTTGAACCGGGCGGATGTCATTGATGTCGGCGCGCTCAATGGCGCGCGGGTGAAATTCGGGGCCACGGTTGACCTCGTTGACGAAGACACCGAGGCCGAAGTGACCTACCAGATTGTCGGCGAATATGAGGCCAATGTCGAAGAGGGCAAAATCTCCATTGCCTCGCCGATTGCGCGCGCGCTGATCAGCAAGGAAGTCGGCGACAGCGTGGAGGTCAACACACCGGGCGGCGGCAAATCTTACGAAATTCTTGACGTTAAATTTGTTTGACCAAATCCACTGGCACGCCGGGCAGTTTTTTTGACTGGCGGATGGTCAGCGATGTTTTGACATTGGCGACATTCGGGGCCGGGGTCAGTTTTTGCGTCAAAAAATCCTGAAAACTCGCCAAATCGGGCGCCACGCATTTCAAAATGAAATCAATATCGCCGTTCAGCATGTGGCATTCGCGCACTTCCGGCCAGCTTTCCACCCGCGCTTCAAAGCTTTGCAAGTCGGCCTCGGCCTGTGAGTGCAGGCCGACCATGGCAAAAACCGTCACGCCAAAGCCCAAAAGCGCGGGGTCTACATTGGCGTGATAACCGGCGATGAAACCGGCCTGTTCCAATGCCCGCACGCGGCGCAGGCACGGCGGCGCAGAAATGCCGACACGCCGCGCCAAATCGACGTTTGTCATGCGCCCATTGCGCTGTAATTCGTCGATAATCCGCAGGTCGATATCATCAAGGCGTGGTTTTTTCATTACCCAAATTCCTGTATAATACGTAATATTATTACGCGTTTTGACAAGGTTTGAACAGGGAAACACATGCGGGTCTGGGCGATTACAGGCGGGCGGCGCGGCAATGACGTGCTTGTGCTGGGCGTCGCCAAAGCACTGGGCGTTGAGCCGCAGCTTATTCACACGCATTTAAAACCGCCATGGCGCTGGCTGAGCCCCTATCGGGCGGCATTTCCCGGCGTGCGGCGCGATGCGGCCATCGCGCCCCCCTATCCCGACCTTGTGCTGGCAAGCGGACGCCAGGCGGCGGCGCATGCGCGCTATATCGGATATCGCTCCGGCGGGCGCAGTTTTACCGCTTTTTTCCAGAAACCGGCCATCGCCCCGCATTATTTTGATTTTGTCTGGGCACCGCATCATGACCGCCTGCACGGGCCGAATGTGACGACCACGCTTTTGTCACCGCATTTGCTGACACAAGAATCCTTGCAAGCCGAGGCCGATAAATGGCGCGCGCGCCTGCTGGCCGATTGCGGAACCCGCAAGCCGGTTGCCGTGCTGATTGGCGGGCCGAACGAGGCTTATACCTTCACCATGGCGGAATTTGAGCGCCTCACCACCCATATTGTAGCGCTGACAGCGCAAAATGTGTTTCCCATGATAACCGTGTCACGCCGCTCGCCACCGGCTTTTGCGGCGCATTTGCGCGCCCGCCTTGCCCAAACCCCGCATTTCATCTGGGACAATGCGGGCGAGAACCCTTATGCCGCTTTGTTGGGGCTGGCAGAACACATCATCGTGACCGCCGACAGCGTTAATATGGTCGGCGAAGCGTGCACCGGCGGCGCGCCGGTGCAGGTTTTCGAACTGGCGGGCGGCAATCGCAAATTTCGCGCGTTTCATGGCGACATGCAGGCCGCGGGCCTCACCCGGCCCTTTGTCGGCGAACTCGACGATCGTCTGTCGACACCGGCCAATGCCACGCCGGAAATCGCCGCCGCCTTGCAAACTGCGTGGGATGCCAAACGCGCGGGCTTTGGCGCCCAAAAAGCCAAAAACCTCTGAATAAATCCACTTCGTAGCAATGGGTGGCCTTGGGTTGGCCGGAATCGGCATTACATTAGGGCTATTCGGACAGGCGGAGCGCGTGATGAGCGAGACCAAACACACAAAATTATTGATCATCGGATCGGGGCCGGCAGGCTATACGGCCGCCGTTTATGCGGCGCGCGCCATGCTGGAGCCGGTGCTGGTGCGCGGCCTGCAACCGGGCGGGCAATTGACCATCACCACGGATGTCGAAAATTATCCGGGCTTTGCCGATGCCATTCAGGGCCCGTGGCTGATGGAGCAGATGGAAGCCCAAGCCGCGCATGTGGGAACGGAAATTATTTCCGACATCATCACCAAAGCCGATTTGAACACCCGCCCCTTCACCATGACCGGCGATAGCGGGCAGATTTACACCGCCGATACGGTGATTATCGCCACCGGCGCGCAAGCCAAATGGCTGGGGCTGGAAAGCGAAGAGAAGTTTCAGGGCTTCGGGGTTTCGGCATGTGCGACCTGTGACGGGTTTTTCTATCGCGACAAGGAAGTGCTGGTGGTCGGCGGTGGCAACACTGCCGTCGAGGAGGCATTGTTCCTGACGAATTTTGCCTCGAAAGTAACTCTGGTGCATCGCCGCGACAGCTTACGCAGTGAGAAAATTCTGCAACAACGCCTGCTTGCCCATGACAAGATCGAGGTGTTGTGGAACAGCGAGATTGACGAGGTGCTGGGCACGGATGACCCGCTGGGCGTTACCGGCGCGCGCCTGCGCAACACCCAGACCGGCGACACGCATGAGGTCAATGCCGACGGTATTTTCATCGCCATCGGGCATGCGCCGTCGACGGAATTATTCACCGAGCAATTGCAAACCAAATCGGGCGGATATCTGATCACGTCTCCCGACAGCACGGCGACCTCGATTGAGGGCGTCTATGCGGCCGGTGATGTGACGGATGATATTTACCGCCAGGCCGTCACCGCCGCCGGTATGGGCTGCATGGCGGCACTGGAAGCGGAAAAATATCTGGCCGCGCTGGAAGCCGAAAAAGAAGCCGCCGAGTAAGCCCCACGCATGACAGCTATTGCAGGCCGCGCCACGCCATTTCGCGCGGCGTTTTGCGCCCTGTCTGTTTTTTCGGGCGCAATATTTTGGGCAGATGCGCCGTCGTCTGCACGCCTTTTTGCGCCATCAATGTCACAAGCTGTTCGGTGCAATCGGTAAAGCGCTCGGCCACAAGATGCACCACCGCGCCACTGCGCTGTACGCGCCCTTCGATATGAATAAGGCGCGCGCCGATAACAATGCGCCGATATTTCTCAAACCTGTCGGGCCAGACGACAATATTGCCGGTGCCGGTTTCATCCTCCAGCGTTAAAAACACAACGCCACGGGCACTCCCCGGACGTTGGCGGCAGATCACCAGACCCGCCACGCCAATGCGCCGACCATTGCCCGCCACGTCCAGCGCCTCCAAAGGCCGCACATTGCGCGCGTGCATATCTTCGCGCAAAAACGACATGGGATGCGCCTTGAGCGACAATCGCAGGCTGGCATAATCTTCCAGCACTTCCATGCCCGGCGGCAAGGCGGGCAGTGCTGCGGCGTGTTCGTCTTCGGGCGGCAACACATCAAGCCCGCGATGGGCAAACAAAGGCAGCGCCGCCGCGCGGCTTTCCGGTGCCAGCGCGCGCACCGCCCACAAAGCCTGGCGCCGCGACAATCCAAGACCGGCAAAGGCATCGGCGCGCGCCAAGCGTTCCAGTGCGCCGGGGCCCAGTCCGGCGCGCTTGGCACAATCGGCAACACTGTCAAACGCCCCGCCCAGACGCCGCGCCGCAACCAGCGCCTCATGGTCGGCCGCCGCCAGCCCGCTGATTTGGTTGAAGCCGAGCCGCAGGGCAATCTCGTCATCATGCCGCTCAAGGTCGGCTTCGCTGTCCGAGCGGTTAATGCATACCGGCAAAACATGCACGCCCTGTCGCTGGGCCTCGCGCACAAGCTGGGCGGGGGCGTAAAACCCCATGGGCTGGCTGTTGATCAGCGCCGCACAAAAAGCGGCGGGGTAATAACATTTGAGCCATGCCGACACATAAACAAGCAGGGCAAAGCTGGCGGCATGGCTTTCGGGAAAGCCATATTCGCCGAAGCCTTCAATCTGGCGGAAACACCGCTCGGCAAAACTCTGCGTATAGCCGCGCGCCACCATGCCTTCGATAAGCCGCATGCCGAATTCATGAATAATGCCGCTTTTGCGAAACGTCGCCATGGCGCGGCGCAAGCGGTCGGCCTCGGCGGGGGTGAAGCCGGCCGCAATCACGGCGATACGCATGGCTTGTTCTTGGAACAAAGGCACGCCCAGCGTTTTGCCCAGCACATCTTCCAGTTCCTGTGAGGGGAAGCTCACCGTCTCCTCGCCATTGCGGCGGCGCAAATAGGGATGCACCATATCGCCCTGAATGGGGCCGGGCCGGACAATGGCAACCTCAATAACCAGATCGTAGAAATCGCGCGGTTTCAAACGCGGCAGCATGTTCATTTGCGCGCGGCTTTCCACCTGAAACACCCCGATTGCTTCGGCACGGCACAGCATGTCGTAAACATTGCTGTCTTCGGCAGGCACGGTCGCCAGTTCAAAATTTTTGCCGTGATGGGCGGCAATAAGGTCGAAACTGCGCCGGATTGCACTCAACATGCCCAGCGCCAGCACATCGATTTTCAACATGCCCAGCGCGTCCAGATCATCCTTGTCCCATTCGACGAACGTGCGCTCTGCCATGGCCGCATTGCCGATCGGAACCATTTTGTCGAGGCGCTCATTGGTGATGATGAAGCCGCCGACATGCTGCGACAAATGCCGCGGAAACCCGATCAGTTCGGCGGCCATATCCAGTGTCACCGCAAGCGCGGGCGTTTCCGGGTCAAGCCCGGCTTCACGAATATGTTCGGGCGGTGGCGGGCGGCTGCCGCCGCCCCAGTTCAACGCCAGAAGCGCGCTGGCAACATCGCCCGAAAGCCCCATCGCCTTGGCAACTTCGCGCACAGCCGAGCGACTGCGATAGGTGATGACCGTTGCCGCAATGCCGGCGCGTTCACGCCCGTATTTTTGGTAAATATACTGGATGACTTCTTCGCGCCGCTCATGTTCGAAATCAATATCAATGTCGGGCGGCTCATTGCGCTCGGCAGAAATAAAGCGTTCAAACAGCAAATCCAGCCGGCTGGGGTCGACAGCCGTGATGCCGAGGCAATAGCACACGGCGGAATTGGCCGCCGAGCCGCGCCCCTGACACAAAATGCGCTTGCGGCGCGCAAACTGAACCAGATCGTAAACGGTGAGAAAATACGGCGCATAAGCAAGCTCACCAATGAGTTTCAACTCATAGCGAATGAGCTGTTCCAGCTTCTCCGGCACCGTGCCGGAAAACCGCCCGCGCGCGCCCTCCCAAACCAGCTTTTCCAGCAATTGCTGGGGCGAAAGCGTGTGGTCAAACGCATCTTCGGGATATTGATAAACCAGATCATCGAGCGAAAATTGGCAGGCCGATAAAATATTTTGAACATTCGCCACCGCTTGGGGAAACGCACGAAACAGCCGCGTCACATCCGATAAGGGCTTCAGATGACGCTCGGCATTTGCCGCGAGGCGATAGCCGGCCGTATCCAGCGTGCAATGGTGGCGAATACAGGTCAGCACATCCTGCAAGCGGCGGCGCGCGGGGTCGTGATAGAGCGGGTTGAACCCAGCAATCAGCGGCGCGCCCGCCCAGCTTGCCAGTGCCGCCAAGCGGTCAAAATGCGCGCCATCATCGGCACCGTAAGCGGGCGCGAGCAACAGATAGACATGCCCGCCGGTGGTTGCACCGGCCTTAACAAGCCGCATGAGTTTTTCACGAAACCCGTTATTTGCGGAAGCCTCTGCGGAATTCAGTATGGAAGCAGGTGGCACCACAATCCAGCATTGGCCACTGTTTTTTGCGAGCGTTTCAATGTCTTCCATCTGCAACAGGCACTGGCCCTTCACGGCGCGCCGGTTGCCCCGCGTCAGACATTGCGACAGGGCGGCATAGGCCGTGCGGTCGCGCGGATAGCACACCGCCTCGAAATCGCATTGCGTCACCAGACGGGCACCGGGCACATAGCGAATGCCCGCCTCACGCGCGGCAACATGGCCGCGCACCACACCGGCCAGCGTGTTGCGGTCGGCAAGCCCAATGGCCTGATAACCAAGATGGGCGGCGCGATGCACCATTTCCTGAGGATGCGCGCCCCCGTGCAGAAAACTGAAATTGGAAATCGCCGTCAGTTCGGCAAAGCCCGTATTGTCATCGCTCACGGAAACACCCCGTGCATGAACCAGCGCGCACGTCCGGTTTCGCGCCCGTAAAGCCCGTCGCGGTAAATCCAGAAGCGGCACCCGTTACGGTCTTCCACGCGAAAATAATCGCGGGTCAGGCTGTTATGCCGACGCGCCGAGGGCCACCATTCCGGGCTGATGCGTTCGGGCCCTTGCGCGCGGGCCACCTCATGCAGCACCCGCCGCCAGCGAAACCGATATGGCGCGCCTTCGGGAATCTCGGCAATCACCTCAATGGGTTCGGGCGCACACAGCATGAAAAGCGGGCGCGCTTGCGGCTCCGGCGCGGCACCAGCCGACAGGCCCGCATCATCAATCTCACCGGAAAGCGGGGCGGCATGCACGGGCCGATAGCCGACGGCGTGTTCGGGAATATGCGATGCATGCACGACAGGGCGCACGACAACCTGTGGCCCCAGACGTCCGGCCAGCCGGTCAAACAGGCCGGCCAATGCCGCGACAGGAGGTGTTTTGAAAGCCCGGTGTCCGAGCGTTAGCGGCGCTTGCGGCGTGCTGACCTCTGCCGTGGCACTGGCGGCAAGACACAAAGTTTCAACCCCGCATCCGGCGTCAAACCCCCGCGACATACGCTCAAGGCGCGTCGCCAGCAATCGCGCCAAATGCTCGGCCTCGGCCGAAGGTGCCGCCAGACGCACCGACAATGCCTGCACCTCATTATCGGCACGGGTCAGAACAAGGTCGAGCCGCGTAGCCCCCTGCCCGGCGGCAAAAAGTTTCGCGGCCAGCGTCGCGCACATATTTTGCGTGAGGCCGGCAATGGCATCGAGCTGTGTCACGCCTTGGGCAAGGTTTTCCCGCACGATAAATTCCGGTGCCGGCACGCATGGATTGAGCATTTCACCGGCCTGCCCCAATGCCTGCTCCAACCGCATCACCGGATAAGGCCCGAAGCGGCGCGTCAGGGAGGCCCGCGGAAACGCCGCCAGCGCCGCGATGCTGTCAAGCCCCAGACGCCGACACAGATCGCGCGCATCTTCGGGCAGGCGCAATGCATCCGGCGGCAAATCCATCACCGCATCGGCACCATGGCCGGACGGGGCGATGATCAGGCTGTCCGGCCCGTAATGCGCCAGCGCCCAGGCACTGCCGATTGTATCGGCCACGGCAATACAGCAGGTGATGCCACGGCGGTTGAAGCGCGCGCGCATGTCGTCGAGCATGCGGCGTTCGCCGCCAAACAAATGCGCGCAACCGCTTATGTCGAGCAGCAAGCCGTGGCTGTCGGGATGCGTGTCAGCACCGACCCATGGGGTGTAGCGGCGCAGCCAGCGGGCGCATTTATCGAGCGCGGCCACCCCGCGCGCCGGATCAAGCATCTCAATATGCATGTCAGGCACCAGCGCGCGCGCATCGGCCAGTGCCATGCCGGTGTGCAGCCCGCAAGCCTCGGCAGCGATATTGACCGCCGCCAGACGTTGCGTCCCGCGCCGGTGTTCGGCCAGCACGAAAGGCGCATCGCGCTTTTCAGCCGGCATAACGATGTCACTCAGCCAATGGGGAAACCAGATTGCCACAATGCGGCGATCGGGCGGAGCGTCATCAAGCGCGGCATTAAAAGCGGCATTGGGGGCGGTGTCGGGGGCGGGCAGAGCAGGCACTTGTGGCGGCATGTGTGGCGTGGATTGCGGCATGATACAAACACCTCACCCTAACTGCCGTAAGCGGCTGTGGCGTGCACGGGCGCGCTTTCGGGTGCCGTATTATCGGAAGCAGCATCATCGGAAACGGGTAAGGCTTCGCGCCATGGAAAAACCTGCCAGCCTGCCATGGGCGGTGGACGCTCAAAACTGCCGCGCACACGTTTTAGGCGCACCTGCCAGCTATTATGCGGGGCCGCGCAAACCTGCCAGCGTGTTGTCGCCGCTGTTGAGGCCTGGCCCGCTTCGGCACCCAGCACCAATACCAATGGCCGCCCGACCGCACGACACGCCATGCTCAACCGGCGGCTGGCGGTAAAATCCGGTGCCTGCTCAAGACTCATCACCACCACGCAACCAACCGCCGGACAGTTGAGCGCCTCTTGCGTCGCCCACAGCAAATCCGGCAAATCCGCCCCGTTAATATGAATGAGTTGCTGCCGGACAAGCCCAACCGTCGGCAAGGCCAGCGCATAGGGCCGGCCATGTTCACCGATAGATTGTCGGGTCTGGCCGGACACCACGGCATTGCCATCGGCAAATTGCGCCGCCAGATGCGCACCAAACCCCGCAGCACTGGCAAAATCGCCGGTTTTTGCCGCGCAAACCTCATGCAAGCCGCCGCGCAACAGGCCGTGATGCGGCGACAGGCAGGCATCAATGGCCGCAAAGCCGCTGGGCACAGCCTCCCCCGCTGTCGGCACCAGCTCAAACTTCCGGAGCTTGTTCCGCAGACGGCTAACCGTCAGGCGGCGCGGCTCTGCCTGATATTTTTTTTCACGCATTAATTCACAAGACCGTAATCAGGATTTTGTTCTTGTTTTGTTCTATTTTAAGCGGCGCTCAGAGTCAAGACCAAAGGATTAAGCCCAAGGATCAGACCCAAGACGAGCTTGCAATATATGCTTTCGGCAAAATCAGCGGATCTGCGCCGCGCCCCAATAGGTGAAGCCGAGAATGCGCGGGGTGGAGGGCACATACATGGTGTCCATATCGGTGATTTTGAACCCGCCCTCTTCGATTAAGGTCGGAATATCGCGGTTCATATTGCACCCGCCGGCAATGCGGCCCCATACGCCATTGAGCCGGTCTTGCCATTTGCGCACCCCGGCATCGGGCGCGCGGCCATGTTCGGAAAACAACAATGTGCCGCCCGGCTTCAAAACCCGCCGCATGCCTTCCATCGCGGCCAGCGTTCCGGGAATGGTGCACAGCGTATAGGTCAGAAGAACCGTATCAACGCTATTGTCTTCAAGCGGAATTTCCTCGCCGGGCAGGTCGATAAACTCCACCGGAAAAGCCGCCTTTTCAGCCAGCGGCTTGGCGCGCGCCACCATTTCGGGGGCCGGTTCCAGCCCGAACACCATGTCCACCTTGTCGGGATCGTAAAAGGACAGGTTCAACCCTGACCCCATGCCCACTTCCAGCACCCGTCCGGTACATTCAGGCACAACTTTTTCGCGCTGCTTGATAATCGGCTTGGTGCCGCAGGCCGCGTTCAAAAACCGCGGCAGAACATATTTATTGTAAAAACCCATGACACACTCTCCTGTTGGAAAAACTGTGCCATGTTCGTGAGTGGAAAAAAAGCTTTTTAAGCAGACTGCCCGCCCACCAGTGCGAGATAATCATTCAGCAGATTGATGCTGATATCGCCGGGGGTGAATTTATACGGGCCGATTTCGGAGACCGGCGTAACTTCCGCCGCCGTTCCGGTGATGAAGCATTCGCTGAAACTTTCCATCTCTTCGGGCATGATGGCGCGCTCGACAATTTCCAGATCACGCGCGCGCGCCAGATCCATTACCGTGCGCCGCGTGATGCCATCCAGAAAGCAATCGGGCTCCGGCGTGTGCAAAACACCGTTATCCACAAAAAAAACATTCGCCCCCGTCGCCTCGGCCACGCGCCCGCGCCAGTCCAGCATCAGCGCATCGGCATAGCCTTTGCTCTCGGCGGCGTGTTTGGACAGGGTGCAAATCATGTACAGGCCGGCGGCCTTGGCATGGCACGGTGCGGTTTCCGGCGAAGGCCGACGATAATCCGCCATATCAAGGCGAATACCTTTGAGGCGTTCTTCGGGGTCGAAATAAGACGGCCATTCCCACGCGGCAATGGCAAGATTAATCCGGTTGTTTTGCGCCGACACGCCCATCATTTCACTGCCGCGCCAGGCCACAGGTCGCAAATAACCGTCAACAAGGCCGTTGGCTTCAAGCGTTTCAACGCAGGCCGCGTCAATCTCATCGACCGTATAGGGAATTTCAAACCCCAGCTCCTTGGCCGAATAAATCAGACGCTCGGTATGTTCGCGCAATTTGAAAATCGCTCCCGCATAGGCGCGCTCGCCTTCAAACACACTGGAGGCATAATGCAGACCATGGGTGAGAACATGCACACGCGCATCCGTCCACGGGATGAGCGCCCCGTTCATCCAGATAAAGCCGTCACGCTGGTCAAATGCGCCATCCATAGAGTTAACTGTCCTTTAACCGGGATTTCGTGTATTTGGCGAAAACATTTTTTTTATGTATTGTTACGCTATCAATGTGCCCATTATATGTCAATAAAGCTGACGTATTTTGCGGGACACTCAAATTGGGTAAAACCGAAAGATGCCGATGAAAAAGGTAAAAGAACAATCGGGAACACACGATTACAAAGACGCCATTGAGTTGATGTTCTTCTCGTATCGAGATTTCATATCAGACCCGGACGCCATATTACAAAAACACGGATTTGGCCGTGCCCATCACCGCGTGCTGCATTTTGTCGGATGCAATCCGGGGATGAGCATTGCCAATCTGTTGAACATATTGCGCGTCACCAAGCAGAGCCTTGCGCGCGTTCTGCGCGATTTGATTGACGAAGGCTATATCAATCAGAAAATTGGCGTTCACGACCGGCGCAAGCGCCTTTTGTTCCTGACGGCCAAGGGCCACAAATTGCATGACAGCCTCATCGCCCCGCAAATCAGCCGGTTTGAACAGGTGGCGGCAGAGGTGGACACTGCCTCTTTCAACAACTGGAAAAAAGTTATGCGGCTGGTGATTAATCCCGCCGACAGGGAAAGTGTCGATGATCTGATTGCGACCTCGCGCAATGCAAAAAGCAAAGCCTCGGAGCAAAAAGACTAATGTCGGCTCCCGATGAGGCAACACCGCATATATTAATTGTGGATGATGATACGCGCATTCGTGAGTTGCTGAAAAAATATCTGAGCGATAATGGCTATCGCACAAGCGCGGCGGCCGATGCCACGCAAGCGCAGGAAAAAATGGGCGCGCTGACCTATGACCTGCTGGTGCTGGATGTCATGATGCCGGGCATAAACGGGCTGGAATTTACCGAACGTCTGCGCAAGGCCCAAAATTCGGTGCCGATTTTGCTGCTGACAGCACGCGCCGAGGTTGAACAGCGCATTGAAGGCCTTGCAATGGGTGCGGATGATTATCTGCCCAAGCCCTTTGACCCGAAAGAGCTGTTGCTGCGCATTCAGAATATTTTGCGCCGGAGCATCACCGAGGATGACCTGCTCGACCCGCCGGAAGAGATTTGTTTCGGGGATTTTGTGTTCACCTATGAGCGCGGCGAATTAACCAAAGCCGGGGCCCGCGTGATGCTGACAACGCGCGACATTGAATTGCTGCGCCATTTGACAGCCGCGCCGGGCCGCATTGTCTCGCGGCTGAAGCTTGCCGATGGCGAAGATATTTCCGAGCGCGCCATTGATGTTCAAATCAACCGTTTGCGTCGTAAAATTGAGACCGACCCGCGCGACCCGCTTTATTTGCAAACCGTGCGCGGCACCGGATATGTATTGAGAGTTGACCAGAAAAATGTGGTTTAACCCCGCAGCCCTTTTAAAAGCCTATATGCCGACCGGCCTGTTTCCGCGTTCGCTGCTCATTGTGGTTGTGCCGGTGGTTGTCACGCAAATCATTGTGGCGTTTGTGTTTATGGAGCGTCACTGGACAACGGTGACACAGCGCCTGTCGCGCGCGGCCGTGTCGGACATCTCCATTCTTGCCGATTTGCGCATGCGCGAGCAGGGCAGCAACAGCGAATTGCTGAGCCAGCTTGCCGGCGACACGCTGTCGATGAGCGTTGCGTTTCTGCCCGGCGAGACGTTGCCCGAAGCCGACCCGCCGCCGATTGTTGCGCTGTTGCACCAATCACTGTCGCGCGAGCTGGCCTCGCAAATCGGGCGTCCCTTCTGGGTCGACACGACAACTTATGAAAATTACGTCGATATTCGCGTTTTGCTGCCAGGCGAGGTGATGCGGGTGCTGACGCAGAAAAAACGCGTCTATGCGACCAACACCCATATTTTCATCATATGGATGGTCGGCACATCGGTCATTCTGCTGATGATTTCGGGTATTTTTCTGCGCAATCAAATTCGCCCGATCCAGCGCCTTGCCGAAGCCGCCGAGGAGTTCGGCAAGGGCCGCGACACACCCGAATTTCGCCCCAGCGGGGCCTCGGAAGTGCGCCGCGCATCCGCCTCCTTTATCGAAATGCGCGACCGCATTCAGCGCCAGATCGAGCAGCGCACCACCATGCTGGCCGGGGTGAGCCATGATTTGCGCACCCCCCTCACCCGCCTGAAGCTGCAACTCGCCATGCTGCCGCAAGCCACCGAAATTCAGGACCTGAACTCGGATATTGTCGAGATGGAAGACATGCTCGACGACTATCTTGATTTCGCCCGCGGGTATCACGGCGAAACCGCGACGGAGATTGATTTCGGCTCGTTTGTCGACCAGTTATGCCGCGATGCCGAGCGGCGCTGGCCGGATGTGCAAATACGCCTGAACGACACGCTCGATGAAATGCTGAGGGTCAAACATAATGCGTTGCGCCGGTGCATTACCAATCTGGTCAATAATGCCTGCGCACATGCCAAGCTGGTGCATGTCGCCGCGCGCCGCGACCCGGACGGCACAAATGTTCTAATCACGGTCGATGATAATGGCACCGGCATTCCGGCGGAAAACCGCGAAGATGTGTTTCGGCCATTTTACCGTCTGGATGATGCGCGCACGGCGCAAATGGGCGGCACCGGCCTCGGCCTTGCCATTGCCCGCGATATTGCGCGCGGACATGGCGGCGACATTACGCTCGACCAGAGCAATCTGGGCGGCCTGCAGGCGCGCATTTCAATTCCCGCTTAATTCTTATCGTCTTCCGGCCCCGCCAAATCGCGGGCGCGCTGAAACGCGGCTGACGTTGCCCGCCGCATCAAATCGCCAAGGCCGGCCTCACCCGCCAATATTTCGAGCGCCGCTTCCGTCGTGCCGCCGGGCGAGGTTACATCGCGGCGCAATTGCCCGGCATCGACATCGGCATTGGTATCGGTATTGGTATCCAGCATGGCCCCGGCGCCCGCTACGGTCTGATAGGCAAGCTGTTTGGCAATGGCCGGTTCAAGCCCCAGCGCCTCGCCACTGCCCGCCAGCGCTTCGGCCATGTGAAACACATAAGCCGGGCCCGACCCGCTAATTGCGGTTACGGCATTAATCTGGTCTTCGCGCGACAGCCATACGGTCTCGCCCACGGCCTGCATCAGCCATTCGGCGGCTCCGGTTAAGTCTGCGGGCACGTCTTTGTCGGCCACCAGCGCCGAAATGCCCCGCCCCAGCGCTGCCGGTGTGTTCGGCATGGTGCGGATGAAATGATGCCCCGCACCGGCCAATTCGCGCAATGTGGCGATCGATGTTCCTGCCATCAGCGATAAAAAAAGGCACGCCTCCGGCACGCTTTCTGCCACATCAGGTATCACTTGCGCGGCCATTTGCGGCTTGATGGCAAGCACCACAATATCGGGTGAAAAATCGGGCTTGGGCAGGGGCACAATATCGACGCCCAGCGCGGTGAGCGCAGGCGCCGGATTTGGCTCCTGCACACAGAATTGTTTTATCGACAGGCCGTTTTGCAACCAGCCGCCAAGCAGGGCACTGCCCATTTTGCCGCCGCCGATCAGAAGTATTTTTTTGTTCTTATCCATTTCGCGCCCGCAAATTTCAAGCGTCGCCGCGGGTCTCGAACAGGCTGCTTTCAAGAGCTGATTGCGGCGTATAGCCCGCCCATATCAAAAACTGGAAGGCCGGAAAAAAGCGTTCGCAGGTTTCGATTGCGTGATTGAGCAATTCCTCGCATTGGCCTTCGGAAAGCCCCTTGCCGCTGACAAACATGGTGTTGCGAAACAAAATGGCACCATCGCCCGACCAAATGTCGAAATGACCCAGCCATAATTGCTCATTAATGAGGGCCAGCAATTCGTGAATTTCGGTGCGCTTGGATTGCGGCGCGCGCGTATCCAGCACGGATGCAACATGCAGGCCGCCCAAATCGGGCCGCCAGCTAATCGCAAGGTGGTAGTCGCAAAATGTGCCTGCGACGCACACATTCATATCGTCTTCGGTGCCACGCTCAAACGGCCACTCGCGCGAGGCCGCAAGGGTCTCGATGAGATCAATCGGATGGTCGATAAGCTGGTTGTCAGCCGACATATTTGTCTGCATGTCACCTATCCTGTCGCAAACACTACATCTAGTTGGTCGAGAAGTTTTCGACCACAATAAGAAGGTGCCTGATTCACCGAGTCGTTAAAAGGTTAAAGTACCGCAAGCGTCAAGAAATCGGGGGAAGCTCGAAAATTTCGGGAAACACCCTCTAATCGCGCTGTTTCAGCGCGTCGATTTCTTCCTGCAGACGCTGGTTTTCGGCGCGCGCTTTTTCGGCCATTTCGCGCACGACCTCAAATTCTTCGCGCGTCACCAGCGCGCCTTCCGCCAGCATTGAATCGAGCATGCCGCGCATGGCTTGGGCAAGTTCTTCGCGCATGCCTTGTGCGGCCACGCCCAGTCCGGAGACAAGCTGGCTTACATCGTCGAGAATTTTGTTTCGTGCGTCACTCATATTCCCAGATTGGCGTTGCGCCGGGCACAATGCAAGTGCCATTATGCCGCGCAAACAGGAGATCGCATGCCTTTTCCAAGCCTTGATCCGGTGATTTTCGAAATCGGCCCGTTTGCCTTGCGCTGGTATGCGCTGGCTTATATTGCCGGTCTGATGCTGGGCTGGCGGTATGTCATTATGCTGAGCCTGTCGGCGCGGCTGTGGCCGCAAGGCCCGCCGGCCGACCGCGAGGCGGTTGACGACCTGCTCATGTGGATCACTTTCGGCGTCATATTGGGCGGGCGTCTGGGCTATGTGATTTTCTATAATCCCGGTTATTTTCTTGCCAACCCAAGCGATATTTTGGCGGTCTGGCAAGGCGGCATGGCGTTTCATGGCGGGCTTTTGGGGGTTATTGCCGCCATTATTATTTTCGCGCGCCGCCGCAATATTCCGATGCTGAGCCTGGGTGACATGGTGGCCGCCGCCGTACCGATAGGCCTGTTTTTCGGGCGGCTGGCAAATTTCATCAACAGCGAATTATGGGGGCGCGTGACGCAAAGCCCATGGGGTGTGATTTTCCCCAATGGCGGCCCGCTGCCGCGCCACCCAAGCCAGCTTTACGAGGCGGGGCTTGAAGGGCTTTTGCTGTTTGTGGTGCTGGGCTTTTTGATATGGCGGCGGGGCATTTTGGCCCGCCCCGGCCTTGCCATTGGCGTGTTTTTGACCGGCTATGGCTTGTCGCGCGCGCTCATCGAACAGCTGCGCGAGCCGGACGCACATTTGGGCTTTATTTTTTCTGAAATAACCATGGGGCAGGTTTTATCCCTGCCGATGATTGCCGCCGGAATTATTTTCATTGTTCTGGGCATGCGGTCAAAATGAGCAAGCTGAAAACCAGACTTGCCGCCCAAATCAAAGCAAACGGCCCACTGTCGCTGGCCGAATATATGAACGCCGCCCTGTCCGACCCGGAAGAGGGATATTATATGCGCCGCGCACCATTTGGTGCGCCCCACAAGGGCGGTGGCGATTTCACCACCGCGCCTGAGATTAGCCAGATGTTCGGCGAGCTTATCGGTGCCTGGTGCCTTGATTTATGGGCGCGTTCGGGTGCGCCCCGGCCCGTCAATTTGGTCGAATTGGGCCCCGGACGCGGCACGTTGATGACCGATATATGCCGCGCGACGGCCCAAGATTCGGATTTCACGAAACATCTCCGCGTGCATTTTGTCGAAACCAGCCCGGCCTTGCGCGCCGAACAAAAACAGCGCGTTCCTCAAGCAAGCTGGCATGACAGCCTTGCGACCTTGCCCGATGATGCGATGACGCTGGTGATTGCCAATGAATTTTTTGATGCGCTGCCCATTACCCAACATGCGCGCACGCAAAGCGGTTGGCAGGAGATTACCGTCACGCTGGCAAATAACGAACTGGCCTATGCGCGCGGGCCCGAACAGAAAAATCCTTTCTCATCTGTGCAGGCCGCGCTTTTGCCCGATGCCGCGCCCGAAGAGATTGTTGAAGCAAGCCCGGCGCGCGAACATGTCATGCAAAATTTGTGCGCCCGGCTGATGCGCACGGGCGGTGCGGCGCTGATTATCGATTATGGCTATGCGCGCCCTGCCGCAGGGGACAGTTTTCAGGCCATGAAACACCATGAATTCGTAGACCCGCTGGCGTGCCCCGGAGAGGCCGATTTGACGGCGCATGTAAACTTCGCCGTGCTGTCGCAACTGGCCGCCGAGACGGGCCTTCAAACCCACCCGATAACGCAACAGGGCGACTTCCTGCGGGGCTTGGGGCTTGACCAGCGCGCCGCGCAACTTGCCAAGGCAAGCCCGGAAGCCGTCGGCAAAATTATGAGCGAGCGCGACCGGCTGGCCGCCCCCGACCAAATGGGGCATTTGTTCAAGGTTTTGGGGCTGCGCCATCCCGACATGCCGCCACTTGCCGGATTCGAGGCGGGATTCGAGGCCGGATCTGAAACCGGATCTGCGGGGCCACAGGTGCAGCCATGACCGATAATCGCGCATACCCAGCTCTAAAGCCTCTCACCCATGACAGTCTGAGCCCGCACCCGCACGGGTTTTTTACCCGCCTTGGCGGGGTGTCGACCGGCATATATGAAAGCCTGAACACCGGACGCGGGTCGGATGATGAGACGGGAGCGGTTGCCGAAAACCGCCGGCGCGTCTGCGCGCATCTGGGCGCGCGCGTGCTTGTCACCCCGCATCAAGTGCATAGCGCAAAGGCTGTCTATATCAAAGACGCAAAAGACGACATGCCCGCAATTGAAGCCGATGCGCTGGTGAGCGACCGGCCGGGCATTGGATTGGGCGTTCTGGCCGCCGATTGCGCGCCGGTGTTGCTGGCCGACCCGCAAGCCGGGGTCATCGGTGCCGCCCATGCCGGCTGGCGCGGGGCGTTCGACAATATCCTCAAAGCCTGCGTTGAAGCCATGGCGGAGATAGGCGCAGCGCCCGCGCGCATACGTGCCGTTATCGGGCCGGCAATTTCGGTTCGCTCTTATGAGGTTGGCGAAGATTTTGTGGCGAATTTCGCCGAGCGCTATCTGACCGATACCGACCTTTTCGTGCCGGGTGCCAAAGAAGGCCACGCCTATTTCAATCTGCCGGTTTTCGTACAACGCCAACTCGCGCGCTGTGGTGTTTCGGCGGAAATTATGGACATTTGCACCTATGAGAGCGCCGATCTTTTATTCTCTTACCGGCGGGCGACCCATTTGGGCGAAAGCGATTATGGCCGTCAGATATCGGCCATCGCACTGCCAGTGACCGACGACTGACAATGAATGACAATGACTGGCAATCGCGCAAATAAACAAGGGGGAAAACCCGAAAACAAAAATTGCGACTCTCCTCCGGCTTTGATATCCAGAGATATCGCAATATCCATGGTTAGGTGGGGGTCACGGTTATGAAAATTCTCGCAGGCAACAGCAATTTGTCGCTGGCACAGGAAATTGCAACCTATCTCGACCTGCCACTGGCCGAATGCGCCGTGCGCCGGTTTGCCGACAATGAAGTATTTGTCGAAATATTGGAGAATATGCGCGGCGAAGATGTGTTCCTCATCCAGTCGACCTCTTATCCGGCCAATGACCATTTGATGGAATTGCTGATTATGATCGACGCCTTGCGGCGTGCCTCTGCGCGGCGTATCACCGCTGTCATCCCCTATTTCGGCTATGCGCGGCAAGACCGCAAACCGGGCCCGCGCACGCCCATTTCAGCCAAGCTGGTGGCAAATCTCATCCAGTCTGCCGGGGCCGACCGCGTTTTGACCCTTGACCTGCATGCCGGACAAATTCAGGGCTTTTTCGACATTCCGACCGACAATCTCATTGCCGCGCCCGTGTTCGTCAACGACATCACGGAACGCTTCGGCGATGAAGAGCTTATGGTGGTTTCACCCGATGTTGGCGGCGTGGTGCGCGCCCGCGCGCTGGGCAACCGCATTGGGGCCGATCTTGCCATTGTCGACAAACGCCGCGAACGCGCCGGTGAAAGCGAAGTGATGAATATTATCGGTAATGTCGAAGGACGCCATTGCCTGCTGGTCGACGATATTGTCGACAGTGCGGGAACCTTGTGCAATGCCGCGGCCGCCCTCATTGAGGCGGGAGCCGTGAAAGTATCGGCCTATGTCACACATGGTGTTTTGTCCGGTGCGGCGTGCGACCGCGTCAATGCTTCAAAGCTCGAAAAATTGCTGTTCACCAACACCATTGCACCGACAGAGGCGATTTTGGCGTCGGATAAGTGCGAGATCATAAAAATAGCCCCGCTTATCGGCGAAGCCATGCGGCGCACGGCAGATGAGCATTCTGTTTCGAGCCTGTTTGACTAGGCGCGCAAAGGGCGGGCGTTTCGGGCCCTGCTTTAGCGGTTGAAACTTTCAAATTTGGGGTCTATAACCCGCCCATTGTCCGGCTTTACCCCCCTGGAGGAAAGTCGGTTTGACCTGTTCGGCACGGGCCGGGCCGGGAACTTCAACGGAGACAATTAATGGCAGATATTTTAAGCATTGCCGCGCAGAAGCGGGATCGGGCCGGTAAGGGGAACGCCCGTTCACTGCGGGGTGAAGGCCGGGTTCCGGCTGTGATTTATGGCGAGAAAAAAGACCCCGAGTCGATTTCCATCGCGATTAACGACCTAACCAAGCTGTATAATACGGGCCGCATTTTGAGCACGCTGCTCGATGTGGATATTGACGGCAAAAAACACCGCGTCATCGCGCGTGACATACAATTGCACCCCGTGCGCGACACGATTTTGCACGCCGACTTTCTGCGGCTTGGCAAAGGTGCCAAAATCGCCGTTGAGGTGCCTGTCAGATTCTTGAATGAAGAAACCTGTCCGGGTCTTAAATCCGGCGGTGTTTTGAACGTCGTGCGCTATACGGTCGAACTGAACTGCCCTGCCGACAATATTCCCGAAGACATCGAGCTTGACCTGATCGAAGCCGAGATGGGAGACAGTCTGCATATTTCCGAAGTCACCCTGCCCGATGGCTGCGAGCCGGTCATTTCCGACCGCGACTTCACCATTGCCACCATTGCAGCACCGGCGGCCATCCGCAGTGATGCGGCGGAAGATGAAGAGGACGCCGAGGACGCAGAAGGTGAAGAAGGCGAAGAAACAGAAAAAACCGAAGAAGGCGACGAGGAATAGCCTCGTCGCTTTTGCCGGACACACGCATCCGGTGACGGAGCTATCCTCATGTTGCTGATCGCCGGCCTTGGAAATCCTGAAGCCAAATATGCCAAAAACCGGCACAATATAGGCTTCATGGCGGTCGATGCGCTGGCACGCCATTTCGCCTTTCCCGCATATCGCGAGAAGTTTCACGGGCTGGTAAGCGACGGGCTGATTGACAACACCAAAGTGTTGTTGCTCAAACCGCAAACCTTCATGAACCGCTCCGGTGTGAGCATTGCCGAAGCTGCCGGTTTTTATAAATTATCCGGCGAGCAAATCATTGTGTTTTACGACGAACTGGATCTGCCGCCGGGCAAATTGCGGATACGGCGCGGCGGCGGACTGGCCGGACATAACGGCCTGCGCTCGATCAAGGCGCATATGGGCGCCGATTTTCGCCGCGCGCGGCTGGGCATCGGGCATCCGGGTTCCAAAGACCGTGTGAGCGGCCATGTGCTGGGCGATTTTTCCAAGGCCGACAGCGGCTGGGTCGACGATTTTCTGGGCGCGATTTGCACCCATGCCGCCCTGCTGGTGTCCGGTGCGGATGCCACATTTCAAAACCGGGTTCACGAGGCCATGGTGCCTCATACACAACAGCCCGACAGCGAAGAGGACAGCTAATGGGTTTCAGATGCGGAATTGTGGGCCTGCCGAATGTCGGCAAATCCACCTTGTTCAATGCGCTGACAAAAACCGCCGCCGCGCAAGCCGCCAATTTTCCGTTCTGCACCATTGAGCCGAATATTGGCGATGTTGCCGTGCCCGACCCGCGCCTTGATGCGCTGGCCGATATTGCAGGCTCCGCCCAACGAGTTCCCGCGCGGCTGAGTTTTGTCGATATTGCCGGTCTGGTGCGCGGCGCCTCCAAGGGCGAAGGGCTGGGCAACCAGTTTCTCGGCAATATTCGTGAGGTTGACGCCATCGCCCATGTTTTGCGCTGTTTTGAAGACGGCGACGTCACCCATGTCGAGGGCCGCGTTGACCCGCTGGCGGATGCCGATACGGTGGATACCGAATTGATGCTGTCCGATTTGGAGGCGCTTGAAAAACGCGAAGCGAATTTGCGCAAAAAAGCCACCACCAAAGACAAAGACGCCATTGCCGAACTGGAACTCATTGACCTGGCGCTGGCCGAATTGCAGGCCGGACGCCCGGCGCGCTGCGCCGATATTCCAAAGGGCCGCGAGCGCGATTTCAAAAACCTGCAACTCATCACCGCCAAGCCGGTAATTTATGTGTGCAATGTCGAAGAAGACAGCGCGGCAGACGGCAACAGCCTGTCGGCAAAAGTGGCCGAAAAAGCCGCCGCCGAGGGCGCGCAAGCCGTCATTATTTCAGCGCGCATTGAAGAAGAACTCGCCCAGCTTGACGACGGCGAAAGGCTGGAATATCTGGACACGCTGGGCCTTTCCGAGCCCGGCCTCAACCGGCTTATCCGGCAGGGCTATGACCTTTTGGAACTCATCACCTATTTCACCGCCGGCCCGAAAGAGGCCCGCGCCTGGACAATTCGGCGGGGCACACCCGCACCGCAGGCGGCAGGCGTTATTCACACCGATTTTGAGCGCGGGTTTATTCGCGCCGAAACCATTGGCTATGATGATTATACCGAGCTGAACGGCGAACAGGGCGCGCGCGATGCGGGTCGCTTACGCCAAGAAGGCAAAGACTATGTGGTGCAGGACGGCGACGTCATGCTGTTCCGGTTTAATGTTTGAGGCCGGTCTTTAGTGCTGGTCGGCCCAGATGCGGCGCATTGAGAAATAGAGAAGACCCGCAAAAATCGTCAGATAGATAAGCACCATTGTGCCGGTTTTCTTGCGTGCTTCCAGCTCAGGCTCGGCCGTCCAGTTCAGGAAATGCGTGACATCCAATGACATCTGCTCGACCGTGGCCGGTGTGCCGTCGCCATATTCAACCAAATCTTCCAGAAG
Organism: Parvibaculales bacterium; assembly: GCA_049611805.1. Classification (GTDB taxonomy): domain Bacteria; phylum Pseudomonadota; class Alphaproteobacteria; order RS24; family RS24; genus UBA7378. Next base: position 112,242 of record JBMZAX010000001.1, on the reverse strand, counting down.
CGGCGCAGGCATGGCGATTTTGCCGCCCGGCATATAGGGGTTGTAATAAAGCCCCGCGCGCAGCTCCACACCTTCGGGCGCATCTTCATAGCCCGTCAGCAGCGCGTGAATATAAGCGGGCCCGCCCGAACGCGCCTTGGTGATGAGCGACAAATCCGGCGGATAAGCGCCGCCATTGGCCGCGCGCGCCGCATTTTCATTCGGATAGGGCTCCACAAACCGGTCGCGCGGCAAAGCCGGACGCTCGAACATGTCGCCATAATCATCCGGCCCGTCGGTCACTTCATATTCGGCGGCAATCGCCTTGACCTCGGCTTCGGAAAACTCCGGCCCGCCGGGTTGTGCCAGATTGCGGAACGCAATTTGGTTGAGCCCGTGGCAACTGGCGCAAACTTCCTTATAGACCTGAAAACCGCGGCGCAGCGCGCTTCGGTCATAAGTGCCGAACGGCCCGCCAAAGCTCCAGTCAATGGCATGGGGGTTTTTGGCCTCGCCCGCGGCATTGGCCGTTGATGGTGCGGAAAGACCGGCCAGCAGCAAACACGCCGCCAGCAGGGTTGGTGTGCGTCCGATCATCTGATGTCCCCCTCGAACCTTATTCGGCAGCCTGTGCCGAGCCGCCCAGAACGGGCGCGGAAATACTCTCCGGCACTTCTTTCGGTTTTTCAACAATTCCCAGCACCGGCAAGATGATGAGGAAATGCGCGAAATAATACACCGTGCCAACGCGGGCCAGCACAACATAAATGCCTTCGGCGGGCATGGCACCCAAATAGCCGAGCAACAGGCAGTCAATGATGAACAGCGCGAAGAACTGGCGGAACAGCGGGCGATAGCGCGCCGAGCGCACTTGCGACGTATCGAGCCAGGGCAGCAGGAACAGAACGAAAATCGCGCCGAACATCAGCACAACGCCGCCGAGCTTGTCCGGCACGGCGCGCAAAATGGCGTAGAAGGGCAACAAATACCATTCAGGCACAATATGCGCCGGTGTTACCAGCGGATTGGCCGGAATGTAATTGTCGGCATGGCCCAGCACATTGGGCGCGAAGAAGATGAAATAGGAAAACAGGATCAGGAAGATCGACAGCGAAAACGCATCCTTCACCGTAATATAGGGGTGGAAGGGCACGGTATCCTGTTCGCTTTTGACGGAAATGCCGATCGGGTTGTTATTGCCCGGCACATGCAGTGCCCAAATATGCAAGATAACCACGCCGAAAATCAGGAACGGCAGCAGATAATGCAGCGAGAAGAAGCGGTTTAGCGTCGGATTATCCACCGAGAAGCCGCCCCACAGCCAGATGGCCACATTTTCGCCGACAACCGGCACGGCACCGAACAGATTGGTAATCACCGTGGCACCCCACAGGCTCATCTGTCCCCAGGGCAACACATAGCCCATAAAGGCGGCGGCCATCATCAGCAGATAGATAATCACGCCCAAAATCCACAGCACCTCGCGCGGGGCTTTGTAGGAGCCGTAATACATGCCGCGGAAAATGTGGATATAGACGGCGAGGAAGAACATTGACGCGCCGTTTGAGTGAATATAGCGGATGAGCCAGCCATAATTCACATTGCGCATAATATGTTCGACCGAGTTGAAGGCATGGTCGACATGCGGCGTGTAATGCATGGCAAGAATAATGCCAGTGACGATTTGCGTCACCAGACAGAAGGTCAAAATGCCGCCGAAAGTCCACCAGTAATTGATGTTTTTCGGGGTCGGATAATCGGTAATATTGTCATGCACAAGCCGCATGATGGGCAGGCGCGCATCCATCCAGCGCGCGAAGCCATTAGTTGGGTTATATGTGCTTTCACCACTCATAAAACAGTCCTATCCGATTTTGATGCGTGTATCGCCAACAAATTCATATGGCGGAATTTCAAGGTTTTTCGGGGCCGGCCCTTTGCGGATACGCCCTGACGTGTCGTAATGCGAGCCGTGGCAGGGGCAGAACCAGCCGTTAAAATCACCGGCCTGACCAAGCGGCACACAGCCCAAATGGGTGCAAATGCCGACCATGATGAGCCATTCGTCTTTGGTGACGCGTGCTTCATCGCCTTGCGGGTCGGGCAAAGCGTCAAAGGCGACATCGCGCGCTTCGGCAATTTCGCCTTGTGTGCGGCGGCGAATGAACACCGGCTTGCCGCGCCATGTGACGGTCACGCTCTGGCCCGTTTCAATGGCGCCCAGATCGACCTCGATCGAGGCCAAGGCTTTGACGGAAGCGTCCGGGTTCATCTGGTCGATGAGCGGCCACACGACATTGGCGGCACCGACGGCGGCAAAGGCGCCGGTCGCCAAAAATAGAAAGTCGCGACGCGTTGGTTCTTCCGAGACTGGTTGTTGTTCGTCAGTCATCCGTGGCTCCTTAATTCCCCTCACATGATGGACTTATAGCCGAGTCCCTGTGGTGTGCGCAAATTAGCCCCGCACGCCCCAAACCCCTATGTGTCACCGTGTCGCAAGAATAAGAAAAACCGGCATCCGCAAGGCGCGGGTGAAACGCAAAAAAACCGGGCCGGATATCAAATATCCGACCCGGCCAACGCCCTAAATTCAGGAAGGGAGGAGTCCTGACCTTCAGGAGAGGGGGGCTCTAGAACTTTTTGTGCAAAACCATCTTGGCGTTGAGCGGCTCACCCACACTCACCTGATGCGTGCTGTGCGCATGCGGGAAATAAACCTCATCGGTCAGATTCTCGACATGGAGTTGCAACACCATATCGTCGCGCAAATCATAATTGAGGGAGAAGTCGACCCTCTCATAATCGGGAAGTTTCGCGGCTGAGCCGTCGAAAATATGGCTTTCCCCCTGATGCATGAGGCCGAGCCCCAGATTCAGTTTCTCGCCGGCCTGATAGGCCGCCCAGATTGTGTAGGTCTGTTCGGGAATCTCGCGCGCTTTCTTGCCGGAATTATCGCCGTCCAAATCACTGAACGTCGCCGACAGGGTCAGCTTGTCATTGATTTTTCCCGCATAGGCAATCTCAATACCGTCAACCTCAAGGTCTCTCTCTTCCGTCTGCTCGGCATTGAGATTGGCTTTGTCGAAGCGGGTGGATTCCAGCTCGAAATAGGCGATTGAGAAGGTCGTATTCTCGCTGTCATATTTATAGCCGATCTCGGTATTCTCAAATTCATCCGGGTCTTCCAGAGCTTCCAATGCATCCATTTCCTTGAATTGCTCGCTCGATCGCGGCAGGAAACTTTCGCTATAGCTCACATATACCGAACTGTTTTCATCCGGCTTATAGACCAGACCGCCGCGCGGCCCGAACTCATCCAGATTTTGCGACCTCGAACCGCCGTTTTTGATGTCGTCAATCGTGATGTCAAATTCATCGAAACGCCCGCCAAGGGTCAAAATCAGATTGTCGGTCAGGTCAATCTGATCCTGAAAATACACCGACGTAACTTCAATGTCGGTTTCGGTGCTGTTATTGAGGCTGGATGTAAAGTCGAGACTTGTTGGTGTATTCGCCGCCACCGGATCGCCGGCAGATGTCATGGTGAAGCGCATGGGCCGCGTCACGGCGAAGGTCGCCCGATCGTCCGATGTCGCCGACCAATTGGTGTTATAGCGATGGTTTTTATTGTCGGTATCGATGATTTCCCCGCCCAGCAAAAGCGTGTGCCTGCCCCACGCTTTTATGACATTGCCCGAAATTGTCAGGCTTTCGCGCGCGGTCGGGTCAAGATAGCCGTCGATTACCACCTCATTGATGGCGGGCTGATAATCGGCGACATATAAATTCCGGTAGAGCTTGTCGAAATCACTGTAAGACACGGCCAGATTGGCTTTCAGCGTGTCCGACAAATCGCTTGCCAGGGCGGCGCGCCAGATATGCGCCTCAAGCCGGTTTGTGTTGATGTCTTCATCGCCAAACACAACGGATGTCAGGGCTTCAACCGGTCGGCCGTCGGCCCCGGTGGGAATACCGCGGTCAATGAAGCGCTCGTGATCGGCATATTCGTAAGTCAGGTCAAGCGTGGTCTGCGGGCTCAGTTGCAGTTTCAAAGTGGGCGTAAAGCCGAACCGGTCGCCATCGTAAAAATCGCGGTCGCCATCCAGCTTGTCGCTGTGAATGTTCAACCGCAAAGCCGAATTTGGGCCGGTCTGAATATTGTAGTCAACGGCAAGCTCCAGCGCCGAAAAGGAATCGATACCGAAATCGGCACTGCCAAACTCACTGCCATTTTCACTGCCAATTTGAGCCTTTTTGGTGACGCGGTTGATGATGCCGCCCGTCCCGCCGCGACCAAACAGCAAGGAGTTGGGCCCGCGCAGCACTTCCACCTGATCCAGATTGTAAAGCGCGCGGTAATATTGAACATCGTCGCGCACGCCATCGACAAAAAAATCAGCCGTCGAGCGCACGCCGCGAAACACAACAGCGTCTCGGTGGCCCTCGCCCTGACTGGTGTTGATGCCCGGCGTGGTGCGCACAATATCGCCGATTTCATCAAAGCCGCGCTGAAACATTACAGAACTTGTTGTAATCGAGGCGCTTTGCGGCACATCAACAATCGGCGTCGGCAATTTCAGCGCATTCACCCGATTGGAATAAAGCACTTTGCCCTCAACCACCACCTCATCGAGGGTGATGGTTTGATTTGTGTCGGCAAAGCCTTCCGACACACCCAGCGCCATCCAAAGCGCTATCCCAAGCGCCATCAGAGCCGCTAGCGAGGCATTTTTTAATGGGTTTTTCATTTTTTTCATTGGGTTTTTCACTGGATTTTGCATTGGGCTTTTCATTGGGTTTTGCATTGGGTTTTGCATTGGGTTTTGCATTGGGAAACCTCCGTCATAGATGCGAACCATTCGCAACAATAGATGCAACTAATAATGATTCTCATTCGCAGAGTCAACCCAATGCAAGCAGATAAGAAGCGCCGACAAACAACAAATGCCGGCACTTTGATTGGTGCCGTGACGGATAACTTGACGGATTGCTTGACGGATAACTTGTTGACGAATGCCCTGACGAATACCCTCAATGCGTGCCTTTTGAGGGCCGGTGGAAATCAGCCGAGGATATGCGGCGTGTAGTTGGAGAGGTCTTCGGCAAATTCTGTGCGGCCCAGAAGGTCGGTAACATGGGCATGGAGCGCCGAATAGTTTTTCAGCTCCGGCAAAATGGCCGGCAACCCTGCCGCCGCCAGATTGTCTGCCATGCGGCCTTCATTGCTCAACATGGCGAGTTCGCACACCAGCACCACATCCGACAGGCTGAGTGCATCGCCGGAAACATGGGCGTGGTGGCCAAGGGCCAGTTCAAGTGACGCGCAATAATTATGAAACGCCGCCGACATTTGCCCGTGTAAGGTGGCGTCCAGCGCATCACCGGAGAGAATATATTTCTGGATTATGTCGGCGAATAACAGGGTCTTGTCCAAAAACCCGTCAATGCGGGCGCGCGCCACGGCGCTGTCGCCATAAAGCGCGGGCGCGTTTGGCCCGGTCAATGCCGCCAGACGCATGATGCTGTTTGATTCAAATATGCCCATTGTGCCGTCTTCGGCAAAGGCGGCGGGAATATCACCGAACGGATTGGCGCGCAAAAAAGCATCCGTTTTGTACAATGCACCCGAAAAGCCGGTTTTGGCCGTGCGGCGGGCGGCGGCATGGGTTTGCTTGTCGGCGTCGGTCATTTTGAACGCCTCATAATCCCACAGCCAATTCGCCATTTCGGGGGGCTGGTCGCCAATAACCTCAATCTCGGCACCGGAATGGCGCGCCACAATCGTTGCTTTGTAAACACGCGGGTTGGGCAAATATGAAATGATGCGAATGTCGCTCATATCGGTCACTCCTTTTACTGCAAGCCGGATTGATGGGGCCGCCCGAAACAGCCTAAAGATTGCGCGCGGCTTTTCAAATATAATCGGTCGCAGGCAGAAGCGCTTGCGCGCCCTTTCACTGCAAAATCAAATCTGATAAAACCGCGACACATGATTTCGGGGACATTATGAACGACACGCAAGCCGAAACCGGCACTTCGAACCAAGAAGACGCTTGGGGGCTGCGCAAACAGCGCGCCACTGACTGGTTTCGCGCTTTGCGTGATGATTTGTGCGCGCGCCTTGAGGCTCTGGAGCCGGATGGCGCCACTTTCGCGCGCGAAAAATGGCAGCGCGGCGACGGGTCGGCCGATCTGGGCGGCGGCGAAATGTCGATGCTGCGCGGGCAGGTTTTTGAAAAGGCGGGCGTGCATATCTCCACCGTCTATGGCGAGTTTTCCGAACAATTCAGAGGCCAAGTCGCCGGCGCGGAGGAAGACCCGCGCTTCTGGGCGGCGGGCATTTCGGTTATCGCCCATCCTGCCAACCCGCACGCACCCACGGCGCATATGAACACCCGCATGGTTGTGACCACCAAAAACTGGTTTGGCGGTGGCGGCGACCTGACCCCGATGCTGGCCGCGGCGCGCACGCCAACCCATGAAGACACGCGCGATTTCCACGCCGCGTTCAAATCCGCCTGCGACGCCCATGATGCGGCTTACTACCCCCGCTTCAAGGCCGAATGCGATGATTATTTCTTCCTGCCCCACCGCAATGAAACGCGCGGCACGGGCGGCATTTTCTACGACCATCTCGACACGGGCGATTGGGAGGCCGATTTTGCCTTCACCCAGGATGTCGGGCGCGCCTTTGTTGATGTTTATCCCGAAATTGCCGCCCGCAGGCTCGCCGAACCTTTTACGGAAGAAGACCGCCAAAACCAGATGCGCCAGCGCGGGCGCTATGTCGAATTTAACCTGCTTTATGATCGCGGCACGATGTTCGGGCTGAAAACCGGCGGTAATGTCGACAGCATTTTGTCTTCCATGCCGCCCAGCGTTATCTGGCCGTAATATTATCCGGCCCTGAAGCCCGAAATTTTAATCATCATCCGAAGACAGGCGTCGGTGAAATTCCGCTTCAACGGCCTGTTTGTCCGGAAAATTCTGCGCCACCCACCATGCTTCCAGTTCGGCCAGCAAACGCCCCATCTCCGGGCCTTCGGGCATGCCCGCCGCGGCCATATCGGAGCCGTGCAAAGGAAAGCGCGGTGCCACCCATTCCGCGGCCAGTGCCAGCACCGAACCGGCCTCACCGGGCGAAATTTGCCCGTCTGCCAGCGCCATAGCCGCCTGATCGGACACACACGCCGCGCCGTTATAATGCAAATAATGGCGCGGTCGCTGCGCGAGATCGGCACCTGGATGGTCAAGTATCGCGCGCAGGCGATGCGTGCGGCGGCGCGACAGGCGCAAGGACGAAGCCACCGCTTCGGCGGTTTGCATATCCGGCATCAGGGCCGCCAGCCGCACCAAAGCATCTGAACGCGCGGGCAGGGTTTTTTCATGCGCCACCAACGCCGACAGGCGCGCCACCTGCAATGCCCCCTCGCCCGATTTGCCTTCACCGCCCAAAGTGGTTTCAAGCGCGCCGACACGGGCCAGAAAACCCACCGCCTTTTCGACCTCCGCCAGCGCCAGTATTTTCATGAACTCGGCTTGGCGGCGCTCACCGGAAAGCGTCGCAATCTGCGCGGCGGCTTGGTTTATCGCCGCGACCGTTTGGGCATCGGGCGCAACATCCGGGCTGAGGCGGAAGTAAAACCGCACAAAGCGCAAAATGCGCAAATAATCTTCCCTGATGCGTTGTGCCGGCTCACCGATAAACCGCACCCGCCGCGCGGCAATATCTGCAAGGCCGCAGCCGGTGGGGTCATAAACCGTGCCGTGGCGGTCGGCATAAACCGCGTTGATTGTGAGGTCGCGGCGCATTGCGTCTTCGTGCCAGTCGCGCCCAAACACAACTTCGGCATGGCGCCCGTCGCCCCTGACATCGCGGCGCAAAGTGGTGATTTCATATTTTTCGGTATGCGGCTTTTGGGATTTGTCGGCTGATGATTTGTCATCTTCGGGCATAATGCCCGTGACCGTGCCATGCGACAGCCCCGTGGCGATGGCGCGAATACCGGCTTCTTCCAGACGCGCCAGAACAGCCTCCGGTGTCAGTGTGGTTGCCATATCCACCTCGACATGGCTGTCGGCGGCACCGGCCAGCGTATCGCGGACACAGCCACCGACACAGCGCGTCTCCTCGCCTTCGGGTGACAAAACCTCTAGCAGGCGCCGGGTTTGCGGTCGGGCAAGCCATGGCGCGTCCTGCAAGCGCGGCGTTTGTGTTGGCGATTGTGTTGGGGAACGGGTCATAAAAGCCGGCTTATTCAAAGCGACCAGGCACAACCTGACCCTCTTTCAGCGCGGGCGGAATATAGGTTTTTTCGGGCGCGTCGCCGGTCGAAAACCGCCAGACCAGAAGGCTGGATATCACCAAAATCGCGCCAACAAGCGTGGCTTGCGACCAGCTTCGCAAAACCGCTTCGCGCGGGCTGGTGCGGCGCACCCACATGGCCCACAGCGCGGTCAGCACGAAAGGCAGGAGAAACAAAAACAGGTTCCACAAAATCACGCGCATCATGTCTGCATCCTCCTGCTGAGATTGCGCAACATGCCGGCGGTCGCGCCCCATATGTTGTAACCTTCATACTCAACCGCATAGTAAGCCTCCATGCGGCCTTCCCACTCAATTTCGTGCCGGCTGTAATTGGCCTCATTGATCATGAGTTCGAGCGGCACTTCGAAAGTTTCGGCGACTTCATTGTGGTCAATCTCAAGCTGGAAACCCGGACGGACAAAGCCGACCACCGGCAAAATCCTGAACCCCGATCCGGTCTCATAAGTGCTCAAAAAGCCCGCAATATCGACATATTCGGCGGCCAGCCCGATCTCTTCTTGCGCCTCGCGCAGAGCGGCGGAAACCGGGCCGCCATCTTCGGCTTCAACCTTGCCGCCGGGAAACGCCACCTGCCCCGAATGTTGCTTGAGATGGTCGGCGCGCCGCGTCAGCAGAATTTTCGGCTCATTTTCATAATCAACCACCGGTACCAGCACAGCGGCAAGTTTGAGTGCGCGATCACCGTTGAGACTTCGCCCCCCGTCAAGGCGCCCGTCCCCGATCTGGCCCGGCGCGTTGTACAGCGTTTCGTGATCGGGCAGATCGGCCAGAATAGCTTCACGAATGCGGGCTTTGTAATCCATGCTCACGCATCATCCTCCAGCCAGGCTTCAACATCTGCGGCGGGCGCAATCGGGAAAAAAACATTTTCGCTCCACACCCCGAACTGGTCGTCGACCGTCTCGCCCAAAGCCACAAGGTCGTAAAACACCGCGCGGCTGATAAGCGCCTCAAGACGCGCGCGAATGTGAATATAGGGCGAGGGGGTTTTGTCTTTGGGGTCCAGCTCAATGCGCAATGCGTGCTCGGCCCCGGCGGTGGCAAAGTCATGCACATTGGTTTCAAACCTCAGCACCTGGTCGCGCCCGCTGCCCGTCACCTGCATCAGCGTGGCGACAAAGGGGGCGTCTTCAACCTCCACCCGAATTTTTTCGACCGGCGTCACCAGATAATGCTCGCCATCCTCATCATGGCGCAAAATCGTGGAAAACAGGCGCACCAGCCGCTTTCTGCCAATCGGCGAACCGGCATAATACCACTGGCCGTCGCGCGCAATGCGCAGGCCGATATCGCCGCAATAATCCGGCTCCCACAAATGAACAGGGGGCAACCCGTTATTGTCGCCATCGGCCTTTTCGGCCTGTGCAATCACATTTTGCAATGCGTTTTGTGTCGGTGCGTCGTCGCTCATGCCAGAATTTCCTTACGCGAGAAATTAGCACAATTCCGGAGCGGGGCGAAGCGTGCCCGACAATTGTTCAAACACCGCTTTTTCGGCGCGTATCAACAGCCGCGCCGGATCGACCGGCCCCGGCAGGCGCACATTGGCCGGTGCAATGGCAAAGCCGACACGGGCATAATAATCAAGGTCGCCCACCAGAATGACGAAGCTGAAGCGCGCCGGATCCACCAGATCAAGCGTTGCCTGCATGAGCTGCAGGCCAACGCCCTTGCCCTGCACGGTGGCATCGACCGCCAGCGGCCCCAGCAAAAGCCCCGCCGCCGCCCCAAGGCGCACCGGCCAGTAGCTAATACTGCCGACAAGCGCTTCTTTGTCGTCGCGCGCAATATGGGAAAGCGCCGCAATGGGCCGGTTGGCTTCGCGCAACCGCTCCGCCGTGCGCGCCCGAAAACCGGGCCCGAACGACCTGTCCAGCAGGGCGACAATGTCACCGGCGTGGGAGGGTTGGGTAGGATGAAGGCTAATCATGATTTATCCGCAGAATGAGCCGGAACTTGCATGTCCGGAAGAAAAATTTGGCACGAAACGACAAAACCCCGACAGCACCGAAAGATGCGCGGGTTCGGGAATTTTTATCGTCGTCGTACGAAATATTTCAAAATATAACTCCAGCGGAAGTGCTTCCAAAGGCGAATTAGCACCCCTGCCCCGGCCTGTCTAGAAAATACTGAGGCAACCGCCGGCTCAGGCAAGGAAGATATAGCCGAGATAAAGCGCATAAAGCACAAGGCTGAACAGGCCCTCCATGCGCGACATGCGCCGCGCACTGCGCATCAATGCCAGCCCCAGAATTGCCACGCCGAGCATGACCCAGACATCGCGATTGGCAATTTCCGCACTGACATTGAGCGGACCGGTGCTGGCCACGACGCCCAGTATCAGAAGGATATTGGAAATATTGCTGCCGATAATATTGCCGATGGCAAGGCTGGCATGCCCGCGCAAAGAAGCAAAAAGCGAGATAAACAGCTCCGGCAGCGAGGTGCCGATTGCGACAATCGACAGAGCGATAACAGCTTGCGAAATACCGGCCTGTTGCGCGACACCGACGGCGCCCTTCACCATCAAATCCGACCCCCACAACACCCCGGCCAGCCCTGCGGTCAAAATCAGCAGGGCCAAAAACACACTGCCCTCAAGCAGGTTTTCATCGACACTGGCCGCCGTCTCATCAACATCGGATTCCTGACGCGCGCGGCGATAGAGTAAAAAAGTAAAACCGCCCAAAATGGCAAGCAGGCCAAAGCCCATCCATTGGGTGATGACGCCGTTCAAAGCCATGAGAACCATCAGCACCGACACGCCAAGCATCACCCGACCGTCACGGTTCAGCGTGCCGGCATCAATGGTGAATGAGCGGAACACGGCCATGGCACCCAGCACCAGCAATATATTGGCAATATTGCTGCCGACGACATTGCCCACGGCGATATCGGGATTGCCGCTGCGCGCGGCATTAAGCGATACGGTGAGTTCGGGAATAGACGTGCCAAAGGCAATAACCGTCAAACCGATAAGGAGCGGCGGTACTTTCAGCCGGTCGGCGGTGGTGACGGCACCCCGCAGCAGGGCTTCGCCGGATACACCCAGCATAATGAACCCCGCAACACAGTACAGAAATGGAATATCCATGAAGCCCTCCGCAAACACGCCGGCAAGCCGAATGATCGATCGCCGTCAGTCTTAGCTTATTTTTTTGGGCTGGTCTGTCATTTTCTTTTGCTCTAACTTCACCCCTAAAGACACGGGCTGGGAGGGAAGCTGATGGCGTGGAATTTTGGCGATATTCTGGACACGATTATTCCGGTTCTGCCGGAAGGTCATCTGGCGCTGGTGCATGGGAACCGCGAGATCACATGGGCCGAGATGAGCCGCCGGTCAAACAATCTTGGCCGCTTCATGCTGGAAAACGGCGCGACCACGGGCGACAAGGTCGGCTTTTACATGCGCAATCGGCCCGAATATATGGAGACATTGGCCGCATGTTTTCGCGCGCGCCTGACCCATGTGAATGTGAACTACCGCTATGTCGCCGATGAAGTGCATTATATTTTCGACAATTCCGATGCCGCCGTCGTCGTTTACGGCAAGGAGTTTCGCGACAATGTGGAAATTCTGCGCCCGCGCCTGCCAAATGTGAAACTTTGGATTGAAGTGGGTGACGGGGCCGATTTGCCCGCCGACACACATGATTACGAGCATTTGGCAACCACCGGAAATGGCGAAAATCTGGACGTTGGGCGCGAGGGCGGCGATTTTCTGTTTTTGTATACGGGCGGCACAACCGGCATGCCCAAGGGCGTTATGTGGGAGCATGACGCCTTGCGCGAAACCCAGACCATGGCCTTGCGCGCGCTGGGCGATGTGCCCGAAACGCTGGATGAATTGAAAGCGCATTTGCAAACCAACGGGCCGGGCGAGGTTTATATTCCCGCCTGCCCGCTCATGCACGGCACCGGCCTGTTCACCGCCATGGCGGCCATGATGAATGGCGGCACGATTGTGACGCTGGAAGCGGCGTCGCTGGATGCGCATGAATTATGGCGCACGGTGGAACGCCGCGGCGTGCAAAATATCGCCATTGTGGGCGATGCCTTTGCCAAGCCCATGCTGGCGGCATTGGAAGAAAATGCGGGTGCTTATGACCTGTCGAGCCTTGTCAGCATGATTTCGTCGGGCGTGATGTGGTCGATGGAAGTCAAACAGGCGATGCTGGAATACATGCCGCAAGTGATGCTGGCCGACAGTTTCGGCTCCTCCGAGGCGGTCGGCTTCGGCTCGTCAATCACCACCAAGGATGCGCCCGTCAGCACGGCCAAATTCACCACCAATGATTTTTGCAAAGTGTTTGACGAAAACGACAATGAAATTCCGCGCGGCAGTGAAACGCCGGGCTTTATCGCCTTTGGGGGGCCGGTGCCGCTGGGCTATTACAAGGACGAAGAAAAAACCGCCAAAACCTTCAAAACCATTGGCGGCGTGCGCTATTCGATTCCGGGCGATTATTGCCTTGTCGCCGAAGACGGCACATTGACCCTGCTTGGGCGCGGCTCGGTGTGTATCAATTCGGCGGGCGAGAAAATATACCCCGAAGAGGTGGAAGAAGCCCTCAAACTGCATGACAGCGTGGAAGACGCGCTGGTTGTCGGTGTGCCGGACGAAAAATGGGGTCAGGCCGTGACCGCGGTTGTCAAACTGGCCGACGGGGCTGAATTTGACGATAAGGGATTGCAGCTTTTCGTGCGCGAGAAACTCGCAGGCTATAAATCACCCAAACATGTATTTGCCGGCGGCCCGCCCTTCCGTGCCCCCAATGGCAAGGCTGATTACAAAAGCGTGACCGAGTTCGCCATTGAGGAGGTGGCCAAACGGGCGTGACCCGTCATATTGCCGCCTTCGGCGAGATGGGGCTCAAATACGCGCACCTTATCGAAGCCGCCCTTGATGACATTGCCGGCTGGCAGGTTGATGTGTGGCCGTGCGACGACAATCTGGCGGCGCGCGATGCCATGTTGGAAACTTGCGAGGCCGCCATTATGGGCCCGGATTTCATTTTGACGCCGGGCAATTTTGCCGCGCTGATGGCGGCGCCAAATCTCAAACTCGTGGCGCAACCCTGGGTCGGCACCGACTGGCTCGACCCCGGATTTCTGCCCAAAGGCCTGATGGTGTGCAATGCCGGCGGGCATGCCGCATCCATGGCCGAGCATGTGATGGCAAGTATTTTGGAACATGCAATCGATTTGCGTGCCCAGCATGCCGACATGCTGGCCGGACGCTGGTATCGCAGCGGGCGCAATGCGGCACCGGATGCGCGCCACGGCCATTTGAACGGCAAAATGCTGGGGCTTGTCGGGTTTGGCGAGATTGCCCAAGCGGTCGTCCGGCGGGCGGGCGCGTTTAATATGAACTGCTGCGCGGTGGCGCGCTCGGCGCGCGATCATACACCCGATGGGCTGGACTGGATCGGCACGCAGGCCGAGCTGCCGCGTCTGCTGAACGAAAGCGACTATATTGCGCTGACTTGCGACCTGAACGCCGAGACCGAAGGCATGATTGACGCCGACGCTTTCGCGCAAATGAAGCCGACGGCCTATCTCATCAATGTCGCGCGCGGCGAAGTGATTGTTGAAGACGCCCTGTACACGGCGCTCAAGGAACGGCGCATTGACGGGGCGGCGCTCGACACATGGTATCGCTACCCGGCCAATATTGAGAACCCCGAACCCGACCCCGATCGCGGCGGTGCGTTTCAGGGGTCGCAATATGATTTCAACGCGCTCGACAATGTTTTGCTGACGCCGCACAGTTCGGCCCATACTTATGATGCCGATGAGGGGCGCTATGTGTCGATCGGGCAAAGCTTGCGCGAATATGCCCAAGGCCAAACCCCGAAACGCCTTGTCGCGACCGGCACGGGCGAAAATCTCGGCGATTTCAGATTGCCATAAGCCGAAATATCAGATTGGAATTCCTGCGGCCACGTGCCACGCACGGACACGCGCGAGGGTCTTGCACTGGCAAGGGGACGTGGTAGTCTGGCGCAAAGTATTTTTCGAGGAGAAAAACATGTCAGAGCTTGAGACCTTCCGCGCGGAAACACGCGCGTGGCTTGAAGAAAACTGCCCCGCATCCATGCGCACACCGATGCCCGAACGCGAAATGCCATGGGGCGGGCGCAATGCGTCATACCCCAATCCGGACACCAAAGTCTGGATGGACAATATGGCGTCAAAGGGCTGGACGGCACCGACATGGCCGGCCGAATATGGCGGCGGCGGGCTGTCCAAGGAAGAAAACAAAATTCTTCAAGAAGAGCTTGCCCGCATTAAGGCGCGCCCCGCCCTGACGAGCTTCGGCCTATGGATGCTTGGCCCTGCACTGCTGGAATTTGCCAGCGAAGAGCAGAAGAAGAAATATATCGGCGAAATCATTCGCGGCGAAATCCGCTGGTGCCAGGGCTATTCCGAGCCGGGTGCCGGTTCCGATCTGGCCGGCCTGCAAACCAAAGCCGAAGACAAGGGCGACCATTATCTGGTGAACGGCCAGAAAGTCTGGACATCCTATGCCGACCAGTGCGACTGGATATTCTGTCTGGTGCGCACGGATAATTCGGTCAAGCATGACGGCATTTCCTTCCTGCTGATCGATATGGATGATCCGGGCGTGGAAGCGCGCCCCATCAAGCTGATTTCAGGCTCATCGCCGTTTTGCGAAACCTTCCTGACGGATGTCAAAGTGCCGAAAGAAAACCTTGTCGGTGAAATCAATAAGGGCTGGACGATTGCCAAGCGCCTGCTGGAGCATGAGCGCAGCATGATTTCGGGCATGGGCATGGGCGCCGGTGCGGCTTCCATGGGCGGCATGGAAGCCGTTGCCAAGGAAAACTTCGGCACTGATGGCGACCGCATTGCCGACCCGGCCATTCGCAGCGCCATTGCCGCGCATAAAATGGATCAGCAGGCTTTTGGCCTGACCATGAAGCGCGCCGGCGAAGAAGCCAAGGCCGGCCAAGGCATGGGCGCGGCGGCGTCAATGTTCAAATATTACGGCACCGAGGTGAACAAGCGTCGCTTTGAGCTTCTGCTTGACGTTATGGGGTCGCAAGCCCTGGGCTGGGAAGGCGAAGGCTTTGACAGCAAAGAGCTTGCCGTGACACGCTCATGGTTGCGCTCGAAAGGCAATTCCATTGAGGGCGGCACCTCGGAAGTACAACTGAACGTGATTGCCAAGCGTGTGCTGGGCTTACCGACGGCCTGATTGCCCGTCCTGAACAACTGGAGAAGACCCAATGGCTTTTGTGTTGAGCGAAGAGCAAACCATGTTGCGCGACATGGCAAAACAATTTTTCAGCGAGCAAGTGCCCGTCACCAATTTGCGGCAATTGCGCGATGACGGCAGCGATGACGGCTTTGACCGCGATGTCTGGAAGCAGATAGTCGAGCTGGGCTTTGCCGGCATTTTGATCCCCGAAGATATGGGCGGCACCGGTTTCGGGCCGATGGGCATTGGCATTGTCATGCAGGAAGCCGGCCGCACGCTGGCCGCCTCACCGCTCTATTCAACGGCTGTGCTGGGTGCGGGCATGATTATGGCCGCCGGTTCCGAAAGCCAGAAAAAAGAGCTTCTGCCGCAAATTGCCGGCGGGGAGTTATTGCTGGCGCTGGCGATTGACGAAACCAACCATCACAATCCGGCAAATATCGCAATGCCCGCGACCCGCGACGGCGATGATTTTGTGCTGTCGGGCGAAAAGAAGTTCGTCATTGACGGCCATATTGCCGACAAACTCATTGTTGCGGCACGCACCTCCGGCGCGGCGGGCGACACAAAAGGCATTTCGGCGTTTCTGATCGATGCCGACACGCCCGGCGTCACCATCACCCGCACGCATATGGTGGACACGCGCAATGCGGCCAATATTTCCTTCGATAATGTGAAAGTGCCGGCCGATGCCCTGCTGGGCGGGGCGGATGGTGCCTATCCGGAGCTTGAAAATGTGCTGGATATGGGGCGCGTGTGCCTGTCGGCGGAAATGCTGGGCGGCATTGAGACCGTATTTGACACAACCCTCACCTATCTGAAGGAACGCAAGCAGTTCGACGCGATTATCGGCACGTTTCAAGCCCTGCAACACCGCGCGGCGGAAATGTTCTGCGAGGTGGAAATCTGCCAGTCTGTCGTGCTTGACGCGCTGTCGGCCCTTGAAGAGCGCCGCAATGACATTCCGCGGGCGGCCAGCCTTGCCAAGGCGCGCCTGTCGGATGCCTCGCGCCTGATTACCAATGAGGGCGTTCAAATGCATGGTGGTATCGGCATGACCGATGCGGTGGATGTGGGGCTTTTTCTGAAGCGTGCGCGCGTGCAGGCGCAAATGCTGGGCGACGCCAATTTTCACCGCAGCCGCTATGCCGACCTTGGCGGATACTGAACAGGGCAAAATGGCGGTTTTAGCGGCCTAATCCACTCGACATTTCAGCGTTAAAGCGATATTTTCAAAAAATATCCAAATCAGAAAAGGCGAAGAGCTGATGGCCGACAACACCAAACTGCCTGACAGAATTACCGTTTTGGCAAAAGAATTTACGCCGGCCGCCATGGAATTTCATCGTCGGAATATGAGCGCCCGTGGCTACCGCATGGAAGGCCAGATAACCCCGCGGCGCTACATGATGATTGATGGGCCGGGCGAACCGTCGGATTTGTTCGACGGTGAGGAATATTATGCCGTCACCTTTGTTCACAAAGACGCTACGGAATAGCCCTGCGGCAAATTAACCGGATATTGCAACAAGGCTCATTAAATCATGTTTACATGTTATAGAAGCGTCAGCGAGGAATAATTAGGCAAGCTTATGTCGGTCGATTACGACAAATTTATTGATCGGGCGCTGGGGTCGCTGCACGACGAGGGTCGCTATCGGGTGTTTACCGATCTGGCGCGCCGTGCCGGTCAGTTTCCGCGCGCCTGGGACCATTCCGGCGCATCCCCGCGCGAGATTACCGTCTGGTGTTCAAACGACTATCTCGGCATGGGACAAAACACCGACGTGCTGGACGCCATGAAAGGTGCCATTGACACAATGGGCGCCGGTGCCGGCGGCACGCGCAATATTTCCGGTACGCATCATGTCATTGTCGAGCTTGAAAAAGAACTGGCCGACCTGCACGACAAGGAAGCCGCTTTGGTGTTCACCTCCGGCTATATTTCCAATGAGGCCACCATTTCAACGCTGGGCAAATTGCTGCCCGACTGCCTCATTCTGTCGGACGAATTGAACCATGCCTCGATGATTGAGGGCGTGCGGCAAAGCGGATGCAGCAAGCGCATCTGGCGGCATAATGATCTGGAGCATCTGGAAAGCCTGTTGCGCGAAGCCGGCAATGAGCGCGCCAAACTTATCATTTTTGAATCCGTCTATTCGATGGATGGCGACATTGCGCCGATCAAGGAAATTTGTGATCTGGCCGAAAAATACAACGCCCTCACCTATCTTGACGAAGTGCATGCCGTGGGCATGTATGGGCCGCGCGGCGGCGGCATTGCCGACCGCGAAGGGCTGATGTCGCGCATTGACATTATTGAGGGCACGCTGGCGAAAGCCTTCGGCATTATGGGCGGCTATATCACCGCCAAGGCCAATCTCGTGGACGCCATTCGTTCTTTTGCATCCGGTTTTATTTTCACAACATCGCTGCCGCCCGCCATCGCCGCCGGTGCGCTGACCAGCGTGCGGCATCTGAAATCGGGCAAAAATATACGCGCCGCCCATCAGGAGCGCGCGGCAACGCTGAAAACGCGCCTGCGCGAGGCCAATTTGCCGGTTTTGCCGACCGATACGCATATTGTTCCGTTGATGGTGGGTGATCCGGTTTTGTGCAAAGCGGCCTCAGACCGTCTTCTGCAAACGCATCACATCTATATCCAGCCGATTAATTACCCGACCGTGCCCCGCGGCACGGAGCGTTTGCGCATCACGCCGACGCCCCTGCATACCGATGCCATGATTGACGAGCTTGTGGCCGCGCTTACCGAAGTGTGGGGCACATTGGGCATTTCGCGCGAGTATACCCTGCCGCCCGCAGCGGCCATCGCCCAATAGGATTGCGTCCGGTGTCCGGCGTTGCGCACCCGTCTGTGGCCTTCGGTAAAACCGGCATTCTTCTGGTCAATCTCGGCACCCCCGACAGCCCCGACGCCAAGGGCCTGCGGCCCTATCTCAAACAGTTTTTGTCAGACCGGCGCGTGATCGAAACCTCGCCGCTCATCTGGCAACCGATTTTGCGCGGTATTATTTTGAACACCCGCCCGCGAAAATCGGCGCGCGCCTATGCCAAAATCTGGAACCAAGAGACGGATGAAAGCCCGTTGCGCTATTTCACCCGCCTGCAGGCGGAAAAGCTGAAAGACCGGCTTGGCGACACGCTGGAGGTCGAATGGGCCATGCGTTATGGCGCGCCCTCAATAGCCGACAAGCTGGCCGAGCTGAAAGCGCGCGGGTGCGAGCGCATCAGTGTCATCGCGCTTTACCCGCAATATAGCGCGTCAACATCGGCCAGTGTTTATGATGAAGTGTTTCGCGCCCTGCTCGACATGCGCTGGCAACCGGCGCCGTGGCACGACATGCCGGCCTATATTACCGCGCTGGCAAGCTCGGTGCGCGCGCATTACAAAACATTGGACTGGAAACCGGATGTGCTGGTGGCCTCGTTTCACGGGCTGCCGCAAATATATTTCGACAAGGGCGACCCCTATCACTGCCATTGTGCGAAAACAGCCCGCTTGTTGCGCGAAAAGCTGAAACTGCCCGACACAAAGTTCAAACTGACCTTCCAGTCGCGCTTCGGCCCGACAAAATGGCTGGAGCCGTATACCGACAAGACCGTCGAGGCGCTCGCGCGCGACGGCACCAGGAAAATTGCCGTCATCACACCGGGTTTTGTGTCGGATTGCGTGGAGACGCTGGAAGAAATTAATCTTGAGTTGCGCGACACATTTGCCGAGGCGGGCGGCACGCATTTCACCACCGTGCCCTGCCTCAATGAAGCCGACAGCGCGATAAGCTTGCTGGAAAAAATAGCAAAACGCGAAATTTCCGGCTGGTAATCGGGCTTTTTCGTGGGTAATGGATTGACCTGAAACAATTCTTGCCGCAGGGTGACGCTGTAACAGGGTGGTGCGTGTGGAAAACTTTGTTCAGGTCGTGAATTTCACGCCAAATATAAGTGCATTTGTGGGGCTGATTGTTGTGGCCCTGGGGCTCGGTACGCAGGCGCAAACTGCGTCGCCGGTGACGCTGTCTTTGTTTGCCGCATTCATCGGCGTGTGTGTTGAAAAATTCCATCCGATTTTGACAGGCAGCGCGCGCTTCATCGCAGCAGATTTTTTCACCGCCATTATGGTGAGCAGTCTGGGCAGTCTGGTAATTTACTTTGTCGCCGCCTTGATACTGGTTTCGGTCGCGCGCTTTATCGCCGACAGAAGAAGGAAAAAAAGGGTTTTCTCCCGCTCTAACTAATAATGACAGATTTGAATTTTACGCCGGCCATCAGGGCCTATACGGTCGGTTTGCTGACCTTCATCTATACGGCCAATTATGTCGACCGGCAGATCGTCGCCATTTTATTGCAATCGATCAAGCTCGATATGGGCCTTTCCGACACGCAATTGGGGCTTTTGTCGGGCCTCGCCTTTGCCATTTTCTATGCGACGCTGGGCATTCCAATCGCCTATCTTGCCGACCGCGTGAGCCGGAAAAAAATCATTATTGTCTCGCTGTCGCTGTTTTCCGTGATGACGTTTATTTGCGGCTATGCACAAAATTTCGTGCAGCTTTTGCTGGCGCGTATCGGCGTCGGGGTTGGCGAAGCCGGCACCAGCCCACCCTCGCATGCGATGATTGCCGATATGTACGCCCCCAATGAACGCGCCACGCCGCTGGCGATTTTCGCGCTGGGCATCAATATCGGCCTGCTGATTGCGTTTCTGGTCGGCGGATGGGTGAACCATCATTATGGCTGGCGCGCCGCCTTTCAGGTTGTTGCCCTGCCCGGCCTGCTTCTGGCCATTATTGCCATGTTCACCTTGCGCGACCCGCCGCGCGGATTGAGCGACGGGCACGAAGCCCAAAAAGCCCCGCCTCTGGGCGAGGTTGCGCGGTATATTTTGCACAATAAAACCCTGCGCCATCTGATCATCGGGTCAACCTTAATTGTCACGGTGGGCTATGGCGCGATTGCATGGTTGCCGACATATTTCGTGCGTGTTCACGCCATGACAACCATTGAGGTCGGCCAGATTCTGGCCCTGCTCATCGGCATTGGCGGCGGCATCGGCACGGCACTGGGCGGGCATTTTGCAGACCGGCTCGGCAAGCGCGATGTGCGCTGGAATTTGTGGCTAATTATCATTCTGGGGCTGGTCGGCCTGCCATTTTCGGTGGGTTCCTATCTTACCACCGACACCACATGGGCCATTGTTTTGCTGGCTTTTCCGGTCAGCGTCGGCGCGCTTTATTTCGGGCCGACACTTGCCATGTTGCATACATTGGTGAAACCCGAAATGCGCTCGCTCGCTTCGGCGATTTTGCTGTTCATCAACAATATTATCGGTCTGGGTTTGGGGCCGCTCATGATCGGCGTGTTGAGCGATTATTTTTCACTCGATTACGGCGCGCGCGCCCTGCCTTATGCTATGGTATGCTCAGCGTTTCTGGCGATATGGGCGTCGTTCCATTTATGGCTGGCGGCGGGCAGCTTGCGGGCCGATATTGAAAATATGGGCAAGACTGCTTAGTTCACTGCGTAACACATTTGCGTAGCTCATTGTGTGACAGATTTGCTTGGTTCACTGCGTAATACTGGCTCAAACTTTAATGAGAGGAACGTATAATCACGCGTTTTGCCATCATCTTTGCGTGTTTGGTCGCGGCCGCGCCTGTGGCGGCCGCGCCTGCCGGTTTCACGCCGACCACTTATATCGCCGTCTATAAGATTTATCTGCGGGGCATTCTCGTGGCGCGCGCCGATGTGGAACTGGCCGTGACCGACCGGCAATACCGGTTATCGGCTTTGCTGCGTTCGTCAGGTCTGGGCGTTGTATTCTCCGACGCCAGCGGCCTCGTCAAAACCACGGGGAAATTGCAGGGTGCCAATCTCGTGCCGCAATCGCTGCATTATAGCTGGACAGGCGACGACAGCATCAATTTTGCCCGGCTTGATTATGCCGACGGCGCGCCGGTCGGCTATGAAACCAATTACAAATCGGAAAGGCCGCAGAAAGTGGTTGTGCCTGTCAGCATGGAAGATGTCGGGCCCGGCACCCGCGACCCGTTTCTTTCCCTGCTTGTGCGACAAGACCCGGAAAAAGGCGACGCTTTTTGCCGCACGCCCATGCGCCTGTATGACGGGCGCCGCCTTGCCAGGCTGAACCCCGAAGATATGGAGGGCGCGCCCTTTGTCACCGCGCCCGGCCATATTGCCTGCCGTGTGCGCTGGGAACCGATTGCCGGATATCCCGAAAAAACCTATGAGCGCGCCGGAGATATGCGCCCCGTCAACCTCGAATTTGCCGGCATTGCCAATAGCGGATTTATGGCCCCGCGCGAACTAAGCGTGGTGACACGCTACGGCACGGTTCGCATTGTGGCGGCCGAGCCGTTTCGCGAATCAACCATGCAGGTCGTGCCGGCGAAATTGGAATTACCGCCACAAGATGACGACGAAGATGATGAGGATTGGTGAGAAAACTCAGCAAGTTAGGGACGTTATAAATTTGTAATACTTGTTTGCCAAATAACGCTTAAGAGATTTGGAACAGGGAATTGCAATGCAACAGCTTGTTACGCCACGCGACGTTAACCCGCAAACCAATCACTACAGAACAATCTTTTTGTCGGACATCCATCTGGGATCGCGTGCATGTCAGGCGGATTTGCTTCTTGATTTCCTGAAATATAATGACGGTGAGACAATATATCTTGTCGGAGATATTGTTGACGGGTGGCGCCTCAAACGCAGTTGGTATTGGCCGCAATCACACAATGACGTTGTCCAAAAAATCTTGCGTAAAGCGCGCAAAGGAACGGAAATTATTTACGTGCCGGGAAATCATGATGAGGGTTTGCGGCGTTATTGCGGCACGCATTTTGGCGGCATTGAGGTGCGCCTGACCGACACATACAAGGCCGTGAACGGCAAAAACTATCTCGTCATGCATGGCGACGCCTTTGACAATGTGGTGCTCTATGCGCGCTGGTTGGCCTATGTGGGTGACCACGCCTATGACGCCGTGCTTGCCCTCAACACGTTCATGAACGGCGTGCGCCGTTTACTCGGCATGCGTTACTGGTCCTTGTCCTCCTATTTGAAGATCAAGGTTAAAAACGCTGTTCAATTTATCAGCGATTTCGAAGAAGCCGTGGTGCGTGAAGCCGAGCGCCACGATGTTCAAGGCGTTATTTGCGGACACATTCACCACGCCGAAATAAAACAAATCGGGTCAATTCAATATATGAATGACGGTGATTGGGTTGAAAGTTGCACGGCCTTAGTCGAGCACCATGATGGGCGCTGGGAGATTATAAATTGGGCCGATATTGTCGGCAATCGAACAGGGGTCGCGCGCACAAAACCCGAAAGTGCGCTTCCCGCATGAAACGGATCCTGATTGTTACGGATGCTTGGCACCCGCAGGTTAACGGCGTTGTTCGTACCATGCAGAATATTATTGACCACTTGCGCGCACGCCAATTCGAGGTGCGTACAATAACACCCGACATGTTTTATACCCTACCCCTGCCGGTATACCCGGAGGTTCAGCTGTCGCTTTTCAGCGCCCGCAAAATCCGACAAATTGTGTATGAATTTGAGCCCGATGCCATTCACATATCCACCGAAGGACCACTGGGATGGGCAGCACGGAATTTATGCGTCAAACGCGGCCTGGCTTTCACCACAAGCTATCACACGAAATTTCCCGAATATATGTCGGCCATGTTGCGCGTCCCGACAGGCTGGGGCTACGCCATTATTCGGCGTTTTCACGCGCCGTCGGCCGCCGTCATGGTCGCGACACGCACACTTGAAAGCGAACTGGCAGCGCATGGTTTCGCAAATGTTGTTAGCTGGACGCGCGGGGTTGATACTGAGCTATTCACGCCGCGGCGAAAGCCCGCTCTTGATTTGCCAAAACCCGTGAGTGTGTATGTGGGTCGCGTATCGGTTGAAAAAAACATTGAAGAATTTTTGAACCTCGACATGCCCGGCACAAAGCTCGTGGTAGGCGGCGGCCCACAATTGGAACCGTTGAGGCAGAAACACCCCGAAGTAGTGTTTACCGGCCCAAAATTCGGCGAAGATTTAGCCGCACATTACACCAGCGGCGATGTTTTCGTATTCCCCAGCCTGACCGATACTTTCGGTCTGGTGATGCTGGAGGCAATGGCAAGCGGCCTGCCTGTGGCGGCGTATCCTGTTACCGGACCGCTTGATGTGCTTGGCGACACAAAAGCCGCTTTTATGGATGAAAATCTATCAAAAGCAGTGGAACAGGCATTGCAGGTAACACCCAAGCAAGCCCGCAAACACGCCGAAAAATACAGTTGGAACGCCTGCACAGACCAGTTTTTGCAAAACCTTGTTCAGGCAAGTTAGGGGCGCATTTCCCCAATATACACGTTTAATTTCTGGTTTTTTCAAAACACCGACCTAAATTCCACTCCGAAGCCTTGCGTCCAATCCATGCGCCTTACTCGATTGGACGGCATATCTGCTTCGGCGCGCTTTCAGAAGAATGGAGGCGAGTATGCTAACAGGTACTGTTAAATGGTTTAATTCTGCCAAGGGGTATGGGTTTATCACCCCGGATAATGGTTCGGATGACTGTTTTGTCCACGTGACGGCCGTTCAGGCGTCGGGTTACAAGCAATTGCTTGAGAACCAGCGTGTTGAGTTTGAAATGCAGGAAGGCCGCAACGGTCGAATGGTTGCCGGCAATTTGACCATGCTGGACGACGCTACGGGCGACGCTGCAGGCGAAGCTGCCGAATAATTCAGCCACACTCTTGCCAAAAACGCCGTTATCCGTATGTTGATGGCAGGAGTTTTTGGTGACAATAGAAATTTACACAACGCCGACCTGCCCGTTTTGCCACGCAGCAAAAGATTTGTTGCGTGCCAAATCGGTTGCGTTTGAGGAAATTATTGTCGTCGACCCCGACAAACGCGCGGCCATGAGCGCGCGCGTGGACGGCCGCACAAGCGTGCCGCAAATCTTCATAAACGGCACGCATATTGGCGGGTGCGACGATCTTTATATGCTGGAAGAAACCGGCAAACTTAATGCTCTGCTGGCCGATGATGCCGGCACCGACGCCTAGCCGCGCGACATTTCCACCCTTACCTGACGCTCAAGACTGAGCACGACACCAATGCTTATCAAAAAGGTGAGCATGGATGTGCCGCCATAGGAAATAAACGGCAATGGCACGCCGACCACAGGTGCCAGCCCCATTACCATCGCCAGATTGATGAAAATATAAACGAACAGGGAAAACCCGATGCCGCCAACCACAAGGCGGGCAAACTGGCTGCGCATCTGATTGGCGATGAGCGCCAATTGCACCAGCAACAGCACAAACAGCACGAGCAATAACACACTGCCGACAAAGCCCATTTCCTCGGCATAAATGGTAAAGGCGAAATCCGTGTGTTTTTCCGGCAGGAAGTTGAGCCGACTTTGCGTGCCCTCGCTAAAGCCTTTACCGAACAGGCCGCCGGACCCGATGCCGATTTTCGACTGGATAATGTGATAACCCGCACCCAGAGGGTCACGCTCCGGATTGAGAAAAACCAGCACGCGTTCTTTTTGATAATCAAACAGGCGTTGCCACACCAAAGGAACGGTCGCCACAATGCCCACGGCACCGGCGGCGAAATAGCGCCAATTCAGCCCGGCGAGAAACAAAACACCGACACCGCTGACGGCCAGCATAATCGTCGTCCCAAGATCCGGCTGATTGATGATAAGCATAACCGGAACAAGAATGATCAGCGCCGGCACAAAAAGATTTTGAAAATGCGATACGACATCCTGATGGATCGACTGATAAAACCGCGCCAGCGCCAATATCATGCCGAGGCGGATAAATTCCGACGGCTGAACGGTCACAATGCCCAAATCAAGCCAGCGCTTTGCCCCCATGGTCACATCACCGAAAAGTTGCACGCTCAACAGCAAAATCAGCAAGCCGCCAAACACCAGATAGGCGCCATTGTACAAAAGCCTCACATCCAGCGCAGCCACCACCAGCATCAGGAAGAGACCGACAATCAGGCGCACCCCGTGCCGCCAGGCCCAAGGTTCGAACGAACCGCCCGCGGCTGAATATAATGTTCCGACACCAACCAGTCCGAGCAGAAATACCGTAAGTATCAACCCCCAATTGAGGCCCTGACCGAAGGCAAATGCACCCTCGCGCGAACCGCTTGTTCCGGTGAAACTCATAATGCCCTCGCTTCGCGCACACGGCCTTCATTGCGCAGTAATTCGGCCATAATATCGCGTGCAATGGGGGCGGCCACATAAGCCCCGCCGCCGCCATGCTCAATGACGATTGAAATGGCATAGCGCGGCTTGTTGTGCGGCGCATAGCCGACAAACAGCGAATGGTCGCGCAGGTGCCAGTCCAGCTCCTTATTCGACAAAACACCGCTTTGGCGTTCATCCTTGGAAATACGGCGCACCTGCACGGTGCCCGTCTTGCCGTTCATGCGGTTGCCGTTAATCAGGATTGAGGAATCATAGGCCGTGCCCAAAGGCCGGTTGACGACCTTATACATGGCGCTGTTTACCCGCGCGAGATGCTGGGCATCAATGCCGATAGGCTGGGGCGGAACCGGCTCGGTGTCACGAATGAGGCGCGGGCGAACGATAAAGCCGCCATTTGCCAGCGACGCTGTCATAACGGCCAATTGCAAGGGTGTGACCAGCAAAAAGCCCTGTCCGATGCCCGTAATCAATGTTTCGCCCGTGCGCCAGCCGGCGTCATAATTTGCCCGCTTCCAGTCGCGCCCCGGCACAATGCCGGCTTTTTCGCCGCCGATTTCAATGCCCGTCGGCTGGCCGAGATTAAAACGCCGCGCCATTTTTTCTATATTGTCGATGCCGAGCCGACGCGCGATTTCGTAGTAATATGTGTCGCAAGATTGCGCGATTGCATCTTCAAAGCGCATGGGGCCGTGGCCTTCATCTTTCCAGCAATGGAAATCTTCGCCGCCAAAGGAATAAATGCCGGTACATTCGATCGGCTCCTCCGGCGTGATGACCCCTGCCTCAAGCGCGGCCAGCCCGACCAGCATTTTGAAGGTGGAGCCCGGAGAATATTGCCCGCGCAAGACTTTATTCATCAGCGGTTTGCGCTCATGCGCCACCATTTCGTTCCAGCTTTTTGTATCCACCCCTTGCGACAGCTTGTTGGGGTCAAAAGCCGGTGTTGAGACCATGCACAGCAAATCGCCGGTTTGCGTATCCATGACAATGGCCGACCCGCTATGCCCGGCCATGCGTTCATGCGCGAATTTCTGCAAATCAATGTCCAGCGTCAGCTCGATATCCGCGCCGGGCCGACCGGGGTCGAAAGCCAGTTCGCGCACGGTGCGCCCATGCGCGTTAACCTCCACATGGCGCACGCCCGCCTCGCCGCGAAGCGCGGCCTCAAAATAGCGCTCAATGCCGCTGCGCCCGACCATATCCGAGGGTGCATTGCCATGCACTTCAATGTCGCGCTTGGTTTCAATCCCCACATAGCCGACAGTATGCGCGGTGGCATCGGCAAAGCTGTAAATGCGCCGGTCGCCGACACGCGGCTGCACGCCGGAGAGAAATGGCAGGTTCAAATTAACTTGCGAAAATGTTTCCCAGCTCAGATTTTCAGCCACTGTGAGGGGGCGGAATTTTGGCCCGCGCCGCGCCCGACGCAGTAAATCCTTTTGCTGGCGGTCGGAAAAATCCAGCAATTTTGAAAGCTTGGCAACCGTGGCATCGAGATCTCCGGCCTGTTCGGGTATCAGAACAACCTGAAAATCCTGGTCATTATCGGCCAGTTTAACTTTATTGCGGTCGAAAATTTGGCCCCGTGGCGGTGCCATCAATCTAACATTTACCCGATTGTCTTCGGCCAGCGTGGCATAGAGGTCGCTGCGCGCAACCTGAAGATATTGCAACCGTCCGGCCAGCAGGGAAAACAGAGCGATTTGAGACACGCCCAGCACCAGCCCGCGGCGGGTAAAGGTTGTTGCATCATCATCAAAGCCGGCCATTTTCGGATCTACTCCTGCTCTTCGGCGATCAGCAGCCCCATTATTAAGCTAATTGGCAAAAACCACAAAGAGGACAATGCCGCCGAGCCCATGCTGATCCAGAACAGGCTCAGCATATCATCGCGCACCGTGGCAATGAGATAGCCGAGCAGAAAAGTCAGTGAACAAATGCCGCTATAGCCCAGCCACCGCCCGCGCAAGCCCGCCCGCGCCAGCACTTGCTGTTGACCTTGCGCGGCGAAGAAAAAGAAAGTGATGAGAAAGCCCCAAAAACCGACCGGTGTGCCGTCGACAACATCTTTGAAAAGCCCCAAAAGCATAATGATGACAGGGGTGGCGGTGCGCTGGCCGTAAAGCGCCAGAAAAAACACCGGAACCAGAAAGAGTGCCGGATCAAAATGCGCGGTGAGTTCAAAACCGGAGGAAACATGGCCCGTCAGAATGAGGAAAAAAATCAAAAACAGCGGCAGCACATTGACCAGCACGCGCTGGCCGGGTGTTTGCACACCGGTCGGCGACTGCCCGCTCATCGGCCTGAGCCCGGCAAGGTTCGGGCATCTGTTTCGCGCGGCGGCTGTTCAATGTCGCGGGTCGAAATAATGCGCACATAACTCAAATTATGCAGGTCTTCCTGCAAATCGACAAAGGGGCGCCCGTCATCATCAACCCGCACAACCCCCACCGGAATGCCAATGGGCACCTGCCCGCCATCGCCGGAGGTAACCACTTGGGCACCTTCTTCAATCACCGTGTTTTTGGGCAGAAACCGCAATACCGGATTGTCGGCATTATTGCCGGACAAAATGGCGCGTGTGTTGTTGGGCGCAATCAGTACGGGCACATGGCTGTTGAAATCGGTGAGCAGCAGCAAGCGGCTGGAAACACGCCCAACCGACACAATACGCCCGATAAGGCCGTTGCCCCCGGTAACCGCCTGGCCTTCTTTGACACCGGCAAGGCGTCCGGTATTTGCCACCAGCGTTCGCACAAACGGGCTTTGCATATCCGCAATCACGCGGGCCGAAATGACATGCAGGCTGGGCTCGACCGGCAGCGACAATAATTCACGATAGCGGTCCAGCAAAACACGGGTGCGGCCCAATTCTCCCAATTGCTCGCGCAGACGCTGATTTTCCGCCTCCAATTCCTGATAGCTGGCTTGAAGGTCGACCAGATTCGTCGCCACATTGCGCATTTTGCGCAATTCGAGACCGGGGCGCGAGATCAGATCATAGGTCGGGGAAAACACATCCGCCATGAACTGGCGCATATCGTCGATAATATCGTCATTACGCGAAACAAATATCAAACAGATGGCCGCAAAGAGCAGGCAAATGAGGGTGATGCCGGAAACGCTGATGACACGAAGTTCGCCACGTCTTGATTTAAAACTCGCCACCGCGGGCCCCCAACCCTATTGAGCGTTAATAGGCCGCCGAAAGAACGTGCTTCATGGTTTTTATGTGTTCAAGAGCTCGTCCTGTACCCAGCGCAACGCAAGAAAGTGCTTCATCGGCAATCGAGACCGGCAAACCCGTCGCCTCGCGCAAATAAGCGTCCAGATTATGCAGCAGGCCGCCACCACCGGTCATGACAATGCCCTTATCGACAATGTCAGCGGCGAGTTCCGGCGGAGTTGCCTCAAGTGCCACTTTCACGGCCTCGACAATGGCCCCGACCGGCTCGGCGAGACTTTCGGCAATTTCGCGCTGCGTCAAAGACACTTCGCGCGGCACACCGTTCATCAGATCGCGCCCCTTGATTTTGACAGACGCGCCATCTTCGCCCGGCGCCATCATCGCCGTGCCCACTTCTTTTTTGATGCGCTCGGCACTCGACTCGCCGAGCAGCAAATTATGGTTGCGGCGGATATGTCCGATAATCGCTTCATCCATTTTGTCACCGCCGACACGCACCGAGCGCGAATACACAATGCCGCCCAGCGACAATACGGCGACTTCCGTTGTGCCGCCGCCAATATCAACCACCATGGACCCGGTCGGCTCGGTAACCGGCAAGCCTGCGCCAATCGCCGCCGCCATTGGCTCTTCAATCAAAAACACACGCCGCGCGCCCGCCGACATAGCGCTTTCCTGAATGGCGCGGCGTTCGACCGCCGTTGCCCCGGACGGGACGCACACGACAATTTGCGGATTGGCGAAAGAGCGCCGGTTATGCACCTTGCGGATGAAGTGTTTGATCATCTCTTCGGTGACATCGAAATCGGCAATCACGCCGTCGCGCATGGGCCGAATGGCCTTGATATTGCCCGGCGTCCGCCCCAGCATCATTTTGGCTTCATCGCCAACAGCCAGCACACGATTACGACCGGAGGATTCGAAAATCGCCACCACCGACGGTTCGTTCAGAACAATGCCGCGCCCTTTCACATAGACGAGCGTGTTCGCCGTTCCAAGATCGATGGCCATATCGGCCGAAAACATGGCTAAAAGACTGTTAAGCATCAGATACTCCCTTGACAGAAGACCAGGCACTCTCGGAGTCCGGTGCTGTCTTTTGCCGTTTGATGATTAATTTATTCAAGGCACTCACATAAGCGCGCGCCGAGGCGACCATAGTGTCCGTATCGGCGCCGCGACCGGTAACGGTCTTGCCGTTTTCTTCCAGCCGCACGCTGACCTCGGCTTGCGCGTCGGTGCCTTCGGTCACTGCATGCACCTGGTATAATTGCAGCACGGCATTGTGCTCAAACAGGGCCTTGATGGCATTGAAGGTGGCATCAACGGGCCCGTCTCCGGTGCTTTGCACGGCGTGTATGGCACCGTCAATTTCCAGCTCCAAATCGGCCGATTGCGGCCCTTCCGAGCCGGAGATGACACGCAGCGAAACCAGCTTGATGGCGTCAACGCCCTTGGCAACTTCATCATCCACCAATGCGATGAGGTCATCGTCAAACACGTGTTTTTTGCGGTCGGCCAAATCTTTGAACCGCACAAAGGCTTCCTGCATCTGATTGTCGCCCAGCTCATATCCCAATTCGTGGATTTTCTCGCGGAACGCATGGCGGCCCGAATGCTTGCCCATAACCAGCGAGGACTGCGAAATGCCGACGCTTTCCGGCGTCATAATTTCGTAAGTCTGATTGTTTTTCAGCATGCCGTCCTGATGAATGCCGCTTTCATGGGCAAACGCATTTTGGCCGACAATCGCCTTGTTATATTGCACCGGAAACGCCGTGACCGACGATACCAGCTTGGAGGCGCGCGCCAGCATGGTGGTTTCGATGTTTGTCCATTGCGCCATCAAATCGCCGCGCACATTCATCGCCATGACGATTTCTTCCAGCGCGGCATTGCCGGCGCGTTCGCCAATGCCGTTAATCGTACATTCGATTTGGCGGGCACCGGCCTGAACACCGGCCAGCGAATTGGCCACCGCCAGCCCCAAATCATTGTGGCAATGGGTGGAAATAACGGCCTTGTCGATATTCGGCACGCGGTTGCGCAGCATGGTCACGGTCTCGAAATATTCCTGCGGCATGGTGTAGCCCACCGTGTCGGGAATATTGATTGTTGTCGCGCCGGCCTTAATCGCCGTTTCCACAACCGCGCACAGAAAATCGGGATCGGTGCGGGTGGCGTCTTCGGGCGACCATTCGACATTGTCGGTATATTTGCGCGCACGCGTCACACTGAAGGCAATGGCCTCCATCACCTCGTCCGGCTGCATTTGCAGCTTGTGCTTCATATGCACGGGGCTGGTCGAAATGAACGTATGGATACGCGGGTTTTTGGCGTGCTTCAGGGCTTCTCCGGCGCGGTCGATATCTTTTTCGCCGGCGCGCGCCAGCCCGCAAACTTGGGCCTGCTCGACCAGCTTGGCAACCTCGCTGACGCTTTCAAAATCGCCATTGGAGGCAATCGGGAAACCGGCCTCGATAATGTCGACGCCCATTGTGTCCAAAATCTCGGCGACACGCAGTTTTTCGCCCAGCGTCATGGAGGCGCCGGGAGATTGCTCGCCGTCGCGCAAAGTGGTGTCAAAAATCAAAACGCGGTCAGCGTCGGATCCTTGTTGTTTTGCTTGATTGGTCATGTGTTTATCCTTCTCAAAGTCCGGGTTTTTCCGGATAGATTAATCTCTCTTTTTTAATCCCCTGAGAACGCGCCATCGCATGGACTGTCCGGTCTCAGGGGCACATAAGGAGAAGGATTTCCAGATCGGATTTCACGCGCACGGACACGCATGCAAACTTGCGCTGTTGCGCCAGCAAGCTCCGTTCCGTCATCGTGTTACCCGTATGTGCCATTCAGATCCACATTACCTGTATTTGCTTCGGTATTAACCTTTATCTGTTTATCTAAGCGCGCGCCTAGAAGCAAGCAAATTCAACAAGATCACCGCCCCGACAACTCAGGCGTTCGCGCCTTGACTTCCGCGACCAGAAAATCCATCACCGCGCGCACATGGCCGAGCTGGGCCAGATCGGAGCGTGTCAGCAACCACAGCTCCAAACCGCCGATAAGGTCGGGGCCGGCGACGCGCTCAAGCCCCGCCAACCGATCGGCCTCAAAACACGGCAGAGCGGCGAGTGCCTCGTCTGCCAGCACGGTTCCCAGCCGAACGGCCGCATTTGACGAACGCATGACCACACGGGCATTGCGCTCGGCGCGCGACAACCACCAGACCGGCCCCAAAGGGCGGTCATCGGGCGAAAACCCGACAATCTGATGGCCGCTCAAATCGCCGCTGATGGGCACCGGGCCAAAGCGTTCAATGTAAGACGGGGTGGCGTAAAGCCCGTAAGCCACATCGCCCAGCTTGCGAACCAGCATGTCGCCTTGCGTGGGCCGCGCCAGCCGCAGGGCCAGATCGACATCGCGCAAAGCGTTCAAAACCCGTGGGGCCGCCCCCGGCCCGGTGAGGCTTGGGTCGGTGACGACATCCAGCGCAATATCGGGTTTTTCGGCGCGAAACCGGCCCAAAGACGGCGCGACAAAGCCGCTGGCAATAATATCGCTGGCACCCAGCCTGACCGTGCCCTGCAATGAGGTGGCACCGGCCTGAAAATCGCGCGACAGCGAGGTCAGACGCTGGTCAACTGGCTCCAGCGTCTCCATCAGGCGGGTGCCTTCCTGAGTGAGCGCATAGCCCGAACGCAGGCGTTCAAACAGGCGCGCCTGCAAAGCCTCTTCCAGACTGGCAATACGCCGCAAAACGGTTGTGGTGTTGACGCCCAGCTCGCGCGCAGCGGCAGACAGGCTTCCGGCTGCCGCGACAGCCAGAAAAAAGCGCAAATCGTCCCAGTCGAGCTTTTTCATAATTGCAATACTATATCTGCACATATGCAGTATTGCAATTTAGCAAACGGGTAGTTGCAATAATCGGGTTTTTGGCGCACGCGCCTGAAAACCGCTAGTTTTTCGACTGATCGACCAGCTTATTGGCAGAAATCCAGGGCATTTTGGCGCGCAAATCCGCGCCCACCTGCTCGATGGGATGCGCGTCGGATTTGGTACGAAACTCTTTGATTTCTTCCTGACCGCCCTGCATCCAGCGATCGGTAAATTTGCCGCTTTGAATGTCAGCGAGAATTTTCTTCATCTCCGCCTTGGTTTCATCCGTCACCACGCGCGGGCCGGAGACATATTCGCCGAATTCCGCCGTGTTGGAGATTGAATAATTCATGTTTTTGATGCCGCCCTCATAAATCAGGTCAACAATGAGTTTGACCTCGTGCAGGCACTCAAAATAAGCCATTTCCGGCGGATATCCGGCCTCGGTCAGCGTTTCATAGCCGGCCTTGATAAGCTCAACCACGCCGCCGCACAATACGGCCTGCTCGCCGAAGAGATCCGTTTCGCATTCGTCTCGGAATGTGGTTTCGATAATGCCCGAACGCCCGCCGCCCAGACCGCACGCATAGGACATGGCAACGTCGCGGGCGTGACCGCTGGCATCTTGATGCACCGCCATCAGACACGGCACGCCGCCGCCTCTGGAAAATTCGCCGCGCACGGTATGGCCGGGACCCTTCGGGGCCACCATCGCCACATCCAAATCGGCGCGCGGTACAATCAGATTGAAGTGAATCGACAGGCCGTGGGCAAACATCAACATGGCGCCTTCGCGCAAATTCGGCCCGATATCGGCGTTGTAAATGTCTTTTTGCAACTCGTCGGGGGTGAGGATCATCACCACATCGGCCCAAGCCGCCGCTTCAGCAATATTTTTGACCTCAAGCCCTTCGCTCTCGGCCTTGGCAACTGAACCGGAGCCCTCGCGCAGACCGACGCAAATTTGCTCGACCCCGCTGTCGCGCAGGTTCAGCACATGGGCGTGGCCTTGCGAACCGTAGCCGATAACGGCCACTTTTTTGGTTTTAATCAGTTCGATATCCGCGTCGCGGTCGTAAAGCATGTCCATAAAGTCACTCCGGGAAATGGGTTGCTATAGGTTTTTCGGCTATGGGTTTACATGGCCTCGGCGCCGCGCGCAATGGCTGCGACACCGGTTCGCGAAACTTCTTTCAGCCCCAATGGGCGCATGAGACCTATAAAGGCATCAATTTTTTCTGTCCGTCCGGTCAGCTCAAACACAAAACTGTCCGGCGTTGCATCAACCACGCGCGCGCGAAACGCTTCCGACATGCGCAATGCCTCGACGCGGGCCTCGCCCTTGCCGGAGACTTTGATAAGCGCCAATTCGCGCTCAACGCTGTCGGTTTCCACCGTAAGGTCAACCACACGATGCACCGGCACAAGACGGCCCAGCTGGGCTTTAATCTGCTCGATCACCATGGGCGTGCCGGTGGTGACAATTGTGATGCGCGAGGTGTGCGCGCCGTCGTCAACTTCCGCCACGGTTAAGCTGTCAATATTATAGCCGCGCCCCGAAAACAGGCCGATAACGCGCGCCAGCACGCCGGCTTCATTATCCACCAGCACCGAAATGGTATGCGTATTAATCTGGTCTTGCGTGGTCATTTTTCCTCACATGATCCGGTCATTTGAGCCGAGCATTCATAGCTCAGGCAGGCGTGTTAGGGAAGCCCCGGCACCGCATAAAAGCGTTACACCTTCACTCTACACCATGACTTTTCCGGCGTCGGACACCTCAACATCAAGCCCCTGATCATCGGCCAGCAGCATATCATTATGCGCTGCGCCCGACGGTATCATCGGGAAGCAGTTTTCTTCCTTGGTGACAATGCAGTCAAAAATAACCGGGCCTTTTGTTTTCATCATTTTGCGAATGGCGTCATCCAACTCATCCGGCTTTTCGGCGCGAATGCCGGTGGCACCATAAGCCTCGGCCAGCTTGACGAAATCTGGCAGCGCTTCGGAATAGCTGCTCGAATAGCGCCCGCCATGCAGCAATTCCTGCCATTGGCGCACCATGCCCATATATTCATTATTGAGGATGAATATTTTGACCGGCAGACGATATTGCACCGCCGTGGAAATTTCCTGCATGGTCATCAGCACCGAAGCTTCACCGGCAATATCAATGACCAGCGCATCCGGATGGGCCACCTGCACGCCAACCGCTGCGGGAATGCCATAGCCCATTGTGCCCAGCCCGCCGGAGGTCATCCAGCGATTGGGTTCTTCAAAGCGGTAATATTGCGCCGCCCACATCTGATGCTGGCCGACCTCGGTGGTGATATAGGTGTTCGGGCCTTTGGTCAGCTCATAAAGCCGCTCAACCGCATATTGCGGTTTGATGGCTTTGTCATCTTTGCGATAGGCAAGGCATTTGCGCCCGCGCCATGTCTCGATTTCCGCCCACCAATCGGCCAGTGCCTTTTTGTCGGGCTCGGCCGCGCGCGACTTCCAGACGCGCAACATGTCTTCGAGAACATGCGCCACATCGCCGACAATCGGCACATCCACCACCACATTTTTATTGATCGAAGACGGGTCGATATCAATGTGGATTTTCTTCGAGTTTGGCGAAAACCCATCCAGCCGACCGGTGATGCGGTCGTCAAAGCGCGCACCGATATTGATCATGACATCGCAGTCATGCATTGCCAGATTTGCCTCATACGTGCCGTGCATACCCAGCATGCCGAGCCATTGCGGGTCGGCAGAGGGAAACGCACCAAGCCCCATCAGCGTCGAGGTGATGGGGAAGCCCGTCAGCTTGACAAATTCGCGCAAGAGCTGGCTGGCCTGCGGGCCGGAATTAATCACCCCGCCGCCGCTATAAAACACTGGCTTTTTGGCCTTCGAGATAAGCTCGACCGCCGTGTAAATCGCTTCGATATCGCCCTTGAGCTGGGGCTTGTAGGTTTTGTGCTGCACCGCCGCGGGGCGCATATATTTCGCTTCGGCGAACTGAACGTCCTTCGGGATATCGACCACAACGGGGCCGGGGCGTCCGGTGGTCGCCACATGAAAAGCCTCATGCAGAATGCGCGGCAGATCATCGGCCGATTTCACCAGATAATTATGCTTGGTGCAGGGCCGCGTAATGCCCACCGTGTCGGCCTCCTGAAACGCATCATTGCCAATCAGATGCGTGGCGACCTGACCGGTGATGCACACCATCGGTATCGAATCCATCAGCGCATCCGTCAGCCCCGTCACCGCATTGGTGGCACCGGGCCCGGATGTAACCAGCACAACGCCCGGCTTGCCGGTTGAACGCGCATAGCCTTCCGCGGCATGGGTCGCGCCCTGCTCGTGGCGCACGAGAATATGCTCCACCGCATCCTGCTGAAAAATCTCGTCATAAATCGGCAGCACAGCCCCGCCCGGATAGCCGAAAATATGCTCAACGCCCTGATCTTGCAGAGCCTTCAGAACAATTTGCGCACCTGTCATGGTCTCAGACATATCGTGTCTCCTCACAAAACAAGGCAGAAAAAAACGCGCGCCGCCTCCGACGCCCGCCTTTTCTGCCGATTGGGGGCAAATTAGGGGTTTAAAATTACCTAGTCAACTATTTTTTTGAAATAAATGAAAAGATGTTGGCGAAATTATCTTCGTAATCTTGCTCTGTGAAGCGCGCCCAATCGGACATTTGATTGCGAAACCACGTCATTTGCCGTTTGGCATAGCGGCGTGTGTGCATTTGCGCCTGCGCGATGGCCGTTTCAAGCTCCATATCACCGCGCGCGACGGCGTTTAATTCGGCCACGCCCAGCGCTTTCAGGGCCATTGCCTGCGGCGGCAAATGCAGGGCTGACAGGGCGGCGACCTCGGCCTGCGCCGCGCCATCGGCCAGCATGGTCTGAAACCGCGCATCACAACGCGCATAAAGCCAGTCGCGCGAGGGCGCGAGCATGAGGCATGTGGCCGGTTCGGACAAAAGCGGCGCTTGCGTGTCGGCTTGCCAGTCCGACAGGGCGCGCCCCGTCGCCTCGACCACTTCCAGCCCGCGCAAAATGCGCTGCGGGTCGTTGGGGTGCAGGCGCGCGGCAAGTTTCGGGTCGCGGGCCTGCAATTCGGCGTGCAATGCGTGAACGCCGTCATCCTCAAGGCGTTGGCGCAAACCCTCGCGCAGCGCGGCGGGAATATCGGGAATATCCGCCAGCCCGTGCAGCAAGGCTCTGAAATAAAGCCCGGTTCCGCCGGTGAAAACCGGAACCTGCCCATTGGCGCGCACTTGTGCCAGCGCCGCGGTCGCATCTGTGACCCAATGGCCGACGCTATAATCGGATTGCGGGCTGACATGGCCGTAAAGATAATGCGGCACACGCGCCAAATCCGCTGCATCGGGACGCGCCGTCAACACCTGCAATGTGTCGTAGACTTGCATTGAATCGGCATTAATAATGGCGCCATTGAATGCCTCGGCAATGGCGAGGGCCAATGCCGACTTGCCGCTGGCGGTCGCGCCTGCGATAAGAAAGGCCGAAGGGGCCGATGACATGTCGGATTTCATATTTCCAGTTTTAATGGGTTCCGTGCCATGACGAAAGAATTTCTGGTTTTAACCGCACCGCCCGGTGCCGGTGTCTTGACCACCGATTTGGTGAACCGGATTGCCGACACTGTTGCAGACAGGTTTGCAGATGGGTCCTCGCCCAATATGCTGGGCGATGGAGAAGCCGTTGAATTTGCGCTGCCTGAAACCGGCAACGCTTTGGAAGCAGCGCTGGGTGCCTGCCTGCAAGGCGCACCGGTTGACATTAATTTCGTGCCCGCCAGAGCGCGCCGCAAGAAGCTTTTGGTCGCCGATTTGGAAAGCACGATTATCGAGCAGGAATGTCTGGACGAGCTGGCAATCGAATTTGGCGTGCAGGACAAAATGGTCGACATCACGGCGCGCGCCATGCGCGGCGAACTGGATTTCGAATCGGCCTTGCGCGAACGCGTCGCCATGTTGACCGGATTGCCCGTATCGGCTTTGCAGGCGCTTTACGACAATCGCATTTCGCTGATGCCCGGCGCGGCAACGCTTTTGGCGACGCTTAACGCCAACACCACCACATGCGGGCTGGTTTCGGGGGGCTTTAGGTTTTTCGTGGAAAAAATCGCCGACCGGCTGGGCTTTGACCGCTTTCAGAGCAACGATCTCGGCATTGCCGATAACAAGCTCGACGGCAGCGTCGCCGACCCGATATTGGGCCGCAAGGCCAAGGCCGACATTATGCAGGATTGGTGCACAGAGCTTGGCATTTCACCGGCGCAGGCTTTGGCCGTCGGTGACGGCTCAAACGATATGGCAATGTTGAAGGCCGCCGGCATGGGGGTTGCGTTTCGGGCCAAGCCCGCCGTGGCCGCCGCCGCGCGCCACACGGTGGTGCATGGCGACCTGACCGCGCTGTTATATTTGCAAGGCTACGCCAAATCGGCGTTTGTCGAAGGGTGAACGACGCCCGGCTTTAAGATTTACGGCGTCAGATCAATGACGACATAGCGGATACCGGCGCGCGATGTCACCAGCAACAGCACTTTTTTCATGCCCTCGCTTGCGGCTTCATTTATCGCTGCGACAACCTCTTCGGCATTTTCGGTTTCGCTCTGCTCCACCTCGGAGATAACGTCGCCGGGCCGCAAGCCCTTTTCAGCCGCATGGCTGTCGGAGGCCACTTTGAGCAGCACCGCGCCCTTGACCTTCGGGTCTATCTGAAACCGCTCACGCAGCGCGTCATCAATATCGGCAAGCGTCAGCCCCTGAACGCTCGGATTGTCGGTGTTATTTTCCTGCTCTTTCGGCTCGGCATCTGTTTTTTGCACCAGCGGCTCTTCAAGACGACCGGTAACAATGGTCAGCGTTTTGCTTTTGCCGCGCCGGATAACCTCGACCTTGACCTTTTTATTGATCTCCGTATCGGCAACAATACGCGGCAAGTCGCGCATTTGCGGCACATCCGTTCCGTTAAAGCGAACAATCACATCGCCGACGCGAATGCCGCCCTTTTTCGCCGGGCCGTCTTCGGAAACTTCCGACACCAGCGCACCACGCGGCTTATCAAGACCCAGACTTTCGGCAAGGTCATCCGTAACCGCCTGAATGCGCACACCCAGCCAGCCGCGCCGCGTTTCGCCAAATTTGCGAAGCTGCGCGATTACCGAGCTTGCCAAATCCGCCGGTATCGAAAAGCCGATGCCGACCGAGCCGCCCGACGGAGAAATAATGGCCGAATTGACGCCGATAACCTCGCCGTCGAGATTGAACAGCGGGCCACCCGAATTGCCGCGATTAATGGCGGCGTCGGTCTGGATGAAACTGTCATAGGGGCCGGCATTAATGTCACGATTAATCGCCGAGATGACCCCGGCCGACAATGACCCGCCCAGACCGAACGGATTGCCAATGGCAATCACCCAATCGCCGACACGCGCGGCAGACGAGTTTCCCATCGGCACAAATGGCAGGGCTTTGTCGGCTTTTATCTGCAGAACCGCAATATCGGTTTTCGGGTCGCGCCCGACAACGGTCGCGTCATATTTCGAGCCGTCGGAAAAATTGACGACAATCTCGTCTGCTTCCTCAATGACGTGATTATTGGTGACGATGATGCCTTCAGGGTCGATCACAAAGCCCGAACCGAGCGACGACACTTTGCGGCGGCTGGGGGCTTGCGGGTCTTGGCGTTGGCGGAAAAACTCTTCGAAGAAATCATTAAAGGGCGGCTGACCCGGCGGTGTCGCGCTGGTGTCGACGGTTTGGCTGGTCGAGATATTGACCACGGCGGGCATGAGGCGTTCTGCGAGATCGGCAAATCCGTCCGGAACGCCGCGCGCCAGCGCCGAAGTCGTAAGCCCCGGAAGAGCCGCAAGCCCCACAAGGGCTGTTGCCAGTATCACGGATCGGGAATGTCGGAAAAAAGATGAGATAAATGTCATTGCAAACCTGTTTTCAATTTACCAGCCAGACCAGCACCACGCCGGCAACCAGGGCGACAAGACCACCGAGGCGCAACTGGGCATCATTGACCATGTCGAGCTGACGCACAATAGTCCGCAAAAATGTCGGAAAAAGGGCATAGACGGCGCCCTCAAAAGCCAACACCAGCCCAAGTGCCAGCAGAACTTTGTCAATCAGCAAGTGCTACGTCAATCCCCGGTTAAATGCCCCGGCCCTACTCGGCCGCCTCTGCTTCGGCAGATGCGGCGGCATCAGCCAAAGCCTGCTCTTCGATTTCGGGGCACAGCGCACCGCTCAGGCTTTTGCCATTGGCGGTCAGCCTGTTGATATTGACCCGTTCGCCGCGTTTGACCGAACCCTGCCGGCTGTTTGCCAGCACGCTGTTCGGGTCGCGCAAAAACTGGAAAAACGCACTGTCGGGCGACAGCACCATGGTCGTGCCTTCATCTTCCAGCGCGCGCTCATAGGCCTGCATTGACCGGTAAAAGGCGAAAAAGTCCGGGTCTTGCCCGAAGACTTTTGCAAATACACGGTTACGGCACCCGTCGCCCTGACCGCGGATAATTTCGCTGTCGCGGGTCGCTTCGGCCAGCAAAACCGTCACCTGCTTGTCGGCTTGGGCGCGAATGGCACGCGAAACTTCCTGACCGCGCGCGCGAAACTCGGCCGCTTCCTGCTCGCGCTCGGTTTGCATACGGCGGTAAATGGCTTGCGAGTTGGCTTCCGGCAAATCGGCGCGGCGAATGCGCACATCGACGATTTCAATGCCGAAATCGCGCGCCTGCTCATTCACCAGATCGCGAATGCGGGTCATCAAATCATCGCGCTTGTCGCGCACAACCGCCTGAAACTCTTCCTCACCCAGCACGGAACGCATGGAAGACGACACAATTGCGGCCAGCCGTGAGCGCGCGCGGCGCTCATCGCGCAGGGCCTTGTAGAATTGCAGCGGGTCGATAATGCGATAGCGTGTAAACGCATCGACAACCAGACGCTTCTGGTCGGAGGCAATCAATTCCTCGGCCGGGCTGTCGAGATCGAGAATACGCTTGTCGATCGAAATGACATTTTGCACGAACGGCACTTTGAAATTCAGCCCCGGCTCGGTGATGACGCGGCGCGGATCACCAAATTGCAGAACCAGCGCCTGCTGTGTCTGATGAACGGTGAAGATGGAAGCCGACGCCAATATGCCCAGCGCGACGACGAGAACTATTCCGATAATTCCGGTGAGACGACCCATTAGTTGGCCTCCTTCTTACGGTTCAGCTGATCGAGCGGCAGATAGGGAACGACCCCCGACCCGCCGCCTTCCTGATCAATGATAACTTTGTTGGTATTGCCGAGAACGCGCTCAAGCGTTTCAAGGAACATGCGCTGGCGCGTGACACCGCGCGCATTGCGATATTCGTCGTAAATCGAGGCAAAGCGGGTGGCCTCACCATCGGCTTCGGCAACGGTCTGGGCGCGATAGGCTTCCGCCTCACGCCGGATTCGCACGGCCTCACCTTGCGCTTCGGGCACCACGCGATTGGCGTAGCTATTGGCCTCGTTGCGCGCGCGTTCCTGGTCGGCGCGCGCGGCCTGCACATCGCGGAAGGCATCAATAACGGCTGCCGGCGGGTCAACTTTTTGCATTTTCACCTGCGTGATGCCAATGCCGGCGCCATAGCTGTCCAGCGTTTGCTGCATCAGCGCCTTGACCTGTTCTTCGTTTTTCTGACGCTGTTCGGTCAAAATCGGCTGAATGTCGTTTTGCCCGATAATTTCGCGCATGGTGCTTTCGGCAACGGCTTTCACCGTGCCGGTCGGGTTTTGAATATTGAACAAAAAGTCCGGCGCATTGGTGATGACCCAGAACACGGAGAAATCGACATCGACGATATTTTCGTCACCGGTCAGCATCAGGCTTTCTTCCGGCACATCGCGGGTGACGGCATTGGAGCCGCGCCGGTCTTCCAGACCGCCACGCATGCCGATATCCACGCGATTAACTGTCGTCACCTTCGGCGTGATGGCGGTCTCAATCGGCCAGGGCAAATGGTAATTCAGGCCCGGACTGGTTTGCGTCAGAAACTTGCCGAAGCGCAACACGACGCCCTGCTCGTCAGCCTGCACACGGTAAAAGCCCGAAAGCCCCCAAAATGTCAGCAAAACCGCAAACACGACCAATATGGACGACCCGCCGCCGCCGGGCAGAATTTCGCGCATGCGTTTGCGCATTTGTTCGATAAGTTCGTCAATATTTGGCTCGTTTGGCCCCGAACCGCGACGTGGCCCACGGTTTGGACCACCACCCCAAGGGCCGCGATCGCCACCCGAATTATTTTCCCAAGGCATTTATTTCTCCTTATGCCGCGCGGTTCAGCGTGTTTTTCATGAACACGCTCTTTATATAGGTCACCGCGCCGCCAATCACAATGAGACCTTGCGCCGTCTCATTACATGTCTATATATCAGTGACGTGACACTTCCAAATGTGGGCAGAGCGCGGCCTTTTTTCAAGGCAGGCGAAGAAAGAAAAACGCATGGCCGAGTTTTCCGAAACCGACATTCGCGCGGCACTTTCCAAAGTGCGCGATCCGGCAGGGGACACCGATATTGTCAGTTCCGGACGCGTGCAGGGGCTGGTCTTGCGCGGGCCGAATGTGGGGTTTTCGCTGGATGTGGCCGACTTGGCCGAAAACGCGCCGGCCGATTTGCAAGCCGCGGCGGAAAAAGCCGCGCGCGGCGTAGCCGGTGTTACCTCCGTCACATGCGTGCTGACCGCGCATAATGACGCGCCGCCTGCGCAAAAATCGGGCGACACACCGCCTCCGAATAGAGATGTACCGGCAGTTTTTGCCAAAATCGGCAAGGTGATAGCAATTGCCAGCGGCAAGGGCGGGGTTGGCAAATCCACCGTCGCCGTCAATCTGGCCGCCGCATTGCAGGCCCAAGGCTTGCGCGCCGGCCTGCTTGATGCGGATATTTACGGGCCGTCGCTGCCGCAGCTTTTCAATGTCACCGAGCGCCCCGATGCGACGCCCGACAAAAAGCTTATTCCGGTTGAACGCCACGGCCTGCACACCATGTCGATCGGCTATATGGTGCCGCCCGAACAGGCGATGATCTGGCGCGGGCCGATGGTGCAAAGCGCGCTCATTCAAATGCTTGACGATGTTGCCTGGCCGGAACTCGATGTTCTGGTGCTGGACATGCCGCCGGGCACGGGCGACATTCACCTGACAACGGCGCAACGCATTCCCGTCGATGGGGCTCTTGTTGTTTCAACCCCCAGCGCGCTGGCCCAAGCCGATGTGCGCCGCGCACGGGCCATGTTTGAAAAAACCAATGTGCCGGTGCTGGGCCTTGTGGAAAATATGGCCTTTATGACGGCCCCGGACGGCACGCAGATGCACCCTTTCGGCAGCCCAAGCGATGATGCGCTGATGAGCCTGCCGCTGGACGCCCAAATCCATGCCGCCGCCGAAACCGGCGTGCCGGTGGTCATTGACGCACCGCAAAGCGCGGCAGCGCAAGCCTTTGAAAAACTTGCAAAAACATTGACTGAACAGCTGGAAGGTGCCCAAACATGACGGATGATACACCAAAAGCCTACCGCTTTCTGACCGGTGCCGATGATGCCGAATTTTGCCAAAGGGTAAGCGATGCGTTGCGCGACGGCTATGTGCTTTACGGCCCGCCGCTTTTGCAGGTGGACGCGCAAGGCAATCGGCATTGCGGGCAGGCGGTTGTATTGCCCGAATTTCCCTCGCGCGCAAATCCCGTCACAGGTTCAGAAAATTAAGCGGCAGGCCGGGCGCATCCCATTGCGTTTTCACCAGACGCCCCGTCGATGACAGGGTGATGTAAGCGGTACGCAAATCTTCGCCGCCAAAACAAATATTGGTTGTCATGCCGTCATCGGTCGGGACATGAACAATCGAGCCATCCTTGGGCGAGATGCGCGAAATGCCGCCATTGGCAATGGTCGCAACGGCCACCGTGCCGTCGGCTTCGACGGCGAGTGAGTCGAAATAATTGAGCCCGGCAGGTGATGCAACAAAGGTAGACGGCAAGGCTTGGGCCGGCGGTTTCAGCTTGCCGGGGCTTTCAATATCAAACCCCCACAGCCGCCCGCCTTGGGTTTCGGCGACATAGACAGTGTTTTCATCGGGGCTGAGGCCGATGCCATTGGGCGTTTCAATGGGAAAAACCATCTGCTCGATATGGCTGCCATCGGGCTTGGCGAAATAGACGGCACCGCGGTCTTTGAGGCGGTCATAGGACTTGCCCAGATCGGTGAACCAGAAGCCGCCCGTGCGGTCGAACACAATATCGTTGGGGGCAACAAGCGCATGGTCGTCGCATGTATCATAAAGCCGGTCGACCGCGCCGGTTGTCAGGTCAACGCGCTCAATGCGCCCGCCCGAATAGTCATCCGGCCTGTCATGGGGATAAATGCGCCCGCCAATCTCGACCCATGAAAACCCGCCATTATTGCAGACATAAACCGCGCCATCCGGCCCAATGGCGGCACCGTTTGGCCCACCGCCAAGATCGGCCACCACCTCAAGCGCGCCGCGCGGCGTGACGCGGCTGAGTGTACCGCGCGCAATCTCGACCAAAATGACACTGCCGTCCGACATGGCAATCGGCCCTTCGGGAAACCGC
Source organism: Parvibaculales bacterium (assembly GCA_049611805.1). Lineage (GTDB taxonomy): Bacteria > Pseudomonadota > Alphaproteobacteria > RS24 > RS24 > UBA7378. The sequence goes on along the minus strand of JBMZAX010000001.1, from coordinate 67,708 downwards.
AGCCCTGAACAAATTTCTTCCATCACGAAGCCTTTCTTTCCAGCGTCACGAAGCTATAGTCGGCGCTGTCTTTTTCTCCGGCGGCGCGAAATATGGTCTCTGTTTCCCGCCAAGCGTCAGGGTCTGCCAGCGCAAAATGCGTGTCCCCCGACGGCTCCGCATGCACCCGCGTCAGGTGAATGCGCACGGCTTGGGCTTCAAAAATGCGATAAATCTCACCGCCACCGATAATCATGACGCGCGGCGCATCGGCGCACAAGGCCAATGCCGCTTCCGGCGCGGACGCCAGAGACACTTCCGGCGGCAAGGCAGGCTCCGGGGCAGATGTTCGGCGCGATAAAACAATATTTTTGCGCCCCGGCAGCGGGCGCCCGATCGAGCTCCAAGTGCGGCGACCCATAATCACCGGACACCCCATGGTGACTTGCTTGAAATGGGCAAGGTCGCCGGGCAGTCGCCACGGCATATCGCCCTGATTGCCGATCACGCCGTTTTCGGCAACCGCCACAATCATCTCAATGTGCATAATTTGCACGGGCGCTAAACCGCCACCGGCGCGGGAATATGCGCCTGCGCGTGATAATCCAGCAATTCGAAATCGTCAAAAACGAAGCCGAAAATATCTTTTTTGTCGGGGTTAATCCGCAAACCCGGCAGGGCACCGGGGGTGCGTGTAAGTTGCAGACGGGCTTGTTCCAAATGGTTCAGATAGAGGTGCGCATCGCCCAGCGTGTGGACGAAATCGCCGGCTTCCAAATCGCAAACCTGCGCCAGCATCAGCGTCAGCAGCGCATAAGAGGCAATGTTGAACGGCACGCCCAGAAAAATATCCGCCGAACGCTGGTAAAGCTGGCATGACAGCTTGCCGTCGGCCACATAAAACTGGAACAGGCAATGGCATGGCGGCAGTGCCATATCGTCAACATCGGCAGGATTCCATGCCGTTACAATGTGACGCCGCGATTCCGGATTTGACGTCAATTGCGCGACCAGTTGCGAAATCTGGTCGATATGGCGACCATCCGAAGTTTGCCAGCTGCGCCATTGGCGGCCATAGACGGGGCCCAGATCCCCGTTCTCATCGGCCCATTCGTTCCAGATGGAAACGCCGTTGTCGTTCAGATAGCCGATATTCGTATCGCCCGACAAAAACCACAAAAGTTCGTGGATGATTGACTTCACATGCAGTTTTTTCGTGGTCAGCATCGGAAAGCCCTGCGCGAGGTCAAACCGCATCTGATGGCCGAAAACCGAGCGCGTGCCGGTGCCTGTCCGGTCGCCGCGTTCCACGCCATCGTCAATAACGCGCTGGAGAAGGTCGAGATATTGCCGCATGAGCGCATCATTCACGATTCTGCGCGCTCCACGCAACGGCTTTTGGCGAAACACTATGATTTTGCTGTGAAGAATGCTATATCACCTGTGTCGGCTTGCCGACTATGGCGATATACGGGCTTCGTAATAAACCCATCGGACCCGGGGGCAGTACCCGGCGCCTCCACCATTTCCATTTCCGGTAAATTTACCGGCTTTTGGGGGCGAACCAGGATCGACGAGGGCGTAAAGGTTGTTTCCGTCGCTCGGCATGGCACCCACCGTTATCGGGCCATTTTGATAGTTGCAAATGACAACTACGCGGAAGTAGCAGTCGCTGCCTAGTCAGCGCCTCAACTTCAATTAAAGTCCATTGCCGTCGCTGGTGATGGCGGGGTCCGGAAGGCACCTGGCAACAGAAGCCTTCCATTATTTCTTTTGCCCGGTTCGCGGGGCCAGGTTCAAATATGACAGACACGCTCGACTACCAGACCATGACCCACAATGCCATGATGAGCATTGTCAGCGACGCACTGCAAAGTGTGGCGAAGGACGGGCTGCCCGGCGAGCATCATTTCTACATTACCTTTGCGCCGCAACATCCCAGCGTCGACATGCCGGATGAATTGCGCGCGCGTCAGGGCGACGAAATGACGATTGTGCTGCAACATCAGTTTGAAAACCTCATCGTTTCAGAGCTTGGCTTTCAGGTCGACCTGGCCTTTGACGGCACGGTTCAGACGCTGCGCATTCCGTTTGCCACCGTGCTTGCCTTTTTTGACCCGTCGGTCGAGTTCGGACTGCGCTTTCCCACCAATCAGGAACAGATGCTGGATGAGGCACCATCCGCGCCCTCATCCGGGTCGCAAAGCGCGTCTGACAGCACATCCGAGACCTCATCTGACAAGGCTGAACCCGATGCGCCCGAAGCCGAAACACCGAAAACCGGCGAAGTTGTCAATCTCGATACGTTTCGCGACAAATAGCGAAAAACAATAGCCCAGCCGCTTGGCGCGTATGCCATCTCATGCTAGACCCGAAAAAACAGGTTAGGAGGGATGCACCATGACAGCGACACGAACGGAAACCGACAGTTTCGGGCCCCTAGAGGTACCGGCGGAGAAATATTGGGGTGCGCAGACACAACGCTCTCTCGGCAATTTCAAAATCGGCAATGAAACCATGCCCTTGCCGCTTATTCGCGCGCTGGGCATCGTCAAAATGGCGGCGGCCAAAGCCAATATGCAACTTGACAATCTGGACGCCAAAATCGGCGACGCGATTGTGAGCGCGGCGACAGAAGTTGCCAATGGTGCGCTCAATGACCATTTCCCGCTTGTCGTCTGGCAAACCGGTTCGGGCACACAATCGAACATGAACGCCAATGAGGTGATTTCCAACCGCGCCATTGAAATGCTGGGCGGGGAGATGGGCTCCAAAGAGCCTGTGCATCCCAATGACCATTGCAACCGCAGCCAGTCATCCAATGACACATTTCCGACCGCCATGCATATTGCGGCCGCCGAAGAAGCCGCCGGTCGGCTGGTGCCGGCGCTGGAACATTTGCACGCCGCATTGTCGGACAAGGCCGGCGCCTGGGGCGACATTGTCAAAATCGGGCGCACGCATTTGCAGGACGCCACGCCGCTGACACTGGGACAGGAATTTTCCGGCTACGCAACGCAAGTGAAATATGCGCTTGAGCGCATCCGCACCTCCCTGCCCGGATTGCTGGCGCTGGCCCAAGGTGGCACGGCGGTCGGCACCGGCCTCAACGCCAAACCCGGATTCGCCGAAGCTTTTGCCGCCGAGGTTGCGGGCTTCACAGGGCTTGAATTCGTGACGGCGGAAAATAAGTTTGAAGCACTGGCCGCCCATGACGCATTTGTCGAAATGTCGGGCATGGTCAACACGGTTGCGGTGTCGTTGAACAAAATAGCCAATGATATCCGCCTGCTGGGGTCGGGCCCGCGCTCCGGGCTGGGCGAGTTGAGCCTGCCGGAAAACGAGCCCGGCTCCTCCATCATGCCCGGCAAGGTAAACCCGACCCAGTGCGAAGCACTGACCATGGTGTGTGCGCAAGTTATGGGCAATCACACGACGATATCGGTGGCGGGCGCGCAAGGCCATATGGAGTTGAATGTTTTCAAACCGGTCATGGCCTATAATCTCATCCAGTCCATGCGGCTGATCGGCGATGCGGCGGTCAGCTTCACCGATAATTGCGTGGTCGGCATTGAACCGAACACGGCCAATATCACCACGCTGATGGAACGTTCGCTCATGCTTGTTACCGCACTGGCGCCGAAAATCGGCTATGACAATGCTACGGTGATTGCCAAAACCGCGCATAAAAACGGCACGACCTTGCGCGAGGAAGCGGTCGGCGGCGGCTATGTCACCGATGCGGAATTTGACGAGATCGTGCGGCCCGAAGACATGATTGCGCCAAAATAAGCGCGCGGAATAATTTTGGAAAAGCCGACCAAACGCTCGATTACCATCGCCGGACATGCGACCAGCATTTCGCTGGAGCCAAGCTTCTGGGCGGCCTTGTCCGACATGGCGGCGGCGCACAATATGTCGCTTGCCGACATGATCGCCGAAATTGATGCGCGCCCGCGCACCGGCAGTCTGACGAGTGCGTTGCGCGTTGCGGTGCTGGGCTGGGCGCGCGGGATTTGAACGCCTATTGCGCCGAAGACGTGATCGCGCCGCGGGCAATCGCATAGCGCGGCGCGTCAATTGCGTCCGTCAGCCCCACGCTGAGTGCTTTGCGCCCCACCGAATTATAAAATTGCGATTGAACATTAAGGCGTTGTTCGACGAAATCCACATAGCCGCTCATCTTGGCAAGCAGTCGATTGTCCTGACGCAAAATCTCCAATGCGCTTGTTTCGAGGCGTCCTTCGCGCAGGGTTAACAGGCCCAAACCGCGACTGAAGGTCTCGCGGCCTTTCCAGAAATACGCCTCGGCCAGTTCGTTTTGCGGCCTGTCGTCAAAAGCGCCCAACCCGTTGCGGAGCTGGGCAACATTAAACGCATCGAAAGTGCCGGAGCGGATCTCCACCTGTGCCGCCCCGGAAAGCGAGGCAAAAATATTGCGGGTTGAGGTGCCGCGCCCCTGAAACGAGAAGTTTCCCGAAACCAGCGCGCGCAAGGCCGGTCGCGTATAGGCATGCGTCAACAACCGCTCCATATCAAAATCGGCAAAACTGCCAATAAGCTGAAAGGACGGCGTCAACTCACCGCCTTCGGCTTGAGCGTCAAATTCAAACTGGCCGCCCAGAACCGTGGCTGTGATGTCGGGGGCTTCCAGCACGCCTTCGACCAGCTTGATATTTGTCCGTAAGGCTTCCACCGGCATGCCCATCAGTGCGGCATTGGTCAGACGCAATTGCAAATTGGCATCGCTGGCACCCAGAAGCTGCCAGCCAATGGGGGCGTCCGACCATCCGGTTTCGGTGTCGAATGCGGGCATGAACGGGTCGAGGTCGAGCGCGTCAAACAACAAATTGGCCGTCAGATTATTGCGCGCACCGATATTGTCGTCGGCAAATTCCATGACGCCCTCTCCGGTAAGACGCCCTGCACCAAGCCCCAGATCAATATTTGCAAAACTGACCCCCTCCTGCCGCATCACAATTTGCGAGGTGCCGGAAAACGCCACCTTGGTGTCGGGCCCGCGCTTCATTCCCATATAGGGCAAAACATCCGTGCCTGCGGCGCGCAACAGACCTTCGATGCGCCGGCCCGTGGAGCCGGGGCGCAGCGTGCCTGACAGGGAGAACAAATCGCCGTTCACATCCAATTCGGCTTCCAGGCGCGACACTGAGCCGGGCTGGGCATCGGTGGACAAAGACAAAACGGCCACATCTTCAGGCGCGCGTGCAACCGGCAGGCCGAGCCGCGCGGTCATATCATTTGCCGATCCTTTGAGTGTCAAATTAAAGCGTGTACCGGCGGCATCAAGCGTCAGGTCGCGCACCGGCGTGCGAATGCCCAAATCAATATCGAGATCGCCCAATTTTCCGGTACCGGCAATTTTGATATTCGGCCAATCAGGGTCATCGCGTGCCGGAAACTGCAAATTGGAAGCAAGCGCCAGCGGGCGGGACATATCGAGATGCAAGGGCTCAACACCGGCCATAAGCGGGGCCAACAGGCGCGATGCGTCCGGCGTATCCACCATAATATCAAGCACGCCGTCAGTGGCCTGACCGTCATGATGCAGTTTGCCCGTCAGGGAAAATTTCGAATTGAGGTAATCATCGAACCGTAAAACATCCAATTCGAGCCTGTCGTCAATAATGCGCCCGTTCAGCGTCACCGGCCCCAATCTGATATTGTCGGCGCGCATATCGTCACTGCGCAGGTTAAAGGTGAAATCGCGGGGCGCGGCACCTTGTTGCAACACTTTCTGCAACCAGTTTCCAACCGGCAAACCCAAAAGCGGAAACGGCGACGGGCGGGACAGCCGAATATTTTCCATAAGCCCGAAGGTTTGCAAATTGGCTTGCGACAAATTCAAATCGAGATGCCCCCGAAGCCTGTCGGTGCGCGACACGTCAAGATCCAGCTCAAGCTGGTCGCCGCCAATGCGCCCCGTCAGGCCGCCCAGCCTGATTTGTTCGGGCCCGATACTGAACTCGGTCACCAGCCCCATGCGCTGAAGCAGCGGCTCATCAACAGTTTCCGCAATCGGCGATAAATCATATCCGGCTTGCGCGCCCAACCAGAGCAGGGCGGCGACGCTGTCGGAACTGCGCACCGCCATATCGCCCGACAGCTTCACGGCACCGGCCGGACCGACAAGCTCGGCGGCGGCCAAAATCGAAGAGTTAAACGGCAAATCCGCGCTGAACCGATTTATGCGCACGCCGTTTTTTCCGGTTCGCAAGTCGATAACGAAATTGCGACCGACTTCCCCGCCCAGCAAAAACCGGCCCGACAGCACGCGCGCATCAATTTCAATCGACGGCCAGAAATGGCGCAGCGGGTCATCCGTTTTTTCTGTCGCCGCAGGCTTGTCGGCTTGGGGCATCAACCCGATAAGGTCAAAATCAATCTCATCGGCACTGAGCCGCGAATTTATCTGCACGGCACCGTCACCGGCGCGCGACCAGATAATGCCGAGCTGTGACTGAAACCGGGTCTGAAGCGCGCCGATTTCGAGATTATCGGCGAATAATCCGACCTCCGTCAGGCGGATAAGACCATCAACACGCGCTGTCTGGGACGGCGCACTAACGGTTTCAAGCGCCAGCTTGGAGAGAATGTCGGGAATAAGGCGCTTGTCGCGCAATGAAATTTCGCCTTCTACGGTCGCATTGGGGCGCTGGTTGAAAAACCCGTTAAATTGCAGGCCGCTATCGGTGCCGATGCGCGCCGACAACCGCAAGGGCAAGCGATTGGTGACAAAACTGCCAATGCGTGCGTTCAACGATACAGACCGCAGGCCGCGCACCTGTCGTTGAACGCTAAGGCGAAACGGGCCGTCGGCAGCATCAGCTTGAAATCTGCCGCTCAGACCGGACAGGCGCAGCGGCGCGGTGCCTTTGCGCTGCATGATCAGTCGAACATCGGCAAAGGTAATTTCCGGCACCGGCGCGAGCCGCAAAGCTTGGGTCGCGGCACCCACATCATCCAGACCGATGATGCGAATCTCGGCGTGGCGCAAAGCCAGATTGCGCACTTTCAGCTTGCCGTCCAACAGGGAAATCAGCGACACCCCGGCATCGACCTCATTGGCGGATACAACCATGGAAGGTGCCGGCATGGAGGGTGCCGATGCGCTTTTCGGCCGGTTGACGACAGACACAATATTTTCAAACTGCAAGGCCGGGCTGGGCAAAAGGCGCAAGCTCACCGGCCCGTGCGCGGTTATATCAATATTCATGTCGCGGCTGATTTGCGCGGTAATCTGGTCGCGGCGCGCGTCAATATCGAGCGTGAAGGGCACCAGAAATGCCGCAGCGATCACCAGCGTGATAGGCACCAGAACGCTTAGCAACCGCATGCGCATTGCGAAAATCTCCATGAAACCCGAAACACGGGCTATAATACCATATTATGCGTTGCCGGCGGCGGAAACGGCGCGAAACACGTGATATAGTGGCAACAGCATAAACAGAATCAATTGAGTACCACGTATTATGGAAAATGATCCGTTTGATCTGGGATCCGATACACCGCCCCCGCCGCAAGCGCAAGCTGGCTCAATCTCGGCTGCCGCCCGCGCGAGCATGGATGCGCGCCGCGTCGGGCCGATGCTGGACGGCCTTAATGACGAGCAACGCGCGGCTGTTCTGGCCGATGACGGCCCGCTTTTGCTGCTGGCCGGAGCCGGCACCGGCAAAACCCGCGCGCTGACCACGCGCATTGCCCATAAAATTGCCACCGGACAGGCCTGGCCGAGCCAAATTCTGGCCGTGACCTTTACCAATAAGGCCGCGCGCGAGATGAAAGAACGCATCAGCTCGTTGATGGGCGAGACGGTTGAAGGCATGGGTTGGTTGGGCACATTTCACTCAATATCGGTGCGTATTTTGCGCCGCCATGCCGAGCTGGTCGACCTGCGCCCCGATTTCACCATTTTGGATACGGACGACCAGATTCGCCTTATCAAACAAATCATACAGGCCGAAAACATTGATGAAAAAAGATGGCCGGCGCGTCAGATGGCCGGTCTCATCGACCGCTGGAAAAACCGCGGCTGGAGCCCCGAAGACGTGCCCGACAGCGAATCCGGTTTTTTTGCCAATGGTCAGGGCGGCAAGATTTACACGCAATATCAACAGCGGCTGAAAATTCTCAACGCCACTGATTTCGGCGACCTGCTTTTGGAGTGCTTGCGCCTGTTCCGCGAAAACGATGCGGTGCTGGTCGAATATCAAAACAAGTTCAAACACATATTGGTCGATGAATATCAGGACACAAATGCGGTGCAATATTTGTGGCTGCGCCTGCTCGCGCAAGCCCATAACAATATTTGCTGTGTCGGGGATGACGACCAGTCAATCTATGGCTGGCGCGGCGCGGAGGTTGACAATATCTTGCGCTTTGAGCGCGACTTTGCGGGCGCGCAAGTTATCCGCCTTGAGCGCAATTACAGATCAACCCCGCATATTCTGGCCGCCGCATCGGGCCTGATCGCGGCCAATGAGGGACGCCTTGGCAAAGAGCTTTGGACCGACCTGACCGAAGGCGAGAAAGTTGTTGTGCGCGGCGTGTGGGACGGCGACGAAGAAGCGCGCCTGACCGGAGATGATATCGAAGCCCATCAACGCGCCGGGGGCGCGCTGAACGAAATAGCCATATTGGTGCGTGCCAGTTTTCAGATGCGCGAATTTGAAGACCGCTTTATCGCTTTGGGCGTGCCCTATCGGGTGATCGGCGGCCCGCGGTTTTACGAGCGCGCAGAAATTCGTGACGCCAATGCCTATTTCCGGCTCATTGCGCAGGCCGATGATGATTTGGCGTTTGAGCGCATTTGCAACAAACCCCGTCGCGGACTTGGCAATGTCGCCTTGCAGACGCTTCACGATGCCGCCCGACGCCAGAACACCTCGCTTTATCGCGCCGCCACCCAGCTGGTGCAGACCGAAGAACTGAAACCGGCGGCGCGGCGTGCGTTGAACGGCTTTATCCAGTCGGTCGAACGCTGGCGCGCATTGATGCCGTCGATGACGCATACCGAACTGGCCGAACTGGTTCTGGATGAAAGCGGCTACACCGCCATGTGGCAGGCCGACAAATCGCCCGAAGCGCCGGGCAAGCTGGAAAATCTGAAAGAGCTTGTGCGCTCGATGGATGAGTTTGAAAACATGGCGGGTTATCTGGAACATATCTCGCTGGTGATGGACACACAGACGCAGGAAAATGACGACAAGGTCTCCCTGATGACCCTGCATGCCGCCAAGGGGCTTGAGTTTGATACGGTTTTTCTGCCCGGCTGGGAGGAAGGTCTTTTCCCGCATCAACGCAGTCTGGACGAAAGCGGCACGAAAGGGTTGGAAGAAGAACGCCGCCTTGCCTATGTCGGCCTGACGCGGGCGCGCCAGCGCGCCACCATCTCATTTGCCGGCAATCGGCGCACGCACGGCCAGTGGAATTCGGCCATTCCCTCGCGCTTTATCGACGAACTGCCCGCCGACCATGTTGAGGTGGGGGATAGCGAACAGGTCGGCGACGGCTTTGCCAGCCAGAGCCGGTTTGCCAATGATTTTGCCGCCTCGACTTATAACAGCCCGGGCTGGCAGCGCGCGCAGGCCAATCGCAGCCGCTTTAACCCAAGCGACCCGCCGACGATACAGTCGCGCGCCGAAACGGTTGTCTCCAATATGTCCGACAGCCCCTATCAGCGCGGCGAGCGCATATTCCACCAGAAATTCGGCTATGGCCGCATTGAGGCCATTGAAGGCAATAAGCTGACGGTCGGTTTTGAAAAGGCGGGACGCAAAAAAGTGCTCGACACTTATGTTGAAAAGCATTGATTACAACCGATGCCCGCCCTTTTCAAAGCCTGCGTGACCACCCAAACCCCTGATTTGGCCGAAGCGTTTTTCGACGAAGCCGGTGCCGTCGCCCAAGCCATCGGACTGCCGCATAGCGGCGGCACGCGCATTGAGGCTTATTTCACGCAAATCCCCGAATTTGGCGATTTGCCGTTTGCGCATGAGGATTTTGACCTCGAACATGTGCCGGATGAAGATTGGGTGACCCGCAGCCAGCAAAATCTGCCGCCCGTGCCCGTGCCGCCGTTTTTTCTGTTCGGGCATCACGACCGGCCACGCACGCGGCGCGCACGCCACCATATTGAAATGGATGCAGGCCTCGCCTTCGGGTCGGGCCATCACGAAACAACACAAGGATGTTTGCACCTGTTGGCGCATGTACTGAAAAAGCGCGTGCCCACCCATGCCGCCGATATCGGCACGGGCTCCGGTGTTCTTGCAATTGCGCTTGCCAAGGCCGGCTGCCGAAATGTTTTTGCCTGCGACAATGACCCCGACGCGGTGCGCGTGGCGCGGCAAAATTTCAAAATCAACACCCTGCCCGCCCATATCAGGCCGATATGGTGCAATGGGCTTGCCCATCCTGCGGCGCGTCAGGCCGGCCCGTTTGACCTGATTATGGCAAATATTCTCGCCGCACCGCTTATCGCCATGGCACCGGCCATGGCCGCGCATCTGGCGCCGACCGGACAGCTTATTCTTTCAGGGCTGTTGCACACCCAAAAACAGCGCCTTGTGGCGCGCTATCGACAGGCCGGGCTCAAAGTGCAAAAAGATATCCGCATTGGCCCGTGGACGAGCCTCATGTTTCGGCGTTAGACTTGCACCCATGTTTCAAGATTTTGAAGACCATAAAGATATAAAAAATACGGCGCACCACGTGAAGCTGCTGCGCCGTGCCATGGCCGAGAACGGGCTTGATGCATTTATTGTGCCGCGCGAAGACGCATTTCAGGGCGAATATGTGCCCGCCGCAAATGAGCGTTTGAAATGGCTGACCGGCTTTGGCGGCTCGGCCGGTATTGCCGTGGTTACGGCGCGTCAGGCGGCGGTATTTGTTGACGGGCGGTATATTTTGCAAGCGCCCGATCAGGTGGATACGAATATTTTTGAGATTGTACCGATTGCCGAAACCGGCCCGCTTGCATGGCTCGAAAAAAAACTGCGGAAAAACCAGCGTATCGGGCTCGACCCGAAACTGCACACGCTGGCTTTTGCGGGCGCAGTTGAAAAACTGGCGCGGCGCAAAGGTCTCGACATTGACTATGTGGCCGACAATCCGATCGACAGCATCTGGGCCGACCGGCCTGCCATGCCGGAAACACAAGTCAGCGCGCATCCCGACCGGTTGGCCGGACGCAGCTCGATTGACAAACGCCGTGACATTGGTGGTCAGCTCGCTGAAGCAGATCAGACCGCCATGCTGGTTACCCAGCCGGAAAATATTGCCTGGCTGTTGAATATTCGCGGCAATGATGTGCCGCACACGCCTTTCGCACTGTCTTTCGGCGTTTTGAAAGCCGACGGTCGGTTCGACTGGTTTATTGATCCGACCCGCATTGATGCCAAAACGCGCCGGCATATTGGCGACAAGCTGCACATTCACGCAAGCGACAAAATCATCGCCGCGCTGGGCAAACTGAAAGGCAAGGTGCGCCTTGAGCCCAGCACCACGCCGCTATGGTTTACCGCCCATCTGACAGGTGCCGAGATTGTGCATGGCGAGGATTTGTGCACCGCGGCAAAGGCCTGCAAAACAAAAGCTGAGATAAAAGGTGCCAAAGCCGCCCATTTGCGCGACGGCGCGGCACTGTGCCGCTTTTTGTGCTGGCTGGACGCCCATGGACGCACGGGCAAAGTCAGTGAAATTGATGCCGCGCGCAAGGCCGAAGCCTTTCGCGCCGAAACCGGAAAATTGCGTGACCTGAGTTTCGACACCATATCGGGAAGCGGGCCGAACGGCGCGATTGTGCATTACCGCGTAACGCATGCCACCAATCGCCGTCTGCGGCCGGGTGATCTCTACCTGATTGACAGTGGCGGACAATATGCCGATGGCACAACGGATGTGACGCGCACCGTGCTTATTGAAGGGCGTCCACCACCTACAGGTGCAATTGATGCGTTTACGCGCGTTCTACGCGGCCACATTGCGTTGGCCGCCGCACGCTTTCCCACCGGCACAAACGGCATGCAACTGGACACGCTTGCCCGCGCGCCACTATGGGCGGCGGGGCAGGATTTCGACCATGGTACCGGCCACGGCGTCGGCAGTTATCTTTCCGTGCATGAAGGCCCACAACGCATTTCGAAGGGCGGACTGGTGGCGATGGCACCGGGCATGATCGTGTCAAATGAGCCGGGATACTATGCTACAGGCCGTTTTGGGATAAGGATTGAGAACCTGCAATATGTCCGCGCCGCAAAAAATGCGGGCGACAAACACCGCGATATGCTGGAGTTTGACGCGCTGACCCTGGCCCCCATCGACCGCCGCCTTATTGATAAATCAGCCCTTACGGGGGACGAGAAAACATGGCTCAACACCTATCACGCGGAGGTTCTGAGCAAAGTGAAACCGCTTGTCGATACACGCACGGCAAAGTGGCTCGAAAAGGCGTGTCGCCCGATACGGTGAGCGTCTTTATATACAACCTATAGGTGCTAGAATTATCCGCTTCAATCATATAATCGTGGTGCAAAAGAATAAGGGGAAACCATGCACCACCACTTTCAAACAGAAATAACCCTCGAAAATCTGATATGGGCCGCGCGCCGTCAGGAGTTCGTTTCCTATCAGCGGCTCAATCAGGCACAAGGCATAGCCGATCAGGACTGGTCTTTTGCATCCAGCCTGCTGATGCGCCATCTCGACCATTTGGCAAACACAGCCCATCGCGAGGGCAAGCCGGTATTCTCATTTCTGGCAGTTGCACGCAAAGAGCTTGCCACGGGCAAACACACCATGCGGCGGCATCGGCAAATCATCCGCGCATTGGGTGACAGCGCGCCAGCGGAAAAAGATATTGTGGCCTTTATCAAGAAAGAGCAGATGCGGTGCTTCACATGGGGCATGGAGAAAGGTTGGCCGACGCCGGAGGAAAAACCGGTGGACGCGCCGCGCCAACCTGCCCGCAATGCCGAGGTTCAGGCCGCACGGCGGCACCGGTCTAAAAAACATTAATATCGGGAAACATCAGGATGTCTCGGCGAGTTCCAGCCAGGCTTTTTCATCCAAAATAGTGAGGCCCAATTCTTCGGCCTTTTTTCGTTTCGAGCCAGCCCCCGGCCCGGCGACGACAATATCCGTCTTTGCCGATACCGACCCCGCCACCCGCGCGCCCAGCATTTCGGCGCGCGCCTTGGCTTCCGCGCGCGAGACGGTTTCCAGCGTGCCGGTGAATACAATGGTTTTGCCGGAAAGCGCACCGGAATTTTCGGCTTCGGCAAGCGGGCTCGGTGTCACGCCGGCGGCCACCAGCGCATCCAGCATGGCGCGGTTTTCATCTGCCGCGAAAAACTGCTGTAATGCGTCAACCAGCGTGCGCCCGATACCGTCAATATTCTCCAGTGCCGCGCGTGTTTCCCCGTCTTCCGGGCCGAGCGCCGCACCGCCTTCGTGAAATGCGGCCAATGTTTTGAAATGCCGCGCCAAAATGCGCGCCGTCGTTTCACCCACATGGCGAATGCCCAGAGCAAATATAAAACGGTCGAGGCCAATGTCACGACGCTGGTCGATCGCGTCAAACAGTTTGACGACACTGTCTTTCAGCGTGCCGATTTTGTCGCGCGCACCGGAAGTGTAACGCCAGAAATCGGGCGGGTCGTCGGTGTAACGCGCGCGTAAGGTAAAAATATCATCCGGCCGGCGCACCAGCCCCGCCGCCCAGTAATCATCAATCTGCTTATTGCCGAGCCCTTCAATATCAAGCGCCGGACGCGACACAAAATGCTTGAGCCGCTCGCGCGCCTGCGCCGCGCAGGTCAAACCGCCCGTACAGCGCAACACGACATCTGTCTCGCCGTCTTCGCGCAAATCGCGCGCGGTCGGTGCGCCGCAGGCCGGACACTTATCGGGAAACACGAAAGGCACGGCTTGGTCGGGGCGCGCATCTTCCACCACGCGCACAATTTGAGGTATCACATCGCCCGCGCGCTGCACGACCACCGTGTCGCCTATGCGGATATCTTTTCGCGCAATCTCATCGGCATTATGCAAGGTGGCATTGGTGACACGCACGCCGCCGACCGTGACCTCCTGCAATTTTGCAACCGGGGTAAGCGCCCCGGTGCGCCCCACCTGAATGTCGATATCCTGCAAAAGGGTCGTTGCCTGTTCGGCCGGAAATTTATGCGCGATTGCCCAACGCGGCGCGCGCGAGACAAAGCCCAGCCGGTTTTGATAGTCAAGCGCGTCGACCTTATAGACCATGCCGTCAACGTCATATCCCAACAGCGCACGGCGCGCCTCAATATCCTGCCAATGCGCCAGCAAATCCTGCGCGCCGGTGCATACGCGAAACTCCGGATTGACGGCAAACCCCCAGGCGGCGAACAGTTCGACCATGCCGGATTGGGTTTGCGCGGGCAAATCGGACATTTCCCCCCACGCATAGGCGAAAAACCGCAAGGGCCGCGTCGCGGTAATGGTCGCATCAAGCTGGCGCAAACTGCCCGCCGCCGCATTGCGGGGATTGGCAAATTCGGCTTTTCCGGCAGATTTCTGGCGCTCATTGAGCGTGTCGAAATCTTCGGCGCTCATATAAACCTCGCCGCGCACTTCCGCGACCTTTGGTGCCCCTTCCGGCAATGTGTGTGGAATGCCCGAAACGGTTTTCAGATTTTCGGTAATATTTTCGCCCACACGCCCGTCGCCGCGCGTGGCACCGCGCACCAGCACGCCGTTTTCATAACGCAAGGACGCCGACAGACCGTCAATTTTCGGCTCGGAGGTCAGGTGAAGTTCCCGGTCTTCACCCAATGTCAAAAACTTGCGAATTCGCTGAATGAAATCGTCAATGTCGTCGGCATCAAACGCATTGCCGAGCGACAGCATGGGCACGCTATGGGTGACTTTGGCAAATCCCTGCACGGGCGCGGCCCCGACGCGTTCAGAGGGGCTGTCATCGCGTTTCAGATCGGGAAAGCGCGCCTCAATGTCACCATTGCGTTGCCGCAGGGCGTCATAATCACCGTCGGAAATGCGCGGCGCGTCTTCCTGATAATATGCCGCGTCATGGGTCGCAATTTCGTGTGCCAGCGCGTCCAGTTCTTCGGCCGCCTCTTTGCGCGTCAGCTCGGCAACCGGTTTGGTGCGGCTCATCGCGCGTCGGCCTCCAGCAATTTACCCGCCGCGGCGCGCGCTTCCGAGGTAACATTTGCGCCCGACAGCATGCGCGCAACCTCCTCAAGGCGCGCTTCTGCGTCAAGCGGATTGACGCGCGTTACGGTTGCCTCCGACGCGCTGGATTTCGATACTTTCCAGTGAAAATCGCCGCGCGCGGCCACTTGTGGCGAATGTGTCACCACAAGCACCTGCCCAAGTTCGGCGAGTTTGTGAAGGCGCAAGCCCACCGCTTCGGCCACAGCACCGCCGACGCCGGCATCCACCTCATCGAATATCAACGTGCCGACATGCCCGCTTCCGGCAAGGCTGACCTTCAGGGCCAGCATGAAACGCGCCAATTCACCGCCCGACGCAATGCGCGCAATGGGCCCGGGCGCCATGCCCGGATTGGTCGCCGCTTCAAACGATATGCGGTCAATGCCGTCCGCGCCGCCTTCTTCGGCATCGCGCACATGGACACGGGTTTCAAACCGTCCGCCATCGAGTTTCAGGGGTGCCAATTCGCCGTTCACGCAAAGGTCAAGCGCGCCCGCGGCTTTGATGCGCGCCGCCGATATTTTCTGTGCGGCTTCGCGATAGGCGTCTTTGGCCGCTTCATGGGCGGCTTCCATTTCCGTCAACCGGTCGGCACCGCCGTCAATATCGTTTAATTGCTGTTCAAGCTGGGTCAAAACATCCGGCAAATCATTGCATCCGACATTGTGCTTGCGCGCCGCCGCGCGCAACGCAAATAATCTGTCCTCAATGCGCGCGAGTTCTGCCGGATTATGCTGAATTTCGTTTGCCGCCGCATGCACGGCCTCGCGTGCTTCGGCCGTTTCAATCAGCGCGCGGTCAAGCGCGGTGACGGCACTGTCCAGCTTTCCGGCGGCTTCGGGTGCCGCTTTTTCCAACCGCCGCAAGGCCGCATTCAATGCTGTTTCCACGCCGCTATCGCCGCCCAGAAAATTGCGGGCTTCATCAAGGTCGGCAGCGATTTTTTCGGCATTCATCAGCAATGTGCGCTGGGCGGCCAATGTTTCTTCTTCGCCGGTCTGCGGCTCCAGCGTTCGCAATTCGGCCACCGCATTGGTCAGATAATCGGCTTCTTGTGCCGCGCGCGCCAAAGCCTCGCGATGCGCCGCCAACCGCTTTTCAAGTTGCAATTTGGCGCTGTGCAGCTCACCGAGAACCCGCACATCTTCGTCAATACCGGCAAACTGGTCGAGCAAACGGCGCTGGGTGCCTGCATCCGTCAGTGCCTGACTTTCGTTCTGCCCGTGAATTTCCACCAGAACGCCGCCAAGCCGGGCAAGCAGACCAACGCTGACCGGCGCATCATTGCAAAAAGCCCGACTGCGCCCGTCGGCGGTCTGAATGCGCCGCAAAATTAATTCCGTTGTGTCCGTCGGCAGTCCGTTTTCATCCAAAACAGCCTGCACAGCCTTATTTTCCGATATATCAAACACTGCCGTAACACTGCCCTGTGCGGCCCCATTGCGCACCAGACCGGCATCGCCACGCGCACCGATGGCAAGCCCCAGCGCATCCAGCAAAATGGATTTTCCGGCACCGGTTTCACCGGTCAGCGTACACAGATTGCCGTGCCAGTCGAGATCTAGCTTATCGATAAGAACAATGTCGCGTATCGACAGTGATAGCAGCATTCGCGGCCCCTAAAAGACCTTGTCGAGAGCCCTGCCAATCCAGGATGAGGGATCTTCCTCAGGGGTTAGCTCGCGGTCAACCAGCACGCGGTAACTGTCACGATACCATCGGCTGTCGGGAAAATTATAGCCCAGCACGGCGGCGGCATTTTGTGCCTCACTGTTGACGCCGAGCGAAAGATAAACCTCTGTCAGCCGGTGCAGGGCTTCGGGCACATGCGACGTGCGGGGATAATTTCTGATGACATTGGAAAACCGCACCGAGGCGGCAATATAATGGCCGCGCTTCAAATAATAACGACCCACATCCATCTCCTTGCCGGCCAGATGGTCGCTGGTGAGGTCGAGTTTCAACATTGCGTCGCGGGCATAGTCTGACTTGGGAAACCGCCGGATGACATCGATAAGGGCCTGCTGGGCCAATTCGGTAATCAACTGGTCGCGTTTGACGTCCGAGATGCGCTCATATTGGCACATGGCGATGAGGTAATAGGCATAGGCTGCGCGCTTATTACCGGGGTAAAGCGCAATAAAGCGGCGCGCTGTGAGGATGGCCTCATCATATTTGTTCTGCAAATAATAGGTATAGGCGGCCATAACCATGGCGCGGCGCGCCCAAATGGAATAGGGATGCTGGCGTTCGACTTCATCAAATTGCAGTTCCGCATTGATGAAATTGCCGCGCTCCAACTCGTCAAAAGCCTCATTGTAAATCTGTTCGACGGGTCGCTCGATATATTCGGCGATTTGCGGATCATTTGCACCGCAAGCCGACAACACGCCGCACACAGCACACACAGTTAATAATTGTTTCCACGTCATAATGAGATAGCGTCCCGCGATCCAGAAAAGAGCCAATGAGCCATAGTTTTACAGCATTGGAGGTAAGGATGCCAGTAGAGAGAAGACGTAAAAACGCAGGCGCTATTCGGCGGCGAGAACTTTGTCCGTGTCAGACAGATTGACCAGTTCGAAGGCATCGGCCTCAAGGAACAGGGCGTGCAGAAGCTTGTTATGCAATGCGTGGCCCGATTTATGCCCGCGATAGCGCCCGATCATCGGCAGGCCGAGCAGGTAAAGATCGCCAATCGCGTCCAGAAGCTTATGTTGCACAAACTCTTTCGGTGAGCGCAAACCTTCTTCATTCATGACGACATCGCCGTCAACCAAAATGGCGTTTTCAATGGAACCGCCCAGTGCAAGGCCGGCGCTGTGCATGGCCTCCACCTGATGCAACATGCAGAAAGTGCGCGCACCGGCGACATCCATGTCAAAACTTTCGGCCATAAGGTCAAGCTGATAGGCCTGACGCCCGATTGCGCCGCTTTGAAAATCAATCTCGGCCTCGAAAACACAACCGTCTTCGGGCAGCAATTCGCAAAAGCTGTCACCTTGCGATACCCGCACCGGCTTTTTGACGCGCAAGGCCCGGCGCACGGCATTTAATTCAACAACACCAACACTGTGCATCAAATCGACAAAAGGCTGGGCGCTGCCATCCATAATCGGCACTTCCGGCCCGTCGATTTCAACGATGACATTATCAACCCGCATACCGGCCAGCGCCGCCAGCAAATGCTCAATCGTGCCAACCACATGACCGTGGCTGTTGCCGATTTTGGTCGACAGGGTGACGTCGCAAACACTGCCGAAAAGGGCGGGAATGGACGCCTCATCACGGTCGGCAATATCTGTGCGGATAAAAACAATGCCGGTGTCAACAGGTGCCGGCACAAGGCGCATGGTCAATTCCGCGCCCGAATGCAAACCAATGCCCCGACAGGTAACCGCCGCGCCCAGCGTGGTTTGCTGCGCGTTGAACTGCTGAATACCCGGTGTTCCGGCAAAAGCGACGGCCGGAAAACGCTCGTGTATTTGAGCAATTGTGGCGGGGGGTGGTGCCATAGGGCATTCATCCTTGGTTTCAACTACTTTTCTGAGTTTTGTTCTACAAAAGCGTGAAACCAAGTACAAATAACAGATTATTGCCTAATATTACGGCCTTGTAACAAAGCTAACCAAGTCGTTTCACTTAAACCGAAAATTGGCACTGATCAATAGGCGCCGAAAAAGCCCGGACACAAGGCCCGGGCTTTTCCCTTATTTTCCGCCTTCTCTCCTACCTGCGCAGGAAGGCCGGAATATCCAACTGATCGGCCTCGTAAGATGCGTTCATGCTCGGCGCGGTCTGCATCTGCGTTTGAACCACAGGCGCTTGCTCGGCAATGGCCGGTGTCGGCGCCACAGAATTCACCGAAACTTGCGGTGTCGGCGGTTCCGGCATTTCGACTTTTGCCGCCGGAGCCGGTGCTTCGGGTGCATCAAGGTCCAGCGTCGGTTCGTTATGCCCCAAATCGCCCTGCCCCAAATCGTTTTGAGACGGGGCGTTTTGAGACGGAGCGGCGGCAACCATTGGTGCCGCTTCGGCCGGAGCCGCTTCGGGCGCATCGAGAATGGCTGCCGGGCGTTGTTCCGGTGCCGGCGCATCATCAATATCGCGCTCGGCAATCTCAGCCGTTTCCTCAAGGCGCGGCTCGACCCGCTCATTGACGTGCAAAGGCTCGCTCTCTTCTATCGGGTCGGCGGCCAGATGGCCTTCTTCCTTCGGCGGCTGGCGGTTGGTGCCCAGCACACGGTCGAGGAATGAGCGCGAACGTTTCGAGACTTCACGCCGTGGTGCCAGTTTCGCCTCACGCAGGAAACCGGGCAGTTCCCCGTCTTCGGTTTCTTCGGCGATTTCGGGAGCTTCGGCCACGGGTTCAGGCTCGGCGATTTCGACAACATCATCAGCCACAGGCGGCGCGGCCTCGGCTTGCATGAAGGCCGGCAATTCGCCGCCCGCCGCTTCGCTCTCCGTCGCCGATGGTTCGGAGGGCTCATAATCCTGCGCCTGTTGACCCATATTGATCACCTCGCCGCGTGTAACGGGGCGCAATTTGGATTTCGCCCCCGCCTCAATGCCGGTGGCGACAACAGAGACACGCACCATGCCCTTCAGATTATCGTCGAAGGTGGAGCCGATGATGATATTGGCGTTTTCGTCAACCTCATCCTTGATGCGATTGGCGGCCTCATCAACCTCGTAAAGCGTCATGTCTTCGCCGCCCGAAATATTGATCAACAGACCATTGGCCCCGCTCATCGACACATCGTCGAGCAACGGATTGGCAATCGCAGCCTCCGCGGCTTCGATGGCACGGTTGTCGCCTTCGGCTTCGCCCGTGCCCATCATGGCTTTGCCCATTTCGTCCATAATGGTTTTGACATCGGCAAAGTCGAGATTGATGAGCCCCGGCTTGATCATGAGGTCGGTAATGCCGGACACACCCGAATGCAGCACTTCATCGGCCATGGCAAATGCTTCGGCAAATGTCGTCTGCGCATTGGCGATGCGGAACAGGTTCTGGTTCGGGATGATGATAAGCGTATCAACTTCCTTGGCCAGCTCGTTTATGCCTTCATTGGCCGAGCGCATGCGCCGTGTGCCTTCAAAGTCGAAGGGCTTGGTCACCACACCGACGGTCAGCACACCCAATTCGCGTGCGGCGCGGGCAATCACGGGTGCCGCACCGGTGCCGGTGCCCCCGCCCATGCCCGCTGTGACAAAGGCCATATGCGACCCCTGCAACATGTCGACGATTTCGGCCATCGACTCCTCGGCGGCCTGACGGCCAACTTCCGGATTTGAGCCGGCGCCCAATCCTTCGGTGAGCTTGCTGCCCATCTGAATACGGCGATCGGCCTGACTGGCCGCAAGCGCCTGTGCGTCGGTATTGGCGACGACAAAATCGACACCTTCCAGCCCTGCGCTCACCATATTATTGACCGCATTGCCGCCAGCACCCCCGATGCCAAACACGACAATACGGGGTTTAAGTTCCCTTTTCGGTGGAACGGTAAGATGAATACTCATGGCGTTCTCCTTTTCTACTCGTTCGTGTTGGGCAGGTTTTCAAAGTTTGAAAAAGCATGGCACCCTGCGCCCAATATCCAGGTGGTGCATGCTCCCGACAGGTTCTCGTCACCCGTCACAGGTGGCCCCAGGCCAGTTACATACGCTGATACAAATATGCGTTGCATTAGAAGTTCCTCCTCAACCAAGCCGCCAGCCGGCCAAACGGCCCGCCGGCATTTTCAGAAACAAGTGCGGCGTCTGCATGTTGACGCCCGGCATAATTCAAAAGTCCGGCACATGCCGCAAAAGACGGGCCGGCGGCTGCCTCCGGCAGGCCTGAAAGCCGCATCGGAAAGCCAAGGCGCGGCTGCCGGTCAAGTATTGTGCGCGCCAGTTCCGGCACGCCGGAAAGTTGCGACGCACCGCCCGTCAGCACCACGCGCCGCCCCGCCAGATGCGCCATGCCCGAACTTGCGACCCGCGCCTCAATCATTTCGAAGGTTTCTTCCAGACGCGGGCGAATGATTTTCGTCAGCTCGCTGCGCGGCAGCATTTGCGCCTCTCCGTCATTGGTGGGCAGTTCAAACTGCTCGCGTTCACTGTCGGACGAGGCCAGCGCGCTGCCGTAAAGCGTTTTGATACGCTCGGCTATCGGCAAGGCGACGTTTAATCCGCGCGCAATATCGGTGGTGATATGATGCCCGCCCACGGGCACAACGCCCGTATGCACCGGCGCGCCTTCATAGAATATCGTGAAGCTGGTGGTGCCGCCGCCCATATCGAGATGCAAAGTGCCGAGGTCAATTTCATCCTGCATCAGGGTCGACAGCGCGCTGGCATAAGGTGTAACCACAAGCTTGTCGCAAACAAGATGGCATTGCTCAACGCAGGCCAGCAGATTTCTGATCGGCCCCACCGGCGCGCTGATGAGATGCAATGTCACGCGCAATTCCTGACCATACATGCCTCTGGGGTCGGCTATCACCGCGCTGTCATCAACATAATAAGCCACCGGAATGGCGTGCAGAATTTCATGGTCTTCCGACCAGAATTTTTCGCAGGCATGGCGCAAGGCCAGCCCCATATGGTCGGCATTGACGGCGTGGCCGTGCAAGGGCACATGCGCCTCGCAAATCTGGCTTGAAATACGGTTTGCCGACACACCGATGATAATGCCGCGCACTTCGACACCGGCCATGCGCTCGGCGGCGTCCACGGCAGCGCGCAAACTGTCTTCGGCGGCGCGCATGTCGGTAATCTGCCCGGCCTGCAAGCCTTCCGATATTTGATGCCCGAAACCGGTGACGCGCATCATCCGGTTGGGCGCATTGTCTTCGGCGGTTTCGGCAATCAAACAAGCCACCTTATTGGTGCCGATATCGAGCGCGGCAACGGCCCCGCGCCGCATTGAAACGGCCGCGTGTCTGCCGAACTGGTTGTGTTTTACAGGTCGGGTCACGAGCGCTTCTCCCGTTTGGGGCGTGGCGGTGCCGCGCGCGAGGTTTCACCCATCGGGCGGAGCAAAATGCGGTCGGGCAAACGAAGGTCGATACTCTGGTTCTCGACCGCCAGAATGCGCCGCTCGCGTTCCAGATCCATCAGCCGGTTGAGGGCGTTTTGCACATTTTTAGCCGGCAGATGCACGGCCCCGCCATGATCCAATGTCAGGCTCCAGCGCCGCCCGCCAATCCACTCGGCAGCCACCAACCGATTGCGGACAACCGGATAGTCCTGCAACATATCCATCAGCGCCTGTGCCCGAATGGGTGCGCCCGAACCGGACAGCACCGGCAAATGCTCAAAGGCTGTCAGATGATTGCGGGTGATGACATCGCCATTTTTGTCGATCAGCGCGGTTTTGCGCCCCTCATCATAAAGCGCGAAGGGCTCGCGCTCGCTCACCTGCAAATGAATAATGCCCGGCAAGCGCCGCACCACGGTTACATTATGCACCCATGGCAGTTTTTTGATGCGTGTTTGCATGGCGTCCAGATCGACCCGCAAAATCGGCATGCCGGCGTCAATTTGCGTGACTGCCAGCAAGTCTTCGCGCTGGGTGCGGCGACGCCCTTCAACGGTAATGTCGGTGACGTGCAAGCCGGCTTTGGCGGTCGCGTCAAAGAAACCGTCGCGCAAATAATCCGCCGTCGGACGGGTCAGTTCGGCGGAAAAGATACCGACCAGCGCCAGCGCCAGAATTCCGGTCACGCTCGCCATGCCGAGCCGCCAATTTGAGAAAAGCCCGGTCACAAGCTTGGCAATTGGCGCAATCAGCACAAAGGATGCCGCGCGCATCAGGCGTGCTTTGAGAGTGTGTTTCGTCATAGCGGATTTCATCTTGGGCATGAGGCATCCTCCACAATCCAAGTCACCAAATTGTCGTATGACATGCCGCGCGCCTCGGCCATTTCCGGCAACAGCGACAGGGGCGTCATGCCCGGCTGGGTGTTGATTTCAAGCAGCGCCAGCGTGGGCCCGTCAGGGTCGAAACGGAAGTCAGCCCGCGTCACGCCGCGGCACCCCAGCACGCGATGGGCCATCAGCGTGACGGCCTGTATTTCGCCGGACAGGGCGGCGGGAATATCGGCCGGCAGAATATGCGCCGAGCCGCCTTCATCATATTTCGCGCGATAATCGTAAAAGCCGTTGGTCGGCACAATTTCCATAACATCCGTGGGCGCATCATCCAGCACGGCGCAGGTCAATTCGCGTCCGGCAATATAGGCTTCGACCATGGCCGCCTCGTCATACCCCCAATTGGCCTCGGTGAGCGTGTCGGGCACCTCATTTGCGCCTTCGGGAACGATTTGCACACCGACGCTGGAACCCTGATTGACCGGTTTGACGACATAAGGCGGGTCCAGCGGATGGTCGGTGCATGTGCCGCGCATGACCAATAGCGACGGGGCCACCGGCAGACCGGCATCGGCAAAAATCTTTTTCGACAAATGCTTGTCCATCGCCAGCGCCGAGGCGCGCACGCCGGAATGTGTGTAGGGAATGGCCAGCACTTCCAACAGGCCCTGCACCTCGCCATCTTCGCCGCCAACGCCGTGCAGCGCATTGAAGCAAATATCGGGGGCAAGCGCGCTCAGCCGCGCCGCCAGATTGCGGTCAACATCAATTTGCGTGACCTGATAGCCACTGCGTTGCAGGGCCTCGGCGCATTTTTGGCCCGATATAAGACTGATTTCGCGCTCCGGCGACCAGCCCCCTTGCAAAACGGCAATATGGGATTTACGCGCCATGAGCCACCTCCCCAATCCGCCGAATTTCCCAATCGAGATCAATGTCACTGGTTTCCAGCACGCGCCGGCGCACGGTTTCGCCCAGCGTTTCAATGTCAGCGGCACTGGCCTTGCCGTGATTGACAAGAAAATTGCAATGCAATTCGGAAACTTGCGCGTCGCCGACACGCATGCCCCGACATCCGGCGGCATCAATAAGTTTCCATGCCTTCGGCCCGTCGGGACTGGCCCCGCCCGGATTTTTGAACGTGCTGCCGCCGGTGCGTGATTTGACCGGCTGGCTGGTACCGCGCTTGTCGGCAATCTCGTCCATTTGCGCCGTGATGGCGTCGGCGGCGGCGGGGCGCCCGCGAAAAACCGCAGCTGTGTAGATAATCGGATCCGGGTAGCTATTGGTGCGGTAGCTGAGATTAAGCGTATCCGGTGTCAGCTCGCGTTTTTCCCCGTCCGGAGTGACGCCTTCAACCCGCACAAGCACATCTGCCGTTTCGCGGCCATAGGCACCGGCATTCATGGCCACCGCACCGCCGACACTGCCGGGAATGCCGCTGAGAAACTCAAGCCCCGAAAGTCCGGCATCGGCTGCGCGCGCGGCCACGCGCATATCGAGCGCGCCTGCGCCTGCGCGTATATCCGTTTCGCCCTCGCGAGCAATGTCGGCAAAGCCGCGCCCAAGGCGAATGACAACGCCGCGCACACCGGCGTCGCGTGCCAACGTGTTGGAGCCCGCGCCCAAAACCGTGACCGGAATATCCGCCGCCAGATTTTTCAAAAACGCACTCAAATCATCGGCATCCGTCGGCAGGTAGATAACATCCGCCGCGCCGCCAACCCGGAACCATGTGAGCCCGCTCAGTGATTGCTCGGTAATGTATTTTCCGCGCACTTCGGGCAGGTCGGCGGGTTGAACGCTTGCGCGCGCCGTGTGCGGCTTCGGATTATTCGCATGCAAGCTCATGCCGCCACCTCCGCCAAACGTGCCGGCAGCTCATGCGCGATGCGCGTAATCGAGCCCGCCCCCATGCACACCACAATGTCTCCGGCGGCGATAATCTCGGCCAGCGCCGGGGCGAGCGCATCATCTTCGGCCAGGGCCTCGGCATGGCGATGCCCATGCGCGCGCAGGCCCTCGACGAGATGTTCGGCGTCAAAACCCTTAATCGGTTCTTCTCCGGCGGTGAAAACCGGCAAGACAAAAACCACATCGGCGGCGTTCATGCAGCTGCAAAAATCGGCAAAGAGATCGCGCAGGCGCGTATAGCGATGCGGCTGCATGACCCCAATGACGCGGCCCCCTGCCGCTTCGCGGGCGCTGCCCAGAACGGCGGCAATCTCGACCGGATGGTGCGCGTAATCATCAAAAATATCGACATCGCGCACTTTGCCGACATGCGAAAAGCGCCGCTTGACGCCGCCAAAGCCGGACAGCGCCGCGCGGATTTGTTCCGGTTCAGCGCGCACTTCCAGCCCCGCGGCAATCGCCGCCAGTGCATTTTGCAAATTATAAGTGCCCGCCATGGGCAGATGCAGCTTTGAGATAACCGTTTGCGTGTCGGTCTGCCGGTCGCGGCAGATAACGTCAAATTCCTGGGCGAACCCGCGCGTGGTGATATTTGTCGCCTGAATGTCGGCCTGTTCGTTCAGCCCATAAGTGATGATGCGGCGGTCCTGCACCTGCCCCACCAGCGCCTGCACTTCCGAGTGGTCGAGACACACAATGCCGGCACCGTAAAACGGAATATTTTGCATGTAGCGCACAAACGCATCGCGCAAATTGTCGAAACTGCCGTAATGCTCCAAATGTTCGGGGTCGATATTCGTGACAATGCCCATGGTCGAGGGCAGGCGCACGAAAGTGCCGTCGCTTTCATCGGCTTCAACCACCATCCAGTCGCCCGAACCGAGGCGCGCATTGGTGCCATAGGCGTTGATAATGCCGCCATTAATGACGGTGGGGTCGAGCCCGGCGGCATCAAGCACGGCCGCGGCAAGCGAGGTTGTGGTGGTTTTGCCATGCGTGCCCGCGACCGTCAGGCACGGTTTCAAGCGCATGAGTTCGGCCAGCATTTCGGCGCGGCGAACAACGGGAATATGACGCGCACGCGCGGCTTGCATTTCCACATTGTCTTGCGTGACCGCCGACGACACGGTGACGACACCCGCCCCGGCAATATTTTCCTCACGATGGCCGATCATGACCGGCACGCCCATATCCGAAAGCCTGCGCGTGTTGGCGTTTTCGCCCAAATCACTGCCCTGCACCTCATAGCCCATGACATGCATCACCTCGGCAATACCGCTCATGCCAATGCCGCCAATGCCGACAATGTGCACCCGCCCGAAGGGGCGTAATGTGCGCGGCGGTGCGGCAGGATTTTGCGTCATTGCTTTTTCTCCCTGCCGGCAGCGCTGTCATTTTTGATGAGCGACAGGGCATAGCGACACAGGCGCAAATCGGCATCCGGCCGCGCCAATGACAATGACCGCGCCGAGGCGGCGTTCAGCAGTTCAATATTGAGCATCAGCTCGTTCAGTTTTCCCGACAGCCATTCGGTCGTGAACTCGGTTTGATTGACCATCCACGCGCCGCCCTTTTCGTTCAGCTCGCGCACATTATGCGCCTGATCCTGATCCAGCGAGCCGGGCAAGGGCACGATAATGGCCGGCGCACCCAGCAGCGAAAGCTCGCACACGGTCGAAGCACCACCGCGACAAATGACCAGATGCGCGCGGCGCATGCGGGCGGGCAAATCGTCAAAAAAGTCGCGGATTTCGGCATAAACGCTGATTTCCCCATAGGCCGCGAGTGTTTGTGCCATATCCGCCCGGCGCACCTGATGAACGACGCGCAGGCGCGCTTTCAAATCTGCCGGCAATTCGCCGATCGCCGCGGGAACCGTGTCGGCAAAAACGCTGGCACCCTGACTGCCGCCGAAAATCAGCAATTCAAACGGGCGCGAGGCATTCAGATAACGATAACCGCCGCGCGCCGCCGTCAGCACATCATTGCGCACGGGATTGCCAACTTTGCGGGTTCTTGCTTTTGTCGATTTTGATACGCCGCGCGTGCCGCCAAAACTGGTTGCCAGATGCGCGCCAAGGGCACACAGCACACGATTGGCCCGGCCCAGCACGGCGTTTTGTTCATGGATCAACACCTGCCGCCCCAGCACTTGTGCGGCCAGCGCCGGGGCGAATGACGGGTAGCCGCCAAAGCCGACAACGATGGAGGGCTTGAGCTTCAACACAAGGTGAACCGCCTGAAAAAAGGCGAAGATAATTTTCACCATGTGCCATGGGAGGAGCCATATTTTACCGCCAAATATCGTTGCCGCCGCGAGCTTGTGAACGGGCATTTCTTCAAGTTGAGGTAGATAGGCCAGACCGCGCGCATCCGTTGCCAGATGCACTTCATGGCCCTTTTCCTTCATGCGGCGCGCCAAAGCACTGGCCGGAAACAAATGCCCGCCCGTGCCACCGGCCGCCAGCAGCACCACTTCGCTTCCGCTGTTTTGCTTCTGGTTCATGAGCGGCCTCCAAATTGCGCCTGAAGCGTCACGCCGTTTATCGGGCGCGCCATCATTTGGTCGTGCGATCTGCGCCGCGACAACGCCACCAACATGCCCATGGTGAAGGCCGAGGCGATGAGCGACGAGCCGCCATAGGAAATAAACGGCAGGGTCATGCCTTTGGACGGCATCAGATTGAGGTTAACGGCGAGATTGATAATGGCCTGCAAACCGAACAGACAGGTCAGCCCCGCCGCCGCCAGCTGAATCCAGTGCTCGCGCTCGGCGCGCAAGCCCGACAGCGCGCGCAGCACAATGACGGCGAACACACAGATGATGAAACTGCCGATCAGCAAACCGCCCTCTTCGGCGGCAACCGCAAACACATAATCGGAATGCGCATCCGGCAAGATTGATTTGACGCGCCCGTCGCCCGGCCCGACCCCGACAATGCCGCCGGATTTGATTGCATCCATGGCTTTGTCGACCTGATAGGTGTCGCCGCTGGACGGGGTGATGAAACGGTCAACGCGGCTGGAGACATGCGGCTCGGTGGCATAAAGATAGGCGCCCGTGACAATGCCCAGCGCGCCCAGCACGGACAGAAGGCGCAACGAGCCGCCCGCGAGAAAATACATGCACATCCAGACAAGCCCCATCAGCGTCAGCTGGCCGATATCGGGCTGGCCCGCCAGCAACACACAGCACATGACCAGAAGCGCAAAAGCACATATCAGCGCATGGCTGTCAAAGCGGGTTTTGTGAAGGGCAAAAAGTTGCGCCGTCACGACCACGAAAGCAGGCTTTAGAATTTCGGAAGGCTGAACCGAAACCCCGGCGACAATCAGCCAGCGGCTGGCCCCCTTGGCGGATGTGCCGACAAACAGCGTGGCAATCACACCGGCCAGCGCCGCGACGAAACTTGCCACCGCCAATATGCGCACAAGGCGCGGGTTCAGCATGGACACGGCGAAAAACACGCCCAGCGCCAGCGTGAGAAACACCAATTGCTTATTGGCAAAATAATAAATCGGCTTGCCGATATGCTGGGCCACGGCAGGGCTGGCGGCCAGCGCCATCAAATATCCCAAACCGATCAGCACAACCACGGCGGCAACGAGCCAGCGGTCGACGGTCCACCACCATTGGGCGATCGGGCTTTTGTCGGTGCGGGCGAAAAATCTCAACATGGCGCGCCCTCATAAGCCGAAGGTTGCTCAGATTGCCATTTGGCAATGGCGGCGCAAAAAGCCTCCCCGCGCGCCTCGAAATCGGGAAACTGGTCGAACGAAGCACAGGCCGGCGACAGTAAAACCGTCGCCTGCGCAGGCGTGTCTTCAGTATCATTTTCGGCAGCATCTGCGCGCGCATGGTCGGCGGCATCGCAAACGGCCTTGTCCAGCGTCTCGCTCATATGGCAGGCGAAATGGCCTTCAAGCACATTTTGAAATTGCGCGGCGGCTTCGCCAATCAGGAAAGCGGCGCGGACATTTTTGTAAAATTCATCGAGCCCCGACAGGCCGTCATCTTTTGCGCGCCCGCCGACAATCCAGTAAATATTTTCATAAGCCGCGAGTGCGTGGCGCGTCGCCTCGGCATTTGTCGCCTTGCTGTCATTGACGAAAATCAGGTTTTCGTAAGTTCCAACCGGTTGCAGGCGGTGGGCAAGCCCCGGAAAATCTTCCAAAGCCTGTTGCAGGTCTTTCATGTCATGGCCCAATGCGTCCAGCACGGCGGCGGCGGCGGCGGCATTTTGCCCGTTATGGGCACCGCGCAAGGCGGGCGCGTCTTTCAGATCGGCAAGAACATGATCGCCCGCCATCAGCGCGCCATCGCGCCAGCAGATATCCGCCGCGGCAGAGGTCGCAATGCGGCTAACTTGCGTGCCCGAAGCGTGCACAGCATCGGCAAGGGCGCGGCTTTCATCATCGTCACAACCGATAATGGCGGTGGCATGCGGCCCCAGCATGTCGAAAAGCCGACGCTTGGCCGCGACATATCCGGCCATGTCGCCATGCCGGTCGAGGTGGTCGGCGCTCAGATTTGTCAGCACCGCAACATCGGGGTCAAGCGTTTCCAGCAGGTCAATTTGATAGGAAGAAAGCTCAAGCACATAAACGGTCTGCGTGTCTTGCGCGGGCATATCAAGGTCCAGCACCGCATGGCCGATATTGCCGCCGAGGCGCACCGCGGCCCCGCGGGTCGCCAGAAGATGGGCAATGAGCGCGCTGGTTGTCGATTTGCCATTGGTTCCCGTGACCGCCACGATTTTCGGTTTTTCGGCCATATTGCGCACAGCGTCGGCAAACAGTTCAACATCCCCCAGCACCGGCACGTCAGCGGCGCGGGCCGCCTTCACAACCGCATGCGGCTGCGGGTGGGTGAGCGGTACGCCGGGGCTCAACACCAAGCGCGCGGGCGCGCCAAATGCGGTTTCCAAATCTCTGATTT
The DNA here is from genome assembly GCA_049611805.1 of Parvibaculales bacterium. GTDB lineage: Bacteria > Pseudomonadota > Alphaproteobacteria > RS24 > RS24 > UBA7378. The sequence goes on along the minus strand of JBMZAX010000001.1, from coordinate 37,782 downwards.
CGGCACCGGCTTTTTCAGCCGCCGCGCGCCGGTCGCCATTTTGATCCCAAGCACTCACCCTATTGCCGACGGCGGCGAGCGCGCGCACGACCGACAGGCCCGAACGCCCCAGCCCGAACACTGCCGTTTCACCGTGATATTTGGGAAGTGTAATCATGGAACCCCTATCGCAGTTTCAACGTTGCCAGCCCGATCAGCGCCAGCACCACGGATATGATCCAGAAGCGGATCACAATGGTGGATTCAGCCCAGCCGCGCTGTTCGAAATGATGATGAAGCGGTGCCATGGCGAAAACGCGCCTGCCCGTCAGCTTGAAAGAAGCGACCTGCACAATCACCGAAATGGCTTCCAAAACGAACAGACCGCCGATAATCGCCAGTACAATTTCGTGCTTTGTCGCCACGGCGATGGCACCCAGCGCGCCGCCAAGCGCCAATGAGCCGGTGTCGCCCATAAACACCATGGCGGGGGGCGCATTGTACCAGAGGAAACCGAGACCGGCCCCGATAAGCGCCGCGCACAGCACAGCCAATTCGCCCGCGCCCGGCACAAAATGCACCTGCAAATAATTGGCAAAAATCGCATGGCCGACGAGATAGGAAATCAGGCCGAAGCTGGCCGAGGCAATCATCATCGGCACAATCGCCAAACCGTCCAGGCCGTCGGTCAGATTAACCGCATTGGAAGACCCGACTATGACGAACATGCCGGCCAGCACAAACAACGGCAGACCGAAGGGCAGTAGCACATCTTTGAAAAACGGAATGGCATAACTTGTTGCCAAGGGTTGGGGCAAAATTGTTGAGATTGCCAGCACCGTGACAAGCGCAATCGCCGCCTCCAGCACGATTTTGACCCGCCCCGGCACCCCGGCGCTGGAACCGCCGCGCACTTTCAGAAAATCATCGGCGAACCCGACAAGGCCGAAGCACAGCGTCGTCAGCGACACAATCCACAGATAGGGATTGCTCAAATCCCCCCACAGCAATGTCGAGGCCATCACCGCAAGCAGAATGAGCAAGCCCCCCATGGTCGGCGTGCCGACCTTGGTGACGAGATGCGATTGCGGCCCGTCTTCGCGTATCGGCTGGCCCTTGCCCTGACGCATGCGCAGATTGTCGATGACCCAGGGGCCCAGAATAAAACTGATAATCAGCGCCGTCATAACGGCACCGCCAGCCCTGAAAGTGATATAGGAAAACAGATTGGCACCGGGGACAGACCCCTTCAGCGACATCATCAATTCATACAGCATCGCGTTGCTCCTCTTCTTGACCCGCGCGCGCGGTGTCGGCCTCAAGAAGCGCATCGACAACCCGGTTCATCCGGCTGGCATGCGAGCCCTTGACCATAACGACATCGCCGGCGTGAATTTCCGCCTGAAGAATATTTGTCAGCGCATCGGTGGAAGGCGCGTGTATGCCCCTGCGGTCGGGCGGCAGATGGGCAAACATATGCGCCATTTCAGGCCCGCAACTGAAAACCAGATCGATATCGACCGTGTCCATAAGTCCGGCAATATCCATATGCAGATCTTTTGAGGCCGCGCCCAGCTCAGCCATATCGCCCAGAACGGCAATGCGGCGGCCCTGTCCGAGCCGCGGCACCAGACCCAGCGCCTTGATGGCGGCCGACATTGACGCCGGATTTGCGTTGTAGCTTTCATCAATCAACACGCAAGGGCCACCGGCAACGTCCAGCACATGACGCCGCCCGCGCCCGCTGAGCGCCTCAACCTCGGCCAGCGACAGGGCCGCGAGCGCGAGGTCGGCACCGGCGGCCTGAACGGCGCCCAATACGGCCAGGCTGTTGCTGACATGGTGGGCGCCGGGCGTGCCGACTTTGAAAGTGACTTCCGCATCGCCAATGCGCCCGCTGACACAACTGCATGTTTCGTGCAGGTAAATTTTATTGGCGACAATATGCGGGGGCTCGGAGGCCGTCGCCGTTCCATCCGTGCTGAAGCGGCGAATATCTTTAATGCTCCGGGCGTCTGCCAATTCGACAAGCAGATCAATATGCGGATTGTCCGCCGGAATGATAACCGTGCCGCCCTCTAGCAAATCGCCGGGCACATCATCGGCCATATGGTTGAAAATCTCGCCCTTGGCGCGCGCGATATCGGCTTCGGAGTCAAAATGTTCAATATGCGCCGTCCCGACATGGGTGATGATGGCGCAATGCGGCCGCACCATGCGCACCAGCGCATCAATCTCACCGGCATGGTTCATGCCGACCTCGAAAACGCCATAGGCGCAATCTTGCGGCATGCGCGCAAGGCTCAGCGGCACACCGATGTGATTGTTGAAGGATTTTTCCGACGCAAAGGTTGCGCCCGATTTTGACAGCGCCAGCCTGAGCGCCTCTTTGACGCTTGTTTTGCCGACACTGCCCGTAACGGCGGTAATATAGGCCGAACTGCGCGCGCGCGCGGCATGGGCAAGGGCTTCCAGCGCGGCGGGCACGTCATCAACCTCGACCAGCGCGCCCTGCATGTCGGCGGCTTTTTTTGTGTCAATCTTGCCGCGACAAACCAGGGCGGCTGTCGCGCCGGCGGCAAAGGCGGCATCCACAAAATCATGGCCGTCGCGCCCCGATCCGGGCAATGCAACAAAAAGATCGCCCGGCTCCAAACTGCGCGTATCTATCGACACGCCGCTGACCGTGAACGGCGCGGTGCAGTTGGCTTGCGTCGCCGCAGAAATTTGTTCGTCTGTCCACAATACGGGCCGGGTCATGGTCTGGCCTCCAAACCGATATGCTCGGCAATGACAGTGACATCATCAAAAGGCAAAATTGTGTCCCCGATAATCTGGCCCTGCTCGTGGCCCTTTCCGGCGACCAAAATAATGTCTCCCACCCGCGCCGCGTCAATGGCCGCGGCAATGGCTTCGCGCCGGTCGGCAAATTCCAGCGCGTCCGGGCACGCATCCATAATGGCGCGGCGAATATCGGCAGGATTTTCGGAGCGCGGATTATCATCCGTCACGAAAACCTGATCGGCCCCTTTTGCGGCAATCGCGCCCATTTGCGGGCGCTTGCCGGTGTCGCGGTCGCCGCCGCAACCAAACACCAGCAATACGCGGCCTTCATCTGTCACATGGCTGCGCACGGCCAAAAGCGCCGCCGACAGCGCATCGGGCGTGTGCGCGTAATCGACATAGATCGCCGCGCCCTGATAAATTCCGGCAAGCTGCATGCGCCCGGCGACGCCCTGCAATGTGTTGCAGGCACCGGCCATTTGCTCAAAATCAAGCCCGCTATGCAGGCCCAGCCCCATGGCAACTTCCAGATTTTCGACCTGAAAATCGCCGATCAGCGGCACATGCACATCGACCCTGTTGCCGGCCTCTTCAATGACCAGCACCATGCCGTCGGGGGCGCGCGTGGCGACCGAAATTTGAAGCGCCGCATCGGCACTGCCGACCGGATAAATTTGGCGCCCTTTTGCGCGCGCGGCGGCGGCGAGTTCGGGGGCCACATCCGCACGCATTTGCACCACGGCCACGCCGTCGGGTTTCAGAATTTCGGTAAACAGGCGCGCCTTGGCCTCAAAATAACGCGCCGTGTCGCCATGATAATCCAGATGGTCGCGGGTGAGATTGGTAAATCCCGCAACATCGCATGTCAGCCCGTCAACACGATGCTGGGCCAGCGCGTGGCTGGAAACTTCCATTGCCAAATGGTCGATGCCGCGCGCATAAAGGTCGCGCAACGCCGCATGCAATGTCACCGGATCGGGCGTGGTGTGGTTTATCGGGCGGGTGAAGGCTTGCGTCACCACGCCCAAAGTGCCAAGGCTTGCCGCCGACAGGCCGGCTTGTGTCCAAAACTGGCGCAAGAATGCCGCCGTTGATGTTTTGCCGTTCGTGCCGGTAATGCCGACCGTGCATTCGGGCCGGAAGGCGAAAAAGCGTCCCGCCAGTTCGGCCAATGCCCGACGCGGGTTTTCATCATAAAGAACCGGAACCGACAGACCTGCGCTCGGTTGCGCGGTCAAAACCGCCGCCGCCCCTTGCGCCACGGCCTGGGCGACAAATCTGTTGCCGTCCACATGCTCGCCCGGCAAGGCGGCAAACAAATATCCGGGCGCAACGGTTCGGCTGTCGGCCGTCAGACCGGTGATTTCCACATCGGCATGGGCCGCATCGCATTGTATGTTTTGGGACAGCAAAGCCTCAAGGCGCATGGGGCACCTCCGCTTTGAGGGCCAGCGGCGGCACATCCGCACCCGCTGCCATTTTCTCGCGCGCGCGAAGCGGCGTGTGCAAGGCCGGCCGCACGCCCAAGAGCGGGGCGGCACGGGCTATAATCTCAGCCGCCGTCGGTGCCGCGTTCCAGCCTGCAAGGGTGAGGTTATGCGTTTCGGGAATACCCTGCGGCTCGTCGAGCATGACCAGCAGCGCATAGCGAGGATCCGAATAGGGAAACGCACCCAGAAAGGATGTGATCAGCGCATCATCGTCATATCCGCCGCGCGCGGGCTTATTGGCCGAACCGGTTTTGCCGATAATATCATAGCCCGGCACATTGGCTTTCTTGCCGGTACCGATGGTAACGACCTCGCGCATCATGTCGCGTAAAACCAGGCTGGTCGGCTCCGATATGACACGGGTTCCGACAGGCATGTCGGTGGGCGTGAGGCGCGGCGGGTACAACACCCCGCCATTCACCATGGCCGCACCGGCAACCAGCGCATGCAGCGGCGTGACGGAAAACCCGTGGCCGAAAGAGGTCGTTGCCCGCTCAATATCCGTCCAGCGCACGGGCATGAGCGGTGCGCCGGTTTCGGGCAGTTCAAATTGCAGTCGCCGGGTGAAGCCCAGCTTCTCCATAAAGTCGTAATGGGCGACATCCGACACGCGCAACGCCAGTTGCACCGAGCCGATATTCGACGAATGGATAACAATTTCACGCGGGGTGAGCGGGCGCTTTTCGCCATGCACATCATTGATGGTCGCCGCGCCAATCTCCAGCGGCGCGCGCGTATCGAAGGTCTCGTCGAGTTTGACCTCGCCGCTTTCCAATGCCATGGCCGCGGTCATGACTTTGAAAATCGAGCCCAGTTCATAAACGCCCATGGTCATGGCGTTGAAATGGCGCGACTGAGGCGTCGCCAAGGGGCGGTTAATGTCAAAATCGGGCAGCGACACCAATGCGAGAATTTCACCATTGGTCGCGTCCATCAAAATGGCACCACCGCCCTTGGCCGAAAATTTTCCTATCGCCGCCGACAGGCTTTCGCGCACCGCATGTTGAACGCGAATATCGAGCGTTGTTTCAAATATGGGCGACATTTGCACCTGCTCGTCCAGACGCCGCTCCAGCCCCATCAGGCCTTGCATATCGGTGCTTGAAAAACCGACCACATGCGAGGCAACCGACCCGCTCGGATAAACGCGCTGGGCTTCGCGCCGCAGTTTCAACCCCGGATTTCCAAGTTCAAGCACGGCGCGCTTTTGCAAGGGTGTAAGCCCCTTGCTCAATTCGACATAATGGCGGTCACCGGCCAGCAAACGCCGCGCGCGTTGCGCGTTCATATTCGGCAAAATCTCGTTTAATTGCGTAACAACCGCGTCGCCATTTTGAATTTCGGAGGCATTGGCCCCCAGCGTTGTCAGATAGATTTGCGAAGCCAGCACCACGCCATTGCGGTCGGTGATGGCCGGACGCTGAATTTCGGCCTTGCGGTCGGCCATGCCGACACGCGCCAGTTGCGGGTCTTCGGCCAAAGTGAGCTGCGCAAGACGCCCGCCCAGCACCGCAAACACCAGAACAAACATAATGCTGGCAAGGCGCAATCGGGCGCGGGTCTGCTCAACCCCGTGATGCGCCACACCATTGCCGACCCGACCGGCGTGAATATTCATCACGCCCGCCCAATCGCCACCGGCTGTCACCAAAGGGAGTTTGGCCTGCTTCATTGCGCGCGCTCCTGTTGCAGCAATTTGACCGGAATCGGGGCGAGCGTCGGAGTGTCGGGAAGCATGACCTGATGGGCTTCAAGCGGCGACAGGGCCAGATGTTGCGACACCAGAATTTGCAGGCGGCGCGGGTCGTTCAGGCTGCTCCATTCGGCAGCAAGAGTTTGGCGCATATCTTCCGCCGCCGTGATTTTGCGCTCAAGCGTGTGCAGTTTGCGCGCCTCCACCTCGGCGCTGTAGCGGATGTGATAAACCGCGGCAACCAGCGACACGATAACGAAAAAACAGGCAATATTGACGATACGGATCATGGGCGACCTCCGATGGCGACAGTTTGGGTGAGTTTCGGCGCGCCTGCCGGAAGCAGGCTTTCATCTTCGGGAAACGCCGGTGCGGTCGTGCGCACCGCCCCGCGCAAGCGTGCCGAGCGCGCGCGCGAATTGCGCGCCAACTCGTCGGCACCGGCTTTTTGCGTACGTTTCGGCAATTCTTCAAAACTGCTGGCCGGGCCCGCCTGCTCCGGCAGATGGCGCGATGGCCGACCGGCGCGCCCACTGCGATTGGCGAGAAATTTTTTGACCATGCGGTCTTCCAGCGAGTGAAATGTGACGACCACAAGGCGTCCGCCCGGACGCAACAGGCGCTCGGCCGCATGCAGCCCGCGCAGCAATTCGCCCAGCTCGTCATTCAAATAAATCCGCAAGGCTTGAAATGTCCGTGTGGCAGGATGAGCGCCCTTGCCGCGCGGTTGGCCCAGCACACTGCATACAATCTCGGCCAGTTCGCCGGTGCGCGTGATGCGGGCCGTTTCGCGCCGCACCACAAGCGCCCGCACAATGGCGCGCGCGCGGCGCTCTTCGCCATAGACCGACAAAATGGACACCAGTAAGGCGGGGTCGGCCTCATTGACAAGGTCTTCGGCATTGGTGCCGGTCGCGCCCATACGCATGTCCAGCGGCCCGTCGCGCATGAAAGAAAACCCGCGCGCAGGCGTATCGAGCTGCATGGACGAAACACCCAGATCGAGCATCACGCCGTCCAATTCGGCAAATCCGGCATCATGCGCGCGCGCTTCCATATCGCCAAAGCACCCTTCAACCAGCCTAAGCCGCGCGCCAAAGGCATCGGCCAAAGCATCGGCACCGGCCAAGGCTTGCGGGTCGCGGTCAAGGGCAAGAACCGAACAATCCGCAGCTTCCAGCACGGCGCGCGTATATCCGCCGGCTCCGAAGGTTCCATCCAGATAAATATCGCCCTCGGCGGGTGCGATGGCGCTAACAACTTCCGATAAAAGAACTGGAATATGAGGGGCAGAAGTCGGGGGCATGCGCGCCGGCTGCCTTTGATTGCATCCCCCGCCGCTCACTGACCCGAACTCCCCGGCGGGCCGGCTTGCGCCGACAGGGAACGCAACATGGTGCGCTTTTCGAGCGCCATGCTACGGGCATTGGCCCGGAACGCGGCAAAACGGTCAGGATCCCAAATCTGAAACTTTCCGCCCAGCCCGACAAAACATAAGGATTTGTCGATATTTGCATGGGCCAGCAAGGTTTCGGGAAGCGACACGCGACCGTCTACATCGAAGGTCAGATGATGGCTATCGGCAAACAGCGAGGTTGCGAGCGCGTCGCGTTCCTCGGTGAACAGGTCCAGCCTGTCCACCATGGCGCCGATATCGTTCATCAGAGACTGGCCGCCGCCCTCGATCGCATTTTCGGTAAAGGAGGGATAAACGAAAATACCGTGAGGGCTTGCGACATCCCCATTCTGGGCTGCAATGGCGGAACGGAAGACAGACGGCACGGACACGCGGCCCTTGGCGTCTATTTTACTAGTTATCGTTGACATGAACGCTGTCACGCCACCCTCCATTCCGACTTGCACGCGCCCGTCGGCGCGCATTTCCCAAGATGGGATTACTTGGGATAGCATGGGCATATATGGGTGTCAATGGGATTATACAAGCACTAAATGGGCTAAAACGGGTGTTTTGACGGGCTTTCACGCGCGCTCAAGGCCCGAATTTTCACGAAAAAGCGGGAAAAGTAAGAAAAAACGGGGAAATCGGGGTCAGACAGTCTGTAAGCCGGGTTCTGTACGCAACCAAAGGATGCGTGGTGATCATTCATCTGGGATGCCCGTTACCGGACACCTCAAGCAACCTACCCAGGCGGCGGCCCGGAAACCGGCCATGTGCTGCCTCTATTTGGTCTTGCTCCCGGCGGGGTTTACCCTGCCACTGCCGTTACCGGCAGCGCGGTGCGCTCTTACCGCACCCTTTCACCCTTACCCTTTCGGGCGGTTTGCTTTCTGTGGCACTTTCCCTGGAGTCGCCTCCGCCGGACGTTATCCGGCGCCGTGCTTCCGTGGAGCCCGGACTTTCCTCCCCCGCTTGCGCGGGCGCGATCACCCGACTGTCTGACCCCAAAAGCTGATTACGGCGAAACCGGCCCTCGGTCAAGCGCGGCTTGGGCGCGACACACGGCATAAACCAGCGTCTGGGTCTCGCCATCGGCCTGCCCGTCCACGCAAGACGGCCTGAAATGACGCTGAAAAGCACTGATTACAGCGCTCATTTGTGCGCCGAAAACCCCGTCATGGGCAATATCATAACCATAGGCGCGCAAAGCCTGTTGCAAAGCCGCGACCGCCGGGGTCGCATCACCCGGTTTCAAGGTCGCCACATCTTCCGGCTGCGCCGCTTCCGGCCACAAACCCACCCCTTCGCGCGCGAGTGCCGCCCAGTCCAACGCCTCGCCGGGGTCTATTTTGCGCCCCGGTGCCACATCGCTGTGCCCCAAAACCCTGTCAGGCGCAATATTGTGGCGCGCGATAATATCCTTTGACACATCCACCAATGCCGCCATTTGCGCCGGCGGATAGGCGTCCATGGCCCCGTTTGCCGCATGGCCCGGATGGTCCAGCTCAATGCCTATTGAAGCGCTGTTAATGTCGCCCACGCCCTGCCATGCCGACACGCCGGCATGCCAAGCGCGCGCGGCTTCATCTACAAGCGCGAAAACTTCGCCATTGCGGGCAATCAGATAATGCGCCGACACCTCGCTGGCCGGATCGCACAATCGCGCCAGTGCCGCTTCAGCATCGGCCATATTGGTATAGTGCAGGACAAGCATGGAGATATCGGTGCCGGCCGCGCGCGCATTGAAATTCGGAGAAGGCCGCTTTGTAAGGGGCCGCGTTTTAGACGTTCGTGTCAAAGCGTGGCTCCGGCGGGGGCAAATTCGCGTTTGCGCAATCCGATGATTAAAACGCCCAGCAAGGTGAGCGCGCCGCCAAACCAGAAACGCCCGCCCAGCACATCACCCCAGACCAGCACGCCGAACATAATGCCGAAAATCGGTGCCATCAGCGTCAAGGGCGAGGTGATCGACACATCATAATGTTGCAGCAAATAAAACATCCCCGCATGGCCGACCAGACTGGCGCCCAAAGCGGTGTAAATGACGCCGCCCCAAGCCTGCCAGCTCGACTGGGTCAAAACGGCCACATGATCGGCCTCAAAAATCAGCGAGACTGCGATGAGCGGCGGCCAACTCAGCATCGCAATCCATGCTTGCATCTGATAGACGCCCGTATCGGAAATGCGCTTCATCACAATTGTGCCCAGCGAACCGATAAATGCCGCACCGACCACCAGCACCAGCCCAATTCGTTCATTGATGATGGCCGGGTCAAAGGTGATAATCATGACACCGCCAAAAGACAGGGCAATGCCGGTCCAACGCCGCCAGCCGACCTGCTCGCTCAAAAGGACAATCGACATAATGGTGGCGAACGGCACCCCCAATTGCGTCGCCACAGCGACGGCGGAAACATTTTCGGCCAACGACATGCCGCCATAAAACAATGCAAAATGCACCGACCCCATCGCCAATGAGATGAAAATCACCTCCGGCATGTGGCCTTCGACAATGCGCAGGAAGGGCAATAAAACAGCCGACAGCAATATATAACGCAGCGCGGTAAACAGCATTGGCGGTATTTCGGAAACGCCGGCTTTGCCCGCGACAAAGGTAAATCCCCAAACAAGGCAGATGATAATCATCAGGAGAAGATGTCGCGGCGCCATGTTTTCCGTGTAGCATGCGCGCACCAACAAGGCTATAGCAATGCGGGGTAAGGCTTATTGGGGGCATGTCATATGGCGGTTTTGCTATTCGATCTCGACGGCACGCTGGCAGATACAAATCCGGATCTGCACGCGGCGATGAACCATATTCTGGAACGGCACGGGCTGAACCCCCTGCCGCAGGACAAGGTGCGCCACTTGATTGGCGGCGGCGCGGCAATGATTTTGCAACGCGGCTTTGCCGAACATGGGGTAACGCTTTCGGATGCGGATATGGCCGCCGCCACGGACGAATTTGTGCTGTGGTACGACCGGAACATTGATCACGGCACGCGCATTTTCGACAATCTCATGCCGATACTCGACCGCGCACGCGCCCAAAATATCAAAATGGGCGTGGTTACCAATAAGCGCGAAGGGCTGGCCGCAAAACTTCTTTTCCGGCTCAATCTGCAAGCCTATTTCGACGTGCTTGTCGGCGGTGACAGCTTGCCCACTCGCAAACCCGAACCGGAAATGGTGCTGACGGCAATGACGCGGCTCGGCGGCACCCCGCAAAACACCGTTCTGCTCGGCGACAGCGAAGCCGATACCGGCGCCGCGCGCGCGGCAGGCGTGAAATGCGTTTGCGTGAGTTTCGGTTATCGGCGCATACCGCTTGAGGAACTGGGCGCCGACGCCATTATTGACGATTATGCCGAACTGCCCGACACACTCGACCGGCTCATGCCGGGCGTGTTCACCGGACTGATTGCAGATTAGAAATTAACCCGCAATGAGGCACCGCCCGACACAATTTCCGTGTCGTCGCCAAACTCGCCGCGCAAACCGACCTCAAACGCAAAATAATTATTGGCGGCCGCCAGACTGAAGCCGACCAGGGCGCGGTCTTCCGAGTCTTCCTGCGCGGTTAGGGTAAAACTGTCCGTGCCGGTGACAAACGACACTTGCGCCTCATAGGGGTCGTGTTCAAGGATTGTCCGATATCCAAGGAAATATCCCGGCGACAGCGAAATCTCTTCCGGTGTTCGGGTGGGTGTTTTGTGGCTGCCGCGCAGGCCGACACTGGCCGTGGCGATTGACGAACCGGCATTTTGAACGCGCATCGCCAATCCGGTGTTGCCTGCTTCGGTTTCAGCATAATCATCATGCTCAAGCTGGTAATAATCGGCAGATATTTCGCCCCGCAGCCTATGCTTGCCTGTCAACAGTGGCACGGAGAGGCTTGTCGCGGCGGCATATTGCGTGGTGTCCCAGCGCGCTTCCAGAAAATCGCTCACCGTACCGACCCTAACGCCGCGCTCGCTTCGCAAGGTTCCGGTGCCCAATGTGGCGTTGATATGCCAAAGCGCAGAACCGAAATTTTCCGCCGCATAAACCCCCAGCCCGAACATTTCGGCATGCACATCGCTCGTATTGCCGGTGGTCTCATCCGCATTGCTCCACATGAGATGCCCGAAAACACCCAGCGCATCCAGTTTGCCGACACGCGCATCATAGCCAAAGGCGAGGCCGATCCCGTCGCCGGCGATTTCCGGTGCGGCATCCGTTGCGCTGCGGTCGAGATAGCCGCCAAATTGTTGGCCCCAGCCATGGCTGCCCAATTGAGCGCCGGAGGTCACAAGCCGCAGGCGTTCGCTCACTGCGCCATTGGCACCTTCGAGCATGGCTGCCTGCGACAACATGGTGCCATCGCCATATTGCGGCAATATTTGATCAAATGCGGCTGCGAAGCTTTCGGCATCATTCAGGTTGCCCAGCGCTGTGCCGAGGGACGCATTAGCGGCAAAATGCGACGTCACCACAGGAAAGGCCGCCGCTTCCACCGCATTCAAATTTAGCTCATCTGCTGTTTTCAGTGAAAAATCGGCGTTGATCGCGTGAGTTGAACCCAAGTCTTGTCGCGACAATTCCACATTATAAATGAACCCCACCTCGCTGCTCAGACGATCGTTCAAAGTTGCGTCCAATGCCGACAGGTCGGAATTTGTCTCGATTATCGTAAAACTTACCGGGTCAGCCGATATTCCCGTCAAATTAGGCGTGAACGTATATTGCTCGCCGGAAACAGAAAAACTGTTGGCGAAGATCAATGCTGCCCCCGGCACTGCCGCCGGATCAACAGTTGCGCCAAGATTTGCCTGCCCTGCCAGACTGAGGGATGCAACCGCAACCGATCCAACCTCTACCTGCCCGTCAAGGGTGAGGCTGGACAGGCCCGACATTGAAATCGCCAATGTGCCGCTGGTCGCCAGCGTGCCGGAAAAACTTGTTGTCGCCGTTTCCGCCGTCTCGCTTGAGAGGGTAAAGCTATTTGCGCCGGCGCCAAAATCAATGGCACCTGTGATCGTGCCGGCGCTTTGAACAAGCGTATCATTGCCGCTACCAAATAAAATATTGCCGAAAATTGAAGGCGCAACGACATCCGCCGTGGTGACAAACCCGTCCGGGCTGGCCGTGCCGTCATCATTGACAATGCCGGAGCTGTCCAGGTCCAGATCACCATTGCCCAGATATTTACCGAGCCCCACATCGAAAACATCATTGCGAAGCAATTCTTGTGTCAGGGCGATAGCATCGGTGCGCGTGGAAAAATCAAACGCCGCCGCCGTGCCGGTGCTTGCTTCGCCATCGGCATTCAGATGCGTATGAACTGCCGACACCTGGCCGCGGTTGATAAATTCCGCGCCTGTCGGCAGGTTTGCGGCCGCATCAATTGTAACGGCGGTCGCGGTATGACTGGTAGCGGTAACACCGGATTTGGTTGCAACATTGGTCGTAACACCTGCCGATATGGCGCCTTCGTTCAAAAACACATCGCCACGCGCGCGACCGCCATCTTGCAAGTCAGCACCCCCCATCAGTGCGATGGCGGTGGCGTCATTATTATAGGCCGTGGCGGAAATACTGCCGGTGTTCAATAAGCCGCCGGACAAAACGGTGGGGGCCGTGCGGCCAATTTCGATTGCACTGGCGGCATAGCCGTCATTCAAGCCGTTTGCCGTTATTGTGCCGCGATTAATCAGCGAATGGGAATAGCTGAAGCTCTGCGTCAAATAAAGGCTGTCATCAGTGCCGTCGCCGCCATCATTGGTGTTGTCGACAAACCGCTCGACCACGCTGCCATAAGTGCCCCCGTCCATGACCAGAGCCGGCGCATTACCGGCACTTGTTATCGTGCCCGAAAACCGGTTTTCGTCATAATGATAGGGCTGGGTTTTCAGGCTCGTCACATCGCCGCTATCGGCACGGGCGTCTGATATATCCTGCAAGGATTGTGTCTCATCGGGCGTTGTTACGGAATTTACATTGCCGCCAACAAGAACACCCTCACTGATATTTCCTGTCAGCTTGACCCCCGCCTCGGCCGAACCCAGCTCATTGGCATCAATCACTGTTTCCGTGTCACCGGCACTGGAAAGAGAGGTGGAGGCAAAACCCGAAACCGAAACCTGACCTTCCAGTTGCAGGCTTTGAGAAAGATCGCCGCTGACCCGAACGCCCACAACATTTTCACCAATGGCTGTGACCGCACCGGCTTGACGGACAAAACCGCTCACATCGCCGTAAATGCCGACACCGACGGCATCGTCGCTGGCATCGGCGCTGGTATCCGCACCGAGATAATTGATCGTCGCGCTAAGGTTGATACGGCCGGTAATGTCGCCCTCGACAATATAGCCGCCGCCATCATCCGACGTCACCGAGAGGCGCGCGCCACTGAGCGCGAGCAAATCACCGGAAAGGTTTTGCGGCACATAGACACCGATGCGCCCGCTGTCTTGGGCCACACGCCCGGCAATATAAGTGCCGCTATCGTCGTGAATACCGTCAAAGATGCCGTCCTCATCGGCATCGACGCGGGGCTTGTCATCGACAAGTTCAATCACGGCCTGACCGCCAAGACTTATGGTACCCGAAACGGCAGCGCCATTGCCAACCAGCACGCCGATGGCGTTATTGGCATTGAAATCTGTGAGCTCGTCGTCACTGCGATCATTTACGGTGATGGCGCCGTCAATCAGCACATCGCGCGTATCGCTATGGTCAATGACAAGCGCGGCACCGGGCGTGGACGGTGTGCCGTCAACCGCCACACTGCCGCCGTTCGAAATCGCATGATCGCCGTTTTCATCCAAGGAGCCACCGGTTGTGCCGGTGTCGACAGGCCCGGTGACGGGCTCGGTAATATCAAGCGCATAGGTTTTGTGTCCGGCAACAAATACTGGTAAGGCAAGCGCCATACAAAGCAGGCGAGAAGTGAACGACACGATGTTTCTCCATTCCTTGGGTGGTTTTTGAGTGGTTTTTTCAATTCCGTGCTTCTGATGCGTCAGGCGGCGTCGGCCGGGTCCAACGTATCGCGCAATTCGCGCTTCAAAAATTTACCACTCGCATTGCGCGGCAATAATTCCGAACGCAACCAGATGTAGCGGGGAATTTTGAACTTTGCCAATAAATTCGCACAATGTGCGCGAATTTCATCTGCCGTCACGGATGCCCCTTCGGCAATGACAATGGCAACGCCGACCTCTTCGCCCAGCCGGTCATCGGCAACGCCGAACACGGTGCATTCGGCGACCGCGTCATGTTTGAAAATCGCGCTTTCAACTTCGGCGCAGTAGATGTTTTCGCCCCCGCGCAGAACCATATCCTTGGCGCGGTCGACGATATAGATAAAGCCTTCTTCATCAATGCGCGCAATGTCGCCGGTACGCAGCCAGCCGTCTTGAATGGTTTCTGCCGTGGCTTCGGCGCGGTTCAAATAGCCTTTAATGACATTGCCGCCTTTCACGCATAGCTCGCCAAGCTCGCCATGCGGCAAATCATTGCCGTCTGCGTCAATGCATTTGGCGTCCAGCGTCGGCACGGGCGGGCCGACACTTTCCGGCCGGTCGATGAAATAATCATTGGAAACGGCCGATATAATGCCGCAAGTCTCGGTCATGCCATAGCCCGTGGCCGGTTTGCCGTTTTTGAGCGCCTGGTCGATTTTGCCGACCAGATCGGGCTGCAATTGCGCCCCGCCGCCACCCAAAGCGGTGAGCGAGGAGGTGTCATATTTGTCGAAATCCGGATGCGCGATAATTTCGCGCGACATGACCGGCACACCGCTAATGCCGGTAATTTTTTCCCGCTCGATCAGTTTCAGCGCCTCGCCGGCATCCCATTTATACATATGTATGATTTTGCCGCCTGTGAGGGTGGCCGGCTGCACGACGCAATTATTCGCCGTCACATGAAACAGCGGCGTGGTGACCAATGTCACCGTGACCGGCGCATTGGCGGGGTCGATCGGCTCCGTGCCATTGGCGCGCGCCAAAGCCGTTGACGCGCACAAATTCATGAACGCAACATTCATGATGTTGAGCACGCACCCGCGATGGGTCAGTTGCGCACCCTTGGGGCGCCCGGTGGTGCCGGAGGTATAAAAAATACACGCATCATCATCCGGGTCCACGGCCACATCCGGCATGTCTCCGCCATGGGCACGCAATTCGGCGTAATCCACCACGCCTTCAACCGGAGCGGGCAAGCGCACACCGACAATCTTCATATCCGCGAACCGGTCGCGCACGGGCAAGAATGTGTTCAACCGATCCTGATCGCAGATCAAGATTTTCGGGGTCGAATCTTCAAGGCCATAGGCCATTTCATCCGTGACCCACCAGGCATTCATGCCCACCACACCGACACCGATTGAGGTGAGAGCCCAGTAACACAGCATCCATTCGGGATAATTGCGCATTGAAATGGCAACGCGGTCGCCGCGCTTTACGCCTTGCGCCATCACCCAATTGGCAATGCCCGCAGTCTCGGCCATGGCTTGCGCGTAAGTCCAGCGTTCGTCTTCGTAAAGCAGATAATCGCGCTCGGCATAGCCTGCCGTCATCAGCCACACATCACGCAAGGATGCCGGCGCCATGGCAAAGGTTTTGAGCATTTGCCCACGCACTTCCACTTCATTGATCTGAAACAGACCGCCCTCGCCGGTAAGTTCCTGACGCACATCCTTGAGCTGTTGATACAATTTTTTTCTCCCCTGTTTGAGCCGCCGACCTCCCGATCGACGCGCCGATATTAGCCCCTCTCTGATTGGCGGCAAGTGCTAATTTCGTCGGGCTGGCACGGCAGGGCGATTTTGGTTATGCTTGTTTCATGTCGGATTTTATTTTCAACGTTCTCGACCAGTCGCCGGTTTCCAGCGCGACAAACCCGGCGCAGGCGGTTGCCGAAACCATAGCGCTGGCCGAGCATGCTGATACGTTGGGCTATCGGCGTTTCTGGCTGGCCGAACATCACAATACATCGGCTTTTGCCGGGGCCGCGCCCGAAATTCTGATCGGGCATATTGCCGCCCGAACGCAACATTTACGGGTCGGGTCGGGCGGTATTATGTTGCCGCATTACAGCCCGATGAAGGTCGCCGAGGTTTTCCGCATGCTGGAGACGCTGGCACCCAAGCGCATTGACCTTGGGCTTGGCCGCGCGCCCGGCGGTGACGGACGCACGGCAGCAG
Source organism: Parvibaculales bacterium (assembly GCA_049611805.1). Taxonomy (GTDB): domain Bacteria; phylum Pseudomonadota; class Alphaproteobacteria; order RS24; family RS24; genus UBA7378. The sequence continues at coordinate 21,247 of JBMZAX010000001.1, read as the reverse complement.
CCCTGCAAGCCGGCCCGAAAGCTTGGCCCACGGAAGTTTTCCCGCAGCAGGTGGAAATGCTGATCCAGTTTCTTGAAGATGCGGCGGGGCTGACGGGCGAGGCCGGCGGGTTTCCCGACGCGCACCCCTATCAGGGCATTCGCGCCCAACCGCTGGGCGAACATATTGTGCCCATGTATATGCTTGGCTCCGGCGGCGATGGTGCCTATCACGCCGCACATTTCGGCCTGCCTTATGTTTACGCGCATTTCATCAACCCCGACAATCTGGAGACGGCGTTGCGCGCCTATCGCATGCATTTCCGGCCATCGCGTTTTCTGGATGCGCCACGCGTGATGATGGCGGTTTCGGTATTGGCGGCAGACAGCGAAGAAGAAGCGCAGCATTTTTCAAAACCGCGCAATATTTGGGCGGCACAATTGTTTCAAAACCGCGCCGGACGCCTGCCCACCATGGCCGAGGCAGAGGCTTATCAGCCGACGGAAGAAGAGGCGACACTGATTGACATGATCGCAAAGCGCGGTTTGGCGGGAACCGGATCGCAAGTGCTGGAACAGCTCGACGGTTTCCGAAAAGAACACGCCATTGACGAATTTTTCCTGCTGACCCTGACCCCCGATGCCGCCATCCGCAAAAACTCCTACACGCTGATGAGCAGGGCGGCCGGCCTCAATCGGGCCGCCGAAGCCGCCGAATAGCCTTCCCGCCCGCCCAATTTGACGGCCCATATGGTGTTTGTGCTAAATTGGTTGTGAGCGATAAAAACAAAAATAATAGGCGCTTAAAATGTCCGACAAGGTTCCGCCGCTCATTGCGGAGATTTGCGAGGCGGCTGACGTCAAAATAGGTGGCACACGGGCGTGGGATTTTCAGGTTCATAATCCCGACCTGTTCGCGCGTGTGCTTTTTGACGGGACTTTGGCACTCGGCGAAACCTATATGGATGGCTGGTGGGACTGCGAGGCGATTGACGAGATGCTGTCGCGCTTTCTGACCGTCAAAGCCGACAGCAAAATCACCCGTCATCTCAATCCGGGCAATCTGCTTTATGTTCTGCAATCGAAATTCACCAATATGCAATCGGTGCGGCGCGCTTTTCAGGTCGGCGAACGCCATTACGACATTGGCAATGATGTTTTTGCCGCCATGCTTGACCCGCGCATGATCTATTCTTGCGGATATTGGGAATATGCCAATTCGCTGACACAAGCCCAGGAAGACAAATTGCACATGATTTGCCGGAAACTGGAACTTGCGCGCGGCGAACATCTGCTGGATATCGGTTGCGGCTGGGGCGGGCTGGCCGCTTTTGCCGCCGAGCAATACGGCGTGACGGTAACGGGCATTACCATTTCGCGCGAACAAAAGGCGCTGGCCGACGCGCGTTGTGCCGACCTGCCGGTCGATATTCAGCTTGCCGACTATCGCTCATTGACCGGGAATTATGACAAAATCGTCTCCGTGGGCATGTTTGAACATGTCGGCCATAAAAACTACGCAACTTTTTTCAAAACCGTGCAACGGCTCATGAAACCGCAAGGGCTGTTTTTGCTGCACACAATCGGCAAGAACCCGCCGGAAGCCGAGACCGATCGCTGGATCAACAAATATATTTTCCCCAATGGGCATATTCCGACACCGGGCGAGATTGTGAACAATCTGGGCGAGCTGATGGTGATTGAAGACTGGCATAATTTCGGCCATGACTATGACACCACCCTGCAGGGCTGGCGCGACAACTTCAACCGCGCATGGCCGTCTCTTGCCGAAAAATACGACGCGCGCTTTGGCCGAATGATGCAATATTATCTGGCCGCATCCATGGCCAGTTTCCGCGCCGGGAAAACCAAACTCTGGCAACTTGTATTGACACCGGTTGACCGCGGGCGCGCATACAGATCGGTTCGGCTTCAACCATCTTGACCAACCAGCCTCCTTCATGCACAACATCTCCATAGCTGAATAAAGAAGGAGTTTAGGGATGACTTTGGACTACACCGGAAAAGTTGTGATTGTAACCGGCGCAGGCGGAGGCTTGGGTCGTTGCCACGCGCTGGAGTTTGCGCGGCGTGGCGCGAAGGTCGTCGTGAATGATTTGGGTGGCGCTGTCGACGGCTCCGGAGGCTCATCGGAAGCAGCCGACAAAGTTGTCGAGGAAATCAAAGCCGCCGGCGGCGAAGCCATGTCCAACGGCTCTTCGGTCACTGATGATGCCGGCGTTGCCAATATGGTTCAACAAACCATGGACGCGTATGGCCGCATTGACGTTCTGGTCAATAATGCCGGCGTTTTGCGCGACAAAAGCTTTGCAAAAATGGAAATCGCGGATTTTGACTTCGTCGTCGATGTGCATTTGTTCGGCACCATGAAGCCGACCAAAGCCGTTTGGCCGATTATGAAGGAACAGGGATATGGCCGCATTATGGTTACCTCTTCATCATCGGGCCTGTATGGAAACTTCGGCCAGTCAAATTATGGCGCGGCCAAGCTGGGCGTTGTCGGCTTCATCAACACGCTGAAACTTGAAGGCCAGAAAGACAATATCCACATCAACGCGCTGGCCCCCGTTGCCTGGACACGCATGACCTCAAACCTCATGCCGCCGGAAATGGAAGAAGCGCTGGCCCCCGAACAGGTGACGCCTGCGGTTGTGTTCATGTGTTCCGAGCAGGCCCCGACCGGCAAAATCATTTGCGCCGGTGCCGGTGCTTATGCGGCGGCGCAAATCGTTGAAACGCGCGGCATGTATCTGGGCACCGCGCCAACAGCCGAAGATGTTGCCGATAATTGGGAACAAATCTCGAAACTCGACGATCAGGCCGAAGCCCTGTTTCAGGGCGGCGAACAAACACGCCGTTTCTTCGAACTGATTCAAGCCGCCAATAACGAATAGGCTTGCCGGGGCAGGGATAACTCCCTGCCCTTTTTGAGTTTTCGCGATGAGATCTGTTTACGTATCCACAATTTTAATGTTTGGCCTGTGGCTGGCGCTTTCGGGGCACTATACCTCCCTGCTGCTGGCACTGGGTGCGTTGAGTGCATTGGGCGTCTCGCTATTGGCGCGGCGCATGGGCGTGCTGGATGGGGAGGGTCTGCCCATGGGCATTCTTTTCCGCCTGCCGCGCGTGACACTGTGGATCATCTGGGAAATTCTGAAATCCAATCTGGGCGTCATTCGCGTCATCCTCGCGCCGTCCAAGGCCGCGCCGCGGCTGGTCACTGTTTCCGCCGGCCAGCGCACGGCGGCGGGGCTGGTGACGCATGCCAATTTCATCACGCTGACGCCGGGCACGGTTTCCGTGCAGGTCGACGAAGACCGCAACGAGATTATCGTGCACGGGCTGACGCAGGAATTTTGCGACGCCACCACGGACGGCTCCATGGATGCCAAAGTATCGCTGCTTGAAAAACCCGCGGAGCCTGAGGCATGAGTTTGTGGTTTTCAATCACTCTGGTCGCGATCGGCGTGTCATTGCTGCTGGCACTGGCACGCGCCGCGCTGGGGCCAACGGCCTTTGACCGTGTGCTGGCGGTTAATTCAATCGGCACGCTGGCGGTGCTGGCCATTTGCGTTTACGGCTTTTTCGACGGCCGCCCGGAATTTCTCGATATTGCACTCCTATATGCGCTGATTAATTTCATCGGCACAATCAGCGTGCTGAAATATTTCCGCGCCGGAACACTGGGCGACCATGTGCCGCCGGAGAAACGGCAGGACGCGCCATGACGGTCGAAAATATTGTGACAGCGATTGCCATTATTTCCTTATGTGTCGGCGCGCTTGGTGTGCTGTTTGGCGCGCTGGGCCTGTTGCGGCTGGGCGATGTCTATCAGCGCATGCACGGGGCGGGCATTATTGATACGGGCGGCGCAGGCCTCATTTTGTTCGGGCTGTTGCTGGCCTCTCCCGACTGGACGGTGAGTGTGCGTCTTGTTCTCATCGGCCTGCTGTTGGGGCTGACAAGCCCGACCGCCACCCATGCCATTGCGCGCGCGGCCCATTTTGCCGGCGTCAAACCGCTTTTGAAAGAAACCGAAAAGGGGGCGGATGAGTGATGGGCATGTTTGCCGTAAATGCGTTTCTCATTCTCCTGCTCGCCATCATTGCGGTGGTTGCGCTGAGCGTGCACCGATTATTCGCGCTGGTGATGCTGTCGGGCGCTTTTTCGCTGACGGCGGCGGCACAATTTGTCGTGCTGGATGCGGTTGATGTGGCCTTTACCGAAGCCGCGGTCGGTGCGGGCATTTCGACGGTTCTGGCACTGGCAACCCTGTCGCTGGTGCCGCGCGAGGAAAAGCCGCACGCCATCGCGCCGCTTCCGGCCATAATTGCTGTCGCCACCGGCATTTTGCTGATGGTGTCGATCGGCGACCTGCCGCAATTTGGTGCCGCCGATGCGCCGGTTCATGTGCATGTGGCGCCTGATTATATTTCCGGCAGTGCGGAAAAAATCGGCGTGCCCAATGTTGTGACCTCCGTGCTGGCAAGCTATCGCGGCTATGACACGCTGGGCGAAACGGTGGTTATTTTCACCGCGGCCATCGCCGTTTTGCTGATACTGGCCGGCTGGACGCGCGCACCGCATATGCGCACCACCGACGAAGCGGAAAACCAAAGCACCCAAAATATAGAGGACAAGCAAGAAGATGCAGGATGATCCCGTCATACGCGTCGTCTCCAAAGTGCTGATTCCGGCGATCATGCTGTTTGCGCTCTATGTGCAATTTCACGGCGATTACGGGCCGGGTGGCGGCTTTCAGGCCGGTGTTATTTTCGCCGCCGCATTTGTGCTGAACGCCGTTGTTTTCGGCCTGCACCACGCGCGCCAAGTTTGGCCCATGCGTTATAATCTGATGGGCGTGTCGGCGGGCGTGCTGCTTTATGGCGGCACCGGCGTGTGGTCGATGTTGGCAGGTGCCAATTATCTGGATTATTTTGCGCTCAAAGCCGACCCCAAAGCGGCCCAGCATCTGGGCATTTTGCTGGTGGAGTTTGGCGTCGGCCTGACCGTGGCCTCGGTGATGGTGGCGTTGTTTTTTGCCTTTGCCGGACGCCTCACCCACATTCGGCTGGTGGCGAAGACCGCCGCACTTGAAGCCGTTAATGAAGCCGCTGATAATGACACCCCCGGCGCGGGAGGCCCCGCATGAGCGAAATCGCCGCGCATTGGAATTATTATCTCGTCATTGTTTTGATGATGCTGGGTTTTTACGCCGTCATCGCGCGCGGCAATATGGTCAAGAAAATGGTCGGGCTGAATATTTTTCAAACCTCCGTTTTCATGCTCTATATTTCCGTCGGCAAAATTGACGGCGGCACCGCACCCATTCTTACCGGCGATCCGGCGAGCGTTTATTCCAACCCCCTGCCGCATGTTCTCATCCTCACCGCGATTGTTGTCGGCGTTGCCACAACAGCCGTCGGCTATGCGCTGATCATCCGCATTTACGAAGCCTATGGCACGATTGAAGACGATGAGGTTGCCGTGCTGATAGATGCCGATCAAGACGCGCGCGACCGCGCCGATGCGGAGCCTGCCTCATGATGCAGCATCTGCCCATATTGCAGGTCATATTGCCCCTGCTGGCCGCGCCGTTTGCGGCACTCGCGTCGCGGCGCCATCTGGCATGGCATCTGACACTCATTGCCACCGCCGGCGCCTTTGCCATTTCGCTGGTATTGCTGGCGACGATTTTGCGCACCGGCACGCCGATAATCTATGACCTTGGCGGTTGGCCCGCCCCGATCGGCATTGTCTATGTTATTGACGGTGCCAGCGCCTTTGTGCTGCCGGTGGTAAGCGGCATCGGCTTTGTTGCAACGCTGGCCGCGCGCCACCTTGTCATTGCCGAGATTGATGCGCGCGACCATCCGCTGTTTTTTGCCGCATGGCTTTTGACGCTGGCCGGCATGCTGGGGCAGGTGACGACGGGTGATGCGTTCAATATTTTCGTGTTTCTGGAAATCTCGTCCCTGTCCGGCTATGCGCTGGTTGCCATGGGCGCGGGCCGCGACCGGCGCGCTTTGCCGGCGGCGTTCAACTATCTCATTCTGGGCACGGTCGGGGCGACATTTTACGTCATCGGCCTTGGGCTTTTATACATGCTGACCGGCACGCTGAATTTGGCCGATTTGAGCGTGCGGCTGGCCGAGATTGAAAACCTGCGACCGGCCTATGTCGCGCTGGCCTTTATCGCGCTCGGCCTGTTTCTCAAAATGGCGCTGTTTCCGCTGCATTTGTGGCTGGCCCCGGCCTATTCGCACGCACCCTCCGCCGTCACGGCGTTGATGGCGGCCACCGCCACCAAAGTGTCTGTCTATGTTCTGATACGGATTTTGTTCGGCGTGTTCGGCTTCGAGTTTCCGTATATGACCGAAGCCGTGGGCGGGCTGTTGCTGACCTTGGGGCTTTTGGGCGCATTTGTCGGCACTTTCGCCGCCATTGTGGAAACCGATTTGAAGCGGCTGTTTGCCCAATCATCCATTGCCCAGCTTGGCTATATGGCTATCGGGCTCGGCATTATGACCGGCGCCGGCATTGCCGCGGGCTTTATCCATCTGTTCAACCACGCGCTGATGAAAGGCGCGCTGTTTCTCGCGCTAGGGGTGATTGCCGCGCAGACAACACATCTCAGCCTGCACACGATTAAAGGCGCAGGGCGGCAAATCCCCATGACCATGACGGCGATACTTTTCGGCGGGCTGGCGCTTATCGGTGTGCCGCTGACGGCGGGCTTTATTTCGAAGCTCTATCTGATCCGCGCGCTCATCGACAGCGGCTTATGGGCCGTGGCCGCGCTGACCTTTGTCAGCTCGGCACTGGCACTGGTTTACGTCTGGAAAATCGTCGAACACGCCTGGCTGACCGAGCGGCCCGAAAACGCAGCCGTGCTTACCGAAACACCCGGCCAATGGGCGCCGGCCTGGATATTGGTGCTGGCGACAATCGGCTTCGGTGTTTATGCGGGCCCGCTGGTCGAGGCCGCTTTCGGTGCCGCGCAGGTTTTTGGGCCTGACATTATGCCGGCAACGCAAACAATCGAAGGTCTGCAAATCATTGAAGGATTGCAGGGGCGGGAGTGATGGAAAACGTCGAAACACTCATTTACCTGCTTCTGGGTCTGCCGCTTCTGGCGGCGGCCAACACGCTTTTATTTGCCCGCTTTGAAAACGTGCGCGACGGGCAAGCCGTATTGCTGGGGCTGGTAACGGCCGCATGTGCCTATGCGCTTTACACATCACCGACAGCGGCGCTTGAAACGGTCACGCTTGTCAGCCTTGCCCCGCAACTGACACTGGCCTTCACGCCGGAGCCGCTGGGCATGTTGTTTGCGCTGGTCGCGGGCGCTCTCTGGCCGCTGGCCTCGCTCTATACGATTGGCTATATGCGCGGCGCGGGCGAGAAAAACCACACGCGCTTCATGTTCTTTTATGCCATTGCCATTCATGCGGCGATGGCGATTGCGCTGTCGGGCAATTTGCTCACCTTGTTTGTGTTCTACGAAGTGCTGACATTTTCCACCTACCCGCTTGTCACCCATAAGGGCACGCCGGAAGCCAAACAAGCCGGCCGCATTTATCTGGGCATTTTGGTGACCAGTTCGGTCGTGTTTTTGCTGTTCGGCGTTATCAGCGTCTGGATGCTCGCGGGCACGCTTGATTTTGCATCAGGCGGCATTTTGGCGGGCCGTCTGGATCCGGTCTATGTGCCGCTGCTGCTGGGGCTGTTCGCCTTTGGCATCGGCAAGGCGGCGCTCATGCCCTTACATCGCTGGTTGCCGGCGGCAATGGTTGCGCCGACGCCCGTGAGCGCGCTTTTGCACGCTGTCGCCGTGGTGAAAGCCGGTGTGTTCAGCATGTTGAAAATCAGCATCTATGTTTTCGGCATTGATTTTCTCGCCACCACCAGCGCCAGCGACTGGCTGGTCTGGGTGGCGGCATTTTCCATTCTCGCGGCTTCGATTGTGGCGCTCGGCAAAACCAATTTGAAAGCGCGTCTGGCTTATTCAACCATCAGCCAGCTTGGTTATATTGTTCTGGGTGCCGCGCTTGCCTCGCCGCTGGCCGCCTCCGGCGCGGCCCTGCACATTGCAACCCACGCGACGGGCAAAATTACGCTGTTCTTCTGCGCCGGTGCGATTTATGTCGCCCATCATCTGTCGGATATTCGCGATATGGACGGGCTGGGCCGCCGCATGCCGGTCACCTTCTCGGCTTTCGCGCTGGGCGCGCTGTCGATTATCGGCGTGCCGCCGCTGGCCGGTGCATGGTCGAAACTCATGCTGATGGGCGGGGCCATGCAGTCGGAATTTTTGATTGTTATTTTCGTACTCGCCGTCTCGTCGCTTCTGAACCTTGTCTATCTGGGTGAGATTGTATTGCGCGGGTTTTTCAAAACCGGCCCGCATAGCGACGGCGCGGTGGCCGAAGCCCCTTGGGCGTGCGTGGTACCCTTGGTTGTCACCGCCCTCATGTCATTGGCGCTGTTTTTCGCCGTTGACAGTTTTGTTCTTGATTTTGGAGGCATGTGATGTCGGATCCAGAAGAAACCGGCCCCAAAATGACGCCGCTTGCCCGCAATGCGCTGGGCGTTTTGGTTGTCGCTTGTGTGGCGCTCACGGCGCTGGAGTTTATCATCCACCGGCACGCCTATTTCGAAACCGAGGGGCGGCCCTTGTTTTTTGCAATTTACGGCTTTGCGGCATTTTTGATTGTCGTCGGCGGCGGGGTGGTGTTGCGCAAACTGGTGATGCGCGCGCCGGATTATTACGACACGCAGGAGGACAAAGATGCCTGAGCTGTTGCTGCCCGGCCTGATGATGATCCTCGGTGCGACGCTGGTGCCGGTGTTGCCGCATATGTTGCGGCAGGTATGGATGCTTGTGCTGATTGCGGCATCGGCCTATCAGTGCTGGCACATTGACCCCGGCGTGCATCTGACCGCCGGCGTTATCGGCTTTGACCTTATTCTTGTGCGCGCCGAGGCAATCACGCGCCCCTTTGCGCTGGTTTTCCACATCGCCGCCGCGCTCAATGTCATATACGCCATGCACGAAGACAGCCGCATGACGGCGGCCACGGGGCTGGCCTATGCGGGCGCGGCCATTGCCGCCCTGTTTGCCGGTGATTTCATAACGCTGTTCATCTATTGGGAGCTGACGGCGTTTGCTTCCGTCTTCCTCATTCTCGCCGGTCGCAACCCGCGCAGTTTTGCCGCCGCCATGCGCTATTTGCTGACGCAAGTCACCTCCGGCGTGATTTTGCTGGCCGGTGCGGTTGTGCTGGTCGGGTCGGGCAGCGGCATTGCCATCACCGCCCTGTCGGTTGAAACGCTGGGCGGCGCGCTTGTGCTTTTGGCATTTGCCATCAAAGCCGCCTTTCCCTTCGTCAATGGCTGGTTGCAGGACGCTTATCCTGAGGCCAGCGTCACCGGCACCGTTATCCTGAGCGCGTTTACCACAAAGCTTGCCATTTACATGCTGGCGCTGTGCTTTGCCGGCACCCATATGCTCATTTGGTTTGGCGTGGTGATGACGCTGTTTCCGGTATTTTTCGCCGTCATTGAAAATGATTTGCGCCGCGTGCTGGCGTTTTCGCTCAACAACCAGCTCGGCTTCATGGTGGTCGGCATCGGCATTGGCACCGAATTGGCGCTTAACGGCACGGTGGCCCATGCTTTTGCCCATATCATTTACAAATCGCTTTTGTTCATGAGCATGGGCGCGGTTCTCTATCGCACCGGCACGGCCAAGGCCAGTGAATTGGGCGGCTTGTGGAAGCGCATGCCGCTGACCACAGTGTTCTGCATCATCGGCGCGGTGTCGATCTCGTCATTCCCGCTGTTCAGCGGCTTTGTCACCAAATCGCTGACCATTGGCAGCGCGGCCTATGAAGGATATTTCTGGGTGTGGATGGCGCTGATTTTTGCCTCTGCGGGTGTGCTGGAACATTCGGGCATTAAAATCCCCTATTTCGCGTTTTTCGGACACGACCGCGGCTTCAAGGTTAATGAAGCACCGCTCAGCATGCTGGTCGCCATGGGCATTGCCGCAGGGCTTTGCGTTGCCATCGGCATCGCGCCGGAAATGCTCTATGCGCTTCTACCTTACGAAGTGACTTACAAAGTGTGGGATGCGGGCCATGTGCTCGGCGAATTGCAGCTTCTACTGTTCGCGGTGCTGGCCTTTGCCTTCCTGATGGTGCGCGGGCTCTATCCGCCGGAGATTGACAGCACGGTTTTGAACACGGACTGGCTGTTCCGCAAGGCGGTGCCGGCCCTCTGGCGCATGATGGCAAACCCCGTCATGCGGCTGTGGCATGCCGCACTCGGCACCGCCGCCCGCCAGATTGTGGCGGCCGTGGAACGGGGCACGCATCTCAGCCGCAATAATTATCTGATTTCGGGCACGGCAACCATCGGTGCCGCCGCCGGTCTGTTTCTCGCCGTATTCGCGCTGCTGCTTGCGCTGCGCTACATGATGTAAAAAGGGCACCGTCTCCGGTGCCCTTTAAAATCCTTAACAAGTTGGCGTGTAGGCTTAGAGCCCCAACACCGCCTTGGCGATAATATTGCGCTGGATCTCGTTTGACCCGGCATAAATCGTCGTCTTGCGCTTGTTGAGATAAGACGGCACCACAATCGGTGCCCCGTCAATGCCGACATCGGGCGTATTGGCCGAGCTTTGCGTGTCCGACACAAAAGGAAAGCCATATTGCCCGATGGCTTCAACCGCAAGCTCGGACACATCCTGCTGGATTTCCGTGCCGCGCGTTTTGAGAAGCGATGATGAGCCCGGGCCGATATTCTGACCGGCGCTTATCTCGGAGAAAATTCGCAACTCGGTCGCTTCCATTGCCATAATCTGACGCTCAAGGTCATTGGCCTTGCGCTGGAAATCCGGGTCATCGGCCAGTGTCTCGCCGTCAGTGTCAACCGAACGGGCCAGTTCGCGCACTTTCGACAAAGCGCGGCTCAGCCCCGCCGAATACGGATTGCCGCGCTCAAATTCGAGCAAATATTTGGCGTAAGTCCAGCCCTTGTTTTCCTCGCCAATCAGGTTTTCTTTCGGCACTTTTACGTCTTCAAAAAACACCTGATTGATTTCCTGCTGGTTTTCAGCCGGGCCGTCCAGCGTTACCAAGGGTGCAACCTTCACGCCCGGCGTGTCCATTTCGATGAGCAGGAACGAGATACCATCCTGACGCTTTTCCGTCTTGGCCGTGCGCACAAGGCAGAAAATCCAGTCGGCATGTTGCGCCATCGACGTCCATATTTTCGACCCGTTGCACAGATAATGGTCGCCCTTGTCTTCGGCCTTCATTTGCAGCGAAGCCAGATCCGAACCGGAACCGGGCTCCGAATAGCCCTGACACCACCAGACATTGGAAGCCAGAATATCCGGCAGGAAACGTTGTTTCTGCTCATCCGACCCGAATGCCATAATGACCGGCGCCACCATGGACAGACCGAAAGGAATGAAATGCGGCGCGCCGGCGACATCCAGTTCCTGCGTGAAAATAAATTTCTGCGTCGGCGTGAACCCCGCCCCGCCATGCTCGGCCGGCCAGTTCGGGCCCGCCCAGCCTTTTTCATAAAGCCGTTTTTGCCAGGTGATATGGGCTTCCTTGCTCATATAGCCGTTTTTCGACCGCGCCATTTGCTGTTGCAAATCCGGCGTAAACGCCTCGTCAATAAACGCGCGCACATCGTCGCGGAAGCGCAAATCGTCTTCGGTGTAGTTCATATCCATGAAAGGCTCCTAACTGATAATATTCACTTCAACCAATTCCGGGGCTCCGGCCAGGCATCCGCCCAGACCGCCGGCCGCCGCCTTGAATGCATCCGATGTGCCGTGGCTTTTGCGCGCATCTTCATCTGCATATTGTTCCATAACCCGATAGGTTGTGGCGTCGGTTTTGTCCTGACACAAAGCATAGAGCAAGCACCCCGGCTCCTCAGCCTTAACCACTTCCTGCATTTTGGCAAAGCCCGCTTCAAATTCGGCTTGCTTGCCGTCAACAACACGCAATGTTGCAATAATCCCTACGGCCATCACGACCTCCTTTTCGTTTGATTATTCATCTTTGTAATCAGCCTTTGTCTTGTCAAGCATGGCGCTGATTGCCGCCTGATGGTCGGACATTTGGTGCATCAGGGCTTGCGTGGTCGCCGACATTTCCATCACCGTGTCGAAGGACGCGGCCTGCCCGTTGCGCAAAAGACGCTTGGCGGCGCGCAAGGCTTCCGGGCTTTGCGCGCAAATTTCATCGGCCAAGGCGCGCGCGGTTGCCATCAGCGCGTCATCGTCAACGACCTCGGACACAAGACCCCATTCGGCTGCGGTTTCGGCCGGAATTGTTTTGCCGGTAAACAGCAATTCGCTGGCGCGCGACAAACCGATTTGGCGCGGCAGCAACCATGCACCGCCATCGCCGGGTATCAGCCCGATTTTCAAAAACGTCGCGCCGAAAATGGCGCTTTTGGCCGCAATGCGAATATCGCACAGGCTGGCGACATCATTGCCCAGCCCGATTGCCGGACCGTTGACCGCGGCAATGGCGGGCACTTCAAGCTGCCAAAGACTGCGAATAATGCGATGAATGCCCTGCCGGTAGCTGTCGGCAATATGAACGCCCGGCCCTCCAAAAGGCGCACGACCCTCCTGCATGGCCTTGATATTGCCACCGGCTGAAAATGCCGAGCCCGCGCCCGTCAGAATAACGCAACGCACCGAACGGTCTTGGTTGATGCGCGCGCAAGCCTCGGCAAAGACATCGCCGTCGCCCCGCTCACCCAGCGCATTGCGCATATCGGGCCGATTGATGGTCAGCGTGACGCAGTGCCCCTGCTGATCGTAATCAAGCACAAGCCAGCCTTACGCGGCCGCAAAGCGTTTCAGATGGTGGTCCACATTACCGAATTGTGTGTCGATCATGGTCAGCCGCTTGAAGAAGTGGCCAACATTCAACTCTTCCGTCATGCCCATGCCACCGTGCAATTGCACCGCTTCCTGACCGACGAAACGACCGGATTTGCCAATCTGAACTTTTGCACCGGCCGCGGCTTTGGTGCGCGCGGCGGCGTCTTCGTCCAGTTTCATATTGACCATATAGGTCATGGAAACCGACTGCTCATATTCCATGAACATATCGACCATGCGGTGCTGCAAGACTTGGAAGCTGCCAATCGGCACACCAAATTGCTTGCGCGTGCGGCAATATTCGACCGTCGCATCATTGAGCATTTTCATGTGCCCGATGGCTTCGGCGCATATGGCGGCAATGCCGTAATCAACCGCTTCTTCGAGAATGTCGAGACCGGAACCGGCGTCGCCGATCATATCATCGCCACTGACGGCGACATTTTCCAGCGTCACTTCGCTGGCGCGGCCCCCGTCAACGGTCGGATAATCTTGCGTGCTCACGCCGTCAGCCGATTTGTCGACGATAAACAGGCCGACGCCGTCGCGGTCGCGCTGGTCGCCGGAAATGCGGGCCGAAACAATCAGTTTGTCTGCCCACGGGCCGCCCAGAACCACAGCTTTGGTGCCGTTCAGCACATAGCCGTCACCCTCGGCGCGCGCCGAGGTCACGATATCGGCAAGGTTAAACCGGCCTTGCGGCTCGTTAAACGCCAGCGCCCAGATATTTTCACCGGCAATAATGCCCGGCAAATGCGCCTCTTTTTGCGCCGCCGATCCGTGACGGTTCAAAATACCGCCGCACAGCACGATGGTCGGCAAATAAGGCTCGACAACCAGACCGCGTCCCAGCTCTTCCATAATCACCATGGTTTCGACAGGGCCACCGTCCAGTCCGCCCATTTCTTCGGAAAATGGCGCGGCCAGCAGACCCAATTCGGCAAATTGCTGCCAGATCGCACGATCCATGCCGTCTTCGCTACGGACAATTTTCATCCGCGTGTCAAAATCATAATTGTCGGAGACGAAGCTCTGCACCATGTTGCGCAGCAGCGTCTGTTCCTCGGTAAAACTGAAATCCACGATTATTCCCCCGTGCTTAAGGTCTGATATTCACGCCCTGTAATTAAGCGCTCTTGGCCTTAAAGGCCAAGAACCATTTTTGCGATGATATTACGTTGGATCTCGTTTGATCCACCATAAATCGATGTTTTGCGCGTATTAAAATATGTTTGCGAAACGCCGTGACTTTGCTCCGGCCCAATCGCCAGATAATTGTCGCCGACATCCAATTGCGGCACCCATGGCGCGGCATAATTGCCCACGGCTTCCATTGTCAGCTCGGTGATGCGTTGCTGAATCTCGGTACCCTTGATTTTGAGGATCGAGCTTTCCGGCCCCGGCCCCTGCCCTTGGCTTTCAGCCGCCAATGTCCGCAATTCGGTATATTCAAGCGCGGTCAGGTCAACTTCCAATTCGGCAATTTTGCGCGAGAAATCAGCCGATGACAGCAGCGGGTCGCCATTTTCCAACTCGCCGCGCGCAATTTCGCGCAAGCGGTCAATGGCTTTTTTCGACCGCGCAACGCCGGCAATGCCGGAACGCTCATTACCCAGCAGAAACTTGGCAATCGTCCAGCCTTTGTCTTGTTCACCGACCAGATTTTTCGCCGGTACACGCACATCTTCCAGAAACACTTCGTTAACTTCGTGGCCGCCATCAATGGTGATGATCGGGCGCACGGTAATGCCCGGCGTTTTCATGTCGATGAGCAGGAAGGAAATGCCGTCTTGGCGCTTTTCGCCCGATGTTGTGCGCACGAGGCAGAACATCCAATCGGCGTGTTGGGCCAAAGTTGTCCAGATTTTGTGGCCGTTGACGACATATTCGTCGCCCTCAAGCACGGCTTTGGTTTTCAGCGCGGCAAGGTCGGAACCTGCGCCGGGCTCTGAATAGCCCTGACACCACCAGTCTTCACCGGACAAAATACCGGGCAAAACCCAGTCTTTTTGCTCTTGATTGCCAAAGGTGTAAATCACCGGTCCAAGCATTTGCACGCCGAACGGCATGGGCGGAATAGTGCCGTGACGGGCGCTTTCTTCGTTGAAAATATAGCGCTGCGTGACCGTCCAGTCCGTGCCGCCAAATTCTGCCGGCCAGCTTGGTGCAACCCAGCCTTTGGTGTGCAAAATTTTGTGCCAAGCCAGCAGGTCTTCCTTGGACATGTCACCGCGGTCCAGCGAACCCAAATGCTTCGGGTAGTTTTCTTCAATAAAGCTCCGCACTTCCTCGCGGAAAGCCATGTCTTCCGGCGTAAAATCTACATCCATGATTACACTCCTTAATGATTGCCTGAAAGATGACCCAAAAGCCGGTGCAAATCAATCCGCCTTTAGGGATAAAATGACGCAGTTATGGTTTATTTCCGACCGAAAATGACCCTTTGCGGAGGCGGCAAAATTGCCAAATCACGGCCAAACGCCTATGCTCGCGCGCATGGACACCCCGCAAGACATCCCCTCTCCGTGCATTCGCGTATGTGCCGTTTCGGCGCGCAGCGGTTTTTGCATCGGGTGCGGGCGCAAACTTGGCGAAATTGGCAATTGGCAGAAATTCACCAATGCCGAAAAACAGGCCATTATTGACGAATTACCGTCACGGCTTGAAAATTCTCAGTCCTGACCTTCAAAAGCGGCACCAAACCACGATAATTCATTGTGCAGATCGACCACATCGCCAATGACGATGATGGATGGCGGTTGCAGGTTATATTTGTCTGCCAACGCCGCCGCCGCCGCGCCCAGCGTGCCGGTTACCACGCGCTGTTCGGGCATGGTGGCATGGGTCACAATGGCTATTTTTTCGCCGCTGTCACGGCCCGCTTGCATCAGCAAATCGGCGATTGCCGCCAATCGGCTCATCGCCATATAGATGACGATAACCGGGGTCGCCTTGGCAATCGCCGCCCAATCGAGCAATTCGGGCGTGTCCTTGCCCGCCAAATGGCCGGTAACAAAGGTCACGGCATGGTTGACCTCGCGGTGGGTGACGGGAATGCCCGCATAGCCCAGCCCGCCAATACCGGCGGAAATGCCCGGAATAAGGCGAAACGGAATATGCGCCTGCACAAGCGCTTGGGCCTCTTCACCGCCGCGCCCGAAAACAAACGGGTCGCCACCCTTCAAGCGCAAAACGCGCTTGTTTTCTTGTGCCAGCGACACAAGTTGGCGCGAAATATCTTCCTGACGCAAAGAGGGTTTGCCGCCGCGCTTGCCCGAATAAATCAGCTCGGCGTCGGTGCGTGTCAGCGACAAAATATCCTCGCTCACCAGCGCGTCATAGACCACGCAATCGGCCTGCTGAAGCGCATTGACCGCGTGCAGCGTCAACAGGCCCGGATCACCGGGCCCGGCACCGGTCAGCCACACCCAACCGGGCAGAAATTCGGGCAGCCCGTGCAGCGAAATTTCGGGCGCAGGACGGTTGGTGCGTTCCAGACGCACAATTTCCTGTTTTTTCGGATTTATTTTGCTTCCGTCTTTATCGGCCATAAGCCCTTATAGATGAGCGTGTGTCGAGTTACAAATGGGCATATAATTATGCTATGCACCCTTAGATTTGTGTAATGGTTTATGTAATTTTTGCCCGCTAAGAAAGGTCGCCCATGTTTCCGCCTCCCAAAGACCAGATTGATGCCAACGCACCGGAATTTGAAACCACGCCGCTGGTGAAGCCCACAGGGTTTCGCGAATATGATGCGCGCTGGCTGTTTCCCCAGGAGATTAACCTGATGGGCATTCAGGCGCTGGGCTTCGGGCTTGGCAATGTTCTCCACGACCTGCTGGACACGGACAAAACACCGGCCATTGTTGTCGGGCATGATTATCGGTCTTATTCGCAATCGATAAAGCTGGCGCTCATCAACGGCCTGACGAGTGCCGGTGTCGCCGTGCATGATATCGGGCTGGCGCTGTCGCCGACGGCCTATTTCGCGCAGTTCGATCTGGATATTCCGGCCGTAGCGATGGTGACGGCCAGTCATAATGAAAATGGCTGGACGGGGGTTAAAATGGGCGCGGCGCGGCCGCTGACCTTCGGCCCCGATGAGATGGACAAGTTGCGCGACACGGTGCTGGCAAATAAAGGCGTTGCGCGCGATGGCGGCAGCTATCGCTTCGTGCCCGGCATGGCCGAACGCTATAAGGCCGACCTCAGCGCACGCGCGCCATTGAGCCGGAAAATCAAGGCCGTTGTCGCCTGCGGCAATGGCACGGCGGGCGCATTTGCGCCGGATGTGCTGTCGGCAATCGGCGTTGAGGTGATACCGCTGCATTGCGACCTCGACCACAGCTTTCCCAATCACAATCCGAACCCCGAAGACATGGGCATGTTGCATGCTTTGCGCGACACGGTGCTGGCGCATCAGGCCGATATCGGCTTTGCCTTTGACGGTGACGGCGACCGCTGCGGCGTGGTGGACAATGAAGGTGTCGAGATTTTCGCCGACAAAATGGGCGTGCTTGTTGCCCGCGACCTTGCCGGCAAGCACGAAAATGCCGTGTTCGTAGCGGATGTGAAATCCACCGGATTATTTGCCACCGACCCCGAATTGCAGGCCGCCGGTGCCACCACGCATTATTGGAAAACCGGCCACAGCTATATGAAACGCCACACGGTGGAGACGGGCGCGCTGGCAGGCTTTGAAAAAAGCGGTCATTATTTTTTCAACCCGCCGATCGGGCGCGGCTATGATGACGGCCTTGTGACGGCCGTTGCGATTTGCGACATGCTGGAAAATGCGCAAGGCCGCTCAATGGCCGATTTGCGCAACGCGCTGCCGCAGGTCTTCAGTTCGCCCACCATGTCGCCCTATTGCGCGGATACTGAAAAATATGAGGTGGTTGACCGCGTGGTCGCGCATTTCGAGGCAATGGCCGAACAGGGCGAAACGCTGATCGGCCAGAAAATCCGCGATCTCGTCACCGTCAATGGCGTGCGCATCACGGTTGAAGACGGCACATGGGGGCTGGTGCGCGCCTCATCCAATAAGCCGGGACTGGTTGTCGTGGTGGAAAGCCCGGTTTCGGATGAAAATATGCGCGCCATGTTCGCCGCCATTGACGCTTTATTGTCGGGCTATGAAGAAGTTGGCGAATATGACCAGAAGCTCTGACGCCGCCTAAACCAGCGCAAGCACCATGCGGGTGCCGCTCAACAGAAGAAACCCTGCGAAAACC
The DNA here is from genome assembly GCA_049611805.1 of Parvibaculales bacterium. Lineage (GTDB taxonomy): Bacteria > Pseudomonadota > Alphaproteobacteria > RS24 > RS24 > UBA7378. The sequence goes on along the minus strand of JBMZAX010000001.1, from coordinate 3,089 downwards.
AGTTCCAACCGGCGCGCGCTCAGCAAATGGGCAAAGCGTGCGCCCGTCGGCGCGCCCAACATGCTGGCCGGTATCATGACCGCCAGCGCCAAAACATGCACATAGCCAAGTGTGAAGGGCGGCAAATCCGGCAGCGACCAGCCGCCAATCATAAAGCCGAGCGCGGCGGGTATCGCGATGATGACACTGAGGCAGGCCGAGGTCGCCACGGCGCGGTGCATGTCGCGCCCGGCGGCCCCCAACAAGGGCACGGACAATGTGCCGCCGCCAATGCCCATCAAAGCCGATAGAAAACCGGTGACGCCGGCCAATAGTTTTTGCACGCGCTCGGAAAGTGTCGGGCCGGTGCCGCCCTGCCGTTTTGCCCCGCGCAACATGCGCGCGCCCAGCACCAGCGCAAGCGTGGCGAAAATCAGCTTCAGCCCGTCCGGTACAATCAGACGCGCCAAAAGCGCACCCGATAAAGCGCCCAGCCCGACAAACACGCCCCAGCTTCGCAAAATATCAATATCGACAGCGCCGCGTTTCAAATGGCTGCGCGCCGACTGCCCGCCGGTAAAGCAGATAATCGCCAGCGACGTGCCGACCGCCATGTGAATCTGCAAATGCGCGGGAAAATCAAACCAGACAAATGTCTGAAACAGCACCGGCACCAGAATAATGCCGCCGCCAACGCCCAACAGACCCGCAATAATGCCGGACACATAGCCCGATGCCAGCAGGCCGAGCGTCAGCAGAACCATATTGGCTGTCAGCGGCGCGTCCATCACGAAGCCAGTGCCGCGCCCGCGCGTTGGGTCTGCACCACCTCCAGCGCGCCTCGCAAAACCGAGGCGGGCACATTTGCGCCGACCGCATTTTCGCTCAAATAACGCCGCCACAAGCGCCCGCCCGGACAGCCCTGATAAAGCCCCATCAAATGCCGCGTCAGCGCGTGCAAGGGCGTGTTTTGCGCGACCAGCCTTTCGGCATAGGGAATGAGCCGCTCGACGATTTCATCGCGCGCCAGCGGCGCTTCGTCGGCACCGAAAATCAGCCGGTCAATATCGGCCAGAAAATACGGGGTTTTATAGGCGGCGCGGCCGACCATCACCCCGTCGACTTTTGCGAGATGGGTTTGTGTGTCAGCCAGCGTTTCAATGCCGCCATTAATGATAATCGTAAGGTCCGGAAATTGCTGTTTCAGCCTGTAAACCAGCGGATAATCGAGCGGGGGAATTTCGCGGTTTTCCTTCGGGCTCAACCCCTCCAACCAGGCTTTGCGGGCATGAATGATAAATATCTCGACCCCTGCCTCGCGGCAGCTTGAAACCAGTTGCGGCAGGGCGGTTTCCGGGTCTTGGTCGTCCACCCCGATGCGGCATTTCACGGTGACGGGTATTTTCACGGCCTCGCGCATGGCCGCCATGCACGCGGCCACCAAATCGGGCTCGCGCATCAGGCAGGCCCCAAACGCGCCCGATTGCACACGGTCGGACGGGCACCCGACATTGAGGTTTATTTCGTCATATCCCCAATCCTCGCCGATTTTGGCGGCTTCGGCCAATGTGGTCGGGTCGCTGCCGCCCAATTGCAAGGCAAGCGGATGCTCGGCGGCATCAAAATCCAGCAGACGCGCGCGGTCGCCAAAGCGGATGGCGTCCGCCGTCACCATTTCGGTATACAGGCGCGTATGCCGGGTGATGAGACGCAGAAAAAACCGGTCATGCCGGTCTGTCCATTCCATCATCGGGGCGACACAAAACTGATGCGAGGCGTTCATGCCCCTTTTTGGCGCGTTTTGGCACTTGCTTCAAGACCGGCTTCAAGACATGCCCGATAATGAAAAAGGCCGCCCGCCCGGTTTCGGGCAGACGGCCTTGTGTTTTAACGCGCAAGCGGCGGTTTATTTGCGGCCACTGCCCGGCAATTCGTTGAACGGCACTTTTTTGTCGACGCGAATATCCTGCGGCAGGCCAAGCACCTGCTCGGAGACGATATTGCGCAGAATTTCATCCGTGCCACCGGCAATGCGGTAGCCGGCGCCCCACATCCACTGGTTTTGAAACGCCGCGTTCATTTCGGCATCTTCATCGCCCTGCAAAATGCCGCCTTGGCCTTGCAAATCCATAGCGAAAGAGGCCAGATCCTGCATTTTCGGGCCGGAGACGATTTTACCGATCGAGCTTTCGGGGCCCGGTGTCTCGCCCTTGGAAAGCGCCGTCAGGGTTCTGAATTTGGTGTATTTCAGACCTTGCGTTTCGACATACCAATCTGCCAGATGCTCGCGCACATTGGCGTCTTTGATGGCCGGGCCGGTTTCCAGCTCGGTCTGGCGCGCCAGTTTCAGCAATTCGGTATAGTCAACGCCGCTGCCCTGCCCAATCGCAAGGCGCTCGTTCATCAGCGTTGTCAGGGCAACTTTCCAGCCCTCGCCCACATCGCCAAGACGCTGGCTGTCGGGCACACGCACATCGGTGAAAAACACTTCGTTGAAATTCGCCTCGCCCGACATCTGCTTGATGGGCCGAACCTCAATGCCCGGCGACTTCATGTCGAGGAAGAAAAATGTGAGCCCTTTATGCTTCGGCGCGGTCGGGTCAGAGCGGGTGACGATAATGCCGTAATCGCAATAATGCGCGCCCGATGTCCAGACCTTCTGGCCGTTGATAACCCAGTCGTCACCGTCGCGTTCGGCCTTGGTGCGAAGGCCTGCAACGTCAGAACCGGCAGACGGCTCGGAAAATAACTGGCACCATATTTCTTCGCCATAAAGTGCCGGTTTCACGAAGCGCTCGTTTTGCTCCTTGGTGGCCCATGCCATCATGGTCGGAATGCACATGCCCAGCCCGATATCGAAAAACCCGCCGGGCACTTCGAAGTTTGATTCTTCCTGCGAATAAATGACAGACTGAATGGGCGAGCCGCCCAGACCGCCAAATTCGGTCGGCCAGGTGATGGCGGCGTAACCGGCTTCGGCTTTTTTGGCCTGCCAGACGCGCGCGCTTGCCAGACGGTCGGCCTCGGCCTTGTTCGAGCGACCGGCCCGCGCCTTGTTCGGGTCTTTCGGCTTGGCATTGGCTTCCAGCCACGCGCGCACCTCGGCACGA